>CAJMPU010000018.1 GCA_905215505.1 uncultured bacterium
TCGGCGGGGCCATTGTGGCCCTTGACAGTGGATTGGGTCATATGAGCGAGCGGGCTCCGGGTGCCCCAAGTTGCCGCGAAAGAGGAGGGAAGCGTACTTTATGTACGCGACCGACGATTGAGGGGCAAGATGGGGTGCCCGGGGCCCGCGCAGCGTCAACAAAAAACGCGGTTCGTTAGAACCGCGTAAGATAGTTGGAGCGGACAACGGGGCGTCCGCGTATCCGCTTCGCGGATCCGCACCGGCTTCGGCCGTCTGCCGGCGACCTCGCCAGCTCGCTACAAACGCTCCGCGTTTGCTTAACGCTCGCTCCCTCTCGGGTTCGAGCCCAAGCGATGGGTACGAAAAAGCCCGGCTACCGTAGTAGTCGGGCTGCTGCGTTTGGAGCGGACAACGGGGCTCGAACCCGCGACCCCAACCTTGGCAAGGTTGTGCTCTACCAACTGAGCCATGTCCGCATATGTAAAACAAAACGGGCGCCGGAGCGCCCGGATGTTGCCTGGAGGCGAAGCCCGGATTCGAACCGGGGGTAAAGGCTTTGCAGGCCTCTGCCTTACCACTTGGCCACTTCGCCGAAAAAGGACCGCCTAAACGGTCCGGAAATGCAATGGAGCGGACAACGGGGCTCGAACCCGCGACCCCAACCTTGGCAAGGTTGTGCTCTACCAACTGAGCCATGTCCGCTTGCGGGTTATTAATTTACGCGAGTTGTCCAAAAGACGCAAGTACTTTTTTCAAAAAACTTGTCTGCCGCATGTTCTTAGTAGCTAAACGCGCTAAAGCGATTGGCTAGGCACACGATTCCAGCGCTCCGCTAAACAGCTTCACCATCCGCACGCGCGTGCCGGCGCCGTCCGTACGATGAGCAACCTCCACGTTATCGACGAGCATACGCATAAGCTTGATACCACGGCCGCGCTCCTCAGATGCGACCGGTTCGCTCGTTTCATCGATAGAATAGCCGGCACCTCGATCAAGCACCTCAACCACAACGCGATCGCCATAGGCCTGAACCGTCAGGACGCACCCGATACCGCCCGCATGGTCATAGGCATTACCCAGCGCCTCCCCCGACGCCAATGCGACATCGTAGCGCTCGTCGCGGCGCAACGGAAGCGATTCAAGGAGTTCGGCGATGCGATGTCGGTAGTATGGAAGATTCTCGATACCCTGACGGACCTCGACGCTCTTACTCCAGCGAGGCAGCTCCCCCACCGGAATGGCGGGAATAGACTCCCGTGCCGGCCCCGCGACATGAAGGATATCGACAAGACGAGCAATCTCCAAAAAGCGAACAACTTCACCCGATGCATTGACGAGCGAAAGCAGGCCTTCTCGCCTCATGAGCTCACGAGCGCGCGTAAGCAGGAATGCCAAGCCCGTCGAATCGATAAAGCTAACAGCCTGACAGTTGATGACGACACGACGCACGCCGCGGCCAATCAAAGCATCCAACCGCCGACGCAGCGCAGGCACCGTGGCGATGTCGATATCGCCTGGTGGCGTCAAAACCGCTATGTCATTCCACTCATTCATACGACCATGGTTCCCCAAAAAAGCCCACTCGATGCATTCGTTTCCCCAACCGTACGGATTCAGCCCGCCCAGCGTCGTCTATGAACGACCCCGTAAAAACTCAAGGGACACCAATGCAATGTCATCGTCCAGCGCCGATTCGGTAAATCGGTCAAGCTCGCCCAAGACCTTGCCGCAAATGCCCGACACGCCCTCACCCGAGACAGAGAGCAGAAGGTCGCGAAGGCGCTGCTCGCCAAAGAAAGCACCCGAGCGGTCACGCGCTTCGATTGTTCCGTCGGTGTACATAAATAGCATGTCACCAGGAGCGAACGTAAACACGCCTGTCTCGTACACCATGCTCTCAAAGGCACCGATTACCCCCGATTGGCATCCAAGCAGCTCGACCTCTCCCCCACGAGCCTCGCCGCCACCCAGCGGCATCGACTCTGGCCTGATGACCATGGTCGGAGGATGGCCCGCCGAACAATACGTTGCGCGTCCGGCTTTAAGGTCAATCTTGGCGATAAAGGCCGTCACGAACGTCTCGACCCTCGAAAAGCCCATGAGCATGCTGTTAAGAGAGCGTGCCATGCGGGCCGGTCCAGCGCCCTCCCAGGCATATGCCGTCAGGGCCGTCTTGACGAGTGCGGACATCGATGCAGCCTCAATGCCTTTGCCAGACACATCGCCCAGAATCATGACGGCGCAATCGTCGGGAAGACGGATGAGCGTATAGAAATCGCCGCCGACCAACGCCGAGTTCGTGGCCGACAGGTACACCGAATCGGCGGCGATTCCCGGAACGTCACCAAGCGAATTTCTCATGCCGATCTGAAGCGTCTGAGCGATATGACGCTCCTCGCGCTTTTGAGACTCACCCTCATAGATCAGTTCAAAATCGTGAGCCAAATGCACCATGTAGTCGTATTCAAGGTCGTCGATTGGTTCCTGGCTGCCATCACGGAGCAGCAAGGCGCGCGTTGTCGGCCCCTTTGCGACATCAGCGTGAACGATCGCATCGTTGTTTCGCTTGTCATCCGCCTCCGAGCGATAGCGCCCCGCCTCGATACCGGAGTCGACATACAGTCCCTGACACGGCAGGCCGTGGGCTCTCAGCCATGCACCCATAGGCGTGGATTCATCCACGCGCGTTAGGCGCACGTGCTTGAGATCGTCAGCGCTCGTCCCGCCCAGCACCGACGTCTCGAACCCATCGGAAGCTGATCCCAGGCGCGCTGCCGGCGTCGTGACAGAAAAGAAGAGCGACTCCGGATCGCCCGGCAAATTAACGCGACTGCCGCCTTCAAAATCTATGACGTAGGAATCCAGCCTGGCGTCATACTCAATAGGGCAAAAATGGCAGTTGAGCATATTGCAGATCTCGGACGATACCGCCTGGGTAGCCGCGGCGGAATCGTCTAGAAAGGTAAACAACTCATCCCGCAAGACATTGAGCGAGCGGCCAAGCTCGGCCGTGCGACGGGAGCGAAGGCTCGATGCCATGCCGACCATCTGAATAGACAGGTAATCGCAGATGACCTCGAGCACGTTAAGGTCATAGGCAAGTGGCGCCTGTGGACGTTTCCAACCGACCTCCAACACACCGAGCACCTGCGTGCCGTAAAACACGGGAAGACAGATCTCACTGCGATACGGAGGCATATCCTGCACGCGCAGCAAGTGTTTGGAACGATTGTCCAAATCAATGAACATACCCGAAGCAACCCGGTCGCCCTCAAGGTCCTGTTGGATCGACAAGCGACAGGCGCGCGACTCGCGAAGAACATACGTCGGAATGCCAGCGCCATACGGCAAAAACTCGGGCAGGTAGCTGTCGTACAGCTCCTTGGAAACACCACGAAGCTTAAAGCCGCCGCTCTCAGAAAAATAGATAGCGGCACCCGAAGCATCGAGCGTTCCTACAAGCTGGTTCAAAACGGTATCAAGCAGGCTGGGTAACTCATCGGAGCCCACAGTGCTCATAATGACCGAGAGCGTCCCAGAGAGACGCTTGTTCGCCACTCTAAGCTCCGATAACGCACGCTTGAGCTGACGGTCGTGAGAATACTGTTCCTCGATACTGTGAAGCGCCACCAGGACACGTGGTGCGCGGCGCCCAAAGATGCGTGGAGGCGTTACGGAGCCCGCACGAACCAAGACGGGAATAAAAGAGCCGTCACTTAGCTTGAGCATCAGTTCGTTCTCGGAGCCATCAGTATCAAATGGCAGACGATGTTCCGTCGCACGTTCAAAAGCGGACGAGTACAGGACGTCTTTAACATCTCCACCGATGACGTCGGCGCGTTCCTCGCACATCAAACCAAGTAAGCGATTATTCACATGCAGAATGGTTCCGTCGAGCTCGCAGATGATGACAGCATCGCTCGTGATCTCGACTAGTTGGGCAACGTCTGCCCACTCGTTGCGTTCAAGCGTTTCCATCGTGGACCCCACCGTCTATCGGTAACAAAAAAGCCTCCGAAGAGGCTTCTCAAATGCGATGGTGTCGGAGGCGGGACTTGAACCCGCATGACCAAAAAGCGGTCACTAGCACCTCAAGCTAGCGCGTCTGCCAATTCCGCCACTCCGACATGCTATGTTGTTGATTCGCGGTTCGTTTTGTTGAACCCGCGCGTTCAACGAGGAAGATAATAACCTATGATTCGAGAACTGTGCAAGCACTTTTTTCAAAAAAGTTTTCGAATTTGTAATTGCGCAGGTAGATCCGCATGTCCGGCCCCGAATCGGTGCTGCCTCCCGGCGCGTCCTCGGGCATGAGCGATATTTTGCTGCGCACTTCGTGCTGCAAAATATCGCTCCCCCTGCGGAATGCGCCGGGAGGCAGCACCGATTCGGGGCCTACCAACACATACTCCAGGCACAGTTCTCAAACATGTTCTGGGGCTGATGCAAATTTGGTGGCTCGGCTTTGCCGAGCCCTTATATGGGGAGGCCGGAGCTGAAGCTCCGGCCTCACTAAATTTCTTATTAGATAAAGTGAGCGATCAAGGAATCGCACCCCTCTGCAGTGGTAACACAGGGCCCGTGCTGGACTTAGTTTTCAGAACATTCCGCAGACCAGGAAACCCCCTTATCCGCAGCTCCGAAGGAGCAGGATAAGGGGGTTTCCATGGTCGAGGACGTTCTGAAAACTAAGTCCAGCACGGGCCCGAACGATAACAACCGGCTACAGGTCGATGTGCGATTCCTTGATCGGGAACGGCTCCGCGAAGTGGCAGGCGCAGCAGTGGCCCGGGGCAACTTCCTTAAACTCAGGAAGCTTCTCGGAGCAGATGCCCTGCGCGATCGGGCAGCGCGTGTGGAAACGGCAGCCGGTCGGCGGATCCAGCGGCGACGGCGGATCGCCGGCGAGGATGATGCGCTTGCGGGTCTTCTGAATATCCGGATCGGGAACCGGCACGGCAGATAGCAGCGACTGCGTGTACGGATGGTGAGGCTCGCTATAGAGCGTCTTCCAGTCCGAAACCTCGACCATCTTACCCAGATACATAACGGCAACGCGATCGGAGATGTGCTGCACGACGGACAGGTCGTGGGCAATGAAGAGATAGGCCGTACCGAACTTGTCCTGAAGTTCCTTGAGCAGGTTCAGAACCTGGGCCTGAATGGAAACATCCAGAGCGGAAACGGGCTCGTCGCAGATGATCAGCTTGGGCTTCAGAGCGAACGCACGGGCGATGCCGACACGCTGACGCTGACCGCCCGAGAACTCGTGCGGATAGCGGTTGATGTGCTCGGGGTTGAGGCCGACGACGTCCAGCAGCTCACGGACACGCTCAATGCGCTCCTCCTTGGTGCCCACGCCATGAATAGTCATGGGCTCGGAGACGATCTCGCCGATGGTCATACGAGGATTGAGCGAAGCATAGGGGTCCTGGAAGATGAACTGCATCTCACGACGCATGTCCTTGATCTCATGCTTGCTCATCTCGGCAACGTCTTTGCCCTGGAAGAACACCTTACCTGCCGTCGGCTTGGTCAGGCGCATGATGGTGCGGCCCGTGGTGGACTTACCGCAACCAGACTCGCCGACCAGGCCAAAGGTCTCGCCCGGATAAATCTCGAACGAAATGTCATTCACAGCAGAGACGACGCGCTTGGAAAAACGCTTGGCGAACATGCCGGACTCTGCGGGGAACTCCTTAGAAAGATGCTCGACCTTCAGCAGCGGAGTGCGCTCGTTATTGTCTGTCATTTACGCCTCGCCTCCCTTCTTGGAATCCTTGCGCGTGCGGGACGTCTCAGGGGCGTTCTTGAGGAACTCGGGGTCACCGGAATAATGGCACGCAGAATAGTGGCCGGACTCGGTGACAACGCGCTCGGGGCGCTGCTTGCGGCACTTGTCCGTCGCATAGGGGCAGCGAGGAGAGAAGACGCAGCCCTCGGGCAGATTCATGAGCGAAGGCGGGTTGCCGTGAATCGGCGTCAGCGGCTTCTTCTCATCGATGGCCTGCTCCGGGATGGAGCGAATAAGACCCCAGGTGTAGGGATGGCGGCTCTCGTAGAAGATTTCCTCAGCAGTACCGAACTCGACGGGACGGCCGGCGTACATAACCATAATCTTATCGGCCATATCGGCGACGACGCCCAGGTCATGGGTAATCATAATAATGGCGTTGCCGTTCTTCTCCTGCATCTCCTGCATGAGCTCGATAATCTGAGCCTGAATGGTAACATCCAGAGCCGTCGTGGGCTCGTCGGCAATCAGGATATCGGGATCGCAGGCAAGAGCCATGGCGATCATGACGCGCTGACGCATACCGCCGGAGAACTGGTGCGGATACTCATTGACGCGCTTCTCGGGCTCGGGGATACCCACGAGGTCCAAAAGCTCGGTGGCGCGCTTGAGCGCCTCCTGCTTGGAGTAGCCACGGTGCAGACGAAGGCCCTCGCCCACCTGCTTGCCGATCTTATAGACCGGGTTCAAGGAGGTCATAGGATCCTGGAAGATCATCGCGATATCGTTACCGCGAATGTGCTGCATCTCTTCCTCGGTCATCTCGAGGATAGAACGACCGCGATAGCGAACGTCGCCGCCCTCAATCTTTCCCGGAGGCATCGAGATAAGACCCATGATGGTCATGGCGGTCACGGACTTACCGGAGCCGGACTCACCGACGACACCGAGGGTCTCGCCACGATCGAGCGTGTAGGAGACACCGTCGACAGCGCGAACGACGCCATCTTCGGTGTGGAAATACATCTTAAGGTCATCGACCTCGAGCAGATGCTGGCCCTCGGGAACCGGCTGGTCCTTCAGGTCCACATAGTTCTTGTTCTTCTTCATCCTTATGCGTCCTTCATCTTGACGTCGAGGGCGTCGCGCAAACCGTCACCCAGCAGGGTGAAGGCGAGCACCGTCGAGAGAATTGCCAGACCGGGCATGATCATCATCCAGGGAGCAGTCAGAAGATACTGCTGACCGTCCTGAATCATGGAGCCCCACGAAGGCGTAGGCGGAATAACGCCCATGCCGAGGAAGGACAGAGCGGACTCGGTCAGAATAGCGCCGCCGATGTTCATGGTCGCGTAGACCACGATGGAAGCAACGGAGTTCGGGAAGATATGGCGCATAACGATACGGGCATCGGATGCACCCATGGCACGGGCGGCGTCAACATAGTCGTTCTCTTTGACCGTGAGGATCGCGGATCTAAAGACGCGCGCAATCGAAGGCCAGCCGAGAATACCGATGGCGATAAAGACGTTCTGAAGGCCACGGCCGATAACGGCGATCATGGCGACGACGAACAGCACGTACGGGAACGCCAGGAAGATGTCCGCGCAGCGCATGATAATCGTATCCCAGATGCCGCCATAGAAACCGGCAAGGGCGCCCATGACCAGACCGATCACCGTGGAGATGGCGGTGGCCATAATACCGACGGAAAGCGAAACACGTGCACCGTAGATAACACGAACGAGAATGTCGCGGCCAAGGGCGTCGGTGCCAAACGGGTGCTCGGCACACGGAGCCAGCAGCGACGTCTCGGCCATGGTGGTCGAGTCGGAAGCCGTCGGCGAACCGAGCCAGGGCTTAGCCCACAGATCTGCGGTCAGGGCAACCAAAACGACGACGATGATCCAGCAGACACCGATAACGGCGAGCTTGTTCTTGCGAAGACGCTTAAAAGCGTCGCCCCACAGCGTGCGGGACTTGGCGGGAGCAGATGCGGCCTTGGTGGCGGTAGCCTGCTCCTGAGACTGAGAATCAGTTTCCTGCATGAGACGTACCTCCCTTAGGCCTTATCCGACGGACCGCCAAGGCGGATGCGCGGGTCGAGGAATGCATAGCTAATGTCGACGAGCAGGTTGATCACCATGACGACGACGACGATGAGCGTAACGCCGCCCATAACGATGGGCCAGTCACGCATGCTGATGGCGCGATAGACCTCATAGCCGATACCGGGCCAGTTAAAGACCGTTTCGGTCAGGATGGCACCCGAAAGCATGCCGCCAAAGTCGACACCAATATAGGTAACGACGGGGATGAGTGCATTCTTAAGCGCATGCTTGATGATGATCGCGCGATTGGAGAGACCCTTGGCCTTTGCCGTACGGATGTAATCTTGGTTCATGACGTCAAGCAGCTGCGAACGCATAATGCGGGCAGCATAAGCGGTCGAAACCGAAGCCAGCGTAATGGTCGGAAGCACATAGTGCATCCAATCCTGATACTGAGAGCTGGAACCGCCGGCACCCGAAATCGGCATGGAGAATGCGCCGCCGGTGAGGTCCTTAAGGATGACGCCGAAGAACAGCTGCAGCAGCATGCCGAGCCAGAAGGCGGGAACGGCAACGAGGATCGACGTGGTCAGCGTTACCAAAATATCCCAGAAGGAATAACGCTTTACCGCCGAAATGATACCCGCACCGATACCCATGATCGCCTCGAGCACGATGGCGCACGCGGCGAGTTTGACCGTATACGGATACTTCTGGGCAAAGATTTCCGTAACCGGCAGCTTGCGCTGGTACGAATTACCCAGATCGCCATGAAGCAGACCGTTCATGTAATACAGATAACGGTCTACAAGCGACGTCTGAACGGGATCGCCGTTCTCGTCAAGGATCGCGTTACCGTCCTCGTCCGTCTGGACCAGGTGATAGCGTACGCGAAGCTGAAGCTCTACCTCGGGGGACAGAGCCTTGTCTCCACCGATCAGCTTGATCGGATCTCCCGGCACGATATTCTGGAGGGCGAACAGAATCAGCGTGACGCCCAAAAACACCGGGATGAACTGAAGCACACGTTTAACGATGTACTTACCCATACCACTCCCCTATCTAGGGATTAACCTAAATGGGATGCCGATCGCCAGACCGGCATCCCAAAATTACCATCAGCCAGTTTACCCCAGGTTAGGGGGAACTGTATGTTTCCCATGAGGTCTACGTAAATACTTGACCCTCACGGAAGCTGCAAACTCTTAGGCGAGCTCAGCGGTACCCAGATCGGCGTGCTTCTGCGGATCAACGTAGAGGTACTTGACGCGGTCGGAGCCAGCGATGGTGTGCGTGTAGAACATCACCGGGATGACCGGGCAGTCGGCGGCGACCATGGCGTCGGCCTCCTGCATCTTGGCGATACGCTCGTCGTCGTCAACCGTGGCACGGGCCTCGTCAACCTTGGCGTCAAAGTCGGGGTTGCTGTAACCGGAGCGGTTGTCGCCACCCAGGGAGTCGGAGTGGAACAGCGGATACAGGAAGTTGTCCATGATCGGGTAATCGGCGATCCAGCCCAGACGGCCGAACTGATAGTTGAAGTTCTGATACTGCTCGAGCAGGGCAGACCACTCAGGGGTATCGGAGACGGCGGTGACGCCCACCTTGGCGAGGTCGCCGATGATGGACTCCATGATCTCCTTGTGGCCGCCGTCCTGGTTGTAGGACAGGGTCACATTGATGCCACGATCGCCGTTAGCGCCAGCGGGAGCGACCTTGTCGAGGTACTCGTTAGCCTTGTCGACGTCGTAGGCGCAGAACTCCCATGCGCCCTCCTTGTAGCCGGCGATTCCCGGAGGAACGATGCCGTCAGCGGGGGTACGGGTGCCCTTGAAGATGGTCTTGCAGATGGCCTCACGGTTGATAGCCAGGGAGATGCCCCTACGCAGGTCAGCGTTGTTGAACGGCTCGGCCGTGGTGTTGCACGTCAGATAGTACGTGGAAGGCTCGGAACCGAGCAGCATGCGCGCACCATCACTCATGGTGTAGCCATCCTTGGACTCGCCGCGGTCCTTCTTGGCGGCGTCGATCTGAGCAACGGGAACGTCGCAGACATCGAGGTTACCGGCCTGGAACTCCTTGTAAGCGGTCTCCACGTCCTTGATGACCTGGAAGTGGATGGCGTCGATCTTGGCCTTGTCGCCATAATAATCGTCGAACTTCTTGAGGTTGATCTCCTGACCATCCTCCCACTTACCGTCCATCATGAACGGGCCGTTGCCGACCGGGGCAAGATAGAAGCTCTTGACATCGGTCTCGGCGCACTCGGGAACCGGGGACAGAGCCGGGTGAGAGGCGACGAAGGGGAAGTCGGCGTAAGCGGAAGACAGCTTAACGACGAGGGTCTCATCGTCGGGGCAAGTAACACCGCTGAGCTCGGTAGCGTTACCGGCAAGTAGATCGTCATAGCCCTCGACCATGGAAAGGTGATAGGAGACCTCGGAAGGACCATACTCGGTAGCGATGGCCGACTTGGTGTTGACCAGGCGCTCCCAACCGAGCTTGAAGGACTTGGAGGTAACGTCGTCACCGTTATGGAACTTGGCCTTCTTGATCTTGAAGGTGAACTCGGTGGCGTCGTCGTTAGCCTCAAAGGACTCGCAAGCCAGCGGAACGATCTCGCCCTTCTCGTTATCGTACTCCGTCAGAGCGTCGAAGAGCTGGTACTCGACCTGAGTGCCCTGATCCTCCTGGACGTTGTAGGGGTCGATGCAGACCGGGTTGTTGATGTAGAAGTTCAGCGTCGAACCGGACTCAGAACCGGAAGCGTCGCCGCCCTTCTTGCCGCATGCGGCAAGAAAAGCCATGGAGCTCGCAGCGAGGGTGCCGCCAACAAAGGCGCGACGACCCATAACGGGCTGGTGGAACATAGAATCAGCCATGCCATCCTCCTTATGAGATAGGACAAAGTGAATTCGGCCGGGCAACGTCGAGACAGCCCAATCGAACCATTCAAACGCGGTCCGCTGTTATGGCTGGTTATGCAATGCGGGCCAACGTTTTGCAATACAGTAGCGCATTTTATGCACAATTTGGCGCTGATTCCGGTTAACGGTCGAGAATTTCTTTAGTTGGGCGAAGTATGTGGGGATATTTTGGCTCTGTTACAAGTCTGTAAACAAAAAGGGCCCCGCACATGTGGGACCCCTTACAAACGTATATACGCCGATGCTTAGTAGCCGACGATGCCCTGCGGGAAGAAAAACATGCACAGCACGACGCACACGGCAAACACGACAGCCATGATGACGGTCAGGCGGTCGAGGTTCTGTTCCATAACGCCTGTGGCAGAGCTGGAGTTATACAGCGAGCTAGCAATCATATCCGAAACGCCGGTACCCTTACCGGAATGCATCAGGACGAGAATCGTCAGCGCCACGGCAGAGACAGCCCAAACGACAAACAGAAGAATCTGGAACGGACCCATAGATAAGCTCCTTAATAGAACAATTCAAACTCCAGTACTGTACCACAACCCCCAGCACTCCCCCACCCGCCATTTAGGTACGGGGCAGAAATGGCAGAAATATTAAAAAGGGGATTGTCCAGTCGTGGACAACCCCCTTACTAGAAAACGGAATTTGTTTTCTATTAGGCCTCGGTGGCGAGCACGCGACCCGTCATCTCGGCGGAAGGCTCCAGACCAGCCATGGTGAGCATAGTCGGGGCGATATCGGATAGACGACCGTCCTCGATACCTGTGAGCTGTGCCTTCTCATCAACGATGATAAACGGCACACGGTTGGTGGTGTGAGCCGTAAACGGATGCTTGGAACCGTCGGAAGCAACGTCAAACATGTGATCAGCGTTGCCGTGGTCGGCGGTAATCAGCGCAAAGCCGCCCTTAGCGAGAATCGCCGGGACAACCTTGGACAGGGCATCGTCAACAGCCTCGACGGCCTTAACGGCGGCGTCGAAGACACCGGTGTGACCAACCATGTCGCAGTTCGCGAAGTTCACGATGTAGAAATCAGCGCGATCCTCGTTGATGGCGGCGACGAGCTTCTCGGTAACCTCGGGAGCGCTCATCTCGGGCTGCAGATCGTAGGTAGCAACCTTAGGGGAAGCGACGAGCACGCGCTCCTCGCCCTCCTTGGGCTCCTCGATGCCGCCGTTGAGGAAGAACGTCACGTGGGCGTACTTCTCGGTCTCGGCGGTGTGCAGCTGCTTCAGGCCATTGGCGGCGATAACGTCGGCCAGGACGTTCTCGGGGAATGTCTTGGGGAAGGCGACCTCGACGTCAAACGTCGGATCGTACTCGGTCATCGTCACAAAGTGCGAAAGCTTGATCTGCTCGCGCTCAAAGCCGTCGAACTCCTTGTCCGTGAACACGCGGGTCATCTGACGAGCGCGGTCGGGACGGAAGTTGAAGAAGATGGCCGCATCGCCCTCGTGAATGCCCTCGTTGTGGGCAGCAAAGGGCTCGACGAACTCGTCGCCGCGCGGATCCTTCTCATAGTAGGCCTTGATACCGGCAACGGGGTCGGTATCGGCATCGGACGCATTGACCATGACGTCGTAGGCACGCTGGATGCGCTCCCAACGGTTGTCGCGGTCCATGGCCCAATAGCGGCCCGAAACGGTAGCGACGCGAGCGTCGCAACCGGTCTCCTCGGAGATCTTAGCCAGGAAGGCGCAGAACTCACTCATGTAACCGGCACCGGACTGCGGGTCAACGTCGCGGCCATCCATGAAGGCGTGGACGCGAACGGTCTTGACACCATGCTCGGCAGCCATCTTGACCAGAGCCTCGACGTGGTTCATGTGAGAATGAACACCGCCAGGGCTCATAAGGCCCATGAGGTGAAGGGTCTTGCCGTCAGCCTTGACGTCGTCCATAGCCTTGACGAAAACCTCGTTCTTGGCGATGGAGCCGTCCTTGATGGCGTTGTTGATGCGCGAAAGCTCCTGGAACACGATGCGGCCGGCACCGATGTTGAGGTGACCCACCTCGGAGTTACCCATCTGGCCATCGGGAAGACCCACGTCCTCGCCCGAAGCGCCGAGCGTGGTGTGGGGGTACTTCTCGTACAGGCTATCAAGGAAGGGCGTCTTGGCAGCGGCGACGGCGTTCTCGCCATCGGCCGGAGCAAGGCCGCAACCATCCATGATGATCAGGAGTGCAGGAAGATGACGCTGTGCCATATGTCCTACTCGCCTGCCTTGACGACCATAGAGGCGAAGTCGGCAGCCTTGAGCGAAGCGCCGCCCACAAGGGCGCCGTCAACGTCGGGCTTGGCGACGAGCTCGGCGATGTTGCCGGGCTTAGCGGAACCACCGTACAGGACGCGGATGCCGTTAGCGAGCTCCTCGCCGAACATCTCCTTGAGGGTCTCACGGATAGCGCCGCAGACCTCCTGAGCGTCCTCGGCGGTAGCGGTCTTGCCGGTGCCGATGGCCCAGATGGGCTCGTAGGCGACGACGACCTGCTTGGGGCAGGTGATCTCAAGACCAGCAAGGCCGGCCTTGACCTGGTTCACGACGTGCTCGACATAGGTGCCGGCCTCGCGGACCTCAAGGGACTCGCCGCAGCAGAAGACGGGAACAAGACCGGCGGCAACGAGAGCCTTGGCCTTCTTGTTCTGGTCCTCGTCGGTCTCGTGGAAGTAGTCACGACGCTCGGAGTGACCGATGATGCAGTAGGTGCAACCAGCGGACTTGAGCATGTCGCAAGAGGACTCACCGGTGAAGGCACCCTTGGCCTCCCAGTACACATTCTGTGCACCGAGGGCGATGGGGGCAGCCTGAATGCGGTCATGAACCGTGGTGATGTCGATAGTCGGAGGGCAGACGAGCACCTCGACGCCAGCCGGAACCTCGGGCAGAGCCTGAGCCAGCTCGTCGGCGAGCTTGGCGGCCTCGGCGACGTCGTTGTTCATCTTCCAGTTACCAGCGATAAGAAGGGTGCGATTAGGCATCGAGAAGCGCCTCCACTCCGGGCAGGGCCTTACCCTCGACGAGCTCCATGGAAGCTCCACCACCGGTGGAGATCCAGCTCATCTTGTCGGCCAGGTTGAACTTGTTGACAGCTGCGACGGAGTCGCCACCGCCGATGATCGAGGTGCAGTCGGCCTCGGCGACAGCCTCGGCGATAGCCTGGGTGCCGTGAGCGAAGTTGTCGAACTCGAAGACGCCCATGGGGCCGTTCCAGAACACGGTCTTGGCACCCTTGACGGCCTCGGCGTAAAGCTCCTCGGTCTTGGGGCCGATGTCCATGCCCTCACGATCGTCGGGGATAGCGTCGGAAGCGACAACCTCGGGGACAGCGTCCTCGCCAAAGTGATCGGCAACGCGGTTGTCGATGGGGAGCAGGATCTTGACGCCCTTCTCCTCGGCCTTCTTGAGCATCTCGCCAGCGCGCTCGACCCAGTCCTCTTCCTTGAGGGACTGACCAACGGACAGGCCCTGAGCCAGGAAGAAAGTGTAGGCCATGCCGCCACCGATGATCAGGGTGTCAGCGGAGTCGATGAGGTGATCGAGAACGCCGATCTTGGAGGAAACCTTGGAACCGCCGACGATGGCGACGAAGGGGCGCTCGGGCTCGGCGAAGATGCCGGTCAGCGTGTCGACCTCCTTCTCGAGCAGGAAGCCGGCGACGGCAGGCAGGTAAGCGGCGGGGCCCACGACGGAACCCTGGGCGCGGTGAGCGGTGCCGAAGGCATCGAGAACGAAGACGTCACCATAGGAAGCGAGCTTCTTGGCGATCTCGGGATCGTTCTTCTTCTCACGCTTATCGAAGCGGACGTTCTCGAGAACGAGAACCTTGCCCGGCTCGACGGCAGCGACAGCCTCGGCAGCCTTCTCGCCGTAGGTGTCGGCGACAAAGGCAACGTCGAGACCAGAGAGCTCGGCGAGCTTCTTGGCGACGGGCTCGAGGGACAGCTCGGGCTGGAAGCCGGTGCCATCGGGACGGCCGAGGTGGCTCATGAGGATGACGCGAGCGTTGTGCTCAACGAGATAGTTGATGGTGGGCAGGGCAGCCTTGATACGGGTGGTGTCGCCAACGACGCCATCCTTGATAGGCACGTTGAAGTCAACGCGGACGAGAACGCGCTTGCCGTCGACATCGATGTCGCGGACGGTCTTCTTGGTAAAGGCCATGTTTGCTTCTACCTTTCGTACGTGTCTGCCTCCCATTACGGCAGACGATTTCCTATAAAAAGGGCGCGACCCTAGGGTGTAAGCCCTATAAGGCCGCGCCCTTCTTTAGACGCTCAACGAGCTATTCGCTAAAAGCTAAATTAAGCAACGAACTTCTCGAAGTACTTGATGGTGCGGACCATCTGAGAGGTGTAAGAGTTCTCGTTGTCGTACCAAGAGGTGACCTGAACGAGGGTCTGGCCGTTGCCGAGGTCAGAGCACATGGTCTGAGTGGCGTCGAAGATGGAGCCGTGGGTCTCGCCGATGATGTCGGTGGAGACGATGTCGTCCTCGTTGTAACCGAAGGTCTCGGAGATGGTGGCAGCGTAGGCCTTCATAGCGGCGTTAACCTCGTCGACGGTGACCTTCTTGTCAACGACAGCGTAGAGGTTGGTGATGGAGCCGGTCGGCGTCGGGACGCGCTGGGCGGCACCGATGAGCTTACCGTTGAGCTCGGGGAGAACCAGGCCGATAGCCTTAGCAGCACCGGTGGTGTTGGGGACGATGTTGACGGCGCAGGCGCGGCTACGACGCTTGTTGCCCTTGCGCTGCGGGCCGTCGAGCGGCATCTGGTCGCCGGTCCAGGCGTGAATGGTGGTCATAATGCCGGACACGATGGGAGCGAAGTCGTTCAGACCCTTGGCCATCGGGGCGAGGCAGTTGGTGGTGCAGGAAGCGGCGGAGATGATGTTGTCCTCAGCGGTCAGCGTCTCGTGGTTGACGTTGTACACGATGGTGGGCAGATCGCTGCCAGCCGGAGCGGAGATGACGACCTTCTTGGCGCCAGCGTTGATGTGGGCCTGAGCCTTAGCCTTGCTGGTGTAGAAGCCGGTGCACTCGAGAACGACGTCGACGTCGAGGTCGCCCCAAGGCAGGTTGTTGGCGTCGGCCTCCTTGTAGATCTTGATCTCCTTGCCGTCAACGGTGATGGAATCCTCGCCAGCAACGACCTCGTGATCGCGAGCGTAGTTGCCCTGCGTGGAGTCGTACTTCAGCAGGTAAGCGAGCATATCGGGAGAGGTGAGGTCGTTGATAGCGACGATCTCGGAGCCCTCATGACCGAACATCTGACGGAAAGCCAGACGACCGATGCGACCGAAGCCGTTAATAGCAACCTTTACTGCCATTGTGTCTCCTTTCGTAAGGCCCCCGCGAGCTACAGCGCCCGCCGTTGAGGCCCACAAACTAACCACTCGCCTAATATACCTTTTTTTTGACTTGAATTTCACGAGAATGCTCGAAATTGAAAATCAAATTTACGTTAAAACGTTTTAAAGAGTAAAACAGCAGTTCAATCCCTATATAAGCAGTTTCGCTCAACTACCTGTTTGCTTCAATGAGCTTTTCAAGCCTCAAAACTCGATGGTAGAGGGCCGACTTCGACAAGGGAGGGTCAGCCATCTCCCCCAGATCGCGCAGTGACAGATCGGGATAGCGCTCGCGCAGGTCGCAAAAGACTGCTAAGGCGTCCGGAAGCGTGTCGCGTAAACCCCGCTGTTCGAGCTCATCGATCAACGCAAGCTGATGCTGGGCGGCACCCGCACTTCTGGTCTGATTGGCCAGCTCGGCATTCACGCGACGGTTTACGTCGTTCTTAACCAATTTGACCGCGCGCGCTTCCTCGATCTCGGCAACGCTGCGCTTGGCGCCGACCAGCTTTAGAAGCTGCTCGATCTCCTCGGCGCTCTTAATGTAGACGGCAAAGGACCCGCGCCGCGCGTTAACGCGCGCATGGACCCCAATCTGCTCCAATAGATCGCAAAGTCCCCGGGCATACTGCTCGCCCTGCACCGCGATCTCCAAATGAAAGTCGCCGCGGGGATCGGCCACGAAACCGCCGGCGATGAGCGCGCCGCGGATGTAGGCAAGCCTGCAGCAGGGACGGGCAACGATGTGCCGGGGAACACCAGCGACGAGCCCTCCCCTGCGGTCGAGGATGCCCAGCAGCACCAGAGCCTTGTCCAGATCGGGTTGATCGGGCAGGGTAATGAGATAGTTACGGACCTTATGCAAGACCGATTTACGAACGGTGAATTCCGTTTTGAGCTTAAGGATGCGATGCGTCAGTGTGATCATCGTGCGCGCGACGGCACCCGTCTCGGTCGCGACCGTCAAACGATACCGCCCGGAGCCGGCCAGCGAAAGTGTACCGCTCACACGCGTCAGGGCGGCAAGCGTCGACAAATCGCAGTATTCACATTCGGGTTCGCAGCGCGCGAGCTCGTCACGCACCTCGGCGGTAAACGACATGCAGGCCTATGCTTTCGTGTTGGCGCGCGACAGGTCGCGATGAGAAATGCTCACGTGATACTGGGCGCCTTCCAAATAACGTGCTGTGGCCTCGGCGATGGCAACGCTGCGGTGTTGACCGCCCGTGCAACCGATGGCAATAGAAAGCTGTGGCTTGCCCTCCGCGATATAGCCGGGCATGACCGTATCGAGCAGCTGCGTCCAGGCCTTCCAGAACTCCTGGGTCTTGGGATGGTCCAGAACAAAGTCAGAGACTTTCTTATCGAGACCGGTCATCGTGCGCATCTCGGGATCGTAGAACGGATTGGGCAGGAAGCGAACGTCGATCATAATGTCCGCCTCGACGGGCATACCGTGCTTAAAGCCAAACGAGAACACGTGAACGTCCATGAGCTGCTGGTCGGACAACTCGGAGAACGCCATGCGCAATTTGTTGCGCAGAGCAGAGGTGCGCAAGCGGCTCGTATCGATAATCATGTCAGCTCGGTCGCGAACGCCCTGCAGCTGCAGGCGCTCGCGCTGAATCGCATCGGCCGTAGTCTCCCCCGGCTTGGCAATGGGATGGCGGCGGCGGTTTTCACTATAACGACGGATCAGCACCTCGTCAGAGGCCTCGAGAAACACGATGTCACAGCTCATCTCGCGTTCTTCGAGCGCGGCGACCGCATCGAGCAACTCGTCAAACAGTCCCTGGCTACGCAAATCGCAGGTGACGGCGAGATGCCTGCCCACGCCCGTATTGATGCCGACGAGCTCGGCAAGCTGGGCGATCAGACGCGGAGGCAGGTTATCGATGCAAAAATAGCCCATGTCCTCGAACACGTGCATGGCCTGCGTGCGGCCCGATCCGGACATTCCGGTGATGATGACGATATCGGGGATGCGCTCCGAGCGCTCCGCCGCATCCATGGCATCTCCCTTTTGCATGTGTTGCCTCCCGAAAACAAGCGCGGGACCCAGCAACCCGGATCCCGCGCGGTCAATTGCCTATATTGAGTATACCGCCCCGAGCGGATACGAGGCCTGTCTTACGCCTCAAGCGCAGCCTTGAACCAACTCGTAATACTCGTGGGGTGCGTGATGGCAGTGCCCACGACAACTGCCCAGGCGCCCGCATCAATTGCGGCGCGGGCCTCCTCGGGCGTGTGCACGCGGCCCTCGCAGATGATGGGAAGACCGGGGAATTCCTCGGTCGCCTGACGCAGGAGTGGCAGGTCGGGGCCATCGGCCATGGTGCAGTCGATGGCGGCGACGCCGTGAGAAAGCGTGGTGGATACCAGGTCAAAGCCCATATCAACCGCACGGCGAATGTCCTCGATGGTGGCACAATCCGCCATCAGGAGCACGCCCTCCTCGTGCAGCGGGCGGAAGGTATCCTCGACGGTCTTGCCATCGGGACGCGGACGATCGGTGGCGTCGATCGCCACGATATCGGCACCGGCAGCAACGCAGGCGCGAGCGTGACGCAGCGTCGGCGTGATGTAAACGCCCTCGTGTCCATCCTTCCACAGGCCGATGACGGGAACCTCACAGCGACCCTTAATAGCGGCAATGTCGGCAAGGCCCTGACAGCGAATGGCGGCGGCGCCGCCAAGCTCGCAAGCGCGAGACATTTGAGCCATGGTCTCGGGCGTACGAAGCGGCTCGCCCATATACGCCTGAACGCTCACGACGAGCTTGCCCTTCAGGGATTGAATCAAAGGATCGACGGTCATAAGGCTGCAACCTTTCTCAGAACAGCCTCCCGAGGCGTGTTGTCTCGGGAGGCTCCTACAGCAGATACGTTTACTTCAACGAGGCAAGAAGATGCTCAGCGGCACCGATGAGCGGAGCATCGCCCTCCAGAGAACCGATGAGGATCGGCGTGTCCTGAAGCGGATCGAGCGCCTGGCTGGCATAGCCCTCGTGCACCGAATCCTTCCACGTCTGCGAACGCCAATCGGGACCTTGGTGAATCACGCCGCCCGAAAGCACGATGACCTCAGGGTCCAGGATGTTAGCGAGCGAGCCCAAGCTGGCGCCCAGCGCAAAGCCGGCGTCGTGGATGACCTCGGTTGCCTTTGCGTCGCCCGCGCGGCACAGGTCGTTCACATCGCGACCGACCGAAGGACGGCTGGGGTCGACGCGGCCAAAGCGCTCATCGTACATACGACCAATGGAAGTGCCCGAAGCGACAGACTCAAGATGACCAGAACGCCCGCAGGCGCAGGGAATGCCGGCGGCAGCCGAGCACTCGATGTGGCCCATATGGCCGGCAGCACCGTGGAAGCCTTGCATCACGCGGCCGTTCTCGACATATGCGCCGCCGATGCCCGTACCGATGCCCAGACACAAAACGGAGAACTTGCCCTTGCCGACGCCCCAGTGGGCCTCGCCCAGAGCATGAGCCTGCACGTCGCCTACAACGGCAACGGGAAGACCGAGATCCTCGCGCAGACGCGGCCCCAACTGAACGCCGGACCAGCCGGGCATGATCTCATTGGCATACGCGATGGCGCCCGTCTTGGGATCGACGACGCCCGCGGCACCGATACCGACGCCAAGGACCTCGACATCGGGATTCGCCTTGAGAGCAGCCTTGATGGATGCCTCGATACGCTGGAAGACGGCCTCGCCGCCCTCTTGGGCCTCTGTGGGAACCTCGGCCTCAAAAACGGGATGGGGCACACCACCGTCAGCCGGGTACTCCATGATGGCAGTCGCGATCTTAGTTCCGCCGATATCGACAGAGCAGACGTACTTGTTCTCCATGTCGCTCTCCTTCGGAGATAAAAACAACTACAGGAAATGCGCCGTCAGGCTAGCCGTCACAGCGCAGTAAAGGTTATCCAGGTGCCCGAGATCGCCGAGAAACCGTGTGGCCATTGACCTAACGGGTCATGGCCACACGGTTGAACGGCGAGGTCGGGTGCCTGGGAAAGCTTTACAGGAGACCGTTGTCCTGGAGGACCTTCTTAATAGCCTCGACGTTCTCGCCAGTCATGGCCTTCACCGGGCGCGGCATGGTCGGGCTGTCGAAGATGCCCATGAGGTTCATAGCGGTCTTGAAGGCGCCGACGCCACCGGCATAGCCCTGGACGCCCGAGGTGACATCCCAGATGTGGGAGATCTCGTTGAGGCGATCCTGCTCGGCCTTGACGGTAGCCCAGTCACCGGCCTGAGCGGCCTTCCACTGGCGCACGTAGCCCTCGGGCTCAACGTTGGCAAGGCCCGGGACAGAACCGTCGGCGCCACCGAGGTAAGCGCCGTCGACGACAACCTCGTGACCGGTGAGGATACTCATCGGATGACCGTTCTTCTCGTTCTCCTGAACGAGGTAGCGGAACGAGATGTCATCACCCGAGGAATCCTTGACGCCAGCAAGGACGCCCTCGGCGCCGAGCTTGGCAAGGAGCTTCCAGGGGAGCTTGGTGTGAACGCAGACGGGAATGTCATAGGCAAAGATGGGCAGGTCGAGCTCCTCGTGCAGGATGCGGAAGTGCTCCTCGACCTCGGTCATGCCCTGCAGGGCATAGAACGGGCAGGTGGCGACAAGCGCATCGGCGCCCAGCTCCTGAGCGACCTTACCGTGCTCGATCATGCGCTCGGTCTCGGTATCGATGATGCCGACCAGGACGGGCACGCGGTGGTCGACGATACGAACGGCCTCGGCAATGATCTGGCGACGACGCTCATCGGTGGAGAAAACGACCTCGCCCGAAGAGCCCAGGAAGAACAGGCCATCGACGCCGGCATCGATCATGCGGTTGATGCTGCGCTCAAAGGAGGCAACGTCGAGCTGGTGGTCTTCGGTATCGGGAACAACGACGGGAGGGATAACGCCGGTGAATTTCTGAGTTGCCACAAGAATCTCCTTAGTTGTCTGGCGGGCGGCCCTATGCCACCCACTCTTGTTGGCAGTGTCCAGGCCGTCTAGGCCAAAGAACACGGGTAGAACGTTTGGTTAAAAAAGTCGATGACTTCGTTTTCGAACGCATTGATGCGCTCATGAGCGTATTTGGCATAGATGATATGCCTCCGGTCACACTCAAGACCGTTGAATACGGCAAACTGGCCCTTGGGATCGCACACGGCATCCATGAGCGATGTGCCCATGAGCACCGATCCACGCACCCGAGACGACAACGCCTCGAGGCCACCGGGAATTGGATTGGCAACCGCCGTGCAGGCGAGGCCCCGCTCGTCCAGAGCAGAAACCGCCAGCGCGACTCCGCCGCCAAGGCCCTCGCCCCATGCAAAGATGCGGTCGGGGTCCACGCCATCAAGATTGCGCGCCACCTTCGCCATCGCGCAACCCCAACGGACGCGCTTGACAAAAGCAGGAGAGGCAATCCCCTGCTGCAGCTCGCTGGATCCAATCGCCTCATCGTCCAGCGCAAGCACGGCATATCCCATGGCCGCAAACCTCGTCATGTGATGCCATCCCCGCACGGGTCGGTCGATGTCGTGAAACATCAGACATAGCGGCACAAGCTCGGATGCTCGGGCGCGACCGGCAGGCTCGATCAAACGTGCGTGGACCACATCGCCACCAAGCTCAAAGGAAACCTCGGAGTAGCGGGCATACGGATTGGCGAAATCGATCGCCGTAATACTCGGCCCGCAAACCTCAAGGTCCGAAGCGGCTATCTCTAATTCGGAAACATCCGCAGAAGCATCACCGCGCCAATCCCGGAAATCAGCGAGCCTTGACGAGACCGTTCCGGGAATCCCCACAAGGTCGGAGACAATCAGCTCATTGACATTGCTCTCGCACTTAGACATGAGTCTCCCCTCCCTTGCAGAAAAACGGAATGATCAGATCGTCAAAATCCTGAATCTCCTCGTGGCCAAAGCCTTCAAAGAACTCATGACGCTTTTCACAGGTCAGGTTGTTATAGACCGCAAACTGCGTCGCTGGCGGACAGACGGTATCGGCTGTGCCGGTGCCAAACAGCACGGGGCATTTGACCATAGGGGCAAAGTTCTTGGAATCGAAGCACGCCAGCTTGGCATAGGCTTCGTCGATACGAGTCGAGTCCTCGTCAAACCAGCGAGACCAATAGCGCAGGCCCTCGTAGGCAATGTCGTCGGCATCCAAATCCCAGACCAGGCGGAAATCCGACAGGAAGGGATAGAGGATGGCGGCGCGATTGATAAGCTCGCTGTTAAGTGCACAGGTCGCAATGCCCAAACCGCCGCCCTGCGACGCGCCGTTCACAAACACACGGGCAAGATCGATGCCCTCGAGCTCGCGAACGATGCGGCACAGGATGCGAATATCTTGGTGCAAGCGGACATAGTAGAGGTTGGCCGGATCGCCGTCGATACCGGCGACGATATGGCCCGCGACCGTTGTGCCCTCAAATCCACCAATGTCCTCGGAGGGACCTCCTTGGCCGGGGCAGTCGAGGGCGATGAGTGCCATGCCCATGCCCGCAAACGACGCCTGCTCAAACCAGCTGCGGCTTGCACCCGGATACCCATGGAACTGAAGTACCAATGGCACGGGCTCGTCCGAGACGGGTTTAAGGTACTTGGCATGCAGGCGAGCACCACACATGCCGGTATACCAGAGGTCGAAAAGCTGGCAGGTCACGGCATCGGTGACCGATGCCGTCTCGATCGCATAGTCAAGCCCGACGGCGTCGGCCTCGGCCATGCGGTCCTTCCAAAAGAGATCGAAATCTGATGGACGGGGCATGGCGCCCCGATACCCACCAAATTGCTGTTGTAGCTCCTGAGCACTTGGCATGGCTCGTGAACCCAACCTTTCGAAATCGCAACGGAGGTGCGCCCGGCAAGGGAACCGGGCGCACGGGAGGGAAAGCGAGGCTACTCGCCGAGCTTGGGATGCAGCAGCGACGGCGCAGCACCGAGCAGCATCTTGGTGTAGGGGTCCTGAGGGTGCTGGAAGACCTGCTTGGCCTCGCCCTGCTCGACGATCTTGCCGCCATTCATAACGATGATGTCGTCAGAGATATAGCGGACCGTCTGGATGTCATGGCTGATGAACACCATGGCCAGGCCGAGCTCCTTCTTAAGGTCGGTCAGCAGGTTCAGAATCTGCGCGCGGACCGAAACGTCCAGAGCCGAGGTGGGCTCGTCGGCGATGATGGCATCGGGGTTCAGCGACAGGGCACGGGCAATTGCGACGCGCTGGCGCTGGCCGCCCGAAAGCTGGCCGGGAAGAACCTCGGCGGCGGAGCTGGGCAGGCCGGTGAGCTCCAAGAGCTCCTTGACACGCTTCTCCTGCTCGGCCTCGGTACCCAGGTTGTGGACGCGCATAGGGTCGAGCAGTTGCTCGCGAACGACCATGCGGGGGTTGAGCGCCGTGGCCGGGTTCTGGAACACGACCGAGATGACGCGGCCCATGTGGCGACGGTCCTCGGCGGTACGCTTGGTAACGTCCTTGCCCTTAAAGTAGACCTTGCCGCTCGTGGGGGCCTGAAGGCCGCACATGACGTTGGCGGTGGTGGACTTACCGCAACCGGACTCGCCGACGATGCCGATCGTCTGACCGGGCATGAGCCTAATCGTTACACCCTGGACGGCGTGAACCAGGTTGGGGTGCAGAATCGAGCCGGTACGGGTCCTAAAGGTGACGTGGACGTCATCAAGGAAGATGATCGGCTCGACGCCGTTGACTGCGGTCTCGCTCATCTACATCACCTCCGCGTGAGGGGTCAAACCATTTGCCTTGAGCACCTCATCGGGGAGCTCGGAATAGAAGTGCTCGGTGCCGGGCACGCGCTTGAAGACCGGACGGGTGTCCAGGCCAATGCGCGGATGGCTCGAGCGGGGCGCGAAGCGATCGCCCTTGGGGAAATCGCGCGGGCTCGGAACGGCGCCGGGCACCTGGTGCAGGCGGCCCGAACCGCTCTCGATGGACAGGACGGAACCCAGAAGGCCGCGGGTGTACTCGTGAATCGGGTTGGTGAGCAGCTCCTTGGTGGGCGCCTGCTCGATAACCTGGCCAGCGTACATAACCGTGATGTTGTGGGCGACCTCGGCGACCAGTGCCAGGTCGTGCGAAACGAAGATCATGGCAAAGCCGAGCTTGGCCTGAAGGTCGTTAAGCAGCTTGATGACCTGCTTCTGGACGGTAACATCCAGAGCGGTCGTGGGCTCGTCGCAGATGACCAGCTTGGGGTCGCGGGTAAGGGCCATAGCGATCAGAACGCGCTGACGCTGACCACCGGAAAGCTCATGCGGATAGCTCTCGAGCGTACGCTTGGGGTCGAGGCCCACGAGCTCCAGGAGCTCCTCGGCGCTACGGGTGCCGCCACGCTTGGTGAGCTGCTTCATCTGAGCGGAAATAAGCATGGAGGGGTTGAGCGAGGACAGGGCGTCCTGATAGACCATGGCGATATCGGTACCGCGCAGGCCGAACCACTCCTTCTTGCTCATCTTGAGCAGGTCGCGACCCTCCCAGAGAACCTCACCGGAAAGATGCTCGTCATCGTCGGTCAGGCCCATGATGGCCAGCGTGGTGATGGACTTACCGCAGCCGGACTCACCGACCAGGCCCATGGTCTGGCCAGGACGGACATCAAAGTTGACGTGGTCGACGACGTTGATGTCACCGTGGTGCTCAAACTGGATGCAGAAATCGCGGACCGAAAGGATCGGTTCGACAGACTCGTCAGGCACATGGCGATCGTCACGCTTGAGCTCGACATCGCGCAGGGCGCCAAGGCGAGCGGAGAGGGACTGGGCCTGCTCCTTGTAGGCGCGAACGGGGTCGGAGACCAGCAGGTCGGCCTCGCGGCGCTTGGAGGAATCGGTCGGATCCAGGGCGGCGGAGGGAGCAGCGGCCATGGCGTCGGTAATGCCCTCGGAGAGGATGTTGAGCGCCAGGCAGGTGATCATGATGGCCAGGCCCGGGAACAACGCCTGCCACCAACGGCCGGCGAGCACGCCGCCGCGGGCGTCGGCGAGGATGTTGCCCCAGGTAGCGGTGGGCTCCTGGATACCAGCGCCGATGAAGGTCAGCGAGGCCTCGAAGATGATGGCGTCGGCGACCAGGGTAACGGTGAAGACCATGATCGGGGCGATGCAGTTACGCAGAACATGCTTGATCAAAATCCACGGAGCCTTGGCGCCGGAAACGATGACCGCGCGGACATAGTCCTCTCCGTACTCGGACACGATGTTGGCGCGCACGATACGGGCAATCTGCGGAGTGTACATAAAGCCGATGGCGAAGATGATCGACGGCACGGAGTTGCCCAGGATGGAGACGAAGACGGCCGCGAGGGCGATGCCCGGGATAGACATGATGATGTCCAGGATACGCATGATCGTCTCGGAAACGGCCTTGCGCGAAACCGCCGCAAGGGCGCCCACGACCGAGCCGCAGACCAGAGCCATGGCAGTGGCGCCAAAGCCGATAATCAGTGAGTAACGACCACCGTAGAGCATGCGCGACAGAATGTCGCGACCCTTATCGTCGGTACCGAAGATAAATCCGTTGCCGGGAGCCTGGCGAGCCGTAAAGATCTCGACCGGGCTATAGGGGGCAAGAAGGGGTGCCAGAATCGCAGTCAGGGCGACCAGCGCCAACACGACGGCGGCAATCTTAGAAGACAGCGTCATCTTCTTCCAGCCACCGAGCTTGAGCCCCTTGGAGGCAGCCTTCTCGAGCTGCTCGGTTTGCTTCTCTCGAATCTTTACCATAATCTACACCGTCCTGATGCGCGGGTTGATGAGCAGGTAGAGCATGTCAACCACGATGTTGATGATGATGAAGGCAAGAGCAACGACGATGACGACGCCCTGAACCAGGTTCGCCTCGTTGCCCTGAACGCCCTGCAGGATCGCGGTGCCCATGCCGGGGAGGTTGAAGATAACCTCGATGACGACGGCGCCGCCCATGAGGTAACCGATCTTAAGACCGAGGGTGGTGACCGGGGTGATCAGCGCATTGCGAAGTACGTTGATGCCGACGACGACCTTCTCGGGAACGCCGGCGCCGCGAGCCATACGGACATAGTCCTTGTCGAGCTCCTCGACCATGGCCGTACGCACGATACGAGTCATCTGACCCGTCAGCGGGAAGGCAAGAGCAATGGCGGGCATGATCATACGTCCCAGATAGCCAGCCGGGTTGGTGGTGAAGTGAGGCAGAGCACCGGACGCCGGAAGCACCTTAAGGTAGGAAGAGAACAGCAGAATCAACAGAACGGCAAGCCAGAACGACGGGGTTGCCAAGCCGGCGATGGAGAAGACGCGGATTACTTGGTCCGGCCATTTATCGCGATACAGTGCCGCGATGACGCCGAGTACAAACGAAACGACCGCGCCGATGGCAAGACCGATGAAGGTCAGTTGCATCGTGACGGGCAGGGCAGTGGAGATGCGCTTGGCAACGGAGTTGCGAGCAGCACCATAGGTGCCCATGTCGCCATGGATCAGATCGCCCATGTAGCGCACGTAGCGCACGGGCCAGGGGTCGTCCAGACCATACTTCTCATGGTACTCGGCAACCGCCTCGGGCGAGGCACCGTCACCCAACGCCGTATAGGCGGGGTCGGTCTTGGAGAACGACATAAGGAAGAACACCAGGACGGTGACGCCCAATGCCATGATCGGCAGCGCCACGAGACGCCTTCCAATCAAACGTAGCAAGTTGTTCACGTTCTCTCCCCTTTCTTTTGTCGGTAGGACCAACTGGTATATGAGTACGGATACTCATTACAAGACCCGAGCGACATCGTTGCCGCCCGGGTCTTTGTTTCAACTATGAGGATACGGTCCCAACGACCGACATCCTGCATACAGACTCAAGCGAGTCTTACGCCTTGACGGTCGCAACGCCCCTGAAGGACATGCTCGTCGTACCGATGCCCTTGAAGCCATCGAGGGCCTCGCCGTTGGGCGCAGTGGACGGATCGTCCCAGGAAGCGGAGACGGTCTTGACGTGGACAACGGGGTACAGAACGGCATTGTCGGCAATGATGTCGAAGCACTCGTTCCACTTCTTCTGCTGCTCGTCGCCCTCGGCGGCAAGAGCCTCGTCCATGAGGCCGTGGAGCTTCTGCCACTCAGCGGACTCCTTCCACGGGCAACGGGTCTGCATCCAGACGTTGTCGCCGTACCACCAGTTGAGCAGCAGGTCGGGGTCGGCGCCGAAGCAGGAAGGATCGCCAGGGGCAAGGAGGATATCGTAGGCCTCGCCGCCGTCGATGGCAGCGTAGGTGGCCGGCGAGGTATCGGTCTGGATGGTGACATCGAAGCCGAGAGCGTCGAGGTCGTTCTTGACCTGGGCGGCCATGCCCTTAATCTGCTCGTTGTCGGTGGTGCGCAGGGTGATGGCACCCGGGGTGATGCCAGACTCCTCGATGAGCTTCTTAGCCTTCTTGGCGTCGGTCTTGTACACCGTGGAAGCCTCATGATAGTTGGTGAAGCTCTTGGGCAGGTAGCAGCTGGCAGCGGTGGCAAGGCCGGCGAAGGTGTTGCTGACCATCTTCTCGGTGTCGAGCGCATACATGACAGCCTGACGGACCTTGACGTTGTTCCAAGGCTCCTTGGCGACGTTGAACATGATGAAGCGGGTGCCGAAACCCTGAACGTTATCGATCTTGCAGCCGGCGCTCTCGAGCTGGTCGACGGCGTCAGCGGTAACGAGCTCCATAACGAGCGTGGAGCCCTCCTGCTGAGCGGTAACGCGAGCGGTGGGGTCGGTCAGGATGCTGTACTGGATCTTCTTATCCTCGGCAGCATACTCACCGTTGTACTCGGGGTTGGGAACCAGGGTGATCTCGGTATCGGAGATAGAGTCGTACATCCAGGGGCCGGAGCCGATCGGCTGCTTGGCGCGATCCTCCTCGGTCTGGGTGGCCGGGGTAACGCGGACGATGGCCAGACGATCCTTGAGCAGGGAGAAGTTGGGGACCTTGGTCTTGACCGTCACGGTGCTGGCGTCCTTGGCCTCGATGGACTCGAAGGGCTGGAAGAACGGAGCATAGGTAGCGGAAGCGGCGCAAGCGGTGTAGGAGGCAACGACATCGTCAGCGGTGACCTCGGTACCATCGGAGAACTTGGCACCCTTGCGGATGGTGACCTCGAAAGTGGTGTCGTCCACAGACTTGGGATCGTCGGTGGCGAGCTCGTTGAAGGTGCTGTAGTCGTGGTAATCGATGCCGTAAAGGCCCTCGACGACATGCCAGTTAGCGCCCAGGCCAACAGCGGAGCCGGTGCTGGCGGGGTCGAAGCTGGACGGAGCGTAAGCGGAACCAGCGGTGATCACGCCGCCGCCACGGTTGGCGGAATCGGTGGAACCGGAAGCGGAACCTTCGTCGCTAGAGCTGCCACCGCAGCCGGTGAGACCAAGCCCTGCGACAGCAGCGACGCTGCCGGTGAGGCCGAGGAACGAACGCCTGGACATACCCTTGTTGATGATGGCCATGTCTTCTCCTATCAATAGAGAATCTTACCCGGGAGCACCTAGACTTGCCCCCGCGCAACTTGCGGACGATATATACCTTACCTACCGACAAACCCAACTGAGGTGCCGCGGTCGGCGACCGATACATACATACGCTTGAACGGTATTTGCTACCGTTCACCGAATTCATTGACAAACGATTCGCCAGACAGTATGTATCGACGAGGTGAGATATCAGTCTTCGTCAACCCGCAGGATAGCAGGGTTGTTCACCATGGCCAGTCAAACGTTTTAGCGTTAATAAAACCCGAAATCGGCAGGTAATCGCCGCGAAATAAATGGTTGAAAATCGGCCAATCATGTATACCAGTTATTTAGAAGCGCGTTTAGTTTTCGGAACGGTTGGCAGATGTCTGGCCGCGCTCGGCATTCCAGGCAACAAGTGCCTCGTGGACCGCTTTGGCGACATCGGCCGGAACGCCTCGAACTTCTGCAATCTCCTGCTCGCTGGCCGCGCGCAAACGCTTCATCGAGCCAAAATGGCGCATAATGGCACGTTTTCTGGTGGGTCCCACGCCCGGAACGTCGTCAAGCACCGAAACCGTCATAGCCTTATCGCGCAACTCGCGGTGGAATGTAATCGCAAATCGGTGGGATTCATCGCGAACCTGCTTGATCAGATAAAGCGAAGCGGAGCCGGTCGGCAGCACGACGGGAGTCTCGTCCCACGGCACGAAAACCTCCTCATCGGCCTTTGCCAAGCCACAAACTGGTATATCGAGGCCGAGTGCCTCAAGTTGCTTAATTGCAGCGGTCAATTGCGGCTTGCCGCCATCAACAACGAGCAAATCGGGGCGCGAGCCAAAGCGCTCGTCCGCCATGCGCTCGGGAGCATAGCGACGCCCCAGAACCTCGGACATCGATACGAAGTCGTTCGCCTCGTCCAATTCGGCCTGAATTTTAAAGCGACGATACTGGCCCTTGTCGGCACGGCCGTTGGTAAATACCACCATAGAAGCGACGGTAAAAGTGCCGTGCAACGTCGAGATATCGAAGCACTCGATGCGCAACGGCGGCGCAGGCAGTGCCAGCGCACTTTCGAGCTCCAGAAGCGCCTGATTGGTGCGATCGTCAGCATACCCCGTGCGCATCATGTAGCGCATGAGGGCATGACGCGCATTTTTGGAAGCCATATCGAGCAGGCGGTGCTTTTCGCCGCGCTGCGGCCTATGGAGATGGCAAGAGCGCTCGCGCTTGCCCGCAAGCCACTCCCCCAACGCTTCGGCATCCTCAAGCTCGACAGAGAGATTGATCTCGGCTGGAATATCAGCCGTCTCGTCGTAATAGCGCTTAAGAAAGCCCGATTGAAGCTCTTCCTCGTCGACGTCCAGGCCTTTATCGAGGATGAACTCACAAGTTCGAACCGTTCGGCCCTCACGAACGACAAAGACACAGGCGGCAGAGATAGTCTCTTCGCGATAGAAGCCGATGACGTCGATATCGACGCTTGATGGAAAAACGACCTGTTGGCGATCGTCCAAGCCCCTAATGACTTCCAGGCGACGCTTGACGCGCGCCGCACGCTCAAAATCGAGCGTCTCGGCTGCCTCCGTCATCTCGGACGTAAGCTCGTCGACGACATCCTTGCGATGGCCCGACAAGAAACGTTCGACACGCTTGACGTTCTTGGCATAGTCGGCAGGGGAAATCGCGCCGACACATGCGCCCGGCCCGCGCCCGACATGGTAGTCAAAGCAGGGACGCCCGTTTTGCGCGCAAATCATATTGACGATGTCTTCTTCGCCCTTATGAGATTCGACGATACGACGACAACGACGCCACTCCGCACAGGAAGCGGAGCAGATGGGGATAACCTTGCGTAGCGTATCGATGGTCTCACGCGCCGCACGGCTATCGGTATAGGGGCCAAAATAGCGCGTTCCCGGTTTATGACGCTCTCGCGTGTATTTGATTGCCGGAAACAAATCGCCCTTGGTGATGGCGATAAAGGGATAGCTTTTATCGTCTTTGAGATCGACGTTAAAGTACGGATGGTACTGGCCAATCAGATTGCGCTCGAGCACCAATGCCTCGTGCTCGGTCTCCACCACGATATAGTCAAAGCTCGCCACCAGCTGCATCATGAGCGGGATCTTTTGGCGCTCGTCCTGCAGCGTCACGTATTGACGCATACGGGCACGCAAGTTTTTTGCCTTGCCCACATAGATGACATCGCCCTTGGCATCTTTCCAAAGGTAGCAGCCGGGTTGCGTGGGAACGCGCGAAACCTGTTCGGCAAGTGTTGGAATGTTTTCGTGACCTGCCACGCGCACCTACTTGCGACGAAGCAGCGCCGAGACCTCGGGCATCTTAAAGACGAAGGCAAGGCCAAAAGTTACAGCGAGCGAGACGACGCCTGCAACACAAACGTAGCCCAGGGTAATGAGGATCGAGCTGCCAAGCACTCCGACAAAGTGCTCGAGTGCCCACATGACGCCGGCGCCCGCGGCAGCACCCAAGACACCGAACAATAGGCCGAAGAAACCGCCGTGCAGGATAGACTTGACCTGAAGGCCATGCAGGCGACGGCGCAGCCACCACAGTGAGCATCCGACCAAGACAACGTAGTCAACGACGTACGAAAGCGCAATTGCCGGCATACCGTAGCCCAGCACCACGCCAAACAGCAGCACCGAACCGGCCTGACCGATAGCGGAGTACAGGCAATAGCGGCTATAAGGTTTCATATCGAGCAGGGCCGAGAAGCTCTTCTGCATCAGCACGACCACGCCGTAGAGCGGCAAGGAAAGTGCCAGATAGATAAGGAACTCCGACACCAGCGCCACGCCGGATTCATCGAACTTGCCGGCGCAGTAGATCATGTTGAGCGGACGGGCGAAGACGATCAGATACAGTGCAAACGGAATCAGGAAGAAGAGCATCTGGGCGACACCGCGCGAAATGCCCGTGCGGACGCTGTCGTAATCCTTCTCCTGTGCGTCGTGAGAGAGCTCGGTATAGAGCGCCGTCGAAAGCGAGGCGGCAATCAGCGCGTAGGGCAGCGTGTACCACAGGCGCGCATAGGCGATGACGGAAGGGCCGGTCTCGGGCTGCACCACCAGCGCGGCGGCATTGGTAATGGAGGTCGAGACAAACATGCACACCGTGGCGAGCAGCGTTGGGATACCAAGCGCAATCGTCTGTCGCAGCGCGGGGTCCTTAAAGTCGATATGGATATGAGGATGTACGCCATGCTTGCCAAGCGCGGGAATCTGGCAGGCCATCTGGACAAAAACGCCGAGGGTCGTACCGGCTGCGATCAAGATAATACCGGCCTGCTCGCCAAATTGTGCAGACACGGGAGCAAAGCCCATAAAGCTGGCGATGACGATGACATTGTTGAGAACCGGGGCAAACGTCGACCAGAAGTAGTCGCGGTGTGCGTTGAGAACACCCGAGAACACCGAGCCCAAGCCATAAAACAGAATTTGGATAGCAAAGAAGCGGAACATGAACGCAGCGGTATCCATGCTGCCGCCATTGCCCGAAAGGAACGACTGCGTCCAAATAAAGCCGGGAGCAAACACGGTGCCCAGCAGCGAGATGCCGCCCAGCAGCAGAAGCAGAATACCGAGCAGGTTGCCGACATACTCGTTCGATGCCTCGCGGCCCTGCTCGCGCCTCACGCCCATATACACCGGCAAAAACGCCGTAACGAGCATGCCGCCCATCACGAGCTCGTAGAGCATGTTGGGCAGGTTGTTGGCAACCTGATAGGAGGACGAGAGCAGCGACATGCCGATGGCGGCCGCCATGGCCCACGTGCGGATAAACCCGGTGACGCGCGACACGATGGTCAGCACGGTCATGAGGCCAGCAGAACGACCAACCGTGGAGTAGTCCGACGAGCCCATGTCGTCAGTGTCATCTCGCGACGAAGAAGCTTCGGATGAGGGTGCCTGAGACGCAGATTCTTTTGCAAAATGAGCTCCGCGCTTCAATTCTTCCTGCGGCATCGCTCAGTCCTCTCTCGTAATCGCGGCAACCGTCGCCCCGCAAAATGCAATTAAATCATCGGGTGCAAGCTCGAGCTGATAACCACGCTTGCCTCCCGAAATAAAAATGGTATCCCAAAGGACACATGTCTCATCAATGAGCGTCCGGTAGCGTTTTTTCATACCGACCGGGCTGCAGCCGCCGCGAACGTAGCCAGTCGCCGCAAGCAAATCCTTCACATGCATCATGGCCAAAGACTTCTCCCCCGCGGCACGCGCGGCGGACTTTAGATCGAGCTCGTCGGCAACAGGGATGCAGCACACGACATAGTCGTTGGACGGCGTCACGCAGACCAAGGTCTTAAATCCTTGACCGGGCTCCTCGCCAAGCTGCTCCGAAACCGCGACCCCCAGGCCCACCGACTCATCGCCATCGTCTTCGTACGTATGTAGAACATAGGAAATGCCGGCGCTTTCCAGCTCGCGCATCGCATTGGTTTTTGGCGTCTTTACAGCCTTTGCCATGGCATATCCTTTCCCTCGCATTCGGACGCAAGGTTTAAGTATATGTCCAATTCGGCTGCATACGTCACTTCGACACAGCAAGCGCCATCGAATCACAAGGAGTCGATGGCGCCCATAAACTGAATCGCCTATTTATTGAGCATCAAGTTGAGCCTGACGCTCCCGGTCACGCCTGAGCAACGGCGCCAAAAACTTGCCCGTATAACTTTGCGGACAGTCCGCAACCTGCTCCGGTGTGCCCGAAACCACGACGGTTCCGCCGCCGTTACCGCCCTCGGGGCCCATATCGATCAGGCGGTCGGCAACCTTGATGACATCAAGGTTGTGTTCAATCACCAGCACCGTGTTGCCCGCATCGACCAAGCGCTGCAGCACATCGAGCAGCTGGCGGACGTCCTCAAAATGAAGGCCGGTCGTCGGCTCATCCAAAATATAGAACGTCTTGCCCGTCTGGCGTCGATGAAGCTCCTTGGCGAGCTTCACACGCTGCGCCTCGCCGCCCGAGAGCGTCGTGGCGGGCTGGCCCAGGCTCACGTAGCCCAAGCCTACATCGTATAGCGTCTGGAGCTTGCGCTTAATCTGCGGGATATTCCCAAAGAAGGCCAGTGCCTCGGTGACGCTCATGTCGAGCACGTCCGAGATGGTCTTACCACGGTAGGTGACCTCAAGCGTCTCGCGGTTATAGCGTTTGCCGCCGCAGACCTCACAGGGGACATAGATATCGGGAAGGAAGTGCATCTCGATCTTAATTTGTCCGTCGCCCTTGCATGCTTCGCAGCGACCGCCGCTCACGTTAAAGGAGAAACGTCCCGGCGAGTAGCCACGCGCCTTCGACTCCGGCGTACTCGCAAACAGCGCGCGAAGATCATCCCACAGGCCAATGTACGTAGCAGGGTTGGAACGCGGCGTGCGACCAATCGGCGACTGGTCGATATCGATAACCTTATCGATACACTCGATGCCCTCGATTTTCTTATACGGACCCACAGGGCGCGTCGAACGGTGAATGGCATTCGTAAGGGCAGGTGCGATGGTGTCGGTAACCAGGGAGCTCTTACCCGATCCCGACACGCCGGTAACGACCGTAAGCGTACCAAACTCGATCTTGGCGGTAACGTTTTTGAGGTTGTTGGCACGGGCGCCCGTGATCTTAAGGCAGCCGCGACCGGGCTTGCGGCGTTCATCGGGAACCCGAATCATTCGCTTGCCGGTCAGGTAGGCACCCGTCATCGAATCGGGGCACGCCATGATATCGGCAGGCGTTCCCGCGGCGACCACGTGTCCGCCGTTCACGCCCGCACCGGGGCCCATGTCGATCACATAGTCGGCAGCACGAATCGTATCCTCATCATGCTCGACGACGATGACGGTATTGCCGATATCGCGTAGGCGCTCAAGCGTCTTGATCAGGCGCTCGTTATCGCGCTGATGGAGGCCGATCGACGGCTCGTCCAAAATGTACAGCACACCCATGAGGCCGGCGCCGATCTGCGTTGCCAGGCGAATGCGCTGGGCCTCGCCTCCGGAAAGCGTCGCCGAGGCACGGTCGAGGGTCAGATAGTCGAGTCCGACATCGACCAGAAAGCGCAGGCGCTCCAGGATTTCCTTAACGATGCGCCCGCCGATAAATTGTTGGCGCTCGGTAAGCTCCAAGCCCTCAAAAAACTCGAGCGACTCGCGGCACGATAGGCAACAGACCTCGTAAATGGACTTACCGCCTACGGTAACAGCGAGCATTTCGGGGCGCAAACGAGCGCCGTGGCAGCTCGAGCACGGCTCCTCGCGGATGTACTTCTCCAAGCGCGCCTTGGTGTTCTCATTCGTCGTCTCGGTATAGCGCTCGTACAGGATATTGCGCACGCCCGAGAACTTGGTGTCCCACTGGCTGCGGCGCCCATCGAGCTTTTGATAGTCGACCGAGATCTTCGTATCGCCCAGGCCATCCAAGAATGCACGACGCACGCGAGGGGGCAAGTCCTCCCACGGCGTATCGGTGCCCACCTTAAAGTGTTTACAGACCGCAGCAAAAATCTGCGGGTAGTAGTTCGAATTGCCAAACAGGCTACCAAAGACTCCGTCGGCAATGGACTTCGAGGGGTCCTCGATCAGCGCCTCGGCATCAACGGTTTTCTTAAAGCCCAGGCCGTCACACTCAGGACATGCGCCATAGGGAGCGTTAAACGAAAAATCACGCGGCTGAAGATCGTCAATGGAGTGTCCGTGCTCCGGGCACGCCAAGGCCAACGAATACTCCAGCAGCTCGCCCTCGGTCCCCTCGGGAGCATCACGATCGGGCAGCATGTACACGTTTACATTGCCGTGAGCCAGCGCGGTCGCCTGCTCAACAGACTCGGCGATACGACCCAGAGAATTTTCACGGATCACGATGCGATCGACCACGACCTCGATATCGTGCTTGAACTTCTTGTCCAGATCGATCGGATCGTCGAGCGAGCGCACTTCGCCGTCGACACGCACGCGGCTAAAGCCCTCGGCGCGAAGGTCCTCAAACAGTTTGGTGTACTCGCCTTTTCGCCCGCGCACCACCGGGGCCAGCACAAACGCGCGGCGACCCTCCCCCGCTGCCAAGACTTTGTCGGCAACCTGGTCGGTCGTCTGGCGCTCAATGACGCGGCCGCATTCGGGACAGTGCGGGGTGCCCACACGGGCGAACAGTAGGCGCAGATAGTCATAAATCTCGGTTACGGTGCCAACCGTCGAGCGAGGGTTTTTAGACGTCGTCTTTTGGTCGATCGACACCGCCGGTGAAAGGCCGTCGATTGAATCCAGGTCGGGTTTGTCCATCTGGCCCAAGAACTGGCGCGCATAGCTCGAAAGGCTCTCGACATATCGACGCTGACCCTCGGCATAGATAGTGTCAAATGCCAGCGAACTCTTGCCCGAGCCAGAAAGACCGGTAATGACCACGAGTTGGTCGCGCGGAATGGAAACATCGATATCACGGAGGTTGTGCTCACGAGCGCCGCGAATAACGATAGAAGAATCAGACATGGAAGCTCCTTGCCTCCTATTGCATCGAATCATACTGTCGATGAGTTTAGCGCACTCGACGCGCACAGATGTTCGTAATACAAGATTCGCAGACCTTTAGCTTTGCGTATCGGGCGCTTTGTTTCTCGAAATGTCGTGGAAAGGTTACAGTAATCTAATAGTGAACTTAATTTGCTGTAACAGAGGAACGTCCATGACCGAAGATATCCCCCTTGAAATCACTTCGAGCGACATGGCCAATCTGCCCATATTCATCGCCGTCCTTATCGTGGCCGCCGTCGTCGTGCGCGTGTATTTTTCAATCAAACGCAACGAAAAGCCACCCATTGCCCGCGTCTTTTGGTGCGCGACGCTCCTCGTCCCGCTCGGCGTGGTAGCTGCATGGATTACGAATCAATTGCTCGTAAATGAGGGCAGCTCCCTATGGATCCTTTCTTATTCGGCGCTCGGTGCTGTCGCCGTCATGCTTCTTGTCGAGCCCTTGGTTTCGGGACTTATCGACCAAACCGACCTTGCGACGGGAACGGTTGCCTGTATTTGCCGTGACATCCTTGTCATCGCCGCTGTTTCAGCGCTCTCGTTCGTTTCACTCGAAATTGCCTGCAACGAAACGTTCTATCGCATTCCCGCCAACTCATTCGGGTTTTCCGTCGGGCTGCTCGCGACGGTTCTGCTCTCCCTTTATTTGCTGGGACAGCGTCATGGAGGCGTCATGGCTCTCGTGCCCGTCGTCTGCTGCATCCTTGGCATTGCCGAGCACTTCGTCATAACGTTTAAAGGCGAAGCCATCCTGCCAAGCGATATCTTGGCCCTTGGCACCGCAATGGAAGTCAGCGAGGGATACGAGTTTACCTTTACCGCCGGAATCGTAACCTCTCTCGCCCTGCTGGAGATTTCCCTGGGGCTTCTTTCGCTCATCCGACCGCGAAAGCTCCGTACGCCCACCCATGTCTTCCCCGCTATCGCCGCTAACCTCTGTGCTTTTCTGCTAGTGACCGTTGTGGGGCTCTCAGGCTTTTCCAACATCGACTTGGAGCAGGCGCTGGATTTTGGATTTGACCGTTGGCAGCCCATCACCACGTATGCGTCTCAGGGTTTTATCACTTCGTTCACCGAAATGGTCAACGAGTTGCCCATTGAGAAGCCCGAAGACTATACGCCCGATGAGGCGCAGAGCATCGAGCAGGAGCTCGCCGCCGTCTACGACAGCACATATGGCTCGAGCGAACAGCGCGCGGCGGCCGTTGCCCAGTTCAATGAAATCAAGCCGACGATTGTTGCCGTCATGAACGAGAGTTTTAGCGACCTTTCGTGCTTTGAGCAGCTCCAGGCGGCCGGGTACTCCGGCCCCGCATTCTACAACTCGCTTCCCGACACACTTGTTCGCGGCACCATGCTCGCTTCGGTCGCCGGTGGCGGAACGGCGAACTCCGAATTCGAATTTTTGACCGGAGCGACAACGGCCTTTGTCGGATTAGGCAAGATCCCCTATCAGCTGTATCAGATGAATGGCGTAAACAGCCTGGCAAAAGACCTTAAAGAGCTTGGGTATACCACTACCGCTATGCACCCGCAAAACCCCGTCAACTACCATCGAGATAAAATCTATCAGCAGCTGGGCTTTGGAGATTTTCTTTCAATCGACGATTTTGAAGGTGCACCCTATTACCATGCCGGCGTATGCGACTACGCCACCTACGACAAGATACTCGACCTGCTCAGAGCCGACGAAGCCCCGCAGTTCATCTTTGACATCACGATGCAAAATCACGGCGGCTACGACTATGGCACCGTTCCCGCCGAAGAGCTGACAAACTATTGGGTCGAGGGAGCCAGCGAGGGCGCCAATAGCGCGCTCAACACCTATCTCACTTGCATCAACGCATCCGACCGGGACCTCGAGTACTTTATCAACGAGCTCCGCAATATCGGCAGACCGGTTGTTCTTGTCTTTTTTGGCGACCATCAGCCGAGCGCCGCAACGACTCTCAACGACGAACTGTACCCTCAGGAAGATACGGCAAGCCACGCTTTCCGTATCTATCAGTCGACCTATTTCGTCTGGGCTAACTATGAAATCGCCGGCAATACCGAACTCAACGTCTACGACACCGTCGGAGCAAACGAGATTGCAGCCATTACCCTTAATAAGATCGGCGCCCCGCTCACCGACTACCAAAAGGCCCTGCTTGCAACAAGGTCAGATGTGCCCACCATCAATGTCGCCGGCTATCTTGGTGCCGACGGGCTGCGCTACGACTTGGAATCTGAAGACAGCCCATACGCCTCGACGGTCGACAAGCTGCAGCGCATGCAATACCTCGAGTTCGCCAGCAAAGTTCAGTAAGCCCGCCCATTCGCTTGGACCTATCGTATTGCAAGCACGCTCGGCCCAAATGCATCGCAAATGACTCCCGCTCGCAAACGAGGGTACAATGACGCTCGTGTCACATCGCGGGGCCCCGGCCCCAACATATACAAAGGAGTCATACATGGGTTGCGAGCACGCACAGGCCGCCGGCGGACAAACAACGCCGTCGCAATTTGAAGAGAATACGCTATCGGAGGTCAAGCGCGTTATCGCCGTGCTTTCCGGCAAGGGCGGTGTCGGCAAGTCGTTTGTCACCGGCGCCATCGCAACCGAGCTTGCCCGTCACGGCCACAAGGTCGGCGTCCTCGATGCCGACATCACCGGTCCCTCTATCCCCAAGATGTTCGGTATGAGCGGACGCCACGTCCATGCCCTTGGCAACCTTATGCTGCCCGAAATCTCCGAGCACGGCGTCAAGGTCATGAGCTCCAACCTGCTGCTCCAAAACGAGACCGACCCCGTCCTTTGGCGCGGTCCGGTCATCGCCGGCGCCATCAGGCAGTTCTGGAGCGAGACCTCGTGGGGCCCCATCGACTACCTGCTGGTCGACATGCCTCCGGGAACGGGCGATGTCGCGCTCACCGTCTTCCAGTCGCTGCCCGTCGACGGCATCGTCATCGTCACGAGCCCGCAGGATCTGGTCTCGATGATCGTCGCCAAGGCGGTCAACATGGCCGAGAAGATGAACGTTCCCATTTTGGGCATTGTCGAGAACATGAGCTATATCGAATGCCCCGATTGCGGCAAGAAGATCGAGGTCTTCGGCAAGAGCAAGCTGCCCGAGGTCGCCGAGCGCTACAACCTCGATATCTTGGGTCAGCTTCCCATTAATCCGTCACTCGCCGAGGCCTGCGATAAGGGCGAGGTTGAGACCGCGCTGCCCGATGGCATGCTGCCCAAGGCCGTCTCTGCCGTCGAGGCCATTGCCCCGCACGAGACCGACGAGGCCTAAGTGAACACGAACGCCTTCTATGACGTCCTGGTAATCGGCGGCGGGGCCTCGGGTCTCGCCGCCGCCATTACGGCCGCACGCGCTGGCAAAAGCGTCTGCATCGTTGAGCGCGATGTCGCGTGCGGCCTTAAACTCCTTGCGACCGGCAACGGCCGCTGCAATCTCTCAAACGAATCGATTGATCCTCAGCGGTACAACCACCCTGCTTTCGTCGAATCCGTCATGGGCCCCCAGCCCGAACGAGAGCTTACGGGCTTCTTCTCCTCGCTGGGCATCATGACAATCCGTGAGGAAGGCCGTCTATACCCGCGTTCCCTTCGCGCCGAGTCGGTGCGCGATGCTCTCCTCAATGCATGCGAGCGCCTGGGTATCACCCAGCTCTGCGGGGCTAACGTCATTGCGGCCCATAAGGTTTCCGAAGGCTGGACGCTTCAGATCGACCGTCCCGCCCATGTACTCAAACCCAAAAAGCACGGCGACCGAAAGACGGAGCTCCGTTCGCTTCGAAAGACGCTAGCCGATACTCCTCGCACGAGCGATACCCCGCAGACAAGGGCCGTGGTTATCGCTACGGGCGGCAACCCCACCGGCATAGCCGAGGTGTTTAGCCTTCCCTTGGCACCCCTGCACCCCGTCCTGTGCCCCGTGTCGGCATCTGTCGTCGGTGACCAGACGGCGCTCGAAACTCTGGACGGCCTGCGCGTCCGAGCCCGCTTAACGCTCTCTCGCGGTCACGAAGAGCTCTGGCGAGAAGATGGCGAAGTGCTGTTCCGTGCCTTCGGCATCTCAGGCGTCGCCGCCTTCAATCTTTCTCGCCGTATCAACCAAGGCGACACTGTTCTGCTCGACTTCTTTCCAGATTTCTCCAAAGATGAGCTGCTCGATACGCTCGAGCAGCGCGTCAACGTGCTCGGCGATTTTTCGCCCCGAAACTCCCACTGGCTTGACGGCATGCTCGCCCCGCAGCTCTCACACGTCGTCTGTACGACATTCGAGCGGTGCCATCCCGGCTCGCGCGATGTCATCCACCTGGTCTCAATCCTCAAGCACTTTAAGCTGTCCGTCGAAGGGACGGCAGAGGAGCGTTCGGCGCAGGTCGCGCGCGGCGGCATATCTATCGAATGCGTCTCGACACCCGATCTTTACGTGAGCAGCGCCACGGGCGCCCCGCTTTACGCCTGCGGAGAAGCACTCGACATTGACGCCGACTGCGGCGGCTTCAACCTTGCATGGGCTTGGATATCGGGGGTTCGTGCTGCAAGCAGCCTGTAGCAACGCAGTCTATAATCAAAATGCAATCGGGCCGTCTGAACTTTCCGGGCGGCTCCTTTCTTGCATCTAAGGAGACCTCGATGATCGAAATCACCCAAGTCCATGCGTCACTCGATGACGCTCGCGACGAAAACGCCTGCCTTGCCGTTGGCAGACGCGCTGCTAAGCGGGCCCTTCGGTGCAAGGACTCCCAAATTAAGACTATCGAACTCCATCGCAAGTCAATCGATGCCCGCAAAAAACGAGATGTCCATTTTATCTTGAGCTTTCGCGTCGAGCTGTCGACCCCTCGTCTTGAACAAATCGCCATCGGTGGCATTACCGACCACGACCGCTCGCGCATCCGCATGATAGAAGCCGAACCGCCCTCGTTCCCCTCCCCCGTTGTCGCAGCGCCTAACGAACGCCCCATCGTCGTTGGAGCCGGATGCGCCGGCCTTTTTGCAGCACTTGCCCTTGCCGAAGCAGGCCTCGAGCCCTTGCTCATCGAGCGCGGCGATCCGGCCCTTCGCCGCTCGCGGGCCATCGATCTTTTTCTCAAAGAACGCATCCTGGATCCCGAGAGCAATATCCAGTTTGGCCTGGGCGGCGCGGGGACTTTCTCGGACGGCAAGCTCAATACGGGAACCAAAAATCCCGCCCATCGCCTTATCCTCGAAACCTTCGTCGAGGCGGGCGCTCCCCGCGATATTCTATGGGATGCCAAGCCGCATATTGGCTCCGACATCCTCCCCGCCGTCGTTACCAGCATCTCCCATCGCATTGAACAGCTCGGAGGGACCGTTCGCTATCGAACGAAACTCGTCACTATTCGAACCGATGGACCTGGCGCCATCACCGGCGTCGATGTCCAAACGCCCCAAGAAACCGCAAGCGAGACAATCGCCACAAAGCACCTCATTCTCGCCTGCGGCCATTCTGCCCGCGACGTATTCGAGCTTCTCAAAAAACATAACGTTGCCCTCGCGCAAAAGACCTTTGCCATGGGTGTGCGCATCGAGCATCCACAGCGCGACATCGACCGTGCCCAATATGGCCCTTCGGCGGGGCACCCGGCACTCGGAGCAGCCCCCTATAAGCTCGTTGCCCATCTTCCCAACGGTCGCAGCGTGTTCTCATTCTGCATGTGTCCCGGCGGACAGGTTGTCGCCGCCTCTTCAGAGCCCGGCCATCTGTGCGTCAACGGCGCCAGCCTCAACGCCCGCGCCGGCCGCAACGCAAACGCCGCCCTCCTCGTTAACGTCACACCCGACGATCTCCCCAGTGACGATCCTCTTGCAGGCATAGAGCTCCAGCGCATCTGCGAGCGGGCTGCCTATCGCCTTGGCGGGTCCAATTGGAACGCACCGGCACAGCTCGTCGGCGATTTCCTTGCAGAACGCGCCAGCACGACATGCGGCAAGGTAAAGCCCACCTATCCGCTCGGCGTGACTTGGACAGCAATCGATGATTCATTGCCGCAACATATCATCGAGTCGCTTCGTTTGGGAATTCCCTTGCTCGGCAAAAAACTGCGTGGCTACGACCATCCCGATGCCGTCCTCACCGGTGTTGAGACACGCTCGAGCTCTCCGGTCACCGTTACTCGAGACCGGCAATGCCACGCTGTATCGACCCCAGGGCTCTACCCTTGCGGCGAGGGGGCCGGATATGCCGGAGGAATCATGAGCGCCGCTACCGATGGCATCCGTTGCGCCAAAGCCCTCATTGCCGATCTCTAGTCCACTAAATAGCACTGTCCCCGAACTCCGCGAGGAGCTCGGGGACAGTGCTTTTATTTCTTAAACCGCGCACCCTGGCGTTTTCTGCCCGAAGCGAACGTAGAGCCTTTGCGGGCCTGCGAGCGCAAGCGCTCAATCGTCTCGTCCTCGGACGCACCCTCGAGCATCGCCCTAATCTGAACGACTGCATCGCGCAGACGCGCTGCTTCCTCGAAGTCCATGGCAGCAGAAGCATTGCGCATATCTTCCTCCATGGTTTCGACGATCCGCACAAGCTCGTCATACGGCAGCTCTTCCAACTGCTCCGCAAGTGTCTGCTCGGGCGTCACCGTTTCCGGCACGCCGCCCTCGCCCGACTCATCGGGCGTATAGAATGCGCCATGGCCAAGAGAGTCGCCCTTCGAGCGCCCCTTGGAACCCACGGTTTTTTCGGCCTCGGCAATAAAGCTTGAGATGTCGTTGATGGCCTTGCGCACCGTCTTAGGCACAATGCCATGCTCTTCGTTATATGCCATCTGAATCTCGCGACGGCGCTGCGTCTCCTCGATGGCCTCTTTCATCGAATCGGTCACAACGTCTGCATACATGATGACTTCGCCATCGGCGTTACGGGCCGCGCGGCCAATCGTCTGAATCAGCGAACGGCGGTTGCGCAAGAAGCCTTCCTTATCGGCATCGAGAATTGCCACCAGTGAGACCTCGGGGAGATCCAAGCCCTCGCGAAGCAGGTTGATGCCAACGAGAACATCAATCTTTCCCTCGCGCAGCGTTCGCAGGATCTCGACACGGTCCATCGTCGCTGTATCGGAGTGCATGTAATTGACCTTAATGCCCGCATCAAGCAGATGGTCGGTCAGGTCCTCGGCCATGCGCTTGGTGAGCGTGGTCACCAGTACGCGCTCCTTGCGCACCACGCGCTCGCGAATCTCGTCCTCAAGATCGTCAATCTGCCCACGAACCGGACGCACATCAATCTTGGGGTCGAGCAGACCGGTCGGACGAATAATCTGCTCAACGTCGTTTTGGCTCACCCGCAGCTCATAGTCGCCCGGCGTGGCCGAAACATAGATGAACTGGGGAATCCTCGCCTCAAACTCATCGAAACGAAGTGGGCGGTTATCGAGCGCCGAGGGCAGGCGAAAACCGTGTTCCACCAGCGTCACCTTACGCGAGCGGTCGCCTTCGTGCATGCCGCGAATCTGCGGCACCGTCACATGGCTCTCATCGATGATGCAGAGCATGTCCTTGGGAAAGTAATCGATCAGGGTAAACGGCGGCTCACCCGGCTTGCGACCGTCCAGATGACGCGAGTAGTTCTCGATGCCGTTGCAAAAGCCCATCGTCTCGAGCATCTCAAGATCATAATCGGTGCGCTGCTGCAGACGCTGCGCCTCGAGCAACTTGTCGGTCGCCTTGAGCTCCGCCACGCGCTTCTCGCACTCTTCGCTGATCGATTTCAGAGCTGCCTTGACCTTCGGCTTCTCGGTCACGTAGTGCGATGCCGGCCATACGGGGATGGCCTCGTACTCACGAAGCATCTCACCGGTAACCTCATCGATCTCGGCAATAAGCTCAACCTCGTCGCCAAAGAACTCAAACCGCAACGGATGCTCGGCATAAGGCGGATACACGTCGACAACATCGCCGCGCACGCGGAACGTGCCGCGCGCTAGGTCATAGTCATTGCGATCATATTGAATGTCGATAAGTGCATGGATAAAGTCATCGCGCTCGAGCGGCACCTTCTTGTCGACGTTTGGAGCCAGACCCGCATAGTCCTCAGGAGAGCCAATGCCATAGATACACGAGACCGATGCGACAACGATCACATCGCGTCGAGAGAGCAGTGACGCGGTCGCCTGATGGCGCAGCATCTCGACCTCTTCGTTAATCGAGGAGTCTTTCTCGATATATGTATCGCTTTGCGGCACATACGCCTCGGGCTGATAGTAGTCGTAGTACGAGACAAAGTAGACCACAGCGTTGTTGGGAAAGAACTCTTTGAGCTCGCTCGCAAGCTGAGCGGCGAGCGTTTTATTGGGAGCCATGACCAGCGTCGGCTTCCCCAGGGCCTCAATAGTCTTAGCCATCGTGAAGGTCTTGCCCGAACCAGTCACGCCCAGCAAAACCTGATAGCGATCTCCGTCCCTCACACCCTGCACAAGCGACTCAATGGCCTTAGGCTGAGAACCTGCAGGCTCATAGGGAGACACGACCTCAAACGGCACCTCAGAGCCCTCAACGCCAAAACGTTTGAGCTCTCCTCCAACACGCTCAACTTCAAATTCCGCCATGGATACTCCTAACTCATATATCTGCAGTATACGCAGGCGGCAGGCATAGTCCTATACGAACCGATCGGGATAGAGGGTCTTGTAGCGAACCCAGGCATTATTGACACGAATCAGATACGCCTGCGTCTCGGGAAAGGTGATTGCATTATGAAGCGACGTGCTCTGCTGCGCCCATCCGTCGACATTGCCCATGCCGGCGTTATAGGCGGCAATGGCGCTGTCAGTCGACCCGTTAAAATACGTTAGAAGATACGAAAGATACGCACAGCCAAACTCGATGTTCGTAGCGGGATCGTTAAGGTTGTCGGCGGAATACTTGCTACCATCGACAAGACCCTTGGCAATCATATCCTGGGCAGTCTCGGGCATCAGCTGCATCAATCCCCGAGCGCCTTGATTCGACTCAGCCTCGGGATCCCAATTCGATTCCGACTTTATGACAGCACACACCAGATACGGATCCAGATTGTGCGAAATGCTCGATTGCTTTACATACGCCTCGTAGTCAATTGGATACAAAGGCTTAAAGAAGGCGGCAGGAGCATACGAGTAGACGAGCGAAATAAAGCCGAAGACGAGCACAACGGCAAGTGGCGCAACGCGATACCACGTAAAGAAACGTGTCTTAGGCATCGGCCTCCTCCTTATCCGTTACGTCCCCGAAGCCATGGCGCACAAGCCATGCGTCCAGTTGTTCAAAGAGCGAATTATCGCCTCCCGCATTATCGATTACCGTCGTAGCGAGATTGCAAAGCGAAGCCTCATCAGGTTGGCATGCAGAGCGAGTATCAAAATCAGAGGACTCCATACCACGATGAATGGCACGCTCGCGACGAACTGCCAAAGGAGCACTGATAACCAGAATTTCATCAGCCAGGCCAAAAGCATCCTCAAAACCAGTCGGGGCAGAAACCTCGACAACCGCAAAGGGATAACGGGGGGACGAAACCGTACAACAAACCGGATCGAGAATCCTAAGCGAAAGCTGTTCAATGAGAACGGGGTGCACAAGGTCATTGAGCCGTGCGACCGAATCAGGAGAAGCGAAAGCTCGAGAAGCGAGGATGCTGCGGCGAATGCCGCCCTCCTCATCCAAAATATCCCAGCCAAATTCTTCCGCGAGGGCATTGACGATATCGGAGCCTGGCACATACAGCGATTTGGCAAGCTCGTCCAGATCGATAAGCATGGCGCCATGAGATTCGAGATAGCGGCAGGCAGTCGACTTACCCGAAGCAATATTGCCCAAGACAAAAACGGTAAACATCAAGTCCTCCCTAACGCCAATGGGAGTTATTATCGCGCAAATACAAAAGAAGGACTCAAAATACAGCCAAACAGTAAGACAAGCTAAAAGAAGGCGAGTTCTTGTATTACAGCTCTTTATAAAACGCAAAAAAGGGGGAGGCCGCGAGGCCTCCCCCTTCTTCAGTTTCGTTGACG
>CAJMPU010000019.1 GCA_905215505.1 uncultured bacterium
GCGGGCCGTGTTCCGCTATGCGGTTGTCAATTTGCGAAAGAAATTATGCGTCACCCCATCATAGGCTTTTGCGCGGGTAGAATGCATGGATAACTTGATGCTCACGCGCGACGGAAAGGAATCGTTGCATGGATCAGGACAAGACAACCGTGATGGGCGGCTACGGTTCCGCGCGGGCTGGCGATAGCGCCGATGCGACCCGCGTTGTTCCCAACCGCGGTTATACCGACCCCGCCGCGACGCAGCCTTCTGCCGAGCCCACCCGGGTTATGGGCTATGGCGACACGGCGCAGGATTCTTATGCTGCATCTTCGCAAGGCCCCTATGGCAACGCAGCTCCGGACCCGTTTGATTATGCGCCGCAGGATTCTTATGCCGCCTCGACACCGAATCCCTATGATGACCTGCCGCAGAATCCCATTCCGCAGCCTCAGCAGACGACGTATATGCCTCGCACGGCGCAGCCTCGCTACGAGTCGCGCGAGCCGTATCGCGAGTACCCCAAGTCGATTCCGCAATATGGCGAGGACGAGGAGAAGAAGCCGTCGCGTTCGTCGAGCGTGATCAAGAAGATCCTCATCGTGCTGGCGATCTTCTTTGCGCTGTCGGTTGTGTTTGCCATTGTGTCGGGCATGCTCAACAAGCGAGGGAGTTCAACGGCTGATACCGCTGCCGAGCAAACCGAGTCCGCCTCGTCTAGCACCGTCGATCTGAGCGATATCCCGGGGCAGTACTGGTCCAACGCCAAGAAACTTCTCAAGTCGCGCGGCGCCAATCTTTCGAATGCCGTGGTCCTGACTGATGATGGCTCAACGCCCGTCATCGATGCCAACTGGGTCGTTACTTCTGCTTACTATAACGACAGCGGCAACCTCGAAATTCAACTCACGCACAAGAATAGCTCGGGCAACTCGCCCGACGGCCAAAGCGGTACCGACAGCTCGAGCTCCAATACGCTGGAGGACTTGAGCAACAAGGCACAGGAGTTGGGAGACAAAGCGCAAGAGCTGGGCGACACGGCGCAGAACCTGGGCGACACCGCTCAGAACCTGGGTGATATGGCGACGGATGCCTGGAACGCACTGCAAAACGGCATCTCGGGCGCGCAGGGAAACTAGCTGTTAAGCGGGCTACAGTTGCTCGGCCGGACGCTCGGGCGAGCTAAAGCCCGAGTCAAACGTAACGACGCATGAGGCATTGGGTCGGCGCTCGTGCACGATGCGCGTGACGAGCTCCAGCAGCTCCTCGTCGGATATGTCAAAGCCGTCGGGACGCACAAGGTCAAACGAAACGAACCCGTCGTGCTCGTGCAGGTCGTGGATGGAGAGCGCGGGGTCGATCTGCATGATGCCGCGCTTGACCCAGCCGCGCAGGTCGTCGCCGGTGGTGGCGATGGGGTCACAGTGCAACGTGATGCCGATGCCCATCTGGCGCTTGATGTCGTGCTCGATGGTGTCCAAAATCTCGTGGTGCTCAAATGCGTCGCCCTCGCCGGGCATCTCCACGTGGGCGCTGGCAAACTGACGACCGGGGCCGTAGTCGTGCACCATCAGGTCGTGTGTGCCCAAGACCTGCGGATAGGACATGATCTTGTCGCGGATTGCCTGAACGAGCTTGGGGTCGGGCGCTTGTCCCAGCAACGGGCTGATGGCGTCGCGCACTAGACCCATGCCGCTGATGCAGATGAAGATGCCCACACCCAGGCCTGCCCAGCCATCGAGGTCAAAGCCGGTCGTCTGCGAAATAAGCGCCGCCATCAAGACCGAACCCGAGGTGATGACGTCGTTTTTGGAGTCCTGTGCTGTGGCAATGAGTGTTTCGGAATCGATACGGTTGCCCAGCGCGCGGTTGAATGCGGCCATCCAGAATTTGACGAGCATGGACAAGACGAGAGCGGCTAGGGAGACCAGCGTGTAGGCGGTGGGGGAGGGCTTGATGATCTTGGTGACCGACTCGAGGATCAGGTTGATGCCGACGGCGCAAACCAGGACGGCGACGAACAGACCGGCTAGGTACTCGTAGCGGCCGTGGCCATAGGGGTGGCCTTCGTCTGCCGGGCGGCTGGCAAGGCGGAACCCGAGCAGGCTTACGATGTTGCTCGAGGCATCGGAGAGGTTGTTGAAAGCGTCGGCGATGAGGGAGACGGAGCCGGCGAGCAGGCCCGCGATGCCCTTGGCCAGGCACAGAGTGATGTTGAGGCCAATGCAGATGAGGCTTGCGGCGAAGCCCGCGTTGGTGCGGCAGGAGGTATCGACCGGCTCGCCCTCGCTGCCGGGAACAAGCGTATGTACCAGCCGATTTACAAATAGCATAGCGGTCGTCCTCACAATCATGTTTAAGGGGATAGTGTAGCTCGCGCGGAGGCGCTGTGCACCGATGCTCAGAAAATGCAGTAATGGTCTGCCGGTGCTAACGAGCGAGCCTTCTCGTCTGCCTGGGTGCTCGATTTTGGGCCACATGGGTATGGGCACGTGCTTACCTGCCCGACATACTTAATGTCGACAGCCCCAGTGCAAAGGAGGACGTATTCATGGACGAGATGTTTGCCATTAAATGCCAAAACTGCGGCGGCCCTATGTACTCACACCAGGCTAAACGCAGCTTTGAGTGCGCCTATTGCGGCACGGTCGTTCCGTGGCAGGCCGATGCGGGGGAGCCCAAGAGCGCCCTGGGCATTCGCCATACGCCACTGACGGTTGTCGATGGGCTGCTTAAGCTCACGCATGTGTCGCAGCTCGAGCGCCCGGTGGACCCCGACTGGTATTTCTTTAATGAGCACTGGCGCAATCAGTCGGTTCTGGAGCATCTGCTGTGGGAAGACCGCGGCACGGCCCAGGAGTTCCAAGAGGCCACGCACGTGAGCATCCCCTGTCCCTTCTGCGGAGCGTCCTTTGAGGGCGAGTCGACCCAGCGCGTGTTTGAGTGCCCGTCCTGCGGCAATAAGATCGGTGTCGCCGACCTGCTCAAGCCGGGGACGTTTAGCAAGCGCCTGACCATGGGCGTTGGTGCGGAATATGTGCCCGAGCAGGGTATTCCCTGCGAGATAACGCCGCAGCAGGCGCGCGCCAATGCGCTTGAGCTGGTGCGCCGATATCCAGACGCCTTTGCCGGTCACGATGTGGAAGACGCGATTCAAAACGACATGATGCTCTTCTACTTCCCCATGGCGCTCGCGGACCTGCGCATGATGGCGTCCTTCCCGGGCAAGGGCCTGAGCAAGGAGACCCTGGTGTACTACGAGGTGCTCGACTGGGCATATCCCAGGGCAAACTACCTGGACGTTCGCCTTATGGGCATTCTGGAGCCATGGGACTTTGCCAAGGTTGGGTCGTTCGACCCGGCCATGCAGGAAGGCGACTTCCGCGTTGTCTCCGTCGATGCGTCCACCAAGGACCAGGTGGTCATTGACAAGCTGGCGCTCGACATTGTTGGCAACGATGCCGAGACTTTCCTGGGGCTCAATAAAAAGAGCATCCGCACCTGGGCGCGCAAGGCCCGCAAGCACAAGGACGGCCTGGTTATGGTGCCGGTCTACTTTGTCGATCGTCCCGCGTCGGATGGACGTAATGGCGAGCAGGTGCGCATTGCCGTGAACGGCCAGACGGGCCGTGCGGCGGCGGTGGTGTTTAGCGACAAGCGCGAGACGCATATTGTGGCGCCGCTCAATCCGAGCCTGCATCTGTCCGGCGAAAGCACCGTTCACGCCACGCCCGTCGAGGTCAAATACATCAAATCGCCATTCCTGTACCAAATTGTGCGTCGTGGAGGCGACGAGCAGCCACGTCAGGTGGCAGCGGCTGCCGAGGGTTCCTACCGAGAAGAAAAACCCAAGCGCAAGGGATTGTTCGCTGCGATCTTTGGGAAGTAGGGAAGCGGAGCCGGGGCGTCGGGCTGCATCGCAAGGTCATGAGACGAATTTAAGACTGCTGGGAACGTGCTACCATTGCCGATAGCCTTAATCTTGTAAGAAGCGGAGGCCAGATTATGGGTTTTGCGGATCAGCAGCTTCAGCTTCAGGTACCGTATTCTCCTGACGACACGTTTAATGCCTTGAAGGCAGCTATGGAAAAGCTGCCTAAAGTAAAAGTTGATAGTGCATCGCCCACAACAAGAACAGTTGCAGCCGAGATTGGTATGAGCCTTTGGTCTTGGGGCGAAAATATCAGTATTTCGGTTGTTCCAGTTGAAGGCGGATCTGGCGTTACTGTCAAGTCGTCATCTAAGGTCAGGGCAAACGTATTAAACGGGGGCAAAAATGCAAAGAATATTGCCGAGATAGTCGATGCCCTATCGAAGGAGCTTGAGCGGTATACGCAGGTTTCACAGACTATTGAGACGCTGGCGGATAGTGATTGATGTAGTTGCAAGGCTTGAGAGGCTTGCAACGCTGCGTGATAGTGGAGTGCTTACCGAGGAAGAGTTTGCTGCAGAAAAGGCAAAAATCTTTTTGTAATCAGACACGGTGGTTGGATTTGCATTCTATTATTGAACTTGGTTATACCAGGCTGAAAATATCGTGTGTAATAAAGGTGCGTAGTAGTCTCGTCTTGATTGGCAGATGTAAATAAACGGTGGAACGGCTGTAAAAGAGCCTTGCCACTGGGTAAAATCAGGATGTGCCGCGGAACCCGCTCCTCAGTCGGTCAACTTTGGAAGCGCGGGCAACGCAGGTGCTATCGTCTTAAAGGGTCGGCTGCAACCGACCCTTTTCTATGACTCCCTTCGCTATCCGTTACTGCTTATATTCCCGCCAGATCGAGTAGAGGTTCCGGGCAATGCCGGTCACATACATCGAGAGGCGCAGGATTTCAAGAAACAAGTTCATAGTTTGAATTGAGCCAGCATCTGCCCGAAGGTGCTGAGCTCGAACGGCTCATAAATGAGCGAATCGCCGTCCGCGGTCCTGTAGACCCCGCAGGGGAGGTAACGCCCGTCGGGGAGGATATAGAGGCTGGCTTCTTCCTTCAGTCCTACTGGAAATAGCGGAATCCCGTTTCGTCCACTTGGAACTCGTCTATATTTGCGACCTTCCTCTCCATGATGCCTCCTGCCTTATTTCTTGAATGGCGCCCTAAAACAGGCAGCTCTCAATCAACTCTTTACCGCGCAGGGTGTCGACCCACTCCTGCGGGATGGCGTCGATGCCGTATGCCGTGCCTGCGAGCGCGCCGGCGACGGCTGCGGTGGTGTCGGCGTCGTCGCCTAGGTTGACGGCGGCAAGCACGCATTCTTCGTAGCTGTTGGTGTTCACAAAGCACCAGGCGGCAGCCTTAAGCGTGTCAAGCACGAAGCCGCCAGACCTGATTTCGTGCTCAGGCACGCCTTTCAGGTGGAGTGCCCACGAGGGGAGCGCGTCGTTCATCACGGTCCTCATCAGCTCGACAAATATGACGCATGCATCGGTTGACGTTCTGTGGGCGTGCGTAATCGCGGAGACCTCGCTGACCTCTTCGTCTGTCGCATCGGTGAACGCCAGGGGCGCGATGCACATGAGCGATCCGTTGCCGTTGTCGCGCTCGCCGGAGCCTCCTTTGCCGGTGTGCAAGGCGCGGGCGGTTGTGCCGCCGTAATCGAAAACGCCGTCGATTGTATACTCGTCACGGGCAATCCAGCCGACGAACTTGTCGCGCATGTCCGCGGTGTCGATGTGCCCGAGCTCCCTAATCGAGTCGCAGGTAGCAAGCGTCATGGACGTGTCGTCGCTCCAGGTGCCGTCGGGCTGCCCATGCGTGCCGTAGCCGATCATGTCGGTGCATTCGAATGTGCCGCGGGGCCTGAACTCGTAGGGAACGCCCAGCGCGTCGCCGACGGCAAGCCCATAGATGCAGTCGCGCAGTGTCGTTTTCGGTCTGTCTGTCATGGAGCGCTCCTCTTATGTCGGGGGATATGAAACGCCGTCGGGGGTATCGGTCGCAACGTGCTGCTACCCTTGCGCTTCGCCATTAGTCGCTTCGTTGATGGCGCGGTACTCGGCACTCAGCTCGCGCGCCAGCTCTTCCTTGCTTGGAAGATACGGCAAGTATTTGGCGGCAAACACTTGGTCGTTGTCTTCGGGCAGCGTGTACTCGACAATCGAGTCGCTTTTGTCCGCGCAGAGCACGATGCCTATAGGCGGATTGTCGCCTTCGTTCATGAGCTCACGCGTGTAGTAGTTCACATACATTTGCATCTGGCCCAGGTCCTGATGCGTAAGGTCATCGGTCTTAAGGTCGATGAGCACGAAACAGCGCATCAGATAGTTGTAAAACACAAGGTCAATATAGAAATGGCGCCCATCAAAGGTGATGCGCTTTTGGCGCGCCTCGAAAGCGAAGCCACGGCCAAGCTCCAGCAGGAACTTCTGAAGATGCGTGATGAGCGCCTGCTCTAGATCGCTCTCGCGAAACGCAGTATCGTCCGAGAAACCTAAAAACTCCAGCACATATGGGTCGCGGATGATATCCTCGGGGCGACGAGCCGGGGCGCGCTTTTGGATTTCCTGGGTGACGGCCTCCTTGTCCTTGCTGGCAAGTAGGCGCTCTCGGAACATGGTGTTGATCTGGCGTTCGAGCTGGCGCGTGCTCCAGCGAGAATTGGCGCATTCGTTCATGTACCAGGCGCGAGCATCAGGGTCGGGAATGCGCATCAACCTGCGGTAATGAGTCCAGCTCAATTCGCTACGCAGTGCGTCGCGAATTGGAAACGCAAAAAAGAACTGACGCATATTGCGAAGGTTTGCGATGCCAAAGCCTCTTCCGAAATCCGCGGTAAGCCTTCTGGAGAGGCCTGCAATCAATGCCTCTCCATATGTTGCGCGCTCCTCTCCGCCCTGTTCATCAACAATACTCTTGCCGATCTCCCAATATGCCTCAACCATCGCAAAGTTAATGGCGGTATAGGCCTTGTCGCGAGCGGCGTTGAGAATCGAGGAAACCTGCTTGTAAAAAACTTCTGGCACGATTGCCGATTACCCGCGGTTTACCAGTTCACCCATCGATATCACCCGACTTTCCTCTTGAGGAGTGCATCTTTATTGTTTTTAGTTTAAAGCCTCGTGCGGACACGGATTCTGGTGCTCTGAGCGCGATCGCGAAAAGGGTTTGCGGCGACTAGAATGTGATGGTGAAGGCAGTTTTAACTCTAACCATGAGAGCGATGCGTATGGACAACAACACGCTGCTGTTCCAGGACAAGGGATCGGGCAGGTTTAAAGACGTCAAGACCTACCCGAATCGCATCGAGGTACTCAAGAAAGGCACTTTTGGCGGCAAGCACACCGAGATTGCCTATCTTAAGGACATCACGGGGGTCAACAGGATCAAGGGACGCGACGTTTTTCTGCGCAACAGGCTGTTGACTGCTTGTGTCTTTAGCCTGAGCAGCCGCGCAAAAGCCCAGGAATTCGTGAACGCGCTGAATATGGTGATGTAGCCTATGGCGGCGTTCGGGCCAAGGTAAAAAACGGGGGCACAGAACGGTGTCCTGCGCTCCTCGTCGAGTCGATGTGTCCAAAAGGGTCGGCTTGCCTATTCGCTGTCGTCCCCAGCGTTTTCGCGGTCATTTGCAAGCATCGCTGCGCCGGCGACTGTCGTCGCCACGGCGGCGGCAGCGAGCCCGGCGGCGATGCCAGAGCCGTCGCCTGTGCCGGCAAGCTTCTCGCCCGAGCCCTTGCTCTTGTTGCGATTACCGTTCTTGTCGGCGCTGCCTGCGTTGGCGCCGTTGCCGTTGCTGGTGCCGGTGTCCGTAGTGCCTGCGTTGCCCGAAGCCGTCACGGTAAAGCTCGCGGCTCCGTCATTAGCAAGCTTGTAGTTTTGCGCCGCGTCGCCCAAAAGACCGTTCGCGCGCACCCAGTACGTTCCTGCGGCAAATGTTTCGCCCTCTGCCATTGCCGTGCCCGGAGCGCCGTCCGCGTCGTGCACAAACTCGAGCTGGGCCGTGCAGGCATCGGTTTCGAGCTTGCCCTCGAGTGATGCCGCAATCTTGGCGCGCACGTCTTCGCCGGCCTTAAGGCCTTCGAGCCCCTCAAAGTGGGGTGTCAGCGCGCGTGGATTGATATCGATGGGCACGGAGCCCTGCAGCCCCGTAACGGTCTCGTTGCCCAGGGCGTCGACATCCACATATTCGATGGTAAAAGGTCTTCCCGAAGCCGCTACGTTGAGTACGTTGCTGCTGTCGACGAGGCAGAAATGGCCCTCGCCAACGGTCTTGCCATCCTGGAGCGAGGCATCGCTCAGCGAGTCGCCGTACGTCATGCGCATGCGGTTCGGGGGGTAGTACGAAGCTGTCTGCTTGTGCGGTGTATCGTAATTGCGTTGGTAGACGCTCCGGGCCAGTGCCGCATCAACAAAGTCGGATACGATGATGCCAATGTGCTTGAGGTAATCTGACTTTGTATCCTCGGTGCCGCTGGGATTGATGTACGGGCTCTTGTACAGATGCTCGTTGACTACTCGTGCCGAGGTAAAAGGATTGCCTCCGTGCGACAAGCCCGTGCAGCTGGTGTAGTTGATAGACCAGCAACGCTCCTGGACTTGCACCTTGGCCCTGTCATCGTCCACGACGTCCACCTTGTTGCGCGTGCGCCCGGTCGTTTCCTTCAGCGCATTATCGACCCAGCTGAGCTTGTCGGTTCCCGTGAGTTTGTACTTGTCCTGGGCGTATACCTTGGTGCAATAGGGCTCTTTGTCGCCTGTTTCCCCCGCGGCTTCAAAGCCCCGCGCGTCTTGGACGAGACACATAGTGGTGCTGTCGGAGTGAGCCTTGATCTTGTCATCCCATTCGGTAAGGTCGAGGCCCCACGTATGGCCGCTTGCACTGTTGCCGGCGAGCCTAAATCGACGCAGCAGAACGATCTTTCCGCGCACCTCGCCCAGCGTGGGGACGTGGCTCGACGTGTAGAACAGGTTGGGGTTATCGGCCATAACCTTGGCGAAGGCCGTCGTTATGCTTTCGTCGGTAGCCTCATCGTTGCCGCGCGATGCGAGCATGATGAGCACTTCTGACGGGTTTTCGTTCAAAAACGTTTTGAAGTACCCGATGACATCGGAGAGATGCAGATAGTTCCCGTCTTTTTTGAGTAGGTAGAAAATCCCGTGGTCGATACCGGGGTCGTCGCCCTTTCCGAGTCGGATATCAAAATAGCGGATTCCCTCGAGCAACTGCGTGGGAATGTAATCCTGCTGGCATTTTACTTGCGAGGATTGGGGCTCAGTGTCGTTGTCCACGCTGCAGGTGCCCGAATCGTGCGTACCCGGGATGCTCAGCTCGTCGAGGAACTTGTTGTCGTCGACGTATTTCATCCAACATGGCCCATCGACGTAGCTGCTGTACGTGATCCAGTCGAGGCTGCTAACCGTGGCATCGTTCTTTTTCATGTCGTAACCGATAAGTTCGAGCTCCCACGGAATGCTCTTACTCTTATGGCAGATCTTATTGTTGTCCTGGTCTTTGCCGTTCGATTCTATTGCCAAGTACTTAATGTCTTTTTTCTCGGTTTCTTTCTCGACCGTGCGGTCTCGGATGATATAGGTTCCGTTTGATTGGCGCTCGAACGCAAAAGCGCGGCTGGGCTTGTTGTCATACTCGCCGCCCCATACGTGGATGACCTTTCCGTCTTTGTCCGAGTCGTCGTCGACCGACCAAATGCTGTAGCCCGTCTTTTTATGCTCTTCGAAATTGAGCAAGGTGCGGATAGCATACCAGTTTGTATCGTCATTCTTGGTCGTTACGTTCTCAAGGATGAGCTTGTTGGACGTACCGTCATTAAACAGGTGGCAGACGTTGCCGCGAACGTTGCCGTCTTGGTTGACGCTTGCAGTACGAAAATAGCCCGCGGGGCGAAGGCGAATGACGAAATTACCGAGGTGCTCCGCCGGTTTGGGCGTGTCGTCTGCAAATGCCGCTCGCAGGGGAATGCCCGGTGCCGCGGTTTCTGGCAGGCTTGCAAGCGGCGACAGCGCCGCAAGACCTAAGCCCAGCGTAAATGCTCGGCGGCTGATGGCATGGTGTTCGGTCATAACTCCTCCATTCGCAGCGTGCGGCTGTACGCTCGTTTTGGACACTATACTGCCCAGATGTTTAAAGGCGTCGGCTTAATTGCCTGCGCGGCGCTATAAATCGGCGGGCGGACGTGTTGGGATGCTTGCCTATTTGTGCTGCTACCGCGCTGGGGGTGGTTTTGCCGCCCGGCACCCTCGCGTTCGCCGGCTACCGGCATAAGAAAGGGAGGGCCGGTTTACCGGCCCTCCCTGGGTACGAAGCGCTGGGGCACCGCCGCTTGTTAGCGCTGCGCCCGTGTTTCCCGTTGCGCTCGCCAGTCGCTTAGCGCTTGATCTCGATATCGTCGAGCTTGACGTCCATGGCCTCAGTCTTGGCCTTGGCGATGTCATCGGCAAATTCCAGGGACTTCATCATGGCTTCGACGGCGTCCTTGTGCTCCTCGACGTTGTCGATGCGCACGTAGACGCTGCCGCCCTCAACGTCGGTGAAGTACTCAGTCGTTACGCCGCCCGAGTGCGTGAAGTAAGCACTGCGCCAGGTCTTGCCGTTGTATTTAACGGGGTCGCTTTCGGTCCATCCGGAGTTGGCCTTCCACTTTGCCTCGTAGTCGAACAGCTCGTCGGCGTTCTTGTCGGGGTCGAAGACAGGAATGAAGCGGTCGCTCGCGTGCTCGCTTTCGGTGAACTTAAACTGGGCCCTGTCGGCCGTGTCGCCGGCAACGTCGGTAATCTCGACGCCCTCGGGGACCTCGACCTTAAACCAAATGAAGTCGGTCCTCATATCCACGGCTGACTTTTCTGCTCCGCCGCCACCGCTGCTGCCGGTAGCGCCACCGCTTCCGCCACAGCCCACCAGGGCAACCGCGGCAAAGAGGCTGATGCAGAGGGTGAGAATCGCTAAGGCCTTCTTTTTCATGGTCATGTCCTCCTCGATCTGTAACCGCCCATGGATTACCTGCCTTTACTGTACGCGTGGGCGGCTCGCTAGGGTGGGCCATGTGTCCCATTCTGAGGGCCGGATTTGCGCCGTTAAGTGGCAATATGCGCGGGCGCAAAAGAGGGGAGGGCCGGCCGATCCGATCCTCCCCTGGCTGGGCGTCCGATCATGTAATGACTGCGCATGCGATGCTGCGTGCGAGCCCCTAATGCTTGATCTCGATGCTCGAAATCTCGACTTCGCGTGCCTCGGAAACTGCCTCTGCCATGTCATCGGGGAACTCGATGGAGTTGAGGAGCGCCTCGGCTTCTTTCTTGTGCTGGTCGAAGTTCGAGATGAGGACGTAGACGCTTCCTGGTTCAACGTCGGTAAAAAGGATGGTTGAGATGCCGCTGTTGTCTTCGTACGTTCCGACGAGCCACGTCCTGCCGTTATATTCGGCGGACCCGCCATCCTTCCACTGGAACGTATCCCCCTTCTTTTCTGCCTGGTCGGCGTGGGACTCCTCGGCCGTCAGCGCTTTTTCCCAAACGGGGATAAAACGATCGGCCGAGGCGTTCTCGTCTTCGGGGAAGGTGAGCTGGACCCTGTCGGCATTCTTGCCGGCGGAGTCGCTTACGCCGACGCCCTCGGGCATCTCGACCTTAAACCAGATAAAGTCGGTCTTCTTGGCGACGGGGGCCTTTTCCCTGCTCTCGCTCTTGGGGGCGCTGCCGCCGCCCGATGCGCTCCCGCCGCAGCCGACAAGGGCAAACGCGGCAAAGAGGGCGATGCAAAGGGAAAGGATCGATAGGCTCTTTTTCTTCATGGTGGCGTCCTCCTTGTCTGCCAGGGACATCGTGTGCCGCGGATCGCTGGGGCGGCGGTTGCGCATGCACATGATGCCTTTGTTTACTGTGCGGTTATTCCTCCATTCGTCGTCCGGTGCCGTGATGAGCTTGCCCCAACATAGGGCTCCTTACCTATATGTATGCCCCAGTTGCCGCTGCCCGGGAGTCTCGAAACGTGGGCCATGTGTCCCATGTTTGCGTTGGCATGGCCTATCGTTCGTCATAGAAATCCGCGATGGCCAGGTGCGCTGACGCCCATGTGCTTATGGGCTAGACTTAGCACCATTACGTGATCGATGCGGTCGGTCGGCGGTTGCCACCCGACCGATGTATATGACTTGAAGGTGCATGTGTATGAGCCAAGAGATGATGGACAAGACCTGCCGCGGGTTTGCCGAGGCGCTGGCCGCGCGCGAGCCGGTTCCCGGCGGTGGCAGCGCGAGCGCCTTTGTGGGCGCGCTGGGCGCCTCGCTGTGCGGAATGGTTGCCCGCTACGGTGCGACCAATCCCGCGCTTGCTGATCGTGCGGATGACCTGACGCGTGCGTTTGCCCATGCTGATGAGCTGGCCCAGGAGCTTGTCGAGTTGGTTGCCGAGGACGTTCGTGCCTATGGGCAGGTGTCCGCGGCGTACGGTATTCCGCGTGACGATCCGGCTCGAGCGACCGCGATTCAGGATGCGCTGCATGTGGCCGCTATGCCGCCGTATCGCATTATGGATGCCTGCGGGCGTGCGCTGGCGCTGCTCGAGGACATGGCCGACAAGGGTTCGCGTCAGCTGCTGTCCGATGTGGCGTGCGGCGCCGTGTTCTGCCGTTCCGCTATGCAGGGCGCGAGCTTGACGCTCTTTGCCAACACCACGTCTATGAAGGACCGGGCGCGCGCCGAGGAGCTCGAGACCGCGTGCGATGAGCTGCTCGACACGTGGTTGCCGCGCGCCGATGCGCTGGCGCGCCGCGCCGCCGACGCTGCAAGGAAGAGAGGATAGCCATGGCTGAACTGCTGAAGGGTGCTCCCGTCGCTCGCGCTTTGACTGAGGAACTTGCTGCTCGCTGTGCAGCCCTGCGCGAGCGGGGCGTTGTTCCGACGTTGGCTATCGTGCGTGTGGGTGAACGCGAGGACGACCTATCCTACGAGCGCGGTGCGCTCAGGCGCTGCGAGAAGGTTGGCATTGAAGCTCGCCGCGTTTTGCTTCCCGCCGATGTTTCGCAGGACGAGCTGTTGGCGGCCATCGAGGACATCAATACCGATTCGTCTGTTCATGGCTGTCTGATGTTCCGCCCGCTGCCTGCTGGGCTTGATGAGGATGCGGTTGCCGCGGCACTCGATCCCGCCAAGGACGTTGACTCCATGACGCCGGCTTCGCTGCTCACCACGCTTTCGGGGCGCGGCGAGGGTTTTGCTCCCTGCACAGCCGAAGCCGTGCTTGCTTTGCTGGATCATTACGGCGTTGAGCTGGATGGAGCTGAGGTTGCTGTGGTCGGGCGCTCGCTGGTGATCGGGCGTCCTGTTGCCGCCATGCTTACGGCGCGCAATGCGACCGTGACGACGTGCCATACGCATACGCGCGACCTTGCTGCCGAGTGCCGTGCTGCCGACATTGTGGTTGCCGCCGTTGGACGCGCGCACACGATTGGCGTGGATTCCATTCGCGAGGACCAGACGATCATCGATGTTGGCATTAATTGGGACGAGGCCGCTGGCAAGCTGGTCGGGGACGTCGATTTTGATGCTGCGGAGCCGGTTGTTAACGCCATCACGCCCGTGCCGGGCGGCGTGGGCGCTGTGACGACGGCGATCCTCGCCAAACACGTGATCGAGGCGGCCGAGCGCGCATCGAAATAGGCGTTTTGGGCTGTTTGAGGGGTTAGTTCTATACCCTGTGGACAAAAAATGCCAAATATGAGTACTGTTGCCAAGATACTCACATATATTTTAGGCTAATTTGGCTCTCTAACGATATTTATTATCGATAGAGAGCCTATTTTATTGGACCTATGAGGAATTACATCATCTAATTTTTGAACAAATGTAGACTTTCGACACCCATACGTAGCAAAATTGCTGTTGCTAAATTGGTGACAGTACTCATATTTGGCATTTTTTGACCACAGGGGTTGCCAGCGCCGTGGTTTCGCCCTTTCTGCGCCGAAGCGATACACTGTTATCGTTTGATTTCTTCGCTCAAGGAGGATGCGCATGCCGTGCACAACGATTTTGGTTGGTAAGAACGCGAGCTACGACGGGTCGACGTTGGTTGCCCGCAACGAGGACTCGTCCAACGGGGTGTTTGAGCCCAAGCGTATGCGCGTGGTGCATCCCGACGAGCAGCCGCGCGTCTACACGAGCGTCCTGAGTCACCTGACCGTTGAACTGCCCGATAACCCCATGCGCTACACGAGCGTCCCCGATGTTGTCCCGGGCCACGGCATCTGGGCCGAGGCCGGTTTCAACGAGCTCAATGTGGGCATGTCCGCAACCGAGACGCTCACCACCAACGAGCGCGTTCGCGGCGCCGACCCGCTCGTCGACTACGTGCCCGCCAAGGGCAACGAGGGCGAGGACGGCTATGTTCCGGCGCAGCCCGGCGGTCTGGGCGAGGAGGACATGGTGACCCTGGTGCTGCCATATGCCAAATCCGCCCGCGGCGGCGTACGCATTCTGGGTGACCTGCTCGAGCGCTATGGCACCTACGAGAACAACGGCATCGCCTTTAGCGACGTGGACGAGATCTGGTGGCTCGAGACCATCGGCAGTCACCACTGGATCGCCAAGCGCGTGCCCGATGACGCCTATGTGACCATGCCCAACCAGCTGGGTATCGACAGCTTTGACCTGGATGACGCCGAGGGCGCCCAGGCCGACCACATGTGCTCCGCCGACCTGCGCGCCTGGATGGCCGAGTGGCATCTGGACCTGACGCTGGGCGTTGAGGGCGACGGTCCGGCGACGGTCTTTAACCCGCGCGAGGCCTTTGGCTCGCACAGCGACAGCGACCATGTCTACAACACGCCGCGCGCCTGGTACATGCAGCGCTGCCTCAACCCCAGCGACGTGTGGGATGGCCCCGACGCCGACTATACGCCCGAGAGCGACGATATCCCCTGGAGCCGCGTGCCCGAGCGCAAGGTGACCATCGAGGACATCAAGTACGTGCTTTCGAGTCACTACCAGGGCACGGAGTACGACTGCTACGGCAGCAAGGGCACGCCCGCCACGCGCGGCGCCTATCGCCCCATCGGCATCAACCGCAACAGCCAGCTCGCCGTGTTGCAGCTGCGTCCCTATGCGCAGCCGGCCTATCGCGCCGTGCAGTGGATGGCCTTTGGTTCCAACTCGTTTAACGCGCTGGTTCCGCTGTACGCCAACGTCGAGACCATGCCCGAGTACTATGCCGACACGCAGGCTCGCGTGACGTCCGAAAACTTCTACTGGGCCAACCGCCTGATCGGCGCCCTGGCCGACGTCCGTTTCCATGAGTGCGGTCGCGCGGTCGAGGATTATCAGGAGAAGGTCGGTGGCATGGGCCACAAGCAGATCCATGACGTCGATGCTGCCGTAGCCGCTCTGCCCGAGGCCGAGGTACCTGCCGAGCTTGCACGCGCCAATGAGGCCTTTGCCGAGCGTGTTCGCGTGGAGACCGATGCTCTACTGGGCAAGGTGCTCTACACCACGAGCTGCGCCATGAAGAACTCTTTCGCGATGAACGACAACGTGAGGTAGGGATTTCCCGTCGATTGAATAGCGCTAAAACGCTTTGTCGCTTTCGCTCAATCTTGGGTACAAGAACGCCAATGCAGTTGTTTGTGATTGGAGACAACCATGGTTATGAAACTCGATCAGCTTGTTAACGGCGCCATTAACGTGGGCTTCGGTGCTGCCGCCGTTGCTGTCGAAGGCGGCAAGAAGGTCCTCGACGACCTTAACACCAAAGGCGAGCAGGTCCGCAAGGACACCGTCACCCCCGATATCGCCCGCAGTGTGTCCGATATGTTCGAGCAGGCCGGTGGCACCATCTCCGACCTGACCGAGCGTCTGGGCATGCAGGGCGAGACCGCGGCCCAGCGCGTGCTCGACGAGCTCATCCTTGCCCGCGTCCGCGTCATGACCGCCCCCGAGCGCACGGCCTTCCTGGCCCATGTGCGCGACATCGTCGATTCGGTCGAGGACAACGTGACCTCGGTGCCCGTCGAGTCCGTTGAGCCCGACGATGCGAAGGATACCGAAGAGGCCGAGTAGTAGCGCAGATGGCAGATTCCACCACCGATTACAACAATCAAGATCCCTTGTGTGACGAGGCGGCGGTTGTCGACGAGGTCGATGCCGCCGTCTCGGGCGCTCGCAAGAAGCCGCGCGCTGTCGATATGGTCCCCGAGGAGCCCGACGCGATGGCGCCGGACGAGGAATACCAGCTCACGCCGGCGGGCCGCCGCGAACGCATCGGTCAGATCGTTCGCCTGGTCAAAAAGTACCGCGTGTGGGACAACCTCACGCCGGTTCGTTTGCGCCGCCTGCTCGAAGAACTCGGCCCCATGTTCGTCAAGATGGGGCAGATTCTGGCCAACAGGTCCGAGATTCTGCCGCAACGCTTTTGCGACGAGCTGCGTCGTCTGCGCTCCGACGTGGAGCCTGTGCCGTACGAGGTCGTACTCAGTTGTCTGGAAGAAGAATACGGCCTGCGCCTGGGGGAGATGTTCGATGCGATCGACCCCAATCCGCTTGGTAGCGCATCGCTCGCGCAGGTGCACCGCGCTCGTCTGGTGACGGGCGAGGACGTGGCCGTCAAGGTACAGCGCCCCGGTGCGCAACAGGTTATGGCACAGGACATCGATATCATCCGCTCGGTGGTGCGTATCGTTTCCAAGTTCGTCAACACCGATCAATTCGTTGACCTGCATGGTGTAGTCGAGGAGTTGTGGACCTCGTTTCGCGAGGAGACCAACTTTTTGGCCGAGGCCAAAAACCTCAACGACTTCTACGAGTTCCATAAGAGCGTTCATGGCGTAACGTGCCCTAAATCCTATCTGGACCTGTGCACCGAGCACGTGGTGGTTATGGACTACGTCGACGGCATTTCGATCGCCGATCCTGAACGCTTGGTGGCCGAGGGCTATGACTTGGAAAAGATCGGTGCCGCAATCGTCGAGGATTACTCGACGCAGGTGCTCGATGACGGCTTTTTCCATGCCGACCCGCATGCGGGAAACATTATTCTCAAGGACGGCATCGTCTACTTTATCGACTTGGGCATGGTCGGACGCATGTCGAGTCACGATCGCGGTATCGTCAAGGACATGATTTTCGCCGTGGCCGAGGGTGACGTGCCCAAGCTCAAGGATTCGCTCATGCGCTTTGCCGTGACGCGCGGCGACTCGGCTGAGCTCGATCATTCGGCCTTTTTGTCCGATTTGGACTTTATCGTGGCTGACTTTGCAGGCCTTGACCTGAAGGATCTGGATATCGGCGAGTTTTTGACCTCGCTGTTAAACCTGGCGCGCAAAAACGACGTTGAGCTGCCGAGCGTGGTAACGATGTTCGCCCGCGGCATGGTGACGCTCGAGGGCCTGCTGACTGAGTATATGCCCAACGTCAACATGATCCAGATCATCCAAACGCACATTAAAAACGAGAAAAGCACCTATGCGCGCGTGCGTGATATGGGACGCGATCTTGCCGCGAGCAGCTATCGCGCGGCAAAAGGCTCGCTCGAGGCGGCCGAGTATCTGGGCTTGGCTTCGCGCATGCTCACGCGCGGCCAGCTTAAGGTGAACACGCAGATCATGAGCAGCGATAAGGCGCTGCGACAGCTGGGCGGAATTATCGACCGTATGTCGATGGCAATTGTGATTGCTGGCCTGTTTATCGGTTCGTCGGTGGTGTACTACGCGCGCATCGAGCCGGTTGTGTTTGGTATCCCGGTCATTGGCTTTATGGGCTACGTCAGCGCACTGGTGCTGGCGCTTATGCTGGGCCGCAATATCTGGCTCAACAGTCACGGCGGCAAGCACTAGAGGCCGCGACCGTCACCGCATTTTCCTATCGCAAACAATAGCTTTTACCTTGGGCTTCGCCTGTGTGCGAGGCCCTTTTGCGTGATACCATTTTGACGGTAATAATCGATGGCCTAGATGGTGGTGCGGAGACGCACGAATGCGCGGTTTACCTGCGCGTTTGGGAGAATTGGGGTGCAAGTCCCCGGCTGTACCAGTAACCGTAATTCCTCTTGGCTCGGGATGTTCGCGTCGCAGATCGGACGACGTGCCCGAGTCGTTAAGGTTAAGTCGGATCGCCTCCCATCTTGCATGCGGCTGCGGCGTATGCCGCCGGTGTGCATAGGGCTCTGGAGGGAAGGGGGACCCCGATGGGGGAACTCGAGCGCAACATGCGCGATGACGTGGGGCAGCCTCAAGGCAACGCTCCGAGTACAGACAATGGGGGACAAATGGATATGCTTGAGGACGAGCGCGAGCGCGCGTCGTTGCATCGCCGTGGCGCGATTGCACGCGGTGTAGCCAAGCGCGGCCTGGTGGCATTCCTGGCCTTCGCGATGGCCTTTGGCACCACACCGGCTCAGCTGTGGGCCGAGGGCGCCGAGGGCATTGCCGAGGCTGTGGCTCAGGCTGCGACGCCGGGCGAGGGCACGGGTGCCGCGGACGGTGCTGCCGACGGTGTCGTTTCTGAAACCGGCTCTAACGCGAGCGATGCGTCGGTTAACGATGGCGCTTCGGCGAATGCCGCAGATAGCAACGGCGTAGCGTCGGACGATTCTGCCGCAGTCGAGGCTTCTACTGCTTCGCCGGATTCATCCGAACAGAACGTCAAAAGTGTTGTAGCCGCTTCCGATGAGGCTGAATCTCAGCCTACCGAAGCCGCAAGCCAAGAGGTCGCGGCCACGTGCTCCGTCGTCGGCACCGACGCCAAGGGCGCCCAGCAGACCTGGGCCGCCGCGCAGCAGATCGCTCTGAAGGAGGGCTCGACCGCGGCCGACCTCTCCGAGCAGCTCTTCAGGCAGGCCGGCCTCAAGGCCGACTACGACCCCAACGGCTCCTGGGGCTGGGCGCTCAACTCGATCACGTCGCCCTTCGACGCGGGCCGCACGCTCGCCTACGACCCGGCGACCGGTGCGCACTGGCAGCTGTTCGTCAACGGCAGCGTCTCCGCGGTCGGCGCCGGCGGCTACACGCTCAAGGACGGCGACTCCGTCGTCTGGTGCTACTCGAAGTACGGTGACCCCGCGCCCGCCAATCAGATTTCCGTTAGCTGCACCGTTGTCGGCCAGGACGCCTCGGGCGCTCAGCAGACATGGGCGCAGCCCACGACAGCTTTGGTGGAAGAGGGCACGACCGCTGCTGATCTTTCCGAGCAGGCCTTTAAAAAGGCCGGCATTGGCGCCAAAACGGGGAAAGGCACGTACGGCTGGTATCTCGAGTCGCTGACTTCACCGTTCAACAAGACCGTGACGCTTTCGAGCGAGAAAGTTAACGAAAACACTTGGAAATTCTGGCAGTTCTTCGTTAACGGTCAGGCGGCCAATGTCGGCGCGGGCAATTACACACTCAAGGCCGGGGACAAGGTTACCTGGGTCTATGGCTTTGATGGAACCATGCCCGGCCAGGTTTCCGTTTCAATGGAGATCATCGGTAAGAAGGATGAGAAGGCGCAGCGCTGGACCGATCCTTCGACGCAGGTGTTTGTCGAGGGCACGACGATCAAGGACGCTTCCGCTGCCTACTTCGATGCCATTGGCATTGAGTCCAAGATGTACGACCAATTTGGTTATTGGGGTGTTCATAGTCTTGTCTCCCCGCTTGATGGCACCGAGCTGTCGGGTGCATGGTCGTTCTTTGTCAACGGCGTTCCCGGGCCTCAGCTCGATAGCGATTACGTGCTCAAGTCGGGCGACAAAATCGTCTGGGCTTACGCCCCTGGCGACACCGTTCCTAATCCCGATGAAGTCGTAGTCGATCCGAGCGCTTCGCGCCCGGCCGATTGGAAAGCCGACTGGAGTGGCAATTCCAATGCGGTGGTCAAGAACGTGTCCACGCCTACGGGCGCGCTGGCAAGCTCTTGGACGTTCGATTGGAGGGCCTACTCGGGTGCCACGTATCCCAATGCGAGTGAGCCTATTGTCGTGAACGGCAACGTTTACCTTGCCGTGAACAAGCGTTTGCTTAAGATCGACGCCGAGTCGGGCAAGGTGCTTGCCGAGTCGAACCTTCAGACTGCGATTGGCTACACCACGCGTCCGATTTATACGAAAGGCTTGGTCATCGTCCCGCTCGACGGCGGTGCGGTCCAGGCTCTGACGGCCGATACGCTGACGACGGTTTGGGTCACTGACTCTGTGAGCAAATCTGCCCAGTCAAATTCCCAGCTGACGGTCGATGGCAACTATCTCTACGTTGGCACCGTTGATGTCGACTATGGAACGAGTACGTACAATAACGGTCACCTGACGCGTATTAATATACTGACCGGCGCTGTTTCTTGGCAGCATGTTAATGCTGATGAGGGTTACTACTGGACGAGCGCTACAGTGGGCGACGGCTATATTCTGGTTCCGACGAGTGCGGGTACCGTTGAGATGCTTAGCAAGTCGACGGGTGATGTGCTCAGCAGCGTTTCGGTTGGTGCCATCGTCAACTCCGGCTGTGTACTGTCCAAAGACGGCAAGCATGCCTATGTGATCTCGCGTGACGGCAAGCTCCACGTGCTGGCACTGTCGGACGCAAACGCAAGGGCCTCTTCGCGCATTTCCGAAGAACGCGTCATCGATCTTGGTCTTACGGGTTGTGCCTGCATGCCCACGCTGTATGGCAATAAGCTAATTGTCGGTGGCGAGGTTTCTGGCGGTTCGGCGCTGGCGATTGTCGACCTTGATAATGACTTTGCTACGACGTTGGTTTCGTCTGCCGATGGCTCCGTGCTTCCTGCCGGTGGCATCAAGGGCGCACCGCTCGTGAGTGTCCAGGCGGATGACGCGTACGTTTATTTCACTGTCAACTATGGTGCGACTTCCGACTATGTGAGCTACACCTCGGGCGGTGGCGTGTATCGCTACAAGATGGGTGACGCGCAGGCGACCGGTGCGTTTAGCGCAGCGGGACACAACAATTACTGTGACTCGCCGATTGCCTGCGATGCCAAGGGTAACCTCTACTACATCAACGATTCCGGCACGCTTTTCAAGCTGAGTGGTGGCGTTAAGGTCTCGTTTGAGACTGGCGAGGGTTCTAAGGTCGACTTCCAGACTACGGCCGATGGCAAGCTGGTCAAGCCGGCCGATCCGACGCGCGATGGCTACACTTTCGGCGGTTGGTATACCGATGAGGCTTGCACGCAGGCGTATGACTTTAGCACGCCGGTGACGGCCGACCTGACGTTGTATGCCAAGTGGACCAAGAATGCCGTTAACCCTGGCGGTAATGGCGGTTCTGGCACTAATGGTGGCAACGGCGGCGCTGGCAACGGTTCCGGCACTGGCGCTGGCGCGGGTTCTGGCTCCGGCTCGAAGGGCGGTGCTATTGCCCCGGGCCAGAAGCCGGTGACCAAGACGACGGTGTCGACCAAGACCGAGACCAAGGACAACAAGTCCGACAAGAAGGACTCCGATAAGTCCGATAAGAAGGACGAGAAGAAGTCTGACAAGAAGGACAGCAAGTCCGACAAGAAGTCCGATTCCAAGTCCGATGCGGGTGCTGCTTCCACGACTACTGCTAAGAAGTCCTCTAGTGCTTCCGAGCAGGAGACTGGCACCAACCCGCTCGCCATTGTTGGCGTTGCCGCTGGCGTCATCGGTCTCGCCATCGTCGGTGTGTTCGTGTTCACCAAACGCCGGTAGGTGAGGGCTGTGTCCAATAAATCCAAGGACGCTGACCCCAAGCAACCAGATTCCTCGTTTATCCAGCTTGACGATGCAAAGCAAAAGGGCGCCGCTTCGGCGGCGTCCGCCCCTCGCCGCAAGGCGCTCCTCGGCGTTCTGACTGCCGCGTGCACCATTCTGATCGTCGTCTCGCTGGGTTTCGTCCATCCTTCCGAGAGCGGCGCCTGGTCCGTTGATTGGATCGTTCAGACCGTGACGGGGGAGAGCGTTGTCACCAAGGACACCAAGGCATCTGGCTCGACTACGACTTCGGGCGAGGCCAGTTCTAAGGATTCCAAGTCATCGAATGACGCAAAAGATGGGTCCAAGTCCAAGGACGATTGCGAGTCTTCAAACAAGGAATCGGATAAAAGCTCGGATAGCAAGAAGTCCGATAGTCAGGACGGCAAGAAGTCTGGAGATAAATCCGCTGCCCAGAATACGGGAGCCGGCGATACTTCCAATGTGTCTGGCGGTGCTTCTTCGGGCGGCGGTCAGTCGTCTGATGGAGCCTCCAGCTTTAATGGCGGAAGCGCTCCCTCGGGCGGCCAGAGCGGCTCACAGGAGTCCAACTACGTAACGGTGACGGTTTCGGTCACATCGAGCGCCGTGGGCAATCCTGTGTCCTCTGGTGGCACCTTTACCTTTAACGAAGGTGCTACCGTCTACGATGCCCTGTGCGCGCTGGGCCTTTCTGTCAACGCACATGGCTCGTCGTACGGCACGTATGTTTCTGCGATTGGTGGTTTGGCCGAGAAACAGTACGGCGGCACGAGCGGCTGGATGTACTCCGTCAACGGCACAACGCCCATGACGGCCTGCAGCAACTACGTTCTCTCCAACGGCGACAACGTGGTCTGGTATTACGTTACAGGCTAGAGGCTTCGACATAGCGCGCCAGACGGGCGGTTCCGACAGACATCCGGGCCGCCCGTTTTTCATGCGAATGGGATTGGGTCGCCGGGTCTCTCGGCAAACAAAAAACCGGTTGGAATGGGAATTCCAACCGGTTATACATTCAAGCAAATAGCGAATCGACTACGACCGTGCGCCCTCGAGGAAGAAGCGGCGGCTGAAGTAGTTGTACCAGGTGACGAGGAACGTGGCGATGGCCTTCATGGCCTGGTAGCCGATGCTCAAAAACGTGACGCCCACAAACATGTACAGGTCGTTGAGGCCCAGGCCGATCACCGACAGGATGGTGAAGATCGTGAACTCGCGCTTGCGGCTCATGCCCTCGCGATGGTCGAACACGTACTTCATGCTGAGCCAGTAGTTGACCACGACGGACGTGATGAACGAGACCGTGGTGCTCATCAAAAAGTCGAGGTGAAACAGCTCGACGAGCGCAATGAGCATACCCCAGTCGATGCCAAAGGAGATAAGACCCACGACAGCGAACTTGAGGAACTGCTTGGTATGAGGTTGTGCCAGTGCCTTGCGCACGTAATCACATCCAATGCGTTGATGAATCGAGCAGAGGATACTTTAGAGCTTTTGCAAGGGAAACGTAAGGTCCTTGCCAAGAACTATACGAACTCGCCAAATTTTCAAGAGCTAATCCGCAAACGTTGAAAATTTGCCCGTAAACGAGCGGCACCTACGGACGATACTGCGCTGAGCGCGCGTCGTCCGTGGGCGCCGTAATGCTGCAGGGGTGTCGAGCTATTTGGTCTCGTCGCCCTCCAGGAAGATCTTTCGGGTCACAAAGTTGTAGACCATGACAAGCGCGGTGGCGCAAATCTTGGCGATATTGGCCTCGAGCCCCAGGCCGGCGTTGAGCGCCAGCACGATACCGTCGTTGAGCGCCAGGCCGATCACGGACAGCACGACAAAGATAATGAACTCGCGGCGGCGGCTCATGCCCTCCTTGTGCGCAAACACGTACTTCATACTCGCGATGTAGTTAAAGATGAGCGAGACGATAAAGCCGCTGGTATTGGCAATCAGGATATTGAGGCCCAGACCGTAGTGGAGCAGATTCATGATGCCAAAGTCGATGACGGTGGCAACGACGCCGACGACGCCAAACTTCATGATCTGCGCAAGGAGCTTTTGCATGGTGCCTGCCTTAGGGTGGCGCCGGAGCGCCGCGGGGATGACGAACTCAGCAAGTTTAGCCAATCCCCGCAGGCGGGGCTAGGCGCGCTCCTCGATAGCACCGTTTCTATATGCATCGAGCAGCTGGCGCAGGTCCTGGATTTGGCTGCGGATCTTGGCACCCGTATCGGTGTCGCTCACCATGCGGCGACGGTCGGCCTGGTCAAAACGATTGGTCTCGCTCTCGATGTCCACGTTGCGCGTGAGTGCCTCGGCAACCGTGGTAAAGGCTTGGTGCGACTTAAGGCGACAGCCGCGCGAGCTCGAGATAAGCGTGTAGCCGGCGATGCCCGTCTTGGGATGGTAGGCGCGGCAGAAGCCGCCATCGATGACCAGCAGCTTGCCCTCGGCGCGGATGGGCTGCTCGCCCTTGGTGGTTTTAACGGGTGTGTGGCCGTTGATGATGTGGCCGGTCGGCGAACATGCCATGGGGGCAACGCCGAACTCGCGCATGATGTCGTCGCAGACCGAGGGCGACTTGGTTAGCGTAAAGTACGGGTCCATCGGTTCGACCCAGGTGCTCTTATCGGCGATATAGGCGCGCTCAAAGGTACGCACCAGGCGTCCGCTGGCGGGTGAGTTAAAGCCGATCCACAGGTACCACATCCAGTCGAGGGCATCGCGGTCGCCGACGCGCCAGGCGCGGCGGGCGATATGGTCGCAAAAATCGAGATAATCGCGGCCTGCGTGCCAGGTGCCCAGGCAGTTCATGCTGCTAAAGGTACCATCCTCGTTGAGCGGCACGCAGCCATGGAACAGCAGATTGCCGTTGGTGACCTTGTACATCGAGCCGTGGGTGTAGAGGAAATCGATATGGCGATGCAGGTGATCGGCGGTGACAAACTCGGACACGAGCTTGTCGATGATGTGTTGCTCCTGGGGCGTGAGCATGTAGGGGTCCGTCGGGTCGACGGTGGGGAAGTCGTTGGTCGTGAGCGGCCACACGCTGCCGTCGGCAAGCGTGACTGTGCCGGCGTCGTGATCGATCTTGTCGAGCAGCAGGCGGTCGGTCATGTCGAACGCGGGGTGGCGCTGGATAATCTGGCCCTCGAGCTTAAAGAGCAGGACGTTGATGGCTTTAATCAGCGGGCTGATGGGCTCACCGGCGGTATAGGTGGCATCGGCAAAGGCGACAAGCTCGCGCAGCGAGATGCCATAGTCGTTCTCGAGGATCTCGTAATTGTCGTAGCGCAGGTTGTTGCGCAGCACCGTGGCGATGCAGGCAGGCTCACCGGCCGCAGCGCCCATCCACAGTAGGTCGTGGTTACCCCACTGAATGTCGAGCGAATGGTAGGTGAGCAGGCGGTCCATAATCTTGGCAGCGCCGCCGCCACGGTCGAAGATATCGCCCACCAGGTGCAGGTGGTCGACGGCCAGGCGCTTGATGAGCGAGGCGAGCGACTCGATAAAGTCGTCGGCGCTTGCGGTCTCTAGGATGGACCCAACGATGCGCTCGTGATAGCGCACGCGATAGTTGTTCTCGTCCGGATGCGTGTGCAGCAACTCGTCGATGATGTAGGCGTAATCGCGCGGGATGGCCTTACGCACCTTGGAGCGCGTATAGCGGCTCGAAAGCGAGCGGGCAACCACAATGAGTTGGTCGAGCATGGTCTTGTACCAGGTGGGCGAGTCCTCGCGCTTGCTGCGGACCAGCTCGATCTTCTCGCGCGGGTAGTAGATGAGCGTGCACAGCTCGCCCTTTTCGTCAAACGTGAGCGTGTCGCCAAAAATCTCGTCGACATGTTCGCGCACGACGCCCGAACAGTTGTTGAGGATGTGCATAAAGGCTTCGTACTCGCCATGCACGTCGCTCATAAAATGCTCGGTGCCTTTGGGCAGGTTGAGAATGGCCGAGAGATTGATAATTTCGGTAAACGCGGATTGCTCGGTGGGAAATTGTCTCGACAACAGACGCAGATATTTAAAGTCTTGTGGATTGCGATCGAATGCGACCATGAAACACCTTCCGATATGGATGGTAAAACTGATAAAACAGCGTCAAGCGTTTACCAGTATGCGCCGGCTTTGTTTCGATTTTGCGCCGGCGGCTGAATTGTCGGCTGAACGGTTTGGTAAATCGATTTAGTTGAGGTAGATATGGCGGTTGAGTGGAGACGAAGCGGGTGATTTTGCCCACGTTGGCCCATGGCGGGGATGAGGATGTTCATGATAAAGATAATCAATACAAATGGTTCGCATTGGTAAATAGTGGACATTTGTATCGTATTTAGGCTTGCTGTGCGATAATTTGCACAGCAATACTTAAGGAGCCTCATATGAGTGATTTTGTCCTGACCTGTGAATCCGCCGCCGATCGAACCCGTGAGTTCTTTGCGTCGCGCAATATCCCTGTCGTGTGTTTTCATTACGAGATCGACGATGTTGTCTATACGGACGATCTGTATCAGTCGATTACGCCGGACGAGTTTTTTGCCCAGATTGCCGCGGGCGCCATGCCCAAGACGTCTCAGGTGAGCGTGGGTGAGTACGAGGAGTTTTGGGAGCCGTTTGTTGCCGAGGGTAAAGACGTGCTGCACCTGACGTTGTCGTCGGGTATTTCGGGCACGTATGGATCGGCCTGCGTTGCGGCACAGATGCTCGCGGATCGCTATCCTCAGGGCGGCAAGGTGCGCGTCATCGATTCGTTGGCGGCGTCTTCGGGCTTTGGCCTGCTGGCGGAATGTGCCGCCGACGTTCGCGATGGCGGCGCTTCGCTCGACGAGACGGCCGCTTGGATTGAGGAGCATAAACTCAACCTTCACCACTGGTTCTTCTCGACCGATCTGTCGAGCTACCTACGAGGCGGTCGCATTTCGGCCGCAAGCGCGATCATCGGCACGGCGCTTAAGATTTGCCCACTTATGACGGTCGATTGCGAAGGTGGGCTGTCGCCACGTGAGAAGATTCGCACTAAGAAGCGCGCGATTTCCGAGATGGCTAAGACCATGATGGCACACGTGCAGGACGGTGCGGAATATTCGGGTAAGTGCATCATGTCGCACTCGGCGTGCCGCGAGGATGCGGAGGCAGTTGCGGCGCTGATTGAGGAACAGGTTCCGCAGCTTAAAGGCAAGATCGAGATCAATAACATCGGTACTCTGATCGGTTCGCACACCGGACCTGGTACGGTGGCGCTCTTCTTTATGGGCGACAAGCGCGTGGATTAATTTGCCCCATCACGTCGCTGTATGATTGCTTAAGCGAAAACGGCCCGCCTCACGTTTGTGGGGCGGGCCAAGATGTTTTGCTAGCGTTTCTTTCCGCGGAAGAAGAAGCCGTGCAGCGCGGGCTTGAGGCCGCGGTTGGCGCGACGCTCCTCGATATGATCGTGGATCGAAGCAACGCGCTCGATGACTTCGTCGGGAATCGGCACGTCGGGATTCATGTTCTCGACCTGACTGACCTCGGCGGCGGCGACCTGGTCGATAATGGGTATATCGTCGTGCGAGATGACGGGCGTGGCGTCTTCCTTCATCTTGCGGTAGCGCTGCATCATGTCGGTCTGCAGCTGCTGGGCCGAAGGCGGCGTCCAAATGATGGCGTTGGCACCGGCGGCGATGGTTTCACGGATGCTCTCGGGCGTCTTGCCGCCCGGTGCGATGAGCGGCAGGTTGGGATAGTGCTCGCGCAGCTCGCGCAGGACCTGTGGCGTGTTCTTGCCGGCCGCGATGTTAAGAATCTTGGCGCCCGCGCGCACCTTTGCGTGAGCATCGTCGTCGCAACGTACGACCGTGGCGATGACGGGGATGTCGGCGATGTTGGTGATGTGCTCGACCATCTCGGCGGTGGCGGGGGAGTTGACCACACAGCCCGCCGCGCCCTGCATCTCGGAGACGGCTGCCATCTGAACGGAGCGCTTGCCGGTGGTGGTGCCACCGCCCACGCCTACGAAGACCGGGCACTCGGCGACGGTCAGCAGCGCCTGCGTAATGGCCGGCTGCGGCGTGAAGGGGTAAACGGCAAAGACGGCATCGGCATTGGAGTTGCGGATGACCGCGACATCGGTGGTGTAAATGAGCGACTTGATGCGGCGGCCGAAGAGCGTGAAGCCGCTGGCCTCCTCAATCTCGTCAGGCATGCGAAGGGCCGCCTTGCGCAGGCGCCCGTCGATGGGCAGCGGCTCCATGGGAAGCAGTCCGTTGGGGGTCACGGCTACCTGGGGTTCGGTGAACTCGTCTGCGAGCTCGACCTCGGAGAAATCGACCGAGGCGACAATGTCCTCGTGAACCTCGGCGGGCACATCGATGGGGGCTTGGTCGTTTGCCGCGGCAGGCGTGTCGAAGGAGCTGGTGCCGACGAAGGCGTCGACGCGCTCATTTAGATCGTTGAGGGTATCCATGGAGGCTCGATTCTATGTGATGACGGCCGGCAGGGTGCCGGCAGCGTTGTGCTTGCTAAATCGTTTGACGAGTTGATTTTTCCCCGCCGCGTCCTCCGTTAGACCGAAGGGCGGCGAACGTGAAGGAGCTGTGGTGGCGGGGATCGAGGTGCTATCTTGAAAGTCCCGTTTAAAAGAGAGGTGACGCGGTATGGAATTTTCGGTAATGTTGGGCTCGATTGGCCTATGCGTGGGCGCAATCGTTGCCGCCGCGGTCATCTACTTTGTGGTCACGGCCATTAAGGGCAAAAGGGCCGAACGCAAGGAGCGCGCGATGCTTAAACAGCATCGCGACCAGCAGGACAAACGCGCACGGAGATAGCTTGTTGAGTTTTGGATCCGTACGCTAGCTGCGTTTTCGGATCAGGGCAATGTAGAAGCCCTCAAATTCGCGGCTGGGCGGAATGGTGAGCGTGCCGGGCAGGCCGTTGGCGATGGCCGATACCTGACCCGCGGCAATGGCCTCGGTCAGGGCGTTGGACTCGATGCGCGGCTTCTCGCCAGCTTCCTGGGCGCGGCGTGCCTCACTTTCGCTTGGCGTGCCATCGAGGGGGATGAGCTCGCAGTCCATATGCTTGTCGAGGGCCTCTTGCAGGGCGTCCTCGTTTTCCTGCGGCAAGATCGAACAAGTCGAATAGACGAGCGTGCCGCCCGGTTTGAGGGCTCCCATGGCGCGGTCCAGAAGTGCTCGCTGCGAGCGGGCGCACTTGCTCAGCAACTGCTCGGTGAGGCCGCGCAGGCTCTTCTCGTTGCCGCTGACGACGGTGCCCGTGCCGGTGCAGGGAGCGTCGAGCAGGATACGGTCAAAGCGGAAGAACTCGTCGAGCTCGCGTGCGTCGATGCGCATGACGGGCACGTTTTTTGCGCCTTGGCGGTGGAGGTTGGCTTCGAGCTTCTCGGCGCGGGGAATGCTCATCTCGCAGGCGGTAAGGTGCGCCTGCCCCTGCGTGAGGGCGGCGATCTGCGTCGTCTTGCCGCCGGGGGCCGCGCACATGTCCAGGATGTCCTCGCCGGCCTGGGCGCCCAAGACCAACGGCGGCATCATGGACGACAGACTTTGCAAGTAGATCTTGCCGTCGCGGTAGATGTCGAGGTCCCACAGGTCGGAAACCTGGGCGTCGGGCAGGATGAAGGCATCTGGGTACCAAGCGACGGTTTGGTGGGCGATGCCGGCTGCGTCGAGCGCGGCGGCGATGTCCTCGGCGGTCGCCTTGAGCGTGTTGGTGCGCAGCGTGACCGGGCGTGTGGCCGCGGCGCCGAAGCCCCCGATCATGAGCTCGGCATCGGCAGGCGTATAGGCGCCGGCAACCGTGTCGACCATAAAGCGCGGCAGGTCGGCAGCGCAGGGGAGGGCGGCAAGCTGGTCGGAAAGCTCGGTGGCGGCAAACTGCCTGAGCTTGAGCTCGGCCTTGACCTGCTTTTTCTGCTTACGACGACGCGGCTTGGACATCCGTCTTTCCTTCCACCTAAATGATTATTCTGGGACGGGGATTAAAAAATCATTTAATGATCCCCGTCCCAAAAAGACTACTTTGCGTCGCCCGGGAATGATTTTTTAATCCCCGTCCCAGAATAATCATTCCCGGGCGCGTTGCTGTTGCCTAGTACTGGCTCTCGTGCTTGCTGAAGAAGTCGAAGCGCGGGGGTAGCGGCTTCACGCGGTGCTCGCCGGGCTTCTCGCCCAGGCTCTCCACAAACTCATCCGTGGAGGCGAAGATGTTATCCCAGCTAAAGAAGGCGACCGGGTCAACGTCGAAGTACTCGCAGATGAGCTCGCAGCCGGCAGGGACGATGCCGTGCATGAGCACGGTCGCCACGCGCAGCTCGGTAAAGGCGTCGACGAGGGCCTGCGTCATTGCGGCGTTTGCCGGCTCGCCCTCGAGCTTGTTGGCGGCCTTAGAGGCGTCGCTCCAGCGCTTGTTGGCGGCACGCAGGTAGTCGTCGCACACGGCGAGCGCGCGGTGCGTCTCGAACTTGTACATGGCTTGCTCAAAGGCGAGAGCTGCCTGCTCGGCGGCTTCGACCACAGTGGCGGAGGCGGCGCCGGCGGGGATGCAGCCGTTGCGATAGGGGCTCTCGTCGCTCTCCTTGATGGCGACGCCGTAGAAGCAGCTGCGGGCCAGGCGGTTGAAGACGCCGGTCAGCAGCGCGCTCTCCTTAAGGGCCGGGTCGATAACGCGCTTGTCGTCGCAGGCGCGCACCTCGTTACCGTCCTTGTCCTTGCCGGTCACGCGCGTGTCGTATGCCTTGGGGCTAAAGCTCACCGGCTTCTCGGACAGGCCGAGCGACAGCCAATGCGCACGCATCTGCTCGCAGGTGTAGTGGTTGAGCAGGTCGTCTGCCGGCGGGGGAGGCGTCTGCGAGGACGAGCTGGCCTTTTTGCCCATGTAGAGCAGGTGGTAGCAGGCGCTGACGGTGCTCTGCGTGAGGTCCCAACCCAGGGCCTCCCACATGGCGGTCTGCGCGATGCAGTAGAAGTAGATGTTGTCCTGACCGATGAACTGGTAGATCTGTGCGTCGTCCGAGCACCACCAGTCGCGCCAGTCGAGCGAGCTGTGCTGGTAGGTGGGCACGGGGACCTGCGTGGAATCGGCGGCGGGCTCGCCCATGAGGGCGGCATCCTGGGCGGCGACGCCCTCGGTCACGCCGGCGGCCTTGGCATCGCGTGCGAGCACGGTGCGAGTGTAGCTGATGGGCGCCCACAGGCTCTCGGGCCAGCACCAGCAGGTGACGTCGGTTACGCCGTCAACCTCGGGCACCGGAACGCCCCAGTCGATGTTGCCGGTGATGCGGAAGGGCACGAGCGCCTTGCCGCTGCGGAAGCGCACGCCGCCGTTGGCGAGCACCGCGTGGGCGTCGTCGCGCTCCTTCCAGCTGGGGAAGGTGACGGTAAAGCTGCTCTTGTTGCCCTCGGGCTCCAGCACGGTGTGCTCGGGGAGCTGGCCCTCGACGGCATCGAAGGCCTCGCGGAACTTGTTCTGGATGTAGAGCTGAGCCGGCAGCAGCCACTCCTCCATGGTCTTGGAGACCACGGAGCGAACCTGCGGGTTCTGGGCGAGCTTGGCGGTATAGGTCTTCATAAAGTCGAGGTAGGCCGGCAGGTCGAAGTAGAGGTTGTCGACCGGGCGCAGCTCGGGCACCTCGCCAGTAAGCTGGCTTTTGGGCGCGATGAGCTCCTCGGGCTCAAACTGGTGACCCAGGTCGCATTCGTCGGCATAGGCTTTCTCGGATTTGCAGCCCTGGATGGGGCAGCGGCCGATGACCTGGCGGCCGTTGAGGAAAGTGCCGGCCTTGGCGTCGTAGAACTGCAGCGTGGAGCGCTTTGAGATGGTGCCCTGCTCGTGCAGGCGCTCGATAATCTCGGCGGTCACCTCGTTGTGAATCTGCGCAGCCGGCTCAAGGCCCGAGCCGCCGTAGATGTCACAGCTGATGTTGTAGTTGTTGAGGGTCGCGGCCTGGCGGGAGTGATTGGACTCGACGTACTCGTTAATGGACTTGTCGTAGCCCTCGTTCTCCTTGAGCTTGCGGTAGCTCTCCATGATGGGCGAGCCATAGCAGTCGGTGCCCGAGGTGAAGATGACGTTCTCGCGGCCCAGACGGTCGCGCAGGAAACGGGCGAAGAAGTCGGCCGGGACAAAGACGCCGCCAACGTGGCCAAAGTGAAGGCCCTTGTTGCCGTAGGGCTCGCCGGCGGTAACGATGGCGCGGCGAGGCCAGCTGGGACGGTCGTTCATGGAGTATTTGGATGCCATGGGACTCCTTCGCATATGGTGAGAGCGCAGCCGGGTGCGAGGCCTGGCGACGCGGTGGTCAATTCGTGCATATCGTTCGACATTATCGCACATGCGGGCGGGTACGTGGCAGGGGCGCTATCCTAAGATGCTATGAATGAGATTTCCAACATACATGCGTTTGAAGACGAGGATTTCCTGCACGCCTGCTTTGTGTGGGGGATGGCCGTGCTTGGCGCATTTGCCGTGTGCCTGGTGCCGGTGTTTATGCTGCTGGGTGGGCCCGCGGATCTGGATGCGGCCGACGCGGGCGGCTGGACGGCGGTCTTGGGCTGGATGGTCGGCTCGGTGGTCGTCTCTGCAGCGTCGTTTGCCGTGCACGAGCTGGTGCATGCGGTGTTTTTTAAGCTGCTGGCGCCTGCGGGCGCGCATGTGACCTTTGGCGCGAATCGTGAGACGGCGATGATCTATGCCTGCGCCGAGGGCGTTGTGTATTCGCGTCGGCGGTACATGGCCATTTGCCTGGCGCCCACGGTTGTTTTGACGGTGGCGTTTGCCCTGGGGTTTGCGTTCTCGGGCTATCCGCTGCTGTGCTACCTGGCGGCTGGTCTGCACTTGTCGGGCTGCGTGGGCGATTGGTATTACGTGCGGACCATCCTGCGCGACCGCCGCATTGTCGCCTGCGAGGATACGTCCTTTGGCGTGCGCTTTTTTGGGTGAGGAGATGTCGATGAAGTCGTTGTTGCTGCATGCGTGCTGTGCACCATGCTCGCTTGAGCCGGTTCGCCTGCTGCGCGAGGAGGGGTTTGAGCCCACGATTTGCTGGACCAACCCCAATATTCAACCGCGCGATGAATGGCAGCGCCGCTTGGACGAGCTGCGCCGGTGGTGTGCCGATGGCGACATCGAGCTCATCGAGGCAGGGGAGGACCGCGATCGCTGGGAGACCGGCGTGGCACCGCTGGGTGTCGATCGGCCTCGTCGCTGTCGCGCGTGCTATGCCCTGCGCTTGGCCGAGGCGTGCCGCGTGGCCCAGGAGCGCGGGTTTGAGTTTGTGGGCACGACGCTCGCCGTCTCGCCGTACCAGCTGTTCGATACCTGCAATGACGTGCTTGAGCGCTTGGCGGCGGCACACGGGCTCACCCCGGTGATTCGCGATTTTCGCCCGTATTACCCCGAGGCGACACGTCGTTCGCGCGAGCTTGGCATGTATCGGCAGAACTACTGTGGTTGCCGCTTCTCGGCTGTCGAGGCGGCCATGGACCGCGCCCGCATCCGCGACGAGCGCAAAGCCGCCAAAAAGTAGTTCGTTTGGGACGTCAGCCTGCTAGGATGTAGAGCGGACTTTAGCTATATAAGGAGTATCCGACGTGTCTATGCGTACCGATGATTTTGACTACAACCTTCCTGAGGAACTGATTGCCCAGGCTCCTGCCGAGCCGCGCGACTCCTGCCGCCTGCTGGTGGTTGATCGCAAAGGCTCCGAGACAGGAACGCCGCTAGAGCATGGCGGTACCGTTGAGCACCGCATCTTCCGCGACATCATCGACTATATCGAGCCGGGCGATGTGCTCGTCATCAACCAGACGCGCGTGATGCCGGCCCGTCTTATCGGTCGCAAGGCTGGCTCGGGCGGTGTGGTCGAGACGCTGCTGCTCAAGCGCCGCGAGGATGTTGACCCGCTGGGTCACGTTTGGGAGTGCCTGGTCAAGCCGGGCAAGCGCCTGAAGCCCGGTGCTCAGATTGAGTATCGCGCCGGTGGCGCCCATGCGCCCGAGGGGGCTCCCGTGGTGCTGATGGCCGAGGTCATCGACTTTGTCACCGATAGCCGCGGCGGTCGTCTGGTGCGTTTTGAGCCGGCCGGTTGCAATGCCGCCGGTGACCCGCGCACGCTCGACGAGGCCATCCATGCTGCCGGCCACGTGCCGCTGCCGCCTTACATTACCGATTACGAGGGCGATCCCGAGAAGTACCAGACCGTCTACGCCATGAAGGAGGAGCACTCGGCTGCCGCTCCTACGGCGGGTCTGCATTTTACGCCCGAGCTTATGGCTGCCATTGAGGCCAAGGGCGCGAAGTTTGCCGCCGTCGAGCTCGAGGTGGGCATCGATACCTTCCGTTTGGTGGAGGAGGACGATCCCACGCAGCATGTGATGCACACCGAGCGCTACCACGTGTCGCAGGAGGTTGTCGACGCTGTGCATAAGGCTAAGGCCGAGGGGCATCGCGTGATCGCCGTCGGCACCACTGCAGTGCGCTCGCTCGAGAGCGCCTTTGACGCGGATGCCCCGGTGTCCGATCCGGCCGTGACAGCGCGTTATTTTGAAGGCCGTGAGGACGGCGCCGACACGCTCGGCCGCGGTGACATCGTGGTGCGCGAGAACGCGACGACGCAGCTCTACCTCATGCCTGGCTCGACCTATCACGTGGTCGACGCGCTGATCACGAACTTCCACGTGCCGCGCTCTACGCTCATGATGCTCGTGAGCGCGCTGGCCACCCGCGACCAGATCATGGATGCCTACGCCGCTGCTATCGAGGAGCGCTATCGCTTCTTCAGCTTTGGCGACGCGATGCTCATTTGTTAGTTACGCGGTTCTACGAACCGCGTAACCAGTTGACGCTGCAAACGCCCCTAAGCGGCAATCTGACGTTCAATCGTCGGGCATGACCAGAAGGTCAATGCCCTCCTCTTTCACGTCACCTTGCTCGCTTAGGGGCGTTTTCGCTGACTTTGCCAAAGCATCGGCAGGTACTCATTGGGGACGTACTTAAATGAGTGCCTGCAGAATGAGAGTGGATAATCTCCCGTTTTTGGCCTGCTTGGGGGCTCAAAGTGGGAGATTATCCACTCTCGTCATTGGGCTAGTCGTTGGGGACGTTCTTGTTTGACTAGTCGTTTAAGAACGTCCCCAATGACTACTTGCTTGCGAACAGCCAGACTAGGATGATCGCCAGGATTGCGGCGACGATGCAGACGATGGCGCCGGTGAATTTGATGCGTGAGTCGCGGGTGCGCTCTCGTACGTCATCCTCGGTAGCCTCGAGCTGGGCCACTTCGCGCTCGGTTTCGGCGTGTTCGGCTTTGTCTCGGGCCAAGGATCCTGCAAGCGACTCAGTGATCTCTGGGTGGTCGTGCACCTCGGTCGCCTGTTCGATGATCGACTGTGCATGTGCGGCATCTGCTTGGGCGTTGGCGATGGTCTGCTCCTGGTCGCGGCGTGCCTTGTCCTCCGCGGCGATCTTCTCGCGCAGTTCGCGCTGACGAGTCGCGGCGGCAGTCTTCGCCGTCTGCAACTCGTCGCGCGCGGTATCGGCTTCGGTCGTCACGGCTTGGTGCGCGCGTTTTGCGTCGGCGATAGGGGCTTGAGCCTGCTCGACGGCCTGCTCGGCGGCGGCAAGTGAATGCTCAAGATCGGCGGTCACGCGCGGAATGTCTTCCTCGGCCTTGCGGAGGGCGTCGGCAGCGTCGGAGATTTGCATAGACAGCTCGCTGGTGCGCACGGTGTAATTGGCGGGATTTGCCGAAGGGTTGCGCTGCAGCTCGGCATACTCGCGACGCAAGGTCTCGAGCTGTGCGCGCGTAGCATCGGCAGTTTGTCGTGCGGCGGCGACACCGGTATCGCGCTCAGCCTTCACTTTGTCGCGGATGCGCTTGGAATCCTCAAGGCGACGAACCAGGCGGTTGCCGGTCTCGCGCGAACTCGCCTCGCGGGCTTCCACGGCGTCGAGTGCAGCCTTCAGGCGGAGCTCGGTCGCATCGTCCTCTGCCTTCATTTGCTCGAGCTGGCCCTTGAGCTCAGTCGCTTTGGCGGCATGGGCGTCGCGGTCAATCTCGGCGGCCGCAGCGGTCTTTTGTGCCGTGGCGATTGCCTGGCGCTGGTCGGCGATGATCTGATCGTAGCGGCCTGCGATGTCCTGGCGCGTCTCGAGCTCCTCTGCCTGGTCGGCGATGCGCTGCTCAAGCTCGGACAGGTGGGCGCGGGCATCGGCGAGTGCCTTCTTGGCGGCGTTCATCTCGCGCATGGCCGACGCGCCCTGGGCGATAAAAGTGCCCACGGCGTTCGCGGTGTTCGAGACGGCGGTCCCCAGATCGCGGCTCGCGGCGGGGGAGTGCGGGGCGGTCGGGCGAGCGGTGTCGGCAGCGTCCGCATCGGTAGCCTGCGGCGCGGCGATATTGCCGGTGCCGCCTTCGATCACGGAAAAGCCCGCTGCGTGTGGGTCGACCGCGTCGGTGCCGATCGTGGGGTGCTCGAGTTGCAGGAACGAGGGCATGGTGCTGCCCTGGTCGGCAACCGGGGTCTCGCCGGGCACAAACGTCGAGGCGGCCTCGGCAGCTTCCTCTTCCTCGGCGTCGACATCGGCATCGGCGACAGCGTCTTTCATCGCTTTGACGGCATCCATCATGGAGTCCATGACGGCGTCGAGCTCTTCTTCCGAAGACACCTCGATGGGGCCTGCTGCTTGCGGAGCGTTCTCAGCCTTGGGCTCAGTATCGCTCGGGTCCGGCTGCTCTAGCTGCTCTTCTTTGTCTTGCTCTGCGGCGACATTTGCGTCTGCGGCCTCGTCTGCGGCGGCAGGAGCCTCCTCGACAGCGGCATCAATGCCGCCATCGCTTCTGGTGGAAGTATCGCAGTCGTCAATGGTGTCTGCGGAATTATCAATATGCTGTTGAGTCTGGGGGTCCAGCTCGTCTGTCATAGGCATGTGCTCCTCATCGTTGTTTGTCACCCTATGATAAAGTCTCGCGCCGACATCCCGCGCGCTGCAGCAAAGTTTCAAAACGTGTTCGATGGCTCGCGTCGATAGCAAAAACTCGGCCACTTTATCCAGTTTGTACTTGACATTCCCTTCGCCGAAAGACGTTGCGCCGTTCGCCTGCCATGGGCTTTATTTTTCGCTTGAACCCGCTAAAGTTGCATTTCAGCTTTTGGCGCGTGAAGTTGGATGCGCGCAGTCGACGGGCAGGCCCGTCGCGATTTGAAAGGACTTTGTATGGGACTTTTCACTGGTAAGACCGTGATCGTTACCGGCGGCGGCAAGGCCACGCTTAAGGACGGCTCCGCTGGTTCCATCGGCTACGGCATCGATATCGCTTTTGCCAAGGAGGGCGCAAACCTCGTCATCACCGGCCGCAACGTCGCCAAGCTCGAGGCCGCCAAGGAATCCCTCGAGGCCGAGTACGGTGTCAAGGTTCTGCCTGTTCAGGCCGATGTTTCTGCTGGTCAGGACAACGAGGCTGTCGTCCAGAACGTCATCGACAAGGCCATTGAGGAGTTCGGTCGCATCGACGCCGTCGTCAACAACGCTCAGGCCAGCGCCTCGGGCGTGACCATTGCCGATCACACCATGGATCAGTTTAACCTGGCCATTTACTCTGGCCTGTATGCCACCTACCTGTACATGCAGAAGGCCTATCCGCACCTGAAGGAGACCAAGGGCTCCGTGGTCAACTTTGCTTCGGGCGCCGGCCTGTTTGGCAACTACGGCCAGTGCAGCTATGCCGCCGCCAAGGAAGGCATCCGTGGTCTGACTCGCGTTGCCGCCAACGAGTGGGGCAAGGACGGCATCAACGTCAATATCGTTTGCCCGCTTGCTTGGACCGCCGCGCTCGAGAACTTCCAGGATGCCTATCCCGAGGCGTTCAAGGCCAACGTCCACATGCCGCCGGCAGGCCACTACGGCGACGTCGAGAAGGAAATCGGCCGCGTTGTCGTTCAGCTCTGCGGTCCCGACTTTAAGTATATGAACGGCGAGACCGTCACCCTCGAGGGTGGCATGGGCCAGCGTCCGTAGGGTTACGCGGTTTTACCAAACCGCGTAACGGGTCGACGCTGCGCGGTCACCAGGGCGACAACTTGTCATTCAAAGAGGGCGGCATGACCAGAAGGTCAATGCCGCCCTCTTTTCATGCCAATTTGTTCGCCCTGGTGACCGCTCGCTGACGTTGTCAAAACATCGGCGTTGCCAAAATATCGGCGTTGCCGTGGCTGGTAAATAGCTCCACTCATCGGGGACGTACTTAAATGAGTGCCCGCAGAATGAAAGTGGAAAATCTCCCGTTTTTGGGCTGTGCTTTGGGCAAAAGTGGGAGATTATCCACGCTCATCCGGTAAGCGTCCAAAAATCCACGCTCACTTGCCGTGTCCCTGCCGTATCCTCCTCGCGCCAGTTTCTGTCGAGTCGGTGCTTCTTGCGGGTTGCCCGTATAATGGTTTGCGTATGAACCGCAACCAAGGAGTTCCAGTTTATGGACCAGAGCCTCTTTAAATTCGACCTTATCGCCGAGGACCCGACCACGCACGCGCGCGCCGGCGTGCTGCATACTCCGCACGGCGACATCGAGACGCCGATCTTTATGCCCGTGGGCACCAAGGCAAACGTCAAGGGTATTCCCACCGAGACCGTCAAGCAGCTCGGTGCCCAGATCGTGCTTGCCAATACCTATCACCTGTCCATGCGTCCCGGCGAGGACACCATCGCCGAGCTGGGCGGACTGCACAAGTTCATGAACTGGCACGGCCCCATCCTCACCGACTCGGGCGGTTTCCAGGTCTTCAGCCACAACGACGCCGTCAAGCTCACCGACGAGGGCGTGCGCTTTATCGTCAACGATTACGACGGCCGCCACGTGTTCTGGACGCCCGAGGACAACATGGAAATCGCCATGAAGCTCGGCTCCGACATCTGCATGCAGCTCGACCAATGCCCCGGCTATCCTGCCACGCGTGCCTATGTCGAGCGCGCCGTGGAGCTGTCGAGTATGTGGGCCGAGCGCTGCTACAAGGCTCATACCCGTGATGACCAGGCACTTTTTGGCATCGTTCAGGGTGGCATGCATCTGGATCTGCGCCTGCGATCGCTGCGCCACCTGGAGGAGTGCGGCGACTTCCCCGGCTACGGCATCGGCGGCTACTCGGTGGGCGAGGACCATGAGACCATGTTCGAGACGCTGGCGCCGCTGGTTTCCGAGTACATGCCTAAGCACAAGCCGCGCTACCTCATGGGCGTCGGCAACCCTACCACGCTCGTGCGCGGCGTTGGCGTGGGCATCGACATGTTCGACTGCGTGCTGCCGACGCGCACTGGCCGCATGGGTACCGCGTTTTCGAGCGAGGGTCGCCTCAACTTCCGCAACGCGCGCTTTGCGCGCGACGACGGCCCCATCGACCCCACCTGCACCTGCCCGGTGTGCACGGGCGGCTACAGCCGCGCGCTCATCCGTCACATGGTCACGCAGAAGGAGATGCTCGGCGGTATTCTGCTGTCGATGCACAACATCTACTACCTGCTCAACCTTATGCAGCGTGCCCGTCAGGCCATTATCGAGGGCCGCTACGGCGCGTTTGTGAGCGACTGGATGAACAGCCCTGCGGCGGTGGACTACTAAGAGCCGCGACCGCTGACCGATGCCTTGCAAGCGCATGATGCATCGTGGGTACCATACCGAATAGTTGATGTTCGGGCGGGTGTTTGACGCATGGCGTCGACCCCGCTCGCTTTTCTTTTTCTCGATAGGAGTACCCTTGATTAAGAATGAGAACGTCGAGGGCGAGCCGGCCTACGACGAGACGTACCGACGCGGCCCCGTGGTCATGCGCGGCCCCATGATTCCTAAGGATAACACCTACGCCAACCTGCTGGCGCCCGAGGACTCGACCGACTGGTTGCATGCCGACCCCTGGCGCGTGCTGCGCATTCAGGCCGAGTTTGTCGATGGCTTTGGCGCGCTTGCCGAGCTTGGTCCTGCGGTGACCATCTTCGGCAGTGCCCGCACGCCCAAGACCGATCCGCTCTACAAGGCGGCGCGTACGGTCGGTCGTAAAATCGCCCAGCGCGGCGTGGCGGTTATCACCGGCGGTGGTCCCGGCGTCATGGAGGCGGCCAACAGGGGAGCGGCGAGCGCGAACGGCAAGTCGGTCGGCTTGGGTATCGAGCTTCCGCACGAGCACGGGCTCAACAAATACGTGAACCTCGGTATGGACTTCCGTTACTTCTTTGTGCGCAAGACCATGTTCGTCAAATACAGCTCGGGCGCCATCGTGTTTCCCGGTGGTTTTGGTACGCTCGACGAGATGTTCGAGGTGCTCACGCTGGTGCAGACGCACAAGGTTAAGCGCATGCCGCTCGTTTTGGTGGGCACCGAGTACTGGCGGGGCCTGTTCGACTGGCTTAATGGCCCGGTGATGGACACCGGTATGATCAGCCCGCTCGATCCGGAGCTGGTGCACATTACCGACGACCTCAACGAGGCCGTCGATATCGCCCTGAGCGGGCTGATGTAGGGCGAGCGTGCCTGTCGTTGTAGTGATGAGAAGGCAGGCTGATGCTATTTAGCATCAGCCTGCCTTCTAAATTGGGTATACTGATGCAAAAGACGAGAGCGAGGAGGTCGCGTATGTCTACTGCAACGGTTAAGCCTACGACGGTTCGCATCGAAGAGGGGCTCAAGGAACAGGCGACTGAGTTCTTGGATACGGTTGGTCTGAGTCTCAATTCGTATCTGAACCTTGCTGTTCGGCAGCTGGTAAATCAGCGAAAGATTCCGTTTGAGATTGTGGGTCGGCCCGAAGTTCCCAACGAGGCGACGAGGCGCGCCATGGTGATTGCCGAGGCTCATGAGTTGGGGATTCTGCCAGACGACAGCCCGTCATTCAATAACGCTGATGAGCTTATATCATTCCTCGATGAGGACTAGCGATGTTTGAGATTAAAGTCGAGGCTCAGTTTAAGGCGGATTACAAACGGACGATGCGCATCCATCCGCAGCTAAAAACCGAGTTTAAGGCAGCAGTCGCAGAGCTTGCAGCTCGCGGCTCGCTTCCCGCGGAATATGGCGCCCATGAGCTTTCAAACCCGGGCGGCAATTACAACGGCCACATCGATTTCCATCTATCCGATGGCTTGGTCGATGTGGTCGTTCTGTACTTGCCGCATAAGACTAATCCTGTGATCCGACTGGTGAGAATGGGCTCGCATGAGGAGTTATTTCAGGGCCCGCAGGGCTGATTGCTCGCTTATGTTTCGCGGGGAAATAGGGATTGATTCGCGGCCGATTGGCTAAAACAGCCCCTATTCCACCGTAACTGTTGGAGACGTCCCGTTCGTGGCTGCGACCTCCAGTTCTCCTCTTCGCTGGATTTCGCTTAAAAGCTCGGCTGCAACTTCGCTGCTTTTGAAACGGATGCTGCAGTCCTCTTTCTTAGGAAAGGCCAGTAACGGGATAGTTCCGTACCAGACGGTTTCCTCGTCAATTACTGACGCGCGCAGGCGCCCTTCGGCTTTGATGGAATAGTCGACGTTCATCTCGGTAAAAATCGCTTTCACGTCATTGTGCGGAGTCGAGGCAATTGAAATCTCAAGGGCAATCCCACGGGCGGCGGCGCCTGTGAGTACGGCAGCGAGCTTTGCGAGGCATGCAGCGGATGCGTAGGGCGCGGCAATAAAAATGCTTTTCGTTGCGCGCTCGATGTCATCCGCTAAGGCCTCCACGGCCCTTGCCGGCCTAACGAGGATGTTTTGATCGGCCCGTTTGTTGTCATTTGCTGCAAAGACTTCATACCCCAGCTTGGCGTAGGTCTTGAGTCTCTTCTGGTACATGTGCGCGAGCATGGGTATCGACAAATCAACATAGTCGAATATCTCAACCCGCTGCTTGCCCTCGTGACTTCTATGTAGCCTGCCTGCCTGCTGCGTTATGCTGCCGTCCCAAGATATCGGTGTGGCAATGAGCAGAGTGTCAAGGTAAGACAGGTCGAAACCCTCGCCCAGAAGGCCTTCGGTTGCGATGATAATTCGATGCTCATGCTCGAAGCCGGGAAGGCTGTTCAGTATTGCCTTTCTTTCTTTGGCGTCGATTTCTCCGGTTAAGAGTATAGGTTCGTGTCCGCGGCTTTGAAGCAGCCTACATAGCTCTTCGGCATGTTTTTTCCTTTTGGATAGCACAAGCGGATGTCGACCGTTTGACGCGGTCTCGAGGGCATCGTCGACAATTGCTTCGTTTCTCGCTGTGTGCGCACACAGGAGATCGAGAACTTGATTAAAGGACGCCCCTGGTTCGTAGGCGGGTAGTCGAACTCCGGTAAAACGCGGCCTAACAACGCGCTGAATTCCCTGTTGGATTGCTTGCGTTTTTGGATCAATGACATGGCGAAGCGGGCCGCAGAGCATTGAGAGTGCTCGCGTGAGTCCGTCCGAGCGTTCGGGCGTCGCGGAAAGGCCGTATACATATTTGGCTGGAGCGGATTTGAGGACGAGCTCAAGCTGTGGTGCGGCTGCATGGTGACATTCATCACAGATGATGAGGCCGTAATCACGAACGAACTCCTTGGCTATTGGTTCTCCGGTCTGGGGGTCCTTGCTGGACAGAGACTGGAATGAAGCAATGTCGATGAGATGGCTTATGGTGGTTTTGCCTCCTCCGATTTGGCCAATGAGCGGAGGCTGCCTTTTACTGATTCGTCCTTTTGGGGTTCGAACTGGCTTTCTGTTATCCGTAATGTCGATAAACCGTTCGAGCTGGGATTTCCATTGGGCAATGAGCGCAGTCTTGGGAACGATGACAAGCGTTGGAAGACCGATGGCAGCAATAAGATAGGCCCCAATGACGGTTTTCCCGAAACCCGTCGGCGCGGACATGATCCCGTCTTCATAGTTGAGCATCTGTTCGGCGGCAATTTGCTGTTCAGGGCGAAGAGCCCCTTTAAATGTCATCACAATTGGATTGCCCGACATGCGCTTGTCTGAATAGTGAGCAGAAGCGCCGACTTCTTGAAGCAGCCGCTCGAGTTGAGCTTTACAGCCTCTGGGAATCGCAACGCAGCCATCTCTAAGTTCACTGAGGTCTATGTACCGCGGTTTGCCAAATACTGATTGGTGCATTGATTGGGCACGGAAGAATTCCGGGTTGGCAAATGTTGCAAGCCTGCGAACCTCCATCTGGGCGGCCGGGCTCAGAGATCTTTCGGTTATGTAGAGCATATCGGCTTGCGTGACGGGTAGCGATGACGGGAAGTCCTGCAGCGTGAGCGGAAGCCGCTTTCGCGGCCTCTGAGAATGTGGCGCGGCGGTGTTTCCCGCCACTGCAGCTGATATTCCATGCGGTTTATTGTCGATGCTTTCGATTAGATTTTGCACCGTTGCATGTGGAACCAGCTGAATTTGTGAAAGGTAAAGCCATTGATCGGGAAAGGGCTCAAATTGCTCGTCAACAAATACACTGTTCCCTTTTCGCTGCGCTTTTCCTTGAAAAGGCAGTGCTATGAGATTTCCGAAGCCGCCCTCAGGAATGGTGGACTGCGCGGGCAGCATCCGGTCAAAAGCTTCAAAGGTGATTGTCTTGTTGAGCGCCGCCGCTTCGGTGATAAGGCTGCTTCCAAATTCTCGTGCGATCTTTGCGCTGGTGAGCTCTAGGAAGAAAAACCAGACATGTGCGCCGTTACCTGATCTCGATCGCTCGACTGCAGCATCGATCCCATGGTTTTTTGCGACAAGCCGAATGGCGTTTGTCGCTTCTTTCCAATCGGCTCCGTCAAAGTCGATGACCAGGACTTTTGTGTTACTGTCACTATCGAGAACGTATTGACCTATGACGTCTCGGAGCCTGTCGTCGTTGCCTTTGAAATGGGCGATGATCGCGGCATCGCTCAGCTTGGGGAAGATGCGGTTGCCGCATTCCGCGCATTTGGTTTTCTGACGATTTACTTTGGGGCAAATGCTTGCCTTCCATTCATTTGCGCAGGCGGGTGTATAGCCGATGCCCCCGTCTTTTCTGCGGTACCCATGAGCGTAAACATCTTTGCGGCCAGTAAAGAGATTGCGAAAGAGTTCCAGTTTGTCGCGCGCTGGGCTCGCACTGGTGACGATTCCTTCGACCTGTGCCCGTCTATCGAAAGATTCGCCAGCTTTCTCCCATTCTTCCAGTGTTGCGTAACGGATGTCTGGACCGTTGCCGCAGATGACGATTTGGCTGTGCGGCTCCGATACATGGGCGACGGTTTTCTTGAATTGGAATAGCGTACCCCCGATGAGGGCGTATTGATGCGTGACGGTGCTCATGTAAATGCCGTTCTTGTCGGAGTTCATTGAAATGAGGGTACGTTATTTTGATTTTTAAGGGACTCGACTCTGATTTTGGTTCGGTGATAGCGGAGTACAGCTCCGTGAGTGGTGTTTGGCTGATGTCAAAATGTGCGGTAGCTGTTGCTGAATGGGTTTTGGCGGCCATGAGGTGGGCTGGAGGCGCAGGAAACTATCCTCGAATAGACCCTGTGGGCAAAAAATGGCAAATATGAGTACTGTGGTTTGAGCAGTAACATATCATCTGGAAAGTATTTAAGACCAATCGATTCGGATTGGGTGGCGCGCGCAGACGTGGTGTAAGAGCGTCCCGAGGTCCGTCGCTGCAAGT
>CAJMPU010000020.1 GCA_905215505.1 uncultured bacterium
GCGGGCCGTGTTCCGCTATGCGGTTGTCAATTTGCGAAAGAAATTATGCGTCACCGCAGCGGCGGCTCCAGCACCAGCGCCACAAGCGGCTGCTGCGCCAACTGCCCGCATAACCACTAGAAACCAATCAGCCCCGCGACCAACACCAATCGCGGGGCTGATTCTTTAGCTGCCCAGGTTTCCTTATGAGTTGCGGTGAAATAAGGACTGCTTGGCGGGCAGAAGCCGCTATTCAATCCCTATTTCACCGCAACTTAGTCGTTACTTGTGGACCAGGCGGGCGCAGAAGTGGCCGTCGTAGGATTCGGCGTTTACCGGCACGCTTTGGAAGAGGCCTCGATCATTCTGGCGTACGGATACGAGCTTCTTGGCCTGATCGAACTCGGGGAGTTGCAGAATCTGCGCCTCGGAGAGCGGCTCCAGGCTAAAGTCCGCACCCTCGGGCGACGCCAAGAACGCATCCACAACCTGCGTGTTCTCCTCGTCGAAGACCGAGCACGTCGCATAGATGAGCTCGCCGCCGGCAGCCACGCGCGCAGCAGCCTCTTTGAGCATCGTAAGCTGCAGTTTGGGCAGCTCAACCGTCATATCTTTTTCGGTCAGGCGCCACGGAATCTCGGGATGACGGCGCATGGTTCCGGTGCCAGAGCACGGCGCATCGATAAAGACCGTGTCGAACTTAACCGGCTCGCCAAGCATGGCATCAAACGATGTGAGCACCTCATTAAGCTCGCAGGCATCACCCGAAACCGTGCGAACGCCCTGAATACCGGCCTTATGCAGACGAGCGAGATTCAGATCGCACTTGCGATCATGCAGATCGAGCGCCGTATGCTGACGCTCATAGCCCGCACGCTTGGCCTGACACATCATCACATAGGTCTTGGTGCCACGACCGGCACCAATCTCAAGGCAGCTACCAGGGCGCGTGGCAGCTGTGGCGATAAGCTGGGCGTTAAGGTCCGAGGCCACGGCAGCAGCGCGCTCAAATACGCCCGACGAAACGGTAACCTGGGCATCAACCGGGGCATGACAGCCCGGGAAGACAGGCGCGACGAGCTGCGAGATATACGGATCGGGATTAGTCGCAAAGGCGTTCTCATGCAGGGCCAGCGGCGCGGGGGCCAGATTGCCGGCAAAGTTCAGCGCGCCCTCGGGCGTATCGAACGAGGCCATAATTCGAGCGCACAGCCAGCGAGGAAGACCCATCAGGCGCGACAGACGAACCAAGCGTCGCTCAGACTCATCCACATCGGACGCAGTAGCAAAGTCCTCAACATTGTCCGCAACCTTATGCAGTACAGCATTGGCCAAGCCAGCGGCAGACTTAGCACCGCTGCGCACCAGCTCAACGCCCTGACTTACGGCAACGCGGCCCGGCGTATGCAGATAGAGCATCTCGAAGGCCGAGATGCGAAGCGCCATGCGCACACGCGGCGCAACCTTTTTGGGCTTATCCAAAAACTGATCGAGCAACTCATCCAAAATGCCCTGCGTGGCGGCAACACCGAGCGCCAAACGTGCGGCAAAAGCAGAATCGCGCTGGTCAATGGCCTTGGCAGAAGCACGGGAAGACAGAACGTCGCGCGCATACATACCACGACGATCGGCCTCCATCAACACATCGAGCGCAAGCTTGCGCGCGGGAGACAGCTTGCTCATGACAAAACACCCCACGAAAGATCGGCGCCCTGCAGGCCAGCAGCCCAGGCAGAAGCGGCCATAGCACGCTTGCCGTCGGGCTTAACCTCGAGCAACTCAACCGTGCCATCGGAAAGACCAAGGTAAACACGCTTAGCCTTGACGAGAACCTGACCCTCGCCAAGCGACACGTCAGCCGCCACAGCATCGAGCACGCGCACGGTCTTACCGGCAATCACGCAACGAGCAGGCGCGGTATCGGACGCGGCCAGCACATGACGCACGCAATCAAGCGCCTCCATTTGCGGATCCAGACGCATCTCCTGCTTAGAAATCTTGGCAGCATGAGTGACGAGCGCCTCATCCTGCTCGGTCCAAACCGCCGAACCATCGGCAAGCGAGGAAAGCATATCAGCCAGCAGTTTGCCGCCAAGCTCACCAAGCTCCATCGTGAGCGCCTCAGCATGCTTACCGGCAACCGACGTGGAAGCCTGAGCACAATAAGCACCAGTATCCACGCCATGTCCAATGCGCATGATAGAAACGCCAGCAATCTCATCACCAGCAAGAATGGCACGCTGAATAGGAGCAGCCCCACGCCAACGAGGCAGCAGGGACGCATGAACATTCACAATACCAAGCGGCGCTATATGCAGCACCTCATCAGGCAAAATGCAACCATAAGCAGCCACACAGAAAATATCGGCTTGCGCAGCTTGGAGCGCCTCAACAACCTCGGCCGTCATACGATTAGCCTCAATAACCGGCAACCCAAGATCAAGCGCCTTGGCCTTAATAGGAGACGGCTCCAACTTTTTACCACGCCCGCGAACAGCATCAGGACGAGTAACAACAAGCGCAATCTCATTCCCAGCCTCAACAAGCGAAGTCAAAGAAGGCACAGCAAAATCAGGCGTACCCATAAACACAATACGCATAAAGATCGTCTCCCCTCAACCAAAGCCGAGACGGCTACAAAGAACAGCGGAAAGCCAAGTACCCAGCCATTCCGCAATAACATTTCAACAAGAATAAATATACCCAAAACCAAAGAAAGAGCCGCAATAAAAGCAGCTCTTTCAGCAAAGCACCTATCAGCGAAGACGCCCATCCCTGGCCCAACGGCACCTGGGCGAGACAAGCGAGAACAACGCAGTCCCCGGTGCTGAGCGCCCACATATCGTCCCGCGCGCAGTTTCGCAGCGAAGCGAGAATGTTTGAGCACGGGATGATATGTGGGCGCTCAGCACCGGGGACGGTGGGACCTACTCCGTCTCGCCCGGTCGAGCGCCGCGGGCCAGGGCGTCCTGGTACTCCTTGACGGCCTTGATCCTCTGCATCGGCTTCAGTCGCTCGAACATAGTATTGCCATGCAGGTGATCGATCTCGTGCTGCAGGCACACGCAGAAAAGGTCGCCTGAGGCCTCGTAGCGAATCAGGTTGGCATCCAGGTCGTACGCCTCGACGACGACATGGTCGGGACGCTCAATCTCGCAGCTAATGCCAGGGATGGACAGGCAGCCCTCGCTAAACGGCACCAGATGGTCACTCTGCTCCACGATCACGGGGTTGATGAGCACGTACGGGTCATAGTCGTTCTTGTCGGTGTAGTCGCAGTCGATGGTGACGAGCTGAATAAGCTCGCCGATCTGCGGAGCAGCCAGGCCGCAGCCGCCGTTCTCGAACATCATCTTCTTCATCTTCTCGGCAAGCGCCTCGATCGCCGGGGTGATCTCCTCGATGACGGCGCACTCCTGGCGCAGACGAGGGTCGGGCGACAGTACGATTCCGTTGGCTTCCATGGCCATCCTTTCGGGTTGTTACATCAAATCATAGGCGTCGACGTCAACGCTCACGCTCACGCCACGCACAGAGCCCACCTCTTTGAGACAGGCGTCGATATCATCAGAGACATGGTACCCCACGGGCGACTTCACAAGCAGATGGAAGCGGTAACGGTCCTTGGCTCTCTCGATTACACACGAAGCCGGGCCTAGCACCTGCGGCACGGCACTCCCCGCCCGCAAAAAATCGGGCGCGGCGGCATGCCAGCGGCGCTTAAGAAGCTTTGCAATGCGCCCAATGTAGTCCTGCGCGTCGTCTCGGTTCGCCGACCACACCAAAATGTTGACCAGGCGCACGAACGGCGGATACAGGGCGTCGCGGCGCTGGTCCAGATCGTAGTCGGTAAAGATTGAACGGTCGTGCTCGGCGACGGCGCGAATAACCGGGTCCTCGGGCAGATAGGTCTGGATGATGACCTCGCCGGGACGATCGCCGCGACCGGCACGGCCCGCGACCTGCTCCAGCAGATCGTAGGCGCGCTCCCCTGCGCGGAAGTCCGGCAGCTTGAGGGCGAAGTCGGCATTGACCACGCCCACGAGCGTGACCTCGGGAAAATCGAGACCCTTGGCGATCATTTGGGTGCCCAGCAACACGGCGCAATCGGCCGCATCGAACTGCTCGAGCAGCTTTTTGTGCGCATCCTTGCCGCGCGTGGAATCGGCATCCATGCGGATGATGGCGACGTCCTCGGGCAGCATCTGGTGCAGTGCGTCCTCGATCTGCTGCGTGCCCAGCCCCATTTTTGCCAGGTAGCGACTGCCACATTTGGGGCAACGACTCGTGTGCGCGGGATACGGCTGCACGCGCCAGGAGGATCCGCATGTGTGACATTGCAGCGTGTGCGTGCGCTCGTGATACGCAAGCGCTGTGGAGCAGTGGTTGCAGGTGGGAACGCAGCCGCACTCGCGACACATCAGGAACGGCGCAAAGCCACGGCGGTTATGCAGCAGCACGGCCTTCTCGTGACGCTCGACCACACGCTCCAAGCCCTCCATCAAGGGTTTTGAGAACATGGAGCGGCTGCCGTGTGAAAACTCGCGGCGCAAGTCGGCAATCCGAACCGTGGGAAGCACGGCGTGTCCCGGGCGCTCGGGCATCTCGGCACGTGTCCAGGTGGCACCGTTATACGTGCCACGGCGGCAGCGGTCGAGGGCCTCGGCAGAAGGCGTGGCCGACCCCAACACGAGCGGGCAGCGGTAGCGCCGCGCCATCTCGGCCGCCACCTCGCGCGCGTGGTAGCGCGGACTGGAGCCCTGCTTGTAACTAGTCTCGTGCTCCTCGTCGATGATGATGAGGCCCAAGTCGCTGAGCGGGCAAAAGAGCGCCGAGCGAGCGCCGACGACCACGCGGGCCGCACCGCTGGCAACCATATCCCACTGGTCCAGGCGCTCGCCGGCCGAAAGCCGCGAATGGAACACGGCGACCGTCTCGCCAAAGCGCGAGCGGAAGCGGCCGACGGTCTGGGCCGTCAGTGAGATCTCGGGTACCAGCACGCAGGCAGAGCGACCGGCTGCGAGTACGCGCTCGATGGCGGAGAGGTAGACCTCGGTTTTGCCGGAGCCGGTGACGCCGTCGACCAGCACCACGTCGCCATGAGCGTCAAGGCGGGCGCGCTCAATCTGCGCGAGTGCCTGTTGCTGGCCGTTGGTAAGGGAGACCGGGGCCTTGCCGCTTGCCGAGGACAGCGTGGTCTGCTCGCTGCAGCCACGCCACGCACGGCGCTCCTCAACCACCACGACGCCGCGCTTTTCGAGCGCCTTGATGGTCGCCGACATACTGTTATAGAGAAGGTTGAGGTCGCGCGTCGTGACAGGACCACACTGGAGCGCCTCGATGAGTTGGCGCTGGCGGACCGCGGTCTTGGGCGGCGTATAGTCGAAGCCCTCGGGCGTAAGCATGACCCAACGGTTTTGGATGGGCTTGACGGCGGGACGTTCAACCGTCCACACGCCGTCGTCGCCCTTGACCACGCGCGGGCTGCCACCCGGGGGCAAAAACAGGCGCAGGCACTCGGAAAGCGTCGCGACATACTCGCGGCTCATCCAGCGTGCGATACGGGCAGCTTCGGCGGTAAAGAGCGGTTTGCTGAGGATGGCCTCGATGGGCTTGATGCGCACGGGGTCGAGGGCGTTGTTGCCCGGCAGATCGCCCAAATCAGGCGCAATGTCAACGACATAGCCCGCGGCGGCACGGTTACCAAAGTGGACCAGGACCGTGGATCCGATCTGGACCTCGTTGGCAAGGGACTCGGGGATGCCGTAAGCAAACGGTTCCGACAGCGCACGGGTGGGGATGTCGAGGACCACGCTCGCGTAGGCGGCAGGGGGCTCGGGCGCAGGCTTAGACTGAGCCGAGGCAGCGGCAGGCTTGGGCTTCACCGGAGCTTCCTCCGGTTCCGGCGAACCAAACAGCGACAGTTGTTGAGCCATACACCACCTCTAACGAACGGACCTGAAAGGGGTGGGACAAAATAATCAGTAGAGTTTGTCCCATGGCCGATACGAGTGTCGAGCTTGTTGCGTCACTCGAACATGGGACAAACACTACTGATTATTTTGTCCCAGCAACCCACTCATCGGTACAGAAACAAGAGCCCCGCTCGGGGGAACGGGGCTCGGATACATGCGTTTACGCGTCTACTATAGCGCCATCGTGCGGGCGCGGTCGATGCGTGCCAGGCAGTCGTCGCGGCCGACGAGCGTCATGGTCTCGCCCAGCGGGGGGCTCACCATGTTGCCGCAGACGGCGACGCGCACAGCCTGGAACACCACGCGCTTCTTAAGGTCCATCTGCTCGGGCAGCGGCTCAAGCGCGGCGTCGATGGCCTCGGCAGTCCAATCGTCCACGCCCTCGAGCGCGGCCTTGGCGGCGTCCAGAATGGCGCCCATGCCTTCCTTGGCCAGACCCTTGTTAACGGATTTCTCGTCATACTCGAGCGTCTCGGCCGTAGCGAAGATGGGAGCGGCGACGGTCACGGCGTCGGCCGGCATCTTGGTGCGCGGCTTGACGATTGCGGCAAGCGCGTCGATCCAGTCTTCGCCGTACTCGACGTTGCCCTCGATGAGACCCGCCTCGTGCAGCTCGGGGACCATGATCTCGTCGGCAAACTGGGCATCGGACATGCCGTTGATGTACTCGGCGTTGACCCAGTCGAGTTTCTTTGGGTCGAAGGTCGCCGGGTTCTTGGAGATGCGGTCGAGCGAGAACTTGCTGGCCAGGACATCGCGCGGGATGATTGTGGTCTCGCCGTCGAGCGACCAGCCGAGCAGCGCCAGGTAGTTGACGAAGGCGTCGGAAAGGTAGCCGGCGTCGCGGTACTCCTCCACCGAGGTGGCGCCATGGCGCTTGGAGAGCTTCTTGCCGTCGGCGCCCAGGATCATGGAGATGTGGGCGAACGTGGGCACGGGCGCGCCGAGGGCCTCGTAGACCATGACCTGACGCGGGGTGTTGGACAGGTGGTCGTCGCCGCGGATGACATGGGTGATCTTCATCATGGCGTCGTCGACGACGGTCGCAAAGTTGTACGTGGGCGTGCCATCGGAGCGGAAGATCACAAAGTCGTCGAGCTCCTTGGCGTCGAAGGTCACCTCGCCGTGGACGGCATCGTGGATGACGACGTCGCCGCGGTCCTCGGGCACCTTGATGCGTAGGACGTAGGACTCGCCGGCCTCGATGCGACGGCGGGCCTCCTCGGGATCAAGATCGCGGCAACGGCGCTGATAGCCCTGGAAGGGATCCTTGCGCTCCTGCGCGGCCTTGCGATCGGCGTCGAGCTGCTCCTTGGTGCAGAAGCAGGGATAGGCCTTACCCTCGTCCCAAAGCTTCTGGGCAGCCTGCTTGTACAGGTCCAGGCGCTCGGTCTGGGCATAGGGGCCAAAGTCTCCGCCCACCTCGGGACCCTCGTCCCAGTCCAGGCCCAGCCAACGCATGGCGCGCAGGATGATCTGCGTGTTCTCGTCGGTGGAACGGGTGGGATCGGTGTCGTCGATGCGCAGGATGAACGTGCCGCCGTTAGCACGGGCGAAAGCCCAGTTATAGATAGCGGTGCGGGCGCCGCCGATGTGCAGCTTGCCCGTCGGTGAGGGTGCAAAGCGGACGCGAACGTCTGATGCCATGGAAATCTCCTCGATTGCAGGATGGATGTCTAACCGCACCAGTATAAAGCATCAAAGCAACCTCCGCACAAAGGGCACCGACCTACTCATTGGGGACAGACTTAAATGACCAGTCGTTGGGAACGTTCTTAAACGACTGGTCGTTGAGGACACTCTTCGGTAAGGCTGGTCATTTAAGTCTGTCCCCAATGAGTAGGTGCGGAAAGGGTGTGAATGTTTGATTTACGCGCTATGATGTGCCCTTGCATAGAGAGCCCGGCGGAATGGTAACGGTCGCCGGGACACGTTTTTGAAAGGACAATCATGTCAGAAGAACTTCGTTCCATTCCACCCCAACACGGGTCCTTTGTTTTTACGTCGGAGTCGGTGACCGAAGGTCATCCCGATAAGATCGCTGACCAGATCAGTGACGCCGTCCTCGACGCAATCCTCGCCAAAGAAATAGGGCTCCAGGAGCAGGGCTACATCGCCCCCAACGGCGTGCCTGCCAACGTGGAGAACGTCCGCTGCGCCTGCGAGACCCTCGTGACCACCGGCACCGTCATCGTCGCCGGCGAGATTCGCACCCAGGCCTACGTCGACGTACAGGAAATCGCCCGCGGCGTCATCCGCCGCATTGGCTACAACCGCGCCAAGTTCGGTTTTGACTGCGACACCTGCGGCGTTATGAGCCTCATCCACGAGCAGTCGCCCGATATCGCCCAGGGCGTTGACGAGTCCTTCGAGACCCAGACCGGCGCTACCACCGACCCGATCGACCTGATCGGCGCCGGCGACCAGGGCATGATGTTCGGTTATGCCTCCAACGAGACCAAGACCCTCATGCCCATGCCGCACTACCTGGCAAGCCGCCTGGCCGAGCGCCTGGCTGCCGTGCGCCATGACGGAACCCTGCCCTACCTGCGCCCCGACGGCAAGACCCAGGTCACGGTGCGCTACGAGGAAGGTAAGCCCGTGGAGGTCACGACCATCGTCATCTCCACGCAGCACGCCGCCGAGATTGAGGACATGGGCAAGATCAAGGCCGACCTCATCGAACACGTCATCACCCCGGTCATGGCCGCCGAGAACATGCCGTGGGACAACGCGGACATCTACGTGAACCCCACCGGTCGCTTTGTCGTGGGCGGCCCCATGGGCGACACGGGCCTCACCGGCCGCAAGATCATCGTCGACACCTACGGCGGCTACGGCCGTCACGGCGGCGGCGCCTTTAGCGGCAAGGACTGCACCAAGGTTGACCGCTCCGCCGCGTATGCCGCGCGCTGGGTCGCCAAGAACGTGGTCGCCGCCGGTCTGGCCGACCGCTGCGAAGTCGAGCTTGCCTACGCCATCGGCGTTTCCAAGCCCCTCTCAATCATGGTCGACACCTTCGGTACCGCGCATGTTGCCGAGGACAAGATCGTCGAGGCCGTCGAGAAGACCTTCGACCTGCGCCCGGGCGCGATCATCCGCGACCTGGACCTGCGTCGACCGATCTACGAGAAGACGGCAGCCTACGGTCACTTCGGCCGCGAAGACGCCGACTTCACCTGGGAGAATACCGACCGAGTCGAAGAACTCAAAGCAGCCTGCGGCCTGTAAATAGGTTCGCAGAGCCCAGACAGCAAAGCATTAGAACCAAAAGAAGTACCGGCCCCAACCGGTACTTCTTTTTATTTACACGGTGGTGTGAATATTTCGATGCGCAATGAACAGCACGTCCCCAGCTGATAAATTTTGACATCCAGCCACTCCAACCATGTATCCTAAGTTCTGAGGGCTTTGGTATTTGGTCGGTCGCGAGTTCCGCACGAGCCGGAGGCCACTTAATGTGGCCTCCGTGCGAGCCAGGACTGTAGAGCAGGCGACCAAATACCAAAGCCCTCGGAACGACGGGATAGAACAGGAGCACCCATGGCAGGCAAGCCGCAAACACTAGCTACGACCTCGGCATTCGAGATCTTGGGCCCCATCATGGTCGGCCCCAGCTCATCGCACACCGCCGGCGCCCTGCGCTGCGCCCAAGTTGCCGCCAGCCTGCTGGAAGGCCGCATCACCAAAGTCACCTTTGGCCTGTGGAACTCCTTCGCCCACACCTACCGCGGCCACGGCACCGATCGTGCGCTCGTCGCGGGCATCCTGGGCCTCGACACCGACGACGAGAACATCAAGCAGGCCTTCGACCTCGCAAGCGAGCAGGGCCTCGAATATCACTTTGACATCAAGGGCGACGACGCCTCCATCCACCCCAACACCGTCGACATTGACATGGTCGACGACACGGGCGCCACGGCACAGGTCCGCGGTGAGAGCCTGGGCGGCGGCAAGATGCGCATCAGCCGCATTAACGGCGTCGGCGTTGACATCTCGGGCATGTACTCAACGCTCTTCGTGGCGCACCAGGACGTCCCCGGCGTGCTCGCCGCGCTCACCAACCTGCTCGCCTACGCACACGTGAACATCGCCTTCTGCCGCACCTACCGCACCGAAGTGGGCGGACAGGCCTACTCCGTCTTTGAGACCGACGGCGCGCCCGACGACACTGTTGTCCCGATGCTGCGTAAGCTCGACAATGTCGATTACGCGACCTTTATCGAGCTCCCCGGTTCTGCCTCGTCGCTCTCCCCCGGCGTCTCGGCAAAGGAAATCTTCGACGACGGCGAGCAGCTGCTCGATGCGTGCGCCGAGCTCGGCCTGAATATCGGCGCCGTTATGGCCGTGCGCGAGGCGCGTCTGACCGGCGAGGCCCACGCCGTCGCCGCCATGCGCCGCGTGCTCGACGTCATGCGCGAGGAGACCACGACCCCCATCGTCAATCCGCAACGATCGCTCGGCGGGCTTATCGGCGGCGAGGCTAAACTCGTCGATGCCACCGGCCGCAACGATTTGAGCACGAGCCTGATGGGCACCGTTCAAACCGACGCCGTGGCCCGCGCGATGGCCGTGCTCGAGCGCTCCGCCACGATGGGAGTGATCGTCGCCGCTCCCACGGCAGGCTCCGCGGGTGTCGTGCCCGGCTGCGTGCTGGCGCTCGCCGATCACCTTCAGCTCGACGACGAGCAGGTCATGGACGCGCTCTACTGCGCAGCCGCCATCGGCCTCAACCTCACCACGAGCGCCTGCGTCGCCGGTGCCGAGGGCGGCTGCCAGGCTGAGGTAGGAAGTGCGGCCGCCATGGCAGCCGCCGCGCTGGTGCAGATGCTCGGCGGCACGCCCGGGCAGGCGCTCGACGCCAGTTCCATCGCGCTGAGTAACTTGCTGGGCCTCGTTTGTGACCCCGTCGGTGGCCTCGTGGAGGTACCCTGCCAAAACCGCAACGCCATCGGCGTGGCAGCCGCCTTTAGCTCGGCGCAGCTTGCACTTGCCGGTATCAAGAGCCTGGTGCCGTTTGACCAGATGGCGCACGTCATGCTCTCCGTGGGCCACGCGTTGCCGGCCACGCTGCGCGAGACGGCAAAGGGTGGCATCGCGCAGGCTCCGGCCGCACTTTCGGCCTGTGCAAAATGCGGTGTGTGCGGATAGCGACAAAGAAAGACTCGAAGGTGGGACAAATGTCCCACCTCTTTTGAATGCCACCGTTTCCATACCACAAACAACTAGGTAATCGCTATAATGCAAGCCCAGTAAAAACACGATGAGCCGCAAGGCGAAATTCGAAGGATATGCATACGATGTCGCAAAACGATCGAACTCAACTGATTCCCGATCCGCAGCAGCCGAGCAGGCACACCGGCGGCGTTCAATCGCCGCGTCCTATCGCGCCGAGCCGCGGTCAGCAGCGAGGTGCGGCAAACGTTTCCCAACATCCGAACAAGCAGCATCAGCAGCGCCAGACAAATGGCAATGCGCCCAAGCAGCCCCCCACGCACGCTCGAGGCGATCGCGGCCCCGCACGCAAACCCGCCGAGAACAATAAGTCGGGCAAAAAGACGACGCTCTTTGTCGTTCTGGGTCTTATCGTCATTGTCTATATCGTAGGCGTCGTAGCGTTTTCGCAGGTAGCCTACCCCAACACCACTATCGCCGGCGTCGATGTCTCGTTCTCCAACGCTTCGTCTGCCGCCACCAAGGTCAACTCGGCTTGGAAGCACTATAAGCTCACCGTGACAGGCGATGACTTTAGCTGGACCTATCAGCCCGAGTCCGATGAGCCCATTGTCGACGGCGAAGCTGCCGCAAAAGAGATTATCAGCCGCAACGAAGCCATTGTATGGCCGGTTCGCCTTGTAGAATCCTTAAGCGGCAAGACCAAAACAACCGCTAGCTCCAACGAAGTCGATCTTGATCAAGACGTCGACCTGTCCATGCTCTCCGACACCTTTGACCAAAAGCAGTTTGAGAAGGATCTGGGCGCCGCCATCGACGAGTTTAACGAGGGGCGTTCGGGCGCGTTCGAGGCCAATAGCTCCTATGACGAGCAGGCCGGCAAGTTTACCGTCGAGAAGGCGCGCTCCAACGAAAAACTCAACCGCGAGCATGTCATTAAGTATGCCGAGCTCGAGCTTGCCTCGCTGGCCGAGACCTTAGATCTTTCCAAGCTCGGCAACGATGCCTATGAGCCGCTCAATGGAACGCTGACCGATGATCAGATTCAGTCTGCATGCGATGCCGCCAACAACTTCTTGGGCGTCAACGTGACCCTCAAGCTCAACGGCGAGGATGCCGGCAAGGTTGATGGCAGCTCCGTGTTGCAGTGGATCAGCTTTGCCGATCCGGCCAACCCCACGCTCGATACGTCGCAGATCAGCAGCTGGGCAGCCGAGCTCGCCAACGGCTTTAATACCGTGGGCTCCACTCGCTGGTGGACGCGCGCCGATGGCAAGCAGTGCGCCGTCGAAGGCGGCGACTTTGGTTGGTCCATCGACAGCAGCTCGCTCGCCAAGCAGGTCGAGGACGCCATCAACAACAAGCAGACCGGCGAAATCGAGATCAAGTACTCCCAGAAGGCCGACACATTTACCGCCAAGGGCGAGCCCGACTGGAAGGCCTATATCGACGTCGACCTGTCCGAGCAGCATGCGCGCTACTACGACGAGAGCGGCAACATCGTGTGGGAGGCCAACTTTATTTCTGGCAAACCGGGCGAAGACGCCACCCCCGAGGGCGTATGGCAGATCAACAGCAACGATGGCGCCAGCAAACTCATCGGTGCCAAGGACCCCGAGACCGGCAAGCCCAAATACGAGAGCCCGGTAAGCTACTGGATGCCGTTCGAGGGCAATATGGTCGGATTCCACGACGCCACCTGGCAAAACGATTCGAGTTTCGATAACGCCGAATCGTACAAGTGGTGCGGTAGCCACGGTTGTATCAACCTGCGTCTGGCCGATGCCAAGTCGCTCCACGAGCGCATCAAAGTCGGCCTCTGCGTGGTCGTGCACTCGTAACGCAGCTAACGTCTACAACAAGTAAACAGCACGGCGACAAAACTTACAGTACCGTCATCCGCAACTTCTATACGCCCGCCTATCGCGACGGGCGTATATACTTATCGGAGCCATATCGATAAAGGAGACGCTATGTCCAAGGTCCCCACGATCAATCCGGGTCCTGACGATTCCGATCGCATGCCCCAAGATGCCACCGAGACCCTGCCGATTATCAGCGCTGCAGACACCAAGCAGCCCCAAACGAGTCTCGACGATTCGACCGATATCTCCGATGAAGAAGCCTATGCAAAGCTCAAGGCAAAGCGTGCCGAGCGTCGGCGCAAAAAGCTCATCCGACGCGGTATCGCCGTCGGTGTCGTTGTTGCCATCGCGCTCATTGCCATCATCGCAACGCTGGTCATCAACGCGCAACCCGCAGGCACCAACGGACCGGTGACCGACATGGTCACCGAAGGCACGTTTACCACCACAGTCGAAGCCAAGGGGCAGCTTAAGCCCATCTCGGCATCGGTCGTCTCCCCTTCTGTCGACGGTACGGTTGAAAAGATCAACGTGCAGGCTGGACAGAGCGTCAACGAGGGCGACGTACTCATGACCATTAAGAACGACGCGCTCGATAGCGCTGTTTCCGAGGCGCAGCGCGCGGTCGCGGCCGCCCAGGAAGACCTGAACAATGCAAAGGTGGCACTCGCGGCCGCACAGGCCGCACCGACAACGGACAGTGACGGATCGACCGGTCCATCGGACGCAAACGCCAACGCAAATGCCGTCTCGACCGCCCAGCGCAACCTCACCTCGGCCCAGGCAGCGCTGGAACAGGCAACTGCAAAGGCGGCCGAGCGCACCGTAAAGGCCCCCAGCTCGGGCAGCATCGTGGAGCTCAACGCCAAGGTGGGCGCTACGGTAACAGGCGGCATGATCATGGGTGAAAGCGACACGAGCGGCGGCAAGCAGTGCATGCAAATCGCCGACCTGTCCAAGATGAAGGTGACGGTTCAGGTGGGCGAAAAGGATATCGCCAAAATTGCCGTGGGCCAAAGCGCCAACGTGACCTATCCCGCGTTTCCCGATATCGTGAGCCAGGGCACCGTCACGGCTATCGCCTCGGTGGCAAACTCTGACTCCGGCTCCGGTAGCGGCGGCAGCGTGACCTTTAACGTCGACATCCTCATCGAAGCACCCGACAGTCGCCTTAAGCCGGGTATGACTGCCGAGGTCTCGGTAGTGACCGAGAAGCTCGACGACGTGGTTATGGTGCCGACCATGGCGCTGATGACCGAAGATGGCGAGCACTATTACGTCAATCTGGCCACCGATTCGGAAGGCAAGAAGACGCGCCGCGTGAAGGTGACCGTCGTGACGCAAAACGACAACGAGGCTGTAGTCGGTAAGACGCAGGTCAAGCGCGACGACCAGGGCAACGAGATCAACCCAGACGTCCCGGTTACCAAGTTACGCGACGGCGACACCATCGTGACGGATACCGGCACAGGCATGACGGCAGACGGCGGCGACAACATGCCTGCCGACGAGGGCAAGTAATGCGTCCCGTCATCGACATCCGCAACGTGCACCGCATCTTTGAGAGCGAGGCCGGTTGCGCCCACATCCTGCATAACGTAAGCCTGGCAGTAGATCCCGGTGAGTTCGTCGCCATCACCGGCCCCTCGGGCTCGGGCAAGTCGACACTCATGAACATCCTGGGCTGCCTGGACAAACCGACGGCGGGCGATTACTTCCTGCAAGGGCTCAACGTCGCCGAGCTCGACGATGATGAGCTCACCGAGGTGCGCGCGCTGAGCATCGGCTTTGTCTTTCAGAGTTTTAACTTGCTGCCGCGTCTGACGGTGATCGAAAACGTCATGCTGCCGCTATCCTACACCAATGTGCCGCGTAGCCAGCGCGAGATGCGCGCCGTGCACGCGCTACAAGCCGTCACACTGCCGGTCGACCATTGGGACCACCGCATATCGGAACTCTCGGGCGGACAGATGCAGCGCGTCGCCATCGCGCGCGCCCTCGTCAACGACCCGCCCATCATTTTGGCCGACGAGCCAACGGGAAATCTAGACTCGACAACCGGGGCACTCGTCATGGAAACCTTCCACAAGCTCCAGAAACGCGGCAAGACCATCGTACTCATCACGCATGACCCCGGCATCGCCGCCGAGGCCGATCGAGCCGTAACCATCCGTGACGGGCGAATCCATGACGGCGCATATGTCGCGCATACACCGAATACGTTACGCGGGGCCGTCAAAAACCTGCCCGCGATTTCTGCAACCACCAATCAGCCGAAAGGAGCGAAGGCATGAGCACCCGCGATCTTGTCCAAGAAGCCCTTCACTCGCTCGAGGCCAACAAGGGACGCAGCCTGCTCACCATCCTTGGCATCGTCATTGGCATCGCCTCGGTCATCGCCATGACTTCGCTCATCGGCGGCATCCAAAACAGCCTGGTCAACAGCCTGGGCCTCAATGCAGCCCGCATGATAGAGATCTATTCGTCCCAAGAACTCACCGATTCGGATGTGGAAAAGCTTCGCAAACTGGTGCCGCAGATTGAGCAGATCGGCATCGTCGATAGCGCCTATTCCGAGTACAAGGTCGGGGATAAAAGCTATACCGTCATGGCACACGGCGTCGATAGCGACATGCTCGATGCCGTGGGCGCCAGCAAGCTCGTTGCGGGACGTGTCTATTCACAGGCAGAGTCTCAATCAGGCTCGCGCGTGGCACTCATCAGCCGCGGCGGCGCCGATCAGCTTTACGGCAACGAACAGGACGCACTGGGGAAAACCATCAAGGTGTCCAACGGCGAGGTGCAGATTGTAGGCGTGATTGATGGCGGCAGCGACTCCATGGGCTCGCTCACGCTGTATATGCCACGCGAAACCATCTCCGGCCTGTTTGGCGACGAGAATCCTTCATTTCCCAGCGTGACGGCACTTGCCGCCGAGGGCACAGACATGGACGAGCTCTGCAAGACCATCGAGTCTAAGGTGCGCGCGATGAAGGGCATCTCGGAGGATGATGAGTACGACAGCGTATCGGCGACCTCCATGAAAAGCGCCATCGATGCACTCAACTCGTTTATGGGCGCCTTCTCGCTCATCATGGGCGCTGTCGCCAGTATCTCACTGCTTGTCGGCGGAATCGGCATTATGAATATGATGCTTACCAACGTGACTGAGCGCATCCGCGAGATCGGTATTCGCCGTGCCTTGGGCGCCAGTCGCCGCGATATCACCGCGCAGTTTTTGGCCGAGTCCTCGGCGCTGTGCGTCACCGGTGGCCTGCTGGGTGTCCTGATTGGCTATCTGCTGGCCTGGGGCCTCGCGATGTTTGCCGCAGGATCAGGGGTTCTCAACGAGCTCGGTGCCAGTGGGGAGATCACACCGAGCTTTTCAATCGCCACGGTGCTGCTGGCCTTCGGCGTCTCCGTCGGCATCGGCGTAATCTTTGGCTTCTACCCCGCTCGCCGCGCGGCAAAGCTCAACCCGGTGGAGTGCCTACGCTACCAGTAAGCCACCACCAGCTACCAGTAAGCCACCACCAACAAGTTGCGGTAAATTAGGGACTGAATATGCTATCTAGCAGCAAAAACAGACACTGTTTCACCGCAACTTATTGAAGGGCTGTTTGCGCCAGTTCCGGGCGTCGTCCTCGAGCTATTGGCGGATGACGGGCTTGTACGGGTCGAGCTTGCTCGAGGCGATCCTCCTCGCGGGCGGGAGGGCGCGCTAGGCGCGGCGAGCGCCTAGCGCGCGAACTCCCGTAAGAGCGCGTCTTCCACTTCCCGAAGCGAAAGGGCCCCGCCTCCCTCGGCGGGACGGGTGACCACGATGCAGCGCGCTCCCACGTCGCGCGCGGCGGCGAGCTTCTCGGCCGTGCCGCCTACGGTTCCCGAGTCCTTGGTCACAAGCCACTGGGCGCCCACCTGCCGAAGCATCGCCTCGTTGAGCTCGCGGGTGAAGGGCCCCTGCATGCCGATGACGTGCGACGGCGAAAACCCCGCGTCGATGCACTTCGTTATAGCACCGGGCAGCGGGAGCACACGCACGAAGAAGCGCTCCGCGAAATCGGCGACGCGCGTGTAGGGAGCAAGCTCCTTGCTCCCCGTCGTGAGAAGCGCGCGACCCGGGTTCTCGGAGAGAAAGCGCGCCGCGCAGGCGATCGACGCGACCGACACGACGCCTTTGGGCAGCGCCTCGGCCGGGCGCGCAAGGCGCAGGCATCGTGCACCCACGGCGAGCGAAGCGGCCCGGATGTTGCCGCTTGCGAGCGTAGCGAAGGGGTGCGTGGCGTCGACGACGATGCGCGCGCCGGAAAGCTCGCGCTCCATGTCGGCCTCGTCGAGCCTGCTCGCATGCACCTCGATGCCCGGAAGCTCGCCCAAAAGCTCACCTCCGTACTCGGTTGCCGCGTAGGCACGGGCGGGGATGCCCGCCCCGCTCGCCCATTCGCACAGAAGGCGGCCCTCGGTGGTGCCGGCGAAGATGCGCAGCGCTGGCACGGATGCGGGGGCCGTCACTTCGCGCCACCCGTGCGCGTGATCTGGTAGAGCAGCGCGTTCATAATGGCGGCCGCCACGGTCGAGCCGCCCTTGCGACCCCTCGCGACGATGGCCGGCACGCGTCGCGCGAGTAGCTCCTCTTTCGCCTCGACCACGTTCACAAACCCGACCGGCACCCCAACGACGAGCGCGGGCGCGATCTTCCCCGCGTCCATGAGCTCGGCGAGGCGCAGAAGTGCTGTGGGAGCGTTGCCGACGGCCACGATGAGCGGACCCTCGATGCCGCAAGCTTTGTCCATGCTCGCAACGGCGCGAGTCGTGCCCGCGGCTCGCGCAGCCGCGGCGACATCAGGGTCGGCCATGTAGCACACGGCCTTGCAGCCGAGCTTCGCGAGCGCGGGCTTGCTTATGCCTGCGAGCGCCATGTTCGTGTCGGTGAGCACCGTGGCCCCTGCGCGCAGTGCGTCGAGCGCACAGTGCGCAGCGTCATGGGTGAACACGAGGGAATCGGCGTACGAGAAGTCGGCAGTAGTGTGGATGACGCGCTTCACGACGGGCTCTTCGAGCGGCGGGAACGTGCGGCCGCCGAGCTCTTCGGTGATGATCTCGAAGCTGCGCCGCTCGATGTCGCCGGGCGCCATCTCCTTGGAATCCATCTAGTACTCCACTCCTTCCCTTGCACATATCCCCTGAGAGTAGGGGTGTTTCTCGCACCGCATCTCGGTTATGTAGTCGGCCTTCTCCACGATCTTGCGGGAAGGCGCGCGCCCAGTGAGCGCTACTTCGACGCCGCGCGCGGACATATCGAGCGCGCGGTCCACGAGCGCCTCGTCGACAAGCCCCTTCGAAAGCGCGTCGAGCGCCTCGTCGAGCACGAGCAGCCCCTCCTGAGCGCCCTCGAACTCGGCGAGCGCGGAAGCGAGGTTCCCATCGTGCAGCTCGCACGTCGCGGCAAGTTCTTCCGACGTCATTGACCAGGTAAACTTGTCCGACACCTTCCCCGCGAACACGGGCACGCCGAAATGCTCGGCGAGCAGGCGCGCCTCCCCGCTTTCGCCGTCTTTCAGGAACTGCACGACGACGACGCGGCGGCCTGCGGCGAGCATGCGAAGGGCGAGGCCCATCGCCGCCGTGGTCTTGCCTTTGCCGTCGCCATGATACACGTGGATCATACGCCCTCCTCGATAATGCGGTAGACATACTCCATGTCGAGCGCCCCGCGCACGACGTCGGCCAGGCGGTCGAACTCGCGCGCACGGTGATCGGCTGCGGACGCTGCGCCCGCAGCACCCACCACGCTCTCGGGCAGGCCGCGCTTGCGCGCGAGCGAGCGCGCGAGGGCGAGCGCCAACCCCGGTTCGTCGAACAGGCCGTGGAGATAGGTTCCGAACACGTTTCCGCAGGCCGCGCCTTCTGGTTTGCCGCCAATCTTGCCTGCAGGGGCGCAGGAGACGGTCGTTTCGCCGTCGTGAATCTCGTACCCGCGCGCCGTCATGCCGTTCCACACCGAGAACGCGCCTTGGGCGCCCGTGATGCGCAGCTCCGACTGGGCGAGGCGCTTTTCCTCCTTGAACACCGTACTTGCAGGGATGAGCCCGAGCCCGCGCGCGGTGCCAGCGCCTTCCCTGCCGTGCGGGTCGGAAAGCTCGTCTCCCAAAAGCTGGTAGCCTCCGCATATGCCGAGCACCGGCGTGCCCGCGCCCGAAAGCGCGCGTACACAGGCTCCGATGCCGCTAGCCGCAAGCCAGCGCGCGTCGTCGAGCGTGGTCTTCGAGCCGGGGAGCACCACCAGGTCGGGTCGGCCCAGATCGGTCGTCGAGGAAACGTAGCGCACGCCCATGCCTGGCACGCGCGAAAGCGGGTCGAAGTCGGTGAAGTTCGAAAGATGCGGAAGGCGCACGACGGCGACATCGATGACGCCGCGCGCCTCGCGGGCAGATAGGCGCGGCGCGAGCGAGTCCTCGTCATCCAGGTCGAGCGTAAGATACGGCACGACCCCCACGACGGGAACCCCGCACATCTTCTCGAGCGGGGCCAAACCCGGGCGCAGGATTTCCACATCGCCGCGGAACTTGTTCACCACAAGCCCCCGCAAAAGCGCGCGAACCTCGGGCGCAAAGAGCGCGACCGTACCGTAGAGCTGGGCAAACACCCCGCCTGGGTCGATGTCGCCCACGAGCAGCACGGGGGAGGACACGGCGCGCGCGAGCCCCATGTTGACGATGTCGTTTTCGGAAAGGTTGATTTCGGCGGGGCTGCCGGCGCCCTCGATGACGATGACGTCGTTTTCCTCCGCGAGCGAATCGAACGCCTCCAAAATCTGCGGCATGAGCGCCTTCTTTCGCGCGAAGTAGTCCCTCGCAGCGAAGGCTCCCTGCGCCTTGCCGGCCACGATGAGCTGGCTTCGGTGGTCGCTTTCGGGCTTGAGAAGGATGGGGTTCATGCGCACGTCGGGCGCGATGCCGCACGCCTCAGCCTGCATGATCTGGGCGCGCCCCATCTCGAGCCCGTCGGCCGTGACACCGCTGTTGAGCGCCATGTTCTGGCTCTTGAAGGGAGTCACGCGCAGGCCGTCCTGCGAAAGCACACGGCACAGCCCCGCCGCAAGCAGGCTCTTACCCGCGTTCGACATTGTGCCCTGGATCATGATGGGCTTCGCCCTACCCACGGGTATCGACCTCCTTCGCCGAGCCTCGGCCATCCGCGCCCGCCATAGCGCCGCCACAAGAAACGCCGCCCCGTTCGTCGGGTTCGCCTTCGCCCGATGCACCTTCCGCCCGAAGCGCGCGGCCGAACGCCATCGCAAGCCGGGCATTCTCCTTGCGCGTGCGCACCGCGACGCGGCACCAGAAACGGGACAGTACCGAAAACGAGTCGCACGTGCGGACCAAAACCCCCTGTTTATACAGGCGCTCGGGGATGTCTTTCGCCGGAGTGCGGACTAAAAGAAAGTTCGCATCCGATGGCACGACGGAAAGCCCGAGTGAGGAGAGCTCGTGGGAAAGCCACGCTCGCTCGCCCGCCAATACATCGCGCGTGCGCGAGACGTATTCAACGTCTTCCAGGGCGGCGATGCCCGCGGCCTCGGCGACCGAGGAAACGGGCCACGCCTGCCCCGCCCGGCGAATCCCCTCGATGAGTTGGGCGTTTCCGCTGATCAGATATCCCAACCGCAACCCCGCCATTCCGTAGAGCTTGGTGAACGCGGAGAGCACGGCCACATGGCGCGAACACGCGGCACGTGCGGCCACGCTCCTTTCGCGGGCGTCGGGCGCAAATCCGAGGAAGCACTCGTCCACGACGAGCAGCGCGCCCACCTGCTCGCAGCGGCAAGCCGCGGCATCGATCACGCTGGGGTCGACGAGTCGCCCCGTCGGGTTGTTCGGATTGCAGAGGTACGCCACGTCTCCCGGCCCCTCGATCGCGCGGGCGAAGGAGGCGGGCACGTCGAAGTCGTCCGCTTCGGAGAGCGGGAACTCCTGCACGCATGCGCCGTAGTACGATACCGCCTCCGCATATTCAGAAAACGTCGGCGCGCACACGACGATGCGTTTCGGGCGCACCGCCGCGGCGAGCCGCCAGATGATGTCGGACGCGCCCGCGCCGCAGACGATAGTATCTTCGGGAATGCCCTGGGCGCGCGCTAGGGCGCGAACGAGCGCGAGGCTTTCCCTATCGGGGTAGGCGTCGATTCGAGAAAGCGCCTTGCAAGCTGCGGCGACGGCGCGCGGCGAGGGGCCTGCCGGATTCACGTTCACCGAGAAGTCAATGAGGTCGGAGGCGTCCCCTTCGCAAGCGATGCCAAGCGATTGCGTGCTACCCCCATGCGCACGGGCGCGCAGGATTCCCCCGGCAGCCCGGGGCGCGGCGTGGTCTTCCCTCATGCCATCGCCCCCACGGCGAGCACGACCGCCGCGCGCGCGGCACCGAAGACGACGAGCGCGCATACGGACGCGGCGAGCATAAGCCTTGTCGCCCGGGCGATGTCGCCCCACTCGATTTCGCGGGACGCGTCGCCTATCGTCGGTTTCTCAACGAGCTTGCCGAAATACACCGCGGGTCCTGCCAGGCGCAGCCCGAGCGCGCCCGCGCACGCTGACTCGGTCTGTGCCGCATTCGGGCTCGCATGGCGACGCCTGTCGCGGCGCCAGATGCGCGCAGCCCCGCGCGCGTCGAGCCCGACGATCGGGCACACGGCGATCATGAGCAGAGCCGATAAGCGCGAGGGAATCCAGTTCAGCGCATCGTCGAGGCGCGCCGAAGCGCAGCCGAAGTCGATGTAGCGCTCGTTTTTGTAGCCCACCATGCTGTCGAGCGTGTTCACCGCCTTGTACGCCATGCCCAAGGGCGCACCCCCGATCATAAGGTAGAAAAGCGGCGCGATGACGCCGTCGCTCGCGTTCTCCGCCACCGTTTCCACAGCGGCGCGCGCGACGCCCTGCTCGTCGAGAACAGACGTGTCGCGTCCCACGATGAGCCCGACGGCTTCGCGCGCCGCGACAAGGCCGCCCTTCGAGAACGCGCGGGCCACGGCCAGGCTCTGGCGGCGCAGCTCGCATGCCGCGAGAATCTGATAGCTCGCCCATGCCTCGGCCACGAAGCGCAAGCCGGAGTGAACCATGCCGCAAAGATGCAGGATTCCCCAGGTCAAAAGCCCAAACGCAAGCGGAAGCGCCACGGCAAGCACAAGCCCTGCGGCGCGCGTGCCCGCGGACGTTTGCGGGAATGCGCCCCGCAGGCGGCCTTCGGCCCACGTGATCGCGCGCCCCATGGCGACGACGGGATGGGGAAGCCAGCGCGGGTCGCCGAAGGCAAGGTCGGCCGCGAACCCGGCGGCGACGGCAAGAATCGTCATCACCGGGCATCGCCCCCCGAAGCGGGGCGAACGTCGCGAAGGCAGCGCCCATCCCAAGTGGCGGCCCATGCGCCGCCCGGCTCGGTATGCACGTCGAAGTATCCCAATTTCGGGACAGCTAGCTCGGAGAGCAGCGCTTTCACGGTACCCGCGTGAACGACGAAGACGGCGCGCCCACTCCCCTGGGCGCGCTCCGATTCGCACGCCTCCCGAAACGCCGCGATGACGCGGCGGGTGAAATCGCTCTTGCCCTCGCCATGCGGGCAGCGCGTCTCGCACCAGGAGTCTACCCAGGCGCGATAGCGCGCATCCTCTTTAAGCTCGGCGGCGCTTCGCCCCTCGAAGTCGCCGAAATCCATCTCGCGCAGACCGGGGCACGCCATAAGCTCCGCGTTCGGGAAGAGGATGCGCGCCGTCTGGTCGGTGCGGGCCATGCCGCTCGTGATAACACGGAACACGTCACGATCGCACGCGAGGTCGCGCAAAGCGCGCTCGCCCGCACTCGACAGGGGCTCGTCGGTGCCCGCCCCGCTGTAGCGATGGTCTTCCGTGCCCGCCGTGGCACCATGGCGCACGAAGACGACTTCCAAAGGCGCACCCGCGCCCTGCGTCCCTCGAGGTGCATCGGCAAGGTTTCCTTTGATGACCTGGGGAATCCCGCACGTCATGCGCACGACGACGTCGGCGCGCGCAGCGAGCGCGCATCCCAGGCGCCCCGCGCGCTCGCGCCATTGGGCGTCTTCCGCACGCATGGGGACGACCCCCGAGCCGACCAAGGGCAGAATCACTGCGTCGAAGCCGATCAGCCGCTCGAGCGCCCGGTCAGCGTCGAGCGCGCGTACGAGTTCCTCAGCACGGTAAGCGACACGGCCGGCAAAAGCCGCGGGCACGCCGCCCTCCGCAAACTGCGCCGCGTCGACGAAATCGTCCGCCGCGAACCCGAGCTTTTCGCGCACGAAGGTCCTCTTCCCCGAATGCGCGCCACCTACCACGAGCATCATAGGAGCATGCCCCCCGCCACCAGCATGGCAAGCATCGCGAGCTCGGCCCATTGCAGAAACCATCCGGCCAAATCCCCCGTCACTCCGCCGAAGCGGGACAGAGCAACATGGCGGTACCACGCGAGCGCCAAAAGCCCCGCCACCGCCATAAGGGCGCCGACGGCCTGAGCGCACGCGACCATCCCTGCAGCCGAAGCCGCAGTGAAAGCGCAAAGCGGCACGACGATCGCCGCGCGCTTCTTCGCAGGCGAGAGCCCCGCGGCCATGCCGTCCGCCCGCGCGGCAGACCAGCATTCAACGGCGAGCCCCGAAAGCGAGCGGGAGAACACGAGCGAGCACAGAAGTGCGAGGAACGCCCCCGCCGTAAGCGGCAGCGCGGTGAAAAGGGAAAACTGCAGAATAAGGTACACAACAACACCGATGACCCCAAAGGCGCCCGCCCGCGGGTCGTGCATGATCTCGAGCTTTCGCTCGCGCGGGGCCCAACTTGCAAGCGCATCGGAGGTGTCGCAGAGCCCGTCTAGGTGGATGCCTCCCGTCACCGCCACAGGCAGCGCCACGAGCACGGCCGCGACGATGGTCGCGGGCACGCCGAGCAGGTTCGCCACGTACCCCCACGCCGTCATGAGGAAGCCTTCCGCAAGGCCCACCAGGGGAAACGCGGCAAGCGCATGGGTTGACCCGAAATCGGTCCAGGCCGATTTCGGAACGGGGATACGCGAGAACGTTCCGAAAGCCGCGCCGATTGCCTCTACTATCTTCACCTTGTAGGTCCTTCGCCTTTCATCCACACGGGAATCCCGCATACCACTTCGACTGCGCGGTCGGCCAGCGCCGCCACACCCGCGTTCACGCGCGCGAGCGCGCGCCTCCATGCCTCGGTCCCTTCATCGTAGCGCATCCCATCGGCGAACACGTCGACGGTGACCACCACCGTATACGCAGCGGCCTGAGCGAGCCGTTCAATGCCTCCGAGCACCTCGCGCGCCACAGCGTCAGGGTCACGCGGGGACAAGCCGCCTTCCGCGAAGAGCTCGTTCGCAACCAGGTTGCCCACGTCCTCCAAAAGAAGCGTGCAGCCGCGCGGAAGCCCGGGCACTGCGGCGCCCACGTCACGCGTGCACTCGAGGGTAGAAAACCCCTTGCCCTCGCGCAGCGCCCGATGGCGCGCGATACGGCGGGCGCCATCTTCCCCGAAGGGCTCCATCGTTGCGAGGTACACGCGGGGGCCGTCGTGCCCGAGGCACAGGGACTCGGCGTAGGCGCTCTTGCCGCTCGCGGCGGCGCCGATGACGAGCGTCACCTTCATTTCCCGGCCTCGAAATGCTCGTAAGCAGCCATACCAGTCGCCGTGAACGTCTTCCCATCCCGGTACACGCACAGCGCCGAATCCAGAAGGGGCAGATACGCCATGGCGCCCGCGCCCTCGCCCAAGTGCATGCCTGCGTCGAGGGGTGCCTTTAAGTCGAGCTCGCGAAGGAGCTCCTGGCTTGCGGGTTCGCTTGATGCGTGGGTGCCCACGAGGTAGCCCAAGACGTTGGGGCACAGGCGCGCTGCGCACAGGGCCGCCGTACAGGATATGACCCCGTCGAGGAGCGCCGGCGCCTTCGAGGCCGCGGCCCCCAGGTAGAAGCCGCACATCGCCGCAATGTCGAAGCCGCCCACCTTCGAAAGCACGTCGATCGGGTCGGCGGGATCGGGCGAGTTCGCGTCGATAGCGTGCTCGACCACGTCGCGCTTGCGCGCGAGTGAGGCGTCCGAGAGCCCCGCGCCGCGCCCGACGAGGCTCCGCGCTTCCGCCCGAATGAGCACTGCGGCCACCGCCGCCGAGGTGGTCGTGTTGCCGATGCCCATCTCGCCCGCGGCGAGAAGGCGCACGCCGGTGCGGGCAAGCCCGCACGCGACGGCGATTCCGACCTCGATCGCGCGCACGGCCCCATCGCGAGACATAGCGGGGCCGTGCGCGATGTTGCCGCTCCCCCGCCGCACGTTCGCGCGCACCATGCGCGTGTCTTCTATACCCCGGGCCATACCCACGTCGACGGGCACGACCTCGGCACCCGCGAACGCCGCCATGCGGCAGGCGCTCGTGGCCCCCTCGCACATGTTGCGCGCGACGGCTCGCGTCACGTCTTGCCCGCTTTGCGACACGCCTTCGGCAACGACCCCGTTGTCGGAGAAGAATACCGCGAGCGCACGGGGGAACTCGGCCACCTCGGCGCTCCCCTGAGCTGCGGCGATACACGCGACGGCGTCTTCAAAGTCGCCCAATCCCCCCAAGGGGTGCGCGATGGAGTCCCACGCGGCGTACGCGGCGGCGCGGGCGCACTCGTCTGCGGGCGCGATCCGGGAGAGCGCGGATTCGAGCACGGCGCCCGGCGCCGACGAGAACGCGCGCTCGACTTCCTCGCGGATGCAGGCAAGCGCGGTTTCGGTTGCTTCAGCCATGCCGTCTCCTCTCTGCGAACGACGCCGCGGCAGACGCGAACGCGCGCGCAACGTCGGGGTTCGCAGGATAGTACACATGCGGGAAGCCCGCAACCAGGGACGGGGTGGTCGACATGCACGGCCAGCCCTTGTCGCGCCGGGGCTTCTGCGCCCAGAAGTCGCCGCCCGGGCAGGTGGACTGCCAGTAGTGGAACTCGTGCGCGCGGATGCGTGTGCCGCGCGGCCCGTAGAGCCCGTCGCGTTGGGAAGTGAGCACCACGTACCCGAAATGGGACAGCCTTACCCCATTCTCGCTTGCGCCCTCAAGGGCGCCCGTAACAGGCCAGCGCCGCCCCTCGCTATCGGCGATTTCGCGCTGCAGGTACAGAAACCCACCGCATTCGGCGACCGTCGGCATGCCGGATTCCACCGCGCGCCGCACCGCCTCGCGCATCGGCGCGTTCTCGGAGAGCTGCCGCGCATGGAGCTCCGGGTAGCCGCCCCCCAGATAGAGGGCGCTTGTCCCCCGGGGCAACTCGCTATCACACAGGGGGCTGAAAAAGGCCAGCTCGCAACCCAGGTCCTCGAGCGCGCGCAGGTTCTCCTCGTAGTAGAACGAGAACGCCTCGTCACGCGCGACGGCGACGATGGGCCGCGTTCCCGCGATCGGCTCCAACCGGTAAGGTTCCTCGCGGATATCGGGTGCCGTTGCCGCTATTTCGAGCAAGCGGTCGACGTCGACGCTCTTTTCCACCAGCTCGGCCATCTTGTCGATGCGCGCGGAGAGCTGCTCGACCTCGTCGGCGGTCACAAGCCCCAGATGCCGGCTTTTGAGCGAGAACGTCTCGTCGGCGGGGATATTCCCCAAAACCGCGACGCCCGTGTGCTTCTCGATCGCAGGCGCCGCGTAGGCGCAGGCAGCGGCGCTCGTCTTGTTCAGCACGACGCCGCGCACGTTCGCACAAGGCAGGAACTCGGCGATGCCGCGGATTACGGCGGCGAGCGATAAAGACGCCCCGCGCCCGTTCACCACTAAAACGACCGGCGTTTCCGTGTCGCGCGCAACCTGGTAGCTGCTCGCGTCGGCCACGCCGGGCGCCATGCCGTCGTAGAAGCCCATGACCCCCTCGAGCACCGCGACATCCGCGCCCGCGGCGCCGCGTGCGAGCAGGGCGCGCAGCGTCGGGGCGTCGGTGAAGAAGCCGTCTAAGTTGCCCGAGCGCGCACCCACGACGCGGCGATGAAAGAGCGGGTCAATGTAGTCGGGACCGCATTTGAAGGCCGCGCATGCAAGGCCGCGACGCGCGAGCGCGCGCAGGAGCGCGCACGTGACGACCGTCTTGCCGCTCCCGCTCGAGGGCGCAGCGACCATGAAGCGCGGGATGGACGTGCTCACCGGGCACCGCCTTCCCCACCTGCGGCGTTGCAGTTAGCAAGCGAGACCACCTCAACGGATGGTATCCCCTCGGTAGAGGGGTCCTCCCCGACAGGCGACTCAACAAGCGCCCCGACATCGGCAAGCTCCTCGGCATCCGCGCCCGCACCACGCGCGCTGACGAGGAACACGGGGTTTTGCGCCTTCATAAGATGGTGCGAGCCTACAGCCTCGGCACGGGCGGCCGACACCTGGCACGCCTCGAACCCCTTAAAGCGCGAACCCGAGAGGAGCGCGCACGCCTCGGTGAGCGTCTCAACGGTGACGCATGGCACGCACAGGCGAACCTGCAAGTTCTTCTCGAGCGCCGCCTCCACGATGGAGGGAAGCTCGCCCGCGCTCCCGCCGACGAACACGGCGTCGGGGACGGGCAGTTTCGCGAGCGTTTCGGGGGCGACACCGGGGACCGCATGCACGTTGCCGCACCCGAATGCATCCGCGTTCTCTCGGATGAGCCGCACGCCGGCCGCGTTGCGCTCGACCGCCCATACCGACCCCGCTCGCGCGACGAGCGCCGCCTCGATCGACACGCTCCCCGTGCCGGCGCCGACATCCCACACGGTGTCGGTCGCGGTAAGGCGCAGCTTCGCGAGCGCGACGGCGCGCACCTCCTGCTTGGTCATGGGAACGTCGCCGCGGATGAAGAGCTCATCGGGAATGCCCGAGGAAGCGTACGGCCAGCGGGAGCTCGCGGCGCGGGATGCGCCCGCAGAGTCCGCCGCGAAAGAAGCCGCCGCGGGCGCAAACGCGCCGGCCGGCACCTCGGAGGCTGCGCTAGAGTTCGCAGGCGACCCGGCGCAGCCTGCGAACTCGATAAGCATCACGTTCAAGTCGTCGAACGTCTGACCTACGATTTCACTTGCGGTCGCGCAGGTGATGCGCTCGTCGGGGTACGACAGGCGCTCGGCCACCGTCACGCGCGCGTCCTCAAAGCCCGCCTGCACAAGCTCGCCCGAAAGCCGCGAGGGGTCTTCCCCGCCCGACGTGGCGAGGAAGAGCTCACCTGCGCGCTCGGCCTCGGCCACGATGTCGCACGCCACGCCGTGAGCACTCACAAAGCGCCAATCCTGCCATGGACGCGCGAGGCGCGCGGCGAGATACGACGCTGAGCTTATGCCGGGAATGACGCGCACGTCCACCTGCGCGTCGCCGGAGAGCGCCTCCACCAGGCGGCGCGCGCCGCTGAACAGCCCCACATCGCCCGTCATCACGACCACGGCGCGCTGCCACGACGCCGCATCGGTGAGCGCGGCGACGATGTCCGCCGTCTTCACGAGCTCGCATCTCACCACGTCGGGCGGCACGTCGATGCCGACAAGCGCGCGATGAGCGCCGATGACCACGTCGGCGATGTTGATCGCGTCGAGCGCCGCGCGCGAGAGCAAGTCGGGGTTTCCGGGCCCCGCCCCGATGATCGTTACATTTCGCATGGAATCTCCCGATACCCGCGCGGCGTGACCATACGGCCGCTTACGCGCTTCGTGCCCGCGTTGCCGACGAACACGGTGGTGAACATGTCGGCATCGAACTCCCCCAGCTCGGAGAGCCTGCACATGCCCGACTGCTGCCCCTCGCGCCCGATGTTGCGTACCCAGCCGCAGAGCGTGTCGGGGGCCTTCCATTCGAGCATAATCTTCGCCGCGCGCGAGAGCCTGTCGGCGCGCTTTCTGCTGCGCGGGTTGTACAAACAGATGCAGAAGTCGGCGCTCGCCACGGCGGCGAGTCTGCGCTCGATGACCTCCCACGGCGTGAGCAGGTCGGAGAGCGACACGACCGCAAAGTCGTGGGCAAGCGGGGCGCCGAGCACCGCCGACCCGCTCTGAGCTGCGGTGGCCCCGGCGATAACTTCCACGTCTACATCGGGGTAATCCTCCGCAAGCTCCAGCACGGGGCTCGCCATGCCGTACACGCCCGCGTCACCGCTGCACACGAGCGCCACGGCTTCTCCGCTCTGCGCGCGCGAAAGCGCCAGGCGGCACCGTTCGACCTCGTGCATCATCGGCGTCGCGAGATGCGCCGCGTCGGGCACGGCGGAGAGCGCGAGCTCCACGTATTTCGTGTACCCCACAACGATGTCGGCCGCCTCGAGCGCGCGCCGAGCCGCAATCGTCATGCCGTCGGGGCCGCCAGGGCCGATCCCCACCACGAAGAGCTTTCCCATCACCGCTCCTTAAACGAAAGTTCGATAGTTACCTTGGAAAACGCGACGGTCACGCCGCCGTGAGCGAGCTTCGGGAAGATAAGTTTGCCCCCGTCCGCGAGCGCCGCGCGCTCGCACACGTTGTCGACCCCCACCGTCGCGCGCACGAAATCAGATGGTGAAACGCTGCCTTCGACCTGCGACAACTCCTCTACGGAATACGTCACAAGCGGGATATTGCGCGCGCGACAGAAGGCGAGCAGACCCTCCTCGTGCGCCTTCACGTCGATCGTCGCCGCTTCGCGCACGGCCGAAGGCGAGATACCCGCCTGCCCGCACGCGAGAAGAAACGTCTCCCCGATCGCTTCGGCGCACGCACCGCGACGGCACCCTATGCCCGCAACGATGCAGGGCACGACAAGGCGAAGCGGCTCGGGCGCAGACGTCTGCGCCCGCACGCCCGCCGGCTTCCCCGTCTCACCGGCGGGCACGACCTCGCCCGTTGTCTCCGCCGCGCGAACGGACGCACCTGCATTCGCGCCAGCGAACGGCGACACGACAATATCGGCCCGAGCGCGGTCGGACGCAATGTCAACCCCCTCAGGCAGCTGTCCCGAAATCGGCATGTCGGAATAGAGCGCCACGCGCCCGCCCGAAAGCAGCCGCGCCGACACTCGCTTGATGGCCTCGGGATTCGAAACGGCGAGCCCCGCACAGCGAGCCCACGTATCCACCGCCCACACGCCGCGGACGTCGGTCGCCGTGGTGATGACGGGGATGGCCCCTGCCGCGCGTGCCACAGTTTGCGCAAGCTCGTTCGCACCGCCCAAATGCCCCGACAAAAGCGGGACGGCAAAGCGCCCCGCCTCGTCGATCGCCACAACCGCAGAATCGCTTGCCTTCGAGGCGACATGCGGCGCGATCGCCCGCACGGCGATGCCCGCCGCGCCCACGAACAGAAGCGCGTCCGACGCTTCCCACGCGAGCGCCGTCCATGCGCGCAGGTCGGCCTTCCACTCGCCGAACCCGCGCGAAACGGAAACGTCCCAGCCAGGGTCATCTTCACCTGTCTGCGCGCAATCGGAAAGCGCGTGTGCGATGCGCTCCGCCAACGCATACCCCCTCTCAGTGAACGCTATGCAGGAAACCCTCATCTAGCGCACCACCATCGTCGAGAAGTAGCTGCCCCGATCGGGCACATCGTCGAGCGAGCGGTACACGCGCTCGCCCGGAAGCCCACAGTCCTCTACGAGCTCGGCACCGTCGAAGGCGCCCTCCTCGCGAAGGATGCGCTTCGTGTCCGCAAGCGAGCGGCGCGCCTTCATGACCACCTTCGTCCCCGGCCAGCCGATTGCGCGGCGCACGTCGTCGTAGCCGCCGGGCACGATGTGCAGAGGCGACGACATCTCGGGCGTGAGGTCGCGCTCGAGCGCTGCGGCGACCGCGCAGAAGCTCGGCACGCCGGGAATGGCGCGCGCCTCGAACCCGCAGGCGCGCACGTCGGGCGCTATGCGCTGGAAGGTGGCGTAGATGCTCGGGTCCCCCAGGTTCAGCAGCGCGACGTCGCGGACCGCATCCAGGTGCGCGACAAGCTCGCGAACAAGCGAGGCATGCTCGGCCGCGCGGCACTCGGCGTCGCGCGTCATCGAGAATCGCACGGGGATCACCGTCTTGCCTGTAAGGTCGACGGCGCCGCGCACGATGTCGAGCGCGACCATGGCCCCGTCCGCCGTCTGCGGTGCGGCGATGACCGGACACGATTCGATTGTGCGGACGGCCTTGATCGTGAGCAGCTCGGGGTCGCCAGGCCCCGTGCCCACCCCGTACAGCACGCCTTTACTCATACGTAGCCCCCAATTCCCCGATAACTGCATCGGCGCCCGACGTGCGGAAAAGCTCGCGGCGCTCGGCGTCGAACACGACCGCGGCGATGTCGCATGCGCCCGCCGCGCGGCGGCGCAACCTGTCATCGATTGCCGCAGCGAGCGAGGCGCGCGCAGCGTCCCCCACGCCGGCGGCCTCGATTACCTCGAGCGCCGCCGTGGTCGTGACCGACGACATGATCTCGCGCACGGTCTTCGTTCCCGCGCCGGCCAAGGCCGCGTGGGCGGCCAGAATCTCCGCGCGGCAGTCGGCGGTACGCGAATGGGTGTCCATGATGCCGCCCGCGACCTTCACCAGCTTGCCGATGTGTCCCACAAGAAGGACATTGGTAAATCCCTCGCGAACGCAGCAATCAATCGCATCGCCCACGAAGTTGGAGATGAAGACCACCGGCGCACCGTTTAGGTGGAAATGCCCCGAGATGAACTGTGCACCGTAGTTGCCGGGCGTGAGCACGACTCCGCGCCGCCCCATAGCCGCATGCTGCCGGATCTCGAGCTCGATGCTGTCGCGCAAGGCAGCGAGACTGCGCGGCTCGACGATGCCCGTCGTGCCCAAGATGGAGATGCCGTCCTCTATCCCCAGGTGCGGGTTGAAGGTCTTTTCGGCAAGGGCAACACCCTCGGGTACCGAAATCGTCACAGCAATATTTCCAGAAAAGCCGTGCGCGGCGCACACCTCGCGCACCGCCGAAGTGATCATCGCGCGCGGCGTCGCGTTGATGGCGGCCGCCCCCACCGGCTGCTCGAGCCCGGGCAACGTCACGCGTCCCACGCCCACGCCGCCATCGACGGAAACTTCCGATTCGCGCGCGGGCACGCCCTTGCTGCCCGCAGCGCCCGTGCCCGACCCCGCATGTTCCACGCGCGCGTACACGAGCACGCCGTCGGTCACATCGGCATCGTCGCCTGCGTCCTTTCGCACGGCGCACTGGGCGCACCCCTCGCCGATGCATACGTCGACCACGTCCGTCTCGACGGGCAGCCCGCCGGGGGTGACGATCGACACGCGGCCCACGGTCTTTCGTGACAAGAGCATCTCGCAGGCCGCCTTCGCCGCGAGAGCGGCGCAGCTCCCCGTGGTGTAGCCGCAGCGCAGGCGGGTCGTCCCGGTATATATGTAGTGCTCGAAGGCCACGCTAGCTGCTCGCCTTCCGATACCCCGTGGCAAACGAAGGGTCGTAAAGCTTGCTGCGCTCGTACGACTCCGCTTGCGCGCCGTCGTGCGCAAGCCCGCCGCGAGCTCCGAGCACGCGGCCCACCACCACGAGCGCCGTGCGGTCGATGCCCTCTCGCGCGCCCGCATCGGCGAGCGTGCCCACTGTGCATCGCACCACGCGCTCCTCAGGCCAGGTCGCCTTATACACGAGCGCCGCCGGCTCGTCGGAGCTGCGGCCCGCGGCCAAAAGCTCGGCGGAAAGCTCGGCGAGCATACCCGAGCTCAGGAAGATGACCATAGTCGAGCCGCTTTCCGCCATGGTGCGCATGCCCTCGCCCGCAGGCATGGGGGTGCGCCCGGAAAGCCGCGTGATCACGACCGACTGGCTGATTCCCGGCAGCGTGTATTCCTGGCGAAGCGCCGCCGCGGCACCGCAAAAGCTCGACACGCCGGGCACCACCTCGTAGTCCACGCCGCGCGCGTCGAGCGCGTCCATCTGCTCCTGGATGGCGCCGTACAGGCACGGGTCGCCCGTGTGCAGGCGCACCACTTCCTCGCCCCGCGCATCTGCCGCGCACATCACGTCGAGCACTTCCTCCAAGGTCATGTGCGCGCTGTCGTAGACGATGCAGGATTCCTTGCACTCAGCGAGCAGCTCGGGGTTCACAAGGCTCCCCGCCCAAACGACCATGTCGGCCGCGTGCAGAAGGCGCGCCCCGCGCAGCGTGATAAGGTCGGCGGCGCCAGAGCCTGCGCCAACGATATGAATCATCCGAGCCTTCCCTTCCCGTTTCTCATCGCAACCGTTTACGCCGCCATTCGCGCAGCGGGCAAAACACGGCGCCTGCGGCAGCAATCGGCGCAAATACGCAGGCAGGAGGCGCAATGCCGCCCGCGCTGGCTTTGACACGTTCACAAGTGCCCACTATCATAGTAAAAGTTTCGGCAACGAGCATATGACAATCGGATAAAAGGAAATGACCGGCGCGGCGCCTGCACAGCCCGCGCTGGCTTGCGGAGGGAACCAGGTGGGAATCCTGGGCAAGGGACATTACTGTATAGGACGCGTGGGCGAACCGCCTCGCGCCCCAAGCCAGACTGCTTCGCCTTTTCCTCACGGCATCGCCGTGGCGTTAGCTCCTTGTGAACCCCGAGGGGTGCGCTTTTCTTTCGCTTGTGCCGACAAGCAACTGTCGCCGGGGGACCGGCAAACCGAGGAAAGGAAAAACCATGTCCGACCAGATGTCACGCCGCGGCTTCATGGGCGCCGCAGCAACCGGAGCCGTCGCGCTCGCCGGAGTCGCGCTCGCGGGCTGCTCCAACACCTCCGCGAGTTCCGAGAAATCTAGTGAAAAGGAGAAGGCCGCGAAGCCGGTCATCCTCGTCACGAGCTTCGGCACGAGCTACAACGACTCGCGCCACATCACCATCGGCGCCATCGAAGACGCTATCCGCGAGAAGTACTGGCAGGACTACGACATCCGCCGCGCCTTCACCGCGCAGATCATCATCGACAAGCTGAAGAAGCGCGACGGCATCACGATCGACAACATGACCGAGGCGCTTGACCGCTGCGTGGAAGACGGCGTGAAGGAAATCGTCGTGCAGCCGACGCATCTCATGGCTGGCCTGGAATACGCCGACGTGAAAGACGAGCTCGACAAGTACGCCGACAAGTTCGACAAGATCTCGCTCGGCGACCCGCTGCTCACCTCCGACGACGACTACAAAAAGGTGGCCGCAGCCATTAAGGAGAACATGGCGTCCTTCGACGACGGCGAGACGGCGCTGTGCCTCATGGGCCACGGCACCGAAGCCGATTCCAACGCCGACTATGCCAAGATGCAGGAAGTGTTCAAGAACGAGGGCTTGACGCAGTTCTTCGTCGGCACCGTCGAGGCTGAACCGACCTGCGAGGATGTTATCGCCGCCGCGAGCGCCGCAGGGTACAAGAAGGCCGTGCTCGCGCCGTTCATGGTGGTCGCGGGCGACCACGCGAACAACGACATGGCAGACGAGACCGACCCCGACAGCTGGGCTGCGAAGTTCGTGGCCGCCGGCTTCGAAGTGACGTGCCTGCTCCAGGGTCTGGGACAGAACGCCGCGGTCGACGACATCTACGTCTCGCACGTGGACGACGCCATCGCCAAGCTGTAAACTCGCCGCGCACGGGGGCGCCGGTCGCGTCCCCGTGCAACGGGCATGCGCCTTCCCCGACCGACGGCGCATGCCCGTTGCATTCGCATCCCGCCCGCCCACCGCACGGCGCGGGCGGTCGAAGCGATTGAAAGGAACCCCTCCATGTTGAAGAAAACCCTCGTCTTCGCCCTGTCGGCGGCGCTTTTCGCGTTCTCGCTCGCCGGCTGCGGCGGAAATTCAATCGACAGCGCAAAGGCAAGCGATGCCGATTCCCAGGAAAAGACCGAGCAGGCGGCCGATGCGACCGAGGGTGCAAGCGCTGCCCCCATCACCGCCGACAAGGTGGCCGACGGCACCTATCCGATCACCGTAGATTCCAGCTCGAACATGTTCAGGATTGTGGACGCCCAGCTCATCGTGGAAAACGGCTCCATGCACTGCGTGATGACGCTTTCCGGCACGGGCTACGGCAAGCTCTTCATGGGCACGGGCGACGAGGCTGCCGCCGCGAGCGAGGCCGACTTCATCCCCTATGTGGAAAACGCGGAAGGCAAGTACACCTACGACGTGCCCGTTGATGCGCTCGACGAGGACACCGCCTGTGCCGCGTGGAGTATTAGAAAAGAGCAGTGGTACGACCGCACGCTTGTGTTCGAATCCGCCGGCGTCGATCTGCGCGCCGACGCACTGAAGTAACGCCATGCGGTCGATTCTCCCCAAGGGGGAAAACAGGAAGCGCCACAGCATCGCGGCGCGCGCGATCACCTGCGTTCTCGTCGCCCTGCTCGCGCTTCCCTTCGCGGGGTGCAGTGCGAGCCCGAACGCGACCGGTGGCACGGCGGGCTCTCAGGAATACACTGTGAGTGTCTCGCTTTCCGGTGGGTCAGGGCGCGCAAGCATCGCCTCACCCACCACAATTGTGAAGGATGGCGACACCTACACCGCGACCATCACCTGGTCGAGTTCGAACTACGACAAGATGACCGTCGACGGCGTGGACTACGCGCCCGTAAACGACGGCGGCAACTCCACGTTCGAGATACCCGTCACGCTCGACGAGGACATCGCCGTGTCGGCCGAGACCGTCGCCATGTCGACGCCGCACACCATCGACTACACGATCCACTTCGACTCATCCACCATGAAGGAGAAATCGGGCGACGATGCAAGCGGCGGCTCCCCTGCAGGAACGGCTTCAAGCGCCGCGGCCGACTTCCACAACGCCGATTTGGGCTGCGGCTGGGAGCCGACGGGGGCGCTTCAGCTTGAATACGCCGAGCACTTCACTGTCGACGAGTTCGAAGGCGGTCTGCGGCTTATCTGCGTTTCGAATGGGGAGCGTTTCCTCGTGGTGCCGCAAGATGCGAAGGTACCTGATGGGTTGAGCTCCGACATCGCGGTCATAAGGCGCCCCGCCGACAAGGTGTACCTCGTGTCGTCGGCGACGATGTGCCTGGTCGACGCGCTCGATGCGAACGACAATATCATCATGTCGGGCACGAAGGCCGACGATTGCTCGGTCGCAGGCTTCAAAAGCGCGCTCGAAAGTGGGGCGATCGCCTACGGCGGCAAGTACAGCGCGCCCGACTACGAGCGAATATCGGCCTCGGGCTGCACGCTCGCCATCGAGAACACCATGATCAACCACACGCCCGATGTGAAGGAAAAGCTACAGAAGCTCGGGCTCGTCGTGCTCACCGAACAGTCGTCGAGCGAGCCCGAAGCACTCGGGCGCGTCGAGTGGATTAAGCTTTTCGGCGTCCTGTTCGACAAGGAAGACGAGGCCGCGCACCTGTTCAACGAGCAGAAGGCCTGCGTCGAGCAAACGTCGGGGCTCGCGTCGTCAGGTAAAACCGTGGCGTATTTCTACATTAACTCGAACGGGGCCGCCGTCACGCGGCGGGCGGGCGACTACGTGGCGCAGATGATCGAGCTTGCAGGCGGCAGCTATGCGCTCGATGACGCGCAGACGGCGTCGACGTCAGGTTCGTCAGTAACGCTCGAAATGGAGCGCTTCTACGCGACGGCGAAGGATGCCGACATCATCGTCTACAACGGCACCATCGACGAATCGGTTGCCACCTTGAACGACTTCGTAGGCAAAAACGCGCTATTGTCGCAGTTCAAAGCCGTGAAGAACGGCAACGTCTGGGTCACAAGCGCCGACATGTACCAGCAGATGACTTCTACCGCCGACATTATCGACGAGCTGCACGGGGCGTTCACCGGCGATGACGCGAGCGACTTCCATTATCTGAGGAAGCTCGGTTAGCGCCATGAGAAGCCGGCTTTCCATGGCATACGACGAATCGGGGCGCGCCGCGCGGTGTCGCGTCGTGACGGCGCTGCTCGCTGTTGCCCTCATCGTGCTCGTCGGGGCCAACCTGTGCATCGGGAGCGTGCTCGTGCCCGCAGACCACATCCCCGGCATCCTTTCGGGCGGCGCGGCCAATTCCATGGAAAGCCAGGTCATCTCGGAGATTCGCCTGCCGCGCGTGCTTTCAGCCGTGCTTCTCGGCGGGGCACTTTCGCTTTCCGGGTTCCTGCTGCAGACGTTTTTCAACAACCCCATCGCCGACCCGTTCATCTTGGGCGTCTCCTCGGGCGCAAAGTTCGTCGTCGCGCTTACGATGATCGTACTTCTAGGCGCGAACCAGGCCATGTCCTCGCCGGCCATGGTGGCCGCAGCGTTTCTGGGCTCGCTTATCACCATCGGCTTCGTGCTCCTCATCGCACGGCGCATAAGTTCCATGGCCATGCTCATCGTGGCGGGCGTCATGGTGGGATACATCTGCTCGGCGGCGACGAACTTCCTCATCGCCTTCGCCGACGACCAGTCCATCGTGAACCTGCACAACTGGTCTTTGGGTAGCTTCTCGGGTTCGAGCTGGGACGACATCGCGGTCATCGCGGTCGTGGTGATCACCGTGAGCGCATGCGTATTCGCGATATCGAAGCCCCTTTCCGCCTTCCAGCTGGGAGAAGCCTACGCGAAAAGCGTCGGCGTGAACGTCGAACGCTTCCGCGTGGTGCTCGTCCTTCTAGCGAGCATGCTCTCCGCCTGCGTGACCGCGTTCGCTGGTCCGGTGTCGTTCGTAGGCATCGCGGTTCCGCATCTCGTGAAGTCGGCGCTAAAGTCGTCGAAGCCCATCCGCGTGATTCCTGCGTGCTTCTTGGGAGGCGCCATCTTCTGCGCGGGCTGCGATTTGATCGCGCGCACGCTGTTCTCTCCCGTCGAGCTTCCCATCAGCGCCGTCACCGCCATCTTCGGCGCTCCGGTGGTTATCGCGCTCATGTTGAAGAAGCGGGTGAGGTAGATGGGGGAATTCGTGCCGCGGCCCAAAACGCTCGGAGGGGACATTCCATGCTTAGACAGTCCTGAGCTCGCACGAAAGCGCCAGAAGGCACTTTCGGCTCGTGCGGAACTGCGCGCGGAACGCCTCCTCCGAGCGGAGCCGAACCTCGAAACTACGGTCGAAACGCAGGCTGACGGAGCGCCGCTTTTCCGCATAAGCGACCTGTCGGCGGGCTACGACAAGAAGGTCGTAGTCGAAGGCGTCGATCTGGAGGTTCGCGCGGGCGACGTCGTGGCGCTCATCGGGCCGAACGGCTCGGGCAAGTCGACCATCTTGAAAACCATCACACGCCATCTGGCACCGCTTGCCGGCGCGGTCGAGCTCGACGGGCGGGAGATTTCCCGATGGAAGACGGCGGAGTTCGCAAGGAACCTTGCCGTTATGCTGACAGATCGCCCCCGGACCGAGCTCCTCACCTGCCGCGATATCGTAGAGGCGGGAAGGCATCCCTACACCGGACGAATGGGCACACTCTCGCCCAACGACCATAGTCGGGTCGACGAGGCCATGAAAACCGCACATGTGGAAGAGCTCGCCGAGCGCGACTTCATGCAGATAAGCGACGGGCAACGCCAGCGCGTCATACTCGCACGCGCCATCGCGCAGGATCCGCGTGTGCTCGTGCTCGACGAGCCCACGTCGTATCTCGATATCCGCTACCAGATCGACCTGCTGCGAATACTTCGCCACCTTGCGAAATCGCGGAATGTGGCTGTCATCATGTCCATCCACGAACTCGAGCTCGCGCAGAAAAGCGCCGACAAGGTGATTTGCGTGAAGGACGGCCGGGTCTTCCGCGCCGGCGTACCCGAGGACATATTCACGCGCGAGACGATTGGCGAGCTCTACGGCCTTCAACATGGCACCTTCAACGAGCGCTTCGGCAGCGTGGAAATTGGACGCCCGCACGGCGATGCGCACACGTTCGTCATCGCCGGCGCAGGTACGGGGTCGGCTGTGTTTCGCCAGCTCATCCGGCAGGGCAAGGCGTTCTACACGGGCGTTCTGCACGAAGGGGACATCGACTGCGAGCTAGCGCGCGACCTGGCGGCGGAATGCGTGGCCGAGCGCGCCTTCGAGCCGATCGGGGATAAAACCATAGCCCGCGCCAAAGAGCTCCTCGTCCACTGCGCGCGCCTTATCGTGTGCCCCGCCGCCTTCGGCACCATTAACGCCCGCAACGCAGAGCTCGTCGAGTTCGCACGCTCGCACGGTATCGAGGTCATGCGAGCGTGCGAAGGCGCATCGGAGGATTCCCAATTGGGGTGGAAAGGATAAACTGGACTTTCTTTTAAGGATCCTCAGGCTACAGCTCCTACGCCGGCGAGGTCTACAAGGCGCCGGAGAACCTCGTAAACAGGAATTTCCACGCCGACGAGCCCAACCTGCTGTGGCTCACCGACATCACCGAGTTCAGGCTCCCGGGCGGCGAGAAGGTCTACCTGAGCCCGGTCATCGACTGCTTCGGCGGGATGCTCGTCGCCTGGTCGATCGGGCTGCACCCCGACAAGCGCCTCGCGAACTCGAGCCTGCGCCTAATCCAAGCGAGATTCCAGACTCGACAGGCCATTGAGAGTCAGGTCGTTGGCGACCTCCGAGACGCGCTCGATAGGAACCGAGCCGTCAGACAGCGCCCATGTGCGATAGATTCCGATAATACCCGACAGCAAAAACGCCAGATAGTAGTCGAACATCTCGTCCTTGAGACCGTGGGGCAGCAGATCGCGCTCGGCAATCTCGTGCTCGAGCGGCGCACGAAGACGGGCCATAAAATCATCAAGCGGAATGTTCTCGATCAGCTGACGATTGAGCACCAGGTTGTTGCACAGCGCCTCGTTAACGGTTTTAAAGAAGGTCGCCGCCGCGCCCAGGGCGCGCTCGTTGGTGTCACCGTCCATGGAAGCAAGCGTTTTCTCGACCGAGTCGACAATCATCTCCACCACATCGACGGCAATGGCATCGAGCAAGCCATCAACCGTACCAAAGTGCACGTAGAAGGTTTTACGGTCGACATTGGCCTCGCGCGCGATGGCACTCACCGTAATGTCTGCCAGCGGCTTTTCCATGAGCAAGCGCTCAAAAGCGGAAAGGATGGCATTGCGGCTGCGAACGATACGACGATCAATACGCGGTTTACTGGTGGCCATGGGTGTGTCCCTTCGATATGCGAGAATTCATCAACAGATGAGAGATAATCTACGTAAGAGGATTATCCCCCATACAGCTCAAATATGCCCCGCATCATGAAGAACGCACGACTGCCCTACCGCGACTTAGGGTGCTTCTTCTTATTAAGCGCCGACGGAGATACGCGGATACCGTCGCCCGTCTGGCGCACATAGGCTTTATGAGCCGGCTTAGCGGTCCCAGAAGCCTTCTGAGCGTGCTTCCTGGGATCAACGGTAACAGCATTCGTGGGGTGCGGCTTAGTGGGCGCAGAGGGCGTCTGAGGCTCGCGGCCGAGCTTGCGCATCACGCGATCCCAGCGCGCATGGATACTCTCGTTGTGGGCGCTCTTAAGGCCCAGCAGGGGCGCAGCCAAAATGGTCGGCGCGATAAACGTAATGAGACGCCACAGCAGATAGCCGGCGGTCGAAGCCGACCCAAAGAAATGACCCAAGAACAAAGCAAAGCCGCCCTCAGCGCCACCAGTTCCACCGGGCAAGGGAACCGCAGAGCTCAGCAGCTGGACAAAGGCGCTCGCGGCCATGACCGAGAAAAAGTCGACCTCGTGGTGGCCAAAGGCGAGCATCAGAAAATACGGCACCAGATAGAAAAACGCGAGCTGCAGCATGGTGATAAACACGGTGAGCAGCATGGAAGAAAAATGTCCGGCCGAAAGCTTGAACTTCTCGGAGAAGGAGTAGATCTCGCCATCGACAAACGAGCGCCATCCCTCGATCTTAGTGGCCGAGACACCAATGCGCTCAAGCCAATTGATGATGCAATGGGCGACGCGCGTGACGGTCTTAGGCATGAGCGCGACGGCGAAGATGCCAAGCAAGATGCAGCAGTGCCCACCAAAGCTAAAGACACACAGCAGCGTCATGTCGCCATAGCGCTCGGCAAAAAACGGCATGCGAGCAAGCAGTAGGATAGCGCCCCAGGCAACGAGGCCAAACTGATACACGATAAAGCGCGTGAATTGCGTGGCTCCGGCCTCGCCGACATTTTGGCCCGCTTTGGTCAAGCGGTAGATCTGGGCAGGCGTAGAGCCCATCATCATGGGCGTCAGGTTGCCAAAGAAAATGCCACTCGCCTCGACCGAGATCAGATCGCGAATGCCGACGGGTGAATTGGGGTCGAGCCAGACGGCGATCGCATAGGCCACAATGCCAAAGAACAGATACATGAACATGCAAAGACACGCGACAACGAGCCAGGGCGCCTGGACGCTCGACATAGCAGCCCAGAACTGCCCCATCTGCCCGGTTACCACCAGATAGACGATATAACCCACCAGCACAACGCCGATAAAGATTGCGCCGCGGCGTGCGCTCTTATTGTCATCGCCGCCCGAGGCCTCAACCTCGACCTGGGGCTTGGACGTATGCTGAGAGGACTCCGTCATGAGACTCCTTCTAACAGTCAAAATATCTTGGTTATTGTACCCGTAAGGGCCATAAGCAGAACGCAAAGCTCTTGTTCAAACGGGAATGACAGACAGTTGTTTGATAATAAAAAACCCGGCCTTCCGTGGAAAGACCGGGTATCAGATGCGTGGTAGCCCGTACCAGATTCGAACTGGTGATCTCCGCCTTGAGAGGGCGGCGTC
>CAJMPU010000021.1 GCA_905215505.1 uncultured bacterium
CGTCAACGAAACTGAAGAAGGGGGAGGCCTCGCGGCCTCCCCCTTTTTTGCGTTTACGGAGCGTAAATGACTCTATTACACCAGATGATCTTATCGTTTTTGGTATTGAGCCTTTATTTAAAGAAGATAAATCGAATAACAAGGGCAACTGCTATGGCCACAATAATCAAAAGCAGGATTGTCAGTCGATGCTGCTTGCGTCGTTTACTTGATGAAACGAAGATTGACTTTCCCTGTTTTGGCGTTTCGAGATAGCGAGCCGAATGCGTCAAGGTTTGCTTGGGTCGAGGCCCTCTTTGTTGATGGACGGCGGATGCTTTCATCGGCTCATCACTAGCTACGCTGTTTTTAGATAATGGTGCGTCTTTCAGATATACAGGGTCTCCCGAGGCGACGCCCATATGTTTGCGCCCCGTTTGTGCTTCTTCGAGTGTTTGATATCGGTTTCTTGTCACATATTTGGGCTCTGGATCATTGATGGGCTCTTGCGAGATGTGGGGGCGATGGAATCGAATCGGTTGCGGGCTGGATGCTTCGTCCTGCTCCGGCATAAACGTGTTGTCCTGTTTTTGATCGTCCATGATGCCCTTTAGCTCGTTACCAACAACGTGTACGCGCTCATTGTAAGCCCCTTGTTATTTGTAGCTGCGAACATACTTGTTATTTAAGCTCTGGTTCAAAGAACCTTAACCTTACTAAAACCTGAGTCATACACACTTAGATATGCTTATAGTACTGGACTCAAAAAACTTTATAGTCGATGTATATATGGGCACTGGGTGGGCATATATAAGAGCGTCAAAAGAAGTCCCAGTCACCTAGAAGATGGCTCGGCAGTCCTTAAAAGGAGTGGTAAACATGGCAAGCATGGTTCCTTATCGTTCGGTTTTTGGCGTTCGTCCTTCTGCTAGCTCGCTGTTCGATCTGTTTGATGATATGACCGACCTTGCAAACAACTCGATTGCCTCCAAGGCGTTCCCCGTTGACGTTGAGGACAAGGGTGATGGCTACGAGGTCAAGGCGTATCTGACCGGTGTCGCCAAGGATGACATCGACGTTGAGCTCAATGAGGGTCGCCTGTCCATCAGCGTGAACGTCGAGGAGAGCGCCGAAAACGAGGGTAAGAACTTCCTCCAGAAGGAGTTTAGCTCGTACAGCGCGACGCGTGGCGTGTATCTGAAGGACGCTTCGAGCGAGGGCCTCTCTGCAAAGTATGCTGACGGCATCCTCACCGTTACGGTTCCTAAGATCGTCGAGAAGAAGAACGTCACGAAGATCTCCATCGACTAACGATGGCTCTGCTTCAATCGAGAGTATGAGTTAAGGGGGCTGGGAAGTGATTCCCAGCCCCCTTTTGTTGTCTTGAGGGGCTATTGAATAGTTGTCGGTTGATACTGACTTGCAGGGCGTATCGAGAGCTTCCGTGGCCCTTGAAGACGGGTGGCAGAACTGCCGAGTTCATCATCGAGACTTGCATCAAGCGCGTTGGCATAGCTTTTGACGGTAAGGCTTGGACGATTATTGTCCTGGCTGATATGCATGGCGATGAGCTGTTCGGTGCGATCGGTAACAAGTTCGCGCGCGGCTTCGGCGGCCTGGTTGTTGGAGAGGTGCCCCTTTGTGGACAGGATGCGCTCCTGAAGAAAGCGGGGGTACGCTCCTTCGCGCAGCATAGCTACATCGTGGTTGCTTTCGAGCGCGAGAACTCGACAGTCTTTGAGGATGCCTATGGCCTTGCTCGATAACTCTCCGGTGTCGGTGGCAAACCCAATGGAATCATCGAGAGCATTAAATCGATAGCCGACAGGATTGATGACATCGTGCGATGTTGAGTAGGTTTGCACGTGGATGCCGGCAATGGGGAGCGTGTCGCCGGGGTCAAATTCCTCTACGGGCAGGCGCGCGAGGTTTTCTTTGCATGAAAGGGTGTCCCTGCTGGCAAAGAGGGGACCATGCCAGTGCTTGCACCATACATCGAGCCCCTTGATATGGTCACCATGCTCATGGGTGATTACAAGAGCGGCGACGTCGTCTGCCGAGAGGCCAAGCTCCGCCATGCGTTTAAGTGTCTCGCGGCGGGACAGGCCGTTGTCGATCATGATGAGCCCCTGAGGTCCCTCGACGAGTGCGCAGTTGCCTTTTGAGCCGCTGCCGAGGATATGAAGGTGCAGGCGAGACATAAGATTCCAAAGGATACAATGAGTGCGGACGAATAGAGGAGGAAGCGAATGCCAACGGTATCTCAGCACTATGGACATCATGCCGCGCCGAGGACGGATAAGAGCGCCCTGGCAACACGGCAGGCCGCTGCCCCCGTAGTGCTCATGGTATCAGGCGGTGCGGACTCGACGGCGCTGCTCCTTATGGCTTGCACATCAAAGCTGGATATCCAGGACGGGCGCGGCGTCGCTCCCATTGCGCGCGAGCGATTGCACGTGCTGCATGTAAACCATCATCTGCGCGGGGAGGCATCCGATGGCGACGAGGCCTTTGTACGTGACCTGTGCGCACAATACGGTTTGCCGCTGTGTGTTGAGCATGCCTATTTTGATGACGAATCGGGCAATATCGAGGCTGCGGCTCGCGAGGTGCGCTATGCCGCGGCACGGAGATACGTTCGCGAACTTTGTGCCGAATCGGGCGCACCGCGGACGGCGGCTCGTATCTGTACCGCGCATACTTCGTCGGACCGCGCGGAAACATTTTTGATGAATGCCATTAAAGGGTCGGGTCCCGCGGGTCTATCGAGCATTCCGCGCCGTCGGAACATTGTGGTTCGCCCCTTGCTCGACCTCACGCACGATGAGCTCGTGAGCTATCTGCAGGTGCACGGTCAGCCATGGCGGGAAGATGAAAGCAACGAGGACGTTTCGTACCTGCGCAACTATGTACGCCATCGGGTGATGCCGGTGGTGGCACAGCGCAACGCGAGCGTCTGTAAGACGATTGGCGCCGCTTGCGAAATTCTGGGCGACGAAGACGCCTTTCTTTCCCAGCTTTCGGCACAGGCGTTTCGAAGCTGCCTGCGCAAGGAAGCGGCGGGCGCACTGGTGCTCGATGCGCGCCGTCTTGCCGCCGCTGAGGTTGTGATTGCACGGCGTATCGTGCGGTTGGCGATTAAGCGCATCGATCCCGACGCGCGACCGGAGATGCGGCACGTGGAGCGCGTGCTCGCCTGCGTCGCTGCGGGCTCGGGCTCGGTTACGCTTCCTGCGGGAATTGATGCCCGTGTGGAGTTTGGCATGCTGGCGTTCAAGGCCCCGGCGGCGCGCGAGGGTTTAGTGGCCGATTGGATCTCCGTTCCCGGTTGTCTGCCGCTGGGGGCGGGGCATATGCTGACAGCGGAGCCGATGGCTGTGGAGCCGGGGTGCGATATCGTGCACCGTGCCCGCGAGCTTGCTGCTGCCGGAAAGGTTGCGGCCTTGGTGGATGCGGCGGCCCTGGGGTTTGCCGACCGCGATGGCGAGCGGATGTTAGCCGGCTCGCGCGGGGAGATTCCCACCGAGACACGATCGGCGCGCCTGTGGGTGGATAGCCCTGTGCCGGGAGACGTGATGTGCCCGTTGGGGATGAGCGGTCGAAGCAAGAAAGTGTCAGACCTGTTAAACGAGGCGCGCATTCCTGTTTCAGACCGCTCTGGCGTACCCGTGGTAAGAACGGCTCCGGGAGGTGCCGTAGTATGGGTCGCGGGCGTTCGCGCGGACGAGCGTTTTAAATGCACGGCCGCAACGCGCGTGGCATATCTGCTTCGTGTGGTCGATGCGGAATAGCGCTTCGCGCCAGCTATTCTGTGCGACGTTGACGGTATTCCCGCGCTGATGGCGCACGTGCTGGAAAATATACCCCGTGCGCTGCTAGAATGTGTAGTTCGCGTCCATACGGCGGTGTGTGGGCGATTAAGCACAAGAAAGGGTTGTCATGGCTTCTCAACATCCGGATATCGAGAAGGTTCTGTTTACGCAGGAGGATATCGACGGTATCGTTTCTCGCCTGGGCGAGGAGATTACGCGCGACTACGCGGGTAAGGATCTGGTGCTGATCGCGGTTCTGCGCGGCGCTGTTGTCTTTATGGGCGACCTGATGCGCAAGATCGAGCTGCCGACCAACATCGATTTCATGGCTGTTTCGAGCTATGGCGACGGTGTGAAGTCTTCGGGCATCGTGCGTATCATTAAGGACCTGGATATCGACATCCGTGGTCGCGACGTGCTGATCGTCGAGGACATTCTGGACTCGGGCCTGACCCTCAAGTACCTGATGAAGAACCTCGAGAGCCGCAAGCCCGCTTCGCTGGAGGTTGCTGCCTTCCTGTGGAAGGACGTTGAGGACCGCACCTCGGCCATTACGCCCAAGTATGTTGGAACCCATTGCCCCGATGCCTTTGTGGTGGGCTATGGCCTCGACTATGCCGAGCGCTATCGCAACCTTCCGTATCTGGGCATTTTGAAACCGGAGGTTTATTCGTAAGATGCCCGACGACCGTAACGACAACAATTCCCAGACTTCCCGGGACCCAAAGATTCCGGGGATGCCCGGAGGCAAGAAGCCTACGCGTACGGGCTGGCTGTATTTTCTTTTAGCTTGCGCGCTTCTGGGCTATGCCTTCTTTAATATGGGCTCCGGTTTTGCCAGCTCCAGCAATACCGTTAAGCTCGCGACGAGCGAGATGGTCAGCGCCATTAAGCAGGATCGCGTCGAAGATTTGACCTATACGGTTCAAGACGGAAGCGTGGCGGGTCATTACTGGAAGACAAAAAAGGACAAGGGCGATACGAGCGAGCTCAAGAGCTTTTCTTCGACCTATGTCGGTTCCGATTCGCTTGCCGAGCTTATGGCGGAGCACCCCGACACCAAATACATCGTCAACACCAACGATCCCGATTTTTGGGGCGACTTGGCGATGAGTGTGCTTCCGACGATTGCCCTGATCGCCATCATGTTCTACTTTATGCGCCAGATGATGGGCGCCAATAATAGGAACATGCAGTTTGGCAAGACCAACGCCAAGACCAACGAGGCCACGCGCCCCAAGGTCAAGTTCGAGGACGTTGCCGGCGTGGACGAGGCAGTCGAAGAGCTCGAGGAGATCCGCGACTTTTTGAGCGATCCGGACCGCTATCGCAAGCTGGGTGCCAAGATTCCGCGCGGCGTTTTGCTGGTGGGCCCTCCGGGTACCGGTAAAACCCTGCTGGCCAAGGCCGTTGCCGGCGAGGCGGGCGTGCCGTTCTTTAGTATCTCGGGCTCTGACTTTGTCGAGATGTTCGTGGGTGTCGGCGCCAGCCGCGTGCGCGACCTTTTTAAGGAGGCCAAGTCTCAGGCTCCGTCGATCATCTTTATTGACGAGATCGATGCCGTGGGACGTCAGCGTGGAGCCGGTTTGGGCGGCGGCCACGACGAGCGCGAGCAGACGCTCAACCAGCTGCTGGTCGAGATGGACGGTTTTGAGGAAAGCGAGTCGGTCATCCTGATCGCCGCGACCAACCGCCCCGATATTTTGGACCCGGCGCTGCTGCGTCCCGGCCGTTTTGACCGTCAGGTTACGGTCGACCGTCCGGACGTGAAGGGCCGCGAGCAGATCTTGCGCGTGCATGCCGAGAACAAGCCGATGGACGAGGACGTTAAGTTTGAGAAGCTCGCCCAGATGACCGTTGGCTTTACCGGCGCCGATCTGGCGAACCTGCTCAATGAGTCTGCGCTTTTGGCTGCTCGCCGCCATCGTTCCGTGATCTCGATGGACGAGGTCGAGGAGTCGATGGAGCGCGTGATTGCCGGACCGCAGCGCAAGGGTCGCGTGATGACCGAAGCCGAGCGCACCACGATTGCCTACCACGAGAGCGGTCATGCCCTGGTGGGTCATATCCTGGAGCACTCCGATCCGGTTCACAAGATTTCGATTGTCAGCCGTGGCCAGGCTCTGGGCTACACACTGCAGCTTCCGCAGGAGGATCACTTCCTCAAGACCAAGAACGAGATGCTCGATGAGCTTGCCGTGTTCTTGGGCGGTCGCGTTGCTGAGGAGCTCATGTGCGACGACATCACGTCGGGCGCGAGCAACGACCTGGAGCGCGCGACCAAGATGGCGCGCGAGATGGTCACGCGTCTGGGCATGAGCGAGGAACTGGGCACGCAGGTGTTTGGCGAGGCGCAGCATCAGGTGTTCCTGGGCCGCGATTACGCCGATCACCAGGATTATTCCGAGGAGACGGCGCGCCGCATCGATATCGAGGTTCAGCGCATCATGCGCGAAGCCCATCGCCGTGCGGTCGAGATTTTGGATGCCCGTCGCGATCAGCTCGATCTGATGGCGAAGGTGCTGCTTGAGCGCGAGACCGTCGAAGGCGACGCCGTGAACGCCCTGCTCGACAACGAGTGGGATGCTTACCTTGAGCGCGAGGGCGATATCCTGGCGGCCAAGGAGGAGCGCAACGCCAAGGCGGCCGGCATGCCGACCAAGAAGTGCTCGCCTCGCATGAGCGAGGAGGAGCTGGCGGCTGATGCTGCGGCCTTTGCGCAGGCGGCCATGCAGGAGGATGCCGAAGCCGCATCCGATGATGCCGGTGATGGCAATGCTGTCAACGCTGACGGCAACACCGACGCCGACAAATAGTTCTTGTAGCGAAAGCCTCTGCGGGGAAACCTGTGGAGGCTTTTTCTTTTGAGCGATATGTTGATTGGGGACAGACTTAAATGAGCGTTTTCACGCATTTAAGTCTGTCCCCAATCAACATTGTGGCGCTCTAGTTGGCTAAAGCGTACAATAGCGCCTATGCGAAAGGGGAACAGATGATCAACGAAACTATGTATGCTCGCGGTGCGGAAAGCTCCATCATCCGTGAGATTTTTAGCTATGGCCTTGAGCGCAAGGCACAGATCGGTGCGGAGAACGTATTCGATTTTTCGCTGGGCAACCCGAGTGTTCCGGCGCCCGCTGCTGTTGCTGAGTCCATTAAGAAGGCATTGGAGCTGCCGAGCGACCAGCTGCATGGATACACGCCTGCGCCGGGTCTGCCGCAATGTCGAGCGGCCGTCGCCGACTCGCTCAACCGTCGCTTTGGCACGAGCTATGAGGGCAAGGACGTCTTTATGACGGTGGGTGCCGCGGCTTCGCTCACCTGCACGCTCAACGCCGTTACGAACCCGGGCGATGAGGTTGTTGTTATCGCCCCGTACTTTCCGGAGTATCGCGTTTGGATTGAGAAGGCCGGCTGTACGTGTGTTGAGGCGCTCGCCGATGAAGATGCGTTCCAGCTGAGCGTGGACAACGTGCTCAAGGCGATTACCGATAAGACGACTGCCGTCATCATCGACTCGCCCAACAATCCGACCGGTGCCGTATATACACGCGACACGCTGACGCGACTGGCCAATGTTCTGCGCGAGGTCAACGCCAAGCGCGATCCCGAGAATCCGATTATGCTCATCTCTGATGAGCCGTATCGCGAGATTGTCTATGGCGCCGAGGTGCCTTGGGTGCCCTCGATCTACGAGAACACCATCGTGTGTTACTCGTATTCCAAGTCGCTTTCGCTGCCGGGCGAGCGCGTGGGGTGGATCTTGGTTCCCAACACCAATCCGCAGGCTGCCCGTCTGATGCCGGCTGTTGCGGGTGCTGCCCGTACGCTGGGTTTTGTATGCGCACCGGCGCTCTTCCAGCGCGTGATTATCGATTGCGTCGATGAGCCGAGTGACGTTGAGGCCTATGCACGCAACCGCACCGCGCTTACCGATGCACTGGCGGAGTATGGCTACACCTATGTTGAGCCGGATGGTGCATTCTACCTGTGGGTGAAGGCGCTGGAGCCCGATGCGAACGCCTTCTGCGAGCGCGCGAAGAAGTATGAGCTGCTCGCGGTGCCTTCGGATAGCTTTGGCATGCCGGGCTGGTTCCGCCTTGGCTACTGTGTGAGCTATGAGACCATCGTCAATTCGTTGCCTGCCTGGAAGCAACTGGCCGACGAATATCGTCGAAAGTAAAGCGCTCTGCTTGCAATGTTTTACGTGAAACGGGGTTTGGTGCTAAGCCAGGCCCCGTTGTTTATGCCGTTGTGTGATTGGGATGAAGCAGTTTTACGACTGCCGAAAGCTATGCGTACAATGAATATACGCGACGGCCATACTGGACAAGGAGACCCGATGCCCTACCTTCTTTCTTGTGATATTCATACTCATACGATGTTCTCTGCGCATGCGTACTCAACCATCGAGGAGAACATCTATTGGGCGGCAGAGCGCGGCCTTCAGGTGCTCGGTTCAGCCGATCATTTAAGCTCGATGGTTACGCCTTGTCCCAATGACCTGCGCAGTTTCCAATTCTTTATTAACCAGGATATCTGGCCGCGCATTTGGAGCGGCGTGCTGGTGCTGCGTGGTGCCGAGGCTGATATCGTTTCGCTGGACGGAAGCCTGTTTGGCGAGGATACTCCTGTCACGCTCGATATCGCCGGCGATTCGTATAGTCGTGAGCATTCGCTGTTCGATTTGGTGACGCGCAATTTGGATTATTTGGTGGCAAGCGTGCATAATCCGCAGATTGCCGAAGGCGCGACGCTCGCCCAGACGACCGAGATGTACATCAATGCCCTGGAGCACCCCAAGGTGTTCATGCTTGGGCATACGGGTCGTACGGGCGTGCCGTTCGATATCGATGAGGTGCTGTTGGCGGCCAAGGCCAAGCACAAGATCATCGAGATCAACAACCATAGTCTTGAGCACGGCACGGATGCCGAGCATTGGAACGTGTGTCGCAAGATTGCCGAGCGCTGCGCCGAGCTGGGCGTGGGGATCGGTGTCTCGACCGACGCACACATTGGCATGGCCATTGGCAAGCTCGACCAGGCGCGCAAGATGCTCGACGAGATTCACTTCCCGCTGGATTTGATCGTGACGCGCGACCGCGAGACGCTGCTGCGCGAGATGGCGGCAGCCGGCGTGTGCGACCTGCGCAAGGGGATGTAGCGAGGCTCAATCTGTAACGAGAAAAGGAGCGGTCCAGACGGACCGCTCCTTTTCTTATGTCAGTAGATTAACGGCGTTCGAGGACGGCGACGGTCTCGGTATGGTCGGTATGGGGAAACATATCAACCGGCGTAATGCTGAGCAGGCGATAGCCTCCGTCAAGGAGCTGGTGCAGGTCGCGCTCTTGAGTGACGGGGTTGCAGCTGATGTAGGTGATGCGGCGCGGCTTAAGTGCGCAGGCGGCTTCGAGGAACTCGGTGGTGGAACCGGCGCGCGGCGGGTCGATGGAAAGAACGTCGACGCGTTCGTTGTTGTCGGCGGCATCTAGGATGTAATCGGTGGCATCGTCGGCCATAAACCAGGCGCTGCGGGTGAGGCCGTTGAGCTCGGCATTGCGACGTGCGTCGGCAATGCCCGCCAGGTTGCGCTCCACGCCAAGCAGCATAATGCCGATGCCCTTGTTCTGGGCGGCTTTGGCTGCGCACAGGCCGATGGTGCCGCTGCCGCAATAGGCATCCATGAGCACATCGCCTTGGTGCAAATCCATGCCGTCGATAGCGAGCTGATAGAGCAGTTCGGTCTGCTGTGGGTTGGTCTGGTAGAACGCGGTGGGGGAGATGTCGAATTCGCAGCCGAGCAGCTGATCGCGCATGCATTCGGCGCCATAGACGATACGAGTCTCCTCACCCAAGATGGCGTTACCGGGACGGCCATTGATATTTTGGGCAACGGTGACGATATGCGGATCGAGTGCCGCGACGGCCTCAAAGAACTCCTGCGCATGCGGCAGGTCGCGCTGGGCGGTCACGAGAGTGACCATGATCTGGTCGGTGCGCCAACCGCAGCGAACGACGGCATAGCGAAGCAGCCCCAGATGCTTGTCTTCGTTAAAGGCAGGAATATGCAGACGTTCGGCCTCGCGAGCGATGCCGTTGAGAATCTGACGAGTGCCCGGCGCCTCGACAGGGCATTCAGGAACAGCAACGATCCTGTGCGTCCCACGTTCAAAAAAGCCGCAGCGGACAGCGCCCTCTTTGCCGGGAGCAAACGGAGTGGCAGCCTTATGACGAAAACCACGCGGCGCAGGATATTTGCCCGGGTCTCCCAGGGTGACTCCCATACCGCGAATGGGGTCGACGCTAATGCCCTCGCGCTCGCAGAGCTCAGCAAACAGCTCCTCCATAGCAGCCTGCTTGGCCGCCAACTGCTTCTTATAAGGACGATTGAGTGCCGTACACCCACCACAAGCTTTCATGATCGAACAGGGAGACTTGGGATCCACGGCCTTACGCGCAGGCTGAGCCGAATCCTTGCGCGAGCCTTTGGAGCGAACGTGAGGCGCCTTATCCCCGCCCTGACGAGAGCCAGAACGCTTGGTCTTAACCTTGCCCTTCGCCGACTTGGATTTCTTAGAAGTTTTTTTCTCCTCCGACCCCTCAGCCGCCTCGATCAAAGCACGACGAGCCTTACGCTCCGCACGAGATTCTGCCATCAATAACTCCACTAATTCATGAATTAAAAGCTGCAAGCATTGTACCGTGCCAAGCCAGCGGGCGATATGCAAGCGCCCATTTCCTGTCAGTGATAGGCCCAACGACGTTTGCCCGGCGCGGGCGGGGAGCGGCGCGTAATTAAGTTTATCGCGAGTTCCGCACGCAAAGGAAAGCACTTAATGTGCTTTCCGTCTTGCGCAGGACTGTAGAGCAGGAAACTTAATTACGCGCCGCTCCCCGCCCGCGCCGGGCAACCCCAACCTTGTGCTCCATCAAGGTAAAGTGTATGATTCTGGACGTTACATGACTCACTTTACCTAACTAAAGTGCTATCAAGGGGGAATACCATGAATACCGATATGTCTCGTCGTCAGTTTGTTGGTCTAGCCGGCTCGCTTGCCACGGTGCTTGGCCTTGGTCTTGTCGGCTGCGGCGGTGGTGCCGGCAAGGGCTCCGCTGCAGGCTCTGCCGCGGCCAAGGATGTGAAGGGCGCTGCGGAGTCCAAGAAACTCGTGGTGGGCTTTGACAAGTCCTATCCTCCGTACGGTTTTGTGGGCGATGATGGCGAGTACACTGGCTTTGATCTCGATTTGGCCAAGGCTGTTGCCGATAAGCAGGGCTGGGATGTCGATTACGAGGCCATCGATTGGGATGCCAAGGACACGCTGCTCAACTCCGGCGCCATCAACTGCATCTGGAACGGCTTTACTATGGAGGGTCGCGAGGACGACTACACGTTCTCCGAGCCGTACATGCTCAACGAGCAGGTACTCGTGGTCAAGAAGGATGCGGGCATCAAGAGCTGGGATGATCTTGCCGGCAAGACGGTGATCACCCAGACCGATTCCGCTGCGCAGGATGTACTCGAGGGTGACCAGAAGGATCTGGCGGCGACGTTTGCCACGCTCGATACCATCGGCGAGTACAATACGGCCTTTATGCAGCTCGAGAGCGGCGCGGTCGATGTCGTGGCTTGCGACCTTTCGATTGCCCAATATCAGCTTGCCGCAAAGCCCGATGCCTATACGCAGCTTGATAAGCCGCTGTCCAGCGAGCACTACGCCGTCGGCTTTAAGAAGGGCGACACCAAGTCGGCCGACGCCGTGACCGAGTCGCTCAAGGCGCTCTACGAGGACGGCACGGTCAAGGACCTGTGCGATAAATATGCAAGCTATGGTCTTTCCTTCGACAACTGGGTGCTCAAATAGCGGCTTTCCCAGGCACCCGATTTTGCCGTTCAAACCGTCGCTTGCGTACATTTAGTACGCGGCGCTCCTCTTTCACGGCAAACTCGGGCACCTGGAAAACCCGCTTTAGCATTGGGTTCGCTGTTCCGTTACTGTGAAAGAGAGCTTGGGTTGTCTATTCAGGTCATGATGCAGATGCTTGGCCAGGGATTCTTGGTCAGCTTGCAGCTGTTTGTGCTGACGCTGTTGGGGTCGATTCCGCTGGGAATCCCCGTGGCGTTTATGCGCATGAGTAAAATTGCGCCGCTCCGCTGGATTGCGCGCATCTATATCTCGGTCATGCGCGGTACGCCGCTCATGCTGCAGATGTTTGCCATCTACTTTGCCCCGTACTACGTGTTCGGCATTTCGCTTACGCCCGATTCCAAGTGGACGGCGTGTGTCGTGGCGTTCATCATCAACTACGCCGGTTACTTTGCCGAGATCTATCGCTCGGGCCTGCAGTCCATTCCGCGCGGTCAATACGAGGCTGCTGAGGTGCTGGGCTACTCGCGCATGCAGACGTTTCTGTATATCGTGATGCCGCAGGTCGCCAAGCGTATTCTGCCGGCGATGGGCAACGAGATCATCACACTGGTCAAGGACACGTCGCTGGCGTTTGCCATTGGTGTGGGTGAGATGTTCTCGACCGCCAAGGCGCTGGTCGCCTCGCAGGTGAGCATGGTGCCGTTTGCGATTGCGGCGTTGATCTACTGGGTCTTTAACTTTGTGGTCGAGATGCTGCTGGGCGCCGCCGAAAAGAAGCTGGACTATTATCATGACTAACTCAGTGATGAAAATCGAAAGCGCGCGTAAGGCGTTTGGCGGCAATGAGGTGCTCAAGGATATCTCACTCGAGGTCAAGCGCGGTGAGGTCGTGGCGATTATCGGACCTTCGGGCGGCGGTAAGTCCACGCTGCTGCGCTGCGCCACGCTGCTCGAGACGCTCGACGGCGGCTCGCTTTCGTTTGGCGACCTTGCGGTTGCGACGGATGCGGGATCGGGCGCGGTCTATGCGAAGGGAGATGTTCCCAAGCAAGCGCGTTCGCGTTTTGGTCTGGTATTCCAGAACTACAATCTGTTCCCGCACTATACGGTGATGAAAAACATCATCGACGCGCCGATCCGCGTGCTCAAGCGCCCGCGCGAGCAGGCAGAGGCGCGTGCGCGTGAGTTGATCGCGCAGATGGGGCTTACGGGCAACGAGAACAAGGTGCCGTGTGAGCTTTCGGGCGGTCAGCAGCAGCGCGTGAGTATTGCCCGCGCCCTGGCGCTCGATCCGGAAATCTTATTCTTTGACGAGCCGACTTCAGCGCTCGATCCCGAGCTGACGGCCGAGGTGCTGCGTGTCATTAAGGACCTGGCGGCGCAGAATATGACGATGGTAATCGTGACCCACGCGATGCAATTTGCACGCGATGTTGCCGACCGCGTGGTCTTTATGGACGGCGGTCGCATTGTCGAGGAGGGGCCTGCCGAGCAGGTCATAGACCATCCGCGCGAGCGGCGCACACGTGAGTTCTTGAGCCGTATCGAGGGATAGGCTCAGGTATTTACTCAACTATTAATTGAGGCGAAGCCGCCACAGGTCTTACGGTCTGTGGCGGCTTTTTGTTTACATCGACGGGGTTCAATAATTGCCTCACAAGCTTGTCTCTTCCTCTCGCCGCCTGTATTCATACGTGTGCCGAAAGGTATGCATGGACAGCCGCCCGTGAGGGTAGGGTGGTGGCATAGGACATTTGGAGGGTGAGTCGGCTCGGCTGCCGACCATGCTGCTCCCGGGACGGCATCGACCGCGAACTCTCCCCGTTGGCGTCGCGCATTGCGCGCGGCCCTGCAAGGAGGTCATCATGGGTGCTCCCAAGACCGGTAACGTAAGGAACGTGGTGCTCGTAGGCCAAGGCGGGGTGGGCAAGACTTCACTCGCCGAGGCCATGCTCCACCTTTCCGGCAAGACCGCCCGCCTGGGCGGCCACGACGGCACCAAGCCCACGCTCGACTATGACCCCGAAGAGGTCAAGCGTGCGTTTTCCATCTCGACGACCATTGCGCCGATCGACTGGAAGGGCGCTCGTATCAATGTGCTCGATGCCCCGTGCTATCCCGATTTTATCGGCGACGCCTTTGCCGCGATGAGCGTCTGCGAGACGGCTCTGTTTGTGGTCGACGCCGAGGCCGGCCCGCAGCCTACGACGGTTAAGCTCTGGTATGCCGCCGAGGACCTGCGCCTGGCGCGTGCGGTGTTCGTAAACCGCCTGTCGCGCTCCGAGGCCAGCTTTGCGACCACCATGGACCTGCTGCAGGAGCGCTTTGGTACGCGCCTGGGCGCCGTGACCCTTCCCTGGGGCGAGGGCGAGGACTTTGACGGCATCATCGACCTGGTGCGCATGAAGGCGCGCCACTGCAACGGCGCCGAGGCCGTTGAGTCGGAGATTCCCGAGGAGTATCGTGCCCAGGCCGAGGAGGCCCATGACCATCTGTGCGAGCTGGTGGCCGAGGCCGACGACGAACTGATGATGAAGTACTTGGAAGGCGAGGAGACGCTGACGCAGGAGGAGCTTGAAGGCCTGCTGTCGAAGGCGATTGCCGAGCGCATCTTTGTGCCGGTCTTTGCGGGCGATTGCATTAAGGAGCAGGGCGTCAACTCGCTGATGGACGACATCGCCACGTACTTCCCGGCGCCGACCGACTACGGCGAGATGCCGCTCATCGACGGTGATTCGCTTAAGATTTCGAGTGACGATGACCGTCCGGTGGCGTTTGTGTTTAAGACGCTGGCCGATCCGCAGCAGGGCCGCATCAGCTTTATCAAGGTGCTGACGGGCACGCTTGAGCCGGGCCTTGAGCTGATCAACGCGCGTACCCGCAAGAGCGATCGTCTGGCTCACCTGTATGTGATGTGCGGCCGCGACATGACCGAGGTCGGTCACGCCTATGCCGGCGACATTATCGTGGCGCCCAAGTTGGCGGCAGAGACGGGCGATACGCTCTCGATTACCGGCAAGGTTGAGGCTGCGGCGTTTAAGTTCCCCAACTCGCAGTACCGCATCGCCATCGAGGCCGAGAACCGTGGCGACGAGGAGAAGCTCTACACGTTTATCGAGAAGGCCTGCAAGGCAGACCCGACCATGAGCATCGACCGCGACGAGGAGACCGGGCAGACCATCATCTCGGCGGTGGGCGAGGCGCAGGTTTCGGTGCTGCTCAACCGTTTGGAGGACCGCACCAAGGTTGTGGCAAAGAGCGTGCCGATCCGCATTCCGTATCGCGAGACCATCCGCCGCACGGCGAGCGCACAGGGCCGACACAAGAAGCAGACCGGTGGTGCCGGTCAGTATGGCGACTGCTGGCTGCGCGTTGAGCCGCTCATTGGGCCCGACGGCACGAGCGACGGCTATGAGTTCGTGGACGAGGTCGTGGGCGGTCGCATTCCGCGCTCGCTGATTCCCGCCGTGGACAAGGGCGTCCAGGAGACCATGAAGGACGGTATTATTGCCGGCTACCCGCTCACGGGCATTCGCGTGGCTGTGTACGACGGTTCGTATCACAGCGTCGACTCCAACGAGATGGCGTTCCGCGCGGCGGCTCGCATCGGCCTGCGCAAGGCATGCGCCGATGCCGATCCAGTGGTGCTGGAGCCTATCGAGGAAATCACGGTGACGATCCCCGAGAGCTACGCCGGCGCCGTGATGGGCGACATCTCGGCCTCGCGCGGTCGCGTGACGGGCATGGAGACCGATGAGCGCGGCGATACCGTGGTCATTGCCCAGGCGCCGCTGGCCGAGCTGACGGATTACTCGACGCGCCTGCGCTCTATTACGCGCGGCACGGGCGACTTTACCATGGAGCCCGCAGGCTATGAGCAGGTGCCTTATGACGTTCAGGCCAAGCTGGTCGAGCGCTATGAGGAGGGTCGCGCCAAGTAGCGTGTGACTTTGCCTGCAACATATATGCCGATGTAAGGGCCGCTCTGGGCAATCCAGGGCGGCCCATTTTGATCCCCAGCGGGGTTGCAAATCGGTTCTTGTCGTGGCTCGGGGCTAGTCCCCCGAGGCCTGATTGCGGCCGGTGGCGTAGTCGATTTGCACGTGCGGCTGCAGGTTGTAGCAATATACGTGGAAACAGAGGGTCTTGCCGTGGTCCTCGACCGATTGCGCCTCAAGGCGTACGCCACGGCAGACAAGTTCCTCTTCGTTGTACATGGGCGTGACGCGGTAGAGCACGTGGTTGCCCGTGTCGTGGATGTAGTCGAGGATCTGCTCTTCAAACGGCAGCATGCCCGTCTCGTTGAGATAGCGCGTGCCGGTGAGGAGATTTTTGCGGTTGGCGTTTTCGCCGCAGAGCGACCAGGCGATAAGGTGGCAGCGGTTGTAGAGGCTCTGGCCTGGAATAAAGTCGTAGCGCTGCTGATGCCATCCGGCGGGGTGGATACGCGAGATGTCGCCGCGCTTGCCCTGTCCGAGCGACTCGGGGCCTACGCAGGCGAGCGCCTTGCGAGTGCGGCCCAGGCTGTCGAGCTTGGAGAATTTCTTAAAGCAGCCCTCTTCGGTGGCACGTTCATACTCGTCGAGCGTGAACGACGGCGTGCCGAGCGGGTGCGTGCTGTCGGCGCGAAGGGCAACGTAGGGGTTGCCGGCGTAGTCGGGAATGCTGCTGAGATAAACACCGCGGGCGCGGTTGAGGTCGGGGTTTTCCACCTCGTCGATGGGGGCGGTGGAGCTGTCCTCGGCAACGTTGTCGTTGGTGTTGGTCGCGGTGGATTCGGAGCCATCGCCGGAGTCTTGGCTATTTTGAGAGTCCGAGGAGCTCGCTGTTCCCGATTCGAGCCGGGCAACCAGATCTGCCTCGTCGTCGGTACGGTTGGGACTCTCGTTTTGCTTCTCGGCCAGAGCTGCCGCCTGTTCATCGCTTTGCGGCGACAGCAACTTGGGAGCTCCGTCGAGCGATCCCGTGAACAGCGCAAACCCCAGCACCACGGCGGTGCCGATGGAAAGTACTTGCTTGTAGGCGGACATGCGCGACATTGCGGCTCCTGGATGGACGGTTGGGAATCTACCAGTCTAGCAGGAGCCGGCAGGGGCCGTTCTATCGAACAAATACTCAAGATTTGGGATAGACGCTACTGATTAATTTGTCCCGCGGTCTAGATCGAGGTGGAGTCGAGCCAGTTGAGCTTGCACTCGAGAATGCGCTGCTCGCCGGGTTCGCTGCTGCCGTCAAGTAGGGCGAGCAGCATCTCGGCTGCTTCGCGACCTTCCTGGTCGACGGGCTCGATGATGGTGGAGACGGTCGGTGTGGTGAGATTAGTCCAGTCTTCGCAGTTGAGTCCCAAAAGGCCGATTTGCTGCGGAAGCAGATGGGCCATGGGCTGAAGTGCCTTGTAGACGCGGGGGAGCGCCCATTGGTTTTGGACAAAGATGAGCGTACGCTTGGCGGGATTAAACTTGAATTTAAAGTACTCGGTAAGCTCGTTGATTGACGGCTTGTTGTGGTCGATGGGAATCGCTTTGTAGAGCTGTCCGTTCGCTGCCAGCGCCTCGGCATACCCCTGAAAACGCTCCATGCGGGTGCGCATCTCGGTCATGTTGGCGGCAATGGAAAAGAAATCTTCGTAGCCGGCGTCGAGGAGTGCCTGTGTGGCGTTGTACACGCCGTCGTAAAGGTTGGTTTTGATCCAGCTGGTACCTGGGCTATAGATGGCCGCATCGAAAAAGACGACCGGCTTGCCGGCGCGTCTAATGCGGTCGTGCACGGCTTTGAAGTTTGCCGTGGGCTGGATGATAAAGCCATCGACGCCCAGCGAGAGCATCTTGTCGACGTACATGAGCTCGGTCTCGGGGTTAAAGTTGCTCGTGCAAACGACCGTCTGGTAGCCCGCGGGGAGCATGACCTGCTCCATGCCATTGAGAACGAGCCCCGCCCATTTGTTGGTGTTATCCAAAATGATGATGGCGATGACGTGGGTTTGCTTGCCGGTGAGCGTCTGCGCTTGGGCGTTGGGAACGTATCCGAGTTCCTTAATGACGCGCGCGATTTTGTTCTGCGTCTTTTCGCTAAGCTTTTCTCGTTTGTCGTTGAGGTAATACGAGACGCTTGCCGTCGAGGTTCCCGCCTCTCGAGCGACGTCTGCGATCGTAACGCGCTGTTTTGCCACAGCGACTCCTTCCGACAGATGAGCATTTTCCAACATGATGACTTTGAGTCTTGGTGAGGGATACGCTTCGGTGAGCGACCTTTTCCTTTCATATGAGTATGCAACAAATGCGGTATACGGGTGGGGTCGAAATTTGTGACCGGCATGCGCATCTGCCGTCTACCGAGAAAATCAAATACTTCTTGACTTTTGAAATCGAGGGTAAAATCGCAGGATTCATTTTTGGTTAAACGCATAACTAAATCGCATAACCAACGCTCTGACCTGCGCGTTTACCGAAATAAGCTGGCATTAAGAAAAACGAGCACCTATATTGGTCTTGTCGAAAAGACAGCAAGTCCAAACGGCAGGGGATGCTCCGGAGGCCTCCGCAAACGGTGTCTTGCGCACGCAACTCTATGAAAAGAGGGAAGCAATGAAGATCGTAGGCGTTGCCGCCTGTACCGTGGGTATTGCCCACACGTATATGGCCCAGAAGGCGATTCAGGATGAATGCGCCGCCCGTGGCATCGAGTGCAAGGTCGAGGCTCAGGGTGGCCTGGGTATCGAGAATGAGCTCACGCAGGAAGACGTGGACTCCGCCGACCTGGTCCTGGAGTCCGTCGACGTGGGTGTCGAGAACGAGGACCGTTTTGAGCAGAAGATGGCCGAGGGCAAGTTCCTCAAGGTCGGTACTTCCGATGTGATCGCCGATCCGGTCAAGATCATCGACCAGGCTGTTGAGATCATCAAGGCGACGGGTGGCGCCGTTGACGCGCCCAAGGCCGAGGCCAAGGCAGAGAAGAAGGCCGTCTCCGCTGCCCCGCAGGCCCCGACACCGGCGTCCAAGCAGTCTATCTTTGCCGATCCTGGCAAGACGCTGCTCAATGCATTCAATACCGGCGTTTCCTATTTTATCCCCATTGTCGTTATCGGTGGCGTGTTCCTCGCCTTCTCGTTGGCATCCGGTACTGCCGGTGCTAGCGGTATGGAGGTAACCAACCCGTTGATGGTGAGCCTTAACACCATCGGCATGGCCGGTATCTCTATGATGATTCCGGTGCTTGCGGCATACATCGCCTACTCGATGGCCGGTAAGCCCGCACTTGCCCCCGGCTTCGTCCTGGGCTACTTGGTCAACAACGCCGTCGTCACCCCGAGCGGCAACAGTGTTTCGACCGGCTTCTTGGGTGCCATGATCATGGCAGTTATCTGCGGCTACTTTGTCCGCTGGATGAAGACCTGGAAGGTCAACAACACCATCCAGACCATCATGCCCATCCTGATCATCCCGATTCTGACCTCGCTTGTCCTGGGTATGGCCTATATCTACATCCTGGCCACGCCGCTTGGCTTTGTGATGGACTGGCTTACCGGCGTGCTCGGCAGCCTGCAGGGCGGTTCCGCGGTTGTCCTGGGTCTGGTCATTGGTGTTATGACCGCCTTCGATATGGGTGGCCCCATCAACAAGACCGCCTCGACCTTCACCATGGCCATCATGGCCTCCGGCATCTACGGCCCTAACGGTATGTTCCGCGTCGCCGTCGCCATTCCCCCGATCGCCTGTGGCCTCGCTGCGCTCATCGCCAAGAATAAGTTCGATGACGCCGATCGTCAGATGGGTATCTCCGCACTGTTCATGGGCTGCATCGGCATTACCGAGGGCGCTATCCCCTTCGCGGTCAAGGACCTTGGCCACACCCTGCCCGGCATCTGCATCGGCTCTGCCGTGGGCGCGGCGCTCGCCGCCTTCCAGGGTATCGACTGCTACGTCCCGCACGGTGGCTTTATCGTCGCCCTTGCCACCAACAACGTCGCGCTGTTCTGCCTGGACATCGTGATTGGCTCCGTGGTCGCCGCTGCAATCCTGATTGCCATGAAGCCCACGCTCGATAAGCAGGCCAAGTAAACCTTTAAGGACTCCGGTTGTGCGGAGGGATGGATTTGACTCCGCACAACCGCCCCTACACAACAAAATCCATCTGCACTGATAGGGCCCGCATCTGGGTCCCAGGGAACTTTTGTCAAAAATCCTCTGGAGAAGGAGAACAAAATGTCCAATCTCACCATCCGTCAGGCCGTTCAGGGCATGCTCAAGCTGCAGGATAGCGGCGATCACGCAACCATGGTCGGCATTGGCCCCATGAGCCCCAACCTGATTCAGGCCGTGTTCGAGCTTGCCAAGGACGAGGATTTCCCGCCCATGTTTATCGCTAGCCGCAACCAGGTCGATATGGACGAGATGGGCGCCGGCTACGTCAACGGCTGGGACCAGACGCGCTTTGCCGCCGACATCAAGAAGGTTGCCGACGAGGTGGGCTACACCGGTCCGTACTACCTGTGCCGCGATCACGGCGGTCCGTGGCAGCGCGACGAGGAGCGTAACGCCCACCTGCCCGAGGACGAGGCCATGGAGCTCGCCCGCAAGTCCTTTGTCGCCGACATGGAGGCAGGCTTTGACCTGCTGATGGTCGACCCCACCAAGGACCCCTATCAGATCGGCAAGGTTATTCCGCTCGACGTGGTGCTTCGCCGCACGATTGATCTTATCGACTACCTTGAGCAGTACCGTCGCGAGCATAACCTTCCCGAGGTCGCCTATGAGGTCGGTACCGAGGAGACCAATGGCGGCTTGACCTCTACCGATAAGTACGAGGAGTTCATTTCTCAGCTGCAGCCCGAGCTCGAGAAGCGTGGCTGCCCCATGCCCACCTTTATCGTCGGCCAGACCGGTACGCTCACCCGTTGGACCGAGCAGGTCGGTCACTACAACTTCAAGAACGCTCGCGAGCTTGCCGATATGGCCAAGCGCTACGGCGTGGGTCTGAAGGAGCACAACGCCGACTACCTGGATGACGCGACGCTGCTCGAGCATATCCCGGCACACGTGACCGCCTCCAACGTTGCTCCGCAGTATGGCACCGAGGAGACCCGCGCTTACCTCAAACTCTGCGCTACCGAGCAGATTCTGGTCGACAACGGCCTGTGCGACGATCCCTCCGACCTGTATCACACGCTGCTGGTCAAGGCTATCAAGACCGAGCGTTGGCGCAAGTGGATGACTGGCGACGACGTCAACCTGCAGGTTGACGACATCCTGGCTGACGACGAACTCAGCCTGAAGATTCTGGATGTCTCCGGCCACTACGCCTTTAACGATCCCGAGGTCAAGGAGCAGGTCGAGAAACTCTATCGCAACCTCGCTGCCCAGGACATCGACGGCAAGCGCTTTGTGATCGAGCACATCAAGCGCCCGATCAAGCAGTACGTCGTCGGTCTTAACCTCAAGGGCGTCACGAGCCGCATCGAGAAGGCTCTCGAGGACTAGGTAGTTTTTCCTACACGACGCCGGGCCTGGGGCATGTCCCAGCTGCAGGCCCGGCACATAGGACAAAGGGGCATCCCCTTTGTCCTTTCTTTTGAGTTTTGGATTCCTCCGAAGGAGTTTGCACCATGAAGTTCTTTATCGATACCGCCAACCTTGACGAGATCGCCGAGGCTAAGAGCTGGGGCTGCCTGGCCGGTGTTACCACCAATCCGTCCCTGTACGCCAAGACCGGCGGTAAGCTCGCCGACTTTGAGCCCCATATGCTCAAGATTGCCGAGCTCTGCGAGGGCCTGCCCGTGTCCGCCGAGTCCACCGCGACCACTGCCGAGGGCATGATCGAGGAGGGCAAGCGCCTTGCCGCTCTGGCTCCCAACATCGTGGTTAAGCTTCCCGTGTGCGAGGCCGGCCTCGCCGCCTGCCGCGCGTTGGCCGATGCAGGCGTGCGCGTCAACATGACGCTTGTCTTCTCGCCGACGCAGGCCCTCATGGCCGCCAACGCCGGTGCCCGCTACATCAGCCCGTTTGTGGGACGCTTCGACGACATCGCCGAGGACGGTATCTCGCAGCTCGACAACGTTGTGACCTGCATCAAGAACTATGACTGGACTGGCAAGAACGTCGACGACACCGTCGAGATTATCACCGCTTCGGTCCGCACGCCCAACCACGTGACCCAGGCGGCTCTTCTTGGCGCCGACATCGCGACCGTGCCCATGGCCGCTCTCAAGAAGTGCCTGCATCATCCGCTGACCGACCAGGGCCTCGCCTCTTTTGAGGCTGACTGGCAGAAGGTCGTCGCTCAGGCTTAACGAGTGGATTGCCCCGGCATCGCGCCATCCGGTGCCGGGGTTGTTCTCAAGAGAGGAATTCGTATGACCAACCAGGAGCTGGCGAAGGTCGCCAATGAGGTCAGGAAGGGTGTCGTGACTGCGGTTCACGCGGCCAAGTCGGGACATCCGGGTGGATCGCTCGGTGCAGCCGACATCATGACGTATCTGTACTTTGAGGAAATGAATATCGATCCTGCCGACCCTCACAAGGCCGATCGCGACCGCTTTGTGCTCTCCAAGGGTCACGCGGCGCCGGGCCTGTATTCGGTGTTGGCAAATCGCGGCTATTTTCCCGTCGAAGAGCTCGAGACGCTCCGCCATATTGGCAGCCGACTGCAGGGCCATCCCAACATGAACGACACCCCGGGTGTTGATATGTCCACCGGATCGCTCGGCCAGGGCATCTCTGCTGCAGTTGGAATGGCGCTTGCCGCTAAGCACTGGGGCGACAGCTACCGTGTCTACACGTTGCTGGGCGACGGCGAGTGCGAGGAAGGCCAGGTGTGGGAGGCGGCCATGTTTGCCGGCAACCATGCACTCGACAATCTTGTTGCCGTCGTCGACCACAACGGCTTGCAGATTGACGGCAGCATCGATGAGGTTAACTCGGCTATGCCGCTTGCCGACAAGTTCCGCGCCTTTAAGTGGCATGTGATAGAGCTAGCCGATGGCAATGACATGGCGCAGATTGAGGCGGCTTTCGCCGAGGCTCGCGAGGTGACCGGCGCGCCCGTCGCTATCATCGCCGAGACGGTGAAGGGCAAGGGCGTCTCCTTTATGGAAAACCAGGTGGGCTGGCACGGCAAGGCGCCCAACGATGAACAGTTTGAGCAGGCCATGGCCGAGCTCGCAGCAGCAGGGGAGGAGCTCTAATGGCAGACGTCAAGAAGGTCGCCACGCGCGTTAGCTACGGCGAGGCACTTGTCGAGCTGGGCAATGAGCGCGATGACTTTGTAGTGCTCGATGCCGACCTGGCCGCCGCCACACAGACCGGTAAGTTTAAGGCCGCTCACCCTGAGCGCTTCTACGACGCCGGCATTGCCGAGAGCAACTTGATGGGGCTTGCCGCCGGCATTGCGACCACGGGTCGCGTCGCCTTTGCGAGCACCTTTGCCATGTTCGCCGCCGGTCGTGCGTATGAGCAAGTGCGTAACTCCATCGGCTATCCGCACCTCAACGTCAAAATTGGCGCTACGCATGCGGGCATCTCGGTCGGTGAAGACGGCGCTACGCATCAGTGCTGCGAGGATATCGCGCTCATGCGCACGATTCCGGGCATGACGGTGATCGTCCCCGCCGATGACATCGAGGCTCGCGCTTGCGTGCGCGCCGCCTATGAGTTTGAGGGACCGGTCTACATGCGCTTCGGCCGCCTGGCAACACCGGTCATCAACGACCGCGAGGACTATGAGTTCAAGATTGGTCGCGGCGTGGTCGTGCGCGAGGGCTCCGATGTCACAATCGTCGCCTGTGGCCTTATGGTTGCCGAGGCGCTCGAGGCTGCCGAGGCTCTTGCCGCCGATGGCATTGATGCCGAGGTTATCAATATGCACACCATTAAGCCGCTCGACGAGCGCCTGGTTGTTTTCAGCGCCAAGAAGACCGGTCGCGTGGTCACCGCCGAGGAACATTCGATTATCGGTGGTCTTGGCGAGGCCGTGGCCTCGGTGCTCGCAGAGCAGCATCCGGTGCCGATGCGACGCGTCGGCGTGCGCGATGTGTACGGCGAGTCTGGCCCTGCGGTTGATTTGCTGCACAAGTATGGTTTGGACGCCGACGGCATCGAAGCCGCGGTCAGGTCCGTGTTGTAGGGAGGGCTTTCCATGGGATTTGTATCTGCCAACCAAGTGACGATTGGTTGCGCCGCCGCCTCGCGCGAGGACGCATTGCACTATTTGTCTGAGCGGGCTGTTGAGCTTGGCTTTGCCGATGACGCATCTGCTGTAGAGGCGGCTTTTATTGCTCGCGAAAACGAGGCCGAGACTGGCCTCGTCGCCGGTTTTGCCGTTCCGCATGCCAAAAGCGACGCGATCCATACGCCGGGCGTTGCCGTGCTTAAACTGGCCGAGCCCGTTGAATGGCCGAGTTTCGATGGGGTGCCCGTCGATGTTGCGCTCGCGCTGTACGTGCCCGCCGGCGAGGCTGGAACCACGCACCTGCGTCTGCTCTCCAAGGCTGCCGTGATGCTGATGGATGCCGCCTTCCGTGACAAGGTGCGTGCGAGCACCGATTCCGTTGAGATTGCAGAACTCATCAATAGCGGACTCGAAGACTAGAACGGTCATCCCGTTCAATCAATTGATCCTTCTCCAAGGAAAAGGGCCGCGACGCCATAGGGGCGTCGCGGCCCTGTTTGCGTTTCCCCAGATAAAAGCTGCCAAAATAAACCTGTCCCTTTTCAGCAGGTTGGCGCGATATGATATATACGTTATATACAAGTTGCAAAGTGGGGGTAGGGTTGCGGTAACGCAAGCCGGCGAAGGGGGCCGATATGATCAAGGCTGTTATTTTTGACATGGATGGAACGTTGATCGATACCGAGCGCTTGGACATGAAGGCGTGGAAGGTGGGTGCTGCCGAGCTGGGTATCGCGATTGATGACGCGCTGATGCATCAGTTTATCGGCCGTTCGAATGCCGATGTTAAGGGCATCCTTGAGGCACATTACGGCAAGGGCGAAACTGCCGATGCAATTTATGCCCGCAACATTGAGCTTCACACCGAGATGGCCAAGACCGACCTGGAGCTTAAGGCCGGCGCCGCCGAGTGCCTAGACGAGCTGCTGGCCGCGGGCTATCACGTGGGCCTTGCGACGTCATCGCGCCGCATTGCGGCCGAGCGCAACCTTAAAACGGTTGGCCTCTTTGACAAGTTTGAAACGGTGACCTTCGGCGAGGACGTCGCATATGGCAAGCCCGACCCCGCAATTTACCTGCTCGCTTGCGAGCGCGCGGGCTTTGCTCCCGAGGAGTGCGCCGTGGTCGAAGATTCCCGCAACGGCTGCGTCTCGGGCATCGCGGCCGGCTGCCATGTCTTTGCCGTTCCCGATATCGTACCGCTGCCGCAGGACGTGGTGGATGGCTGCGAGGCCGTGCTCGACACGCTGTTCGATCTGACGGCGGCGGTCAAGGCCGTGCGCTAAAGGTATGCGCCGAGGTTGATGACGGTAGCTTCGGCGTGGCCCCGCTTGCGTTTTCCCAGATAAAACCTGCCAAAATAAACCTGTCCTCTTTTGGTAGGTTGGCGACAATTTATGTAGCCCAGGTTGAGCATAAGCGAGCGAGCAGGTTCCGGGTGCGGCAAGGTGACGTGAAACAAGCGGGCGCTGACCTTTTGGTCGCGCCCGTGAAGTTGAACGTCAGTTTGCCGTGCCCGGAACCTGCGCAGCGCCGAGCGGTTACGCCGTTTGTAAAACGGCGTAACTTAAAGGTTCATGTTGCCGTGGATGTAGGGGGTGACCTCGGGGGAGATATGGCCGCAGCCTAGGTTGCGCAGGGCAGATTCGATGGCGGCGGGAAGCGGGGCCTTGCCCTCGTCGTTGACCGCGGTCCTGCCGAGGGCGGCGATCTTGGCGACGTCTGCCGGCGCGGCCTCGATATGCATGCAGCCGCCGACGAGGCGTGCGCGGACCTGGTCCAGGCCAAGGTCGTGCAGGTAGTCCTCGCAGGCGCGGATCACATCGACCTTCTCGCGCGTGAGCTCCTCGCCCGTGGGGACTCGCGTGGCCAGGCAGGCTCCTGCCGGCAGGTTCCAAACGGGATAGCCCCAGGCACGCAGCAGCTCGCGCTCTTCGTCCTTGGTAAAGCCGACCTCCATGAGGGGCGAGCGCACGCCGAGCTCCTGGGCGGCGCGCATGCCGGGGCGGTAGTCGCCACGGTCGCTTGCGTTGCTGCCGTCGATGACGGTGGGAAAGCCCAGCGACTTGGCGTGGTTGACGATGGCGGTAAAGCCGGCGCGCTTGCAGTGGTAGCAGCGGTCGGCATCGTTGCAGGCTACTTGGGGGAGCCGCAGCTGATCGACCGAAAGATTGAGCACGGGGAGCTTAAAATGCGGCCCTTCATTGGCCTGCCCGTCAACGGACCGCTCAAACGAAGCCTGCTCGGGCGTGCCGATGAGCGGCGTGGTGAGGTGAACGAGAAGCGTGCTGGCGGGCATGATGCGGGCGCAGACCGCGGCCAAAAAGCTGCTGTCGACGCCACCGGAAAAGCCAATGGCGACGCGTCCGTATGCCAAAAGCAGCTGCTCGAGCGCTGTGAGTTTGTCCTGAAGCCCCTCTGCAGGTGCGGTGGTGTCTGAAAGCATGAATCGATCCTTGCCGTTGAGTACTCGGTCGAAAACTATAATCCTACCGAGCCGCTTGTCATAAGACTTCTATCTATGTAACGAAAGTGCAATATGCTATATACGTTATATACAAGTTTACAGGTGCGGTAAAGTTGCGGGAGTACAGCAGCGCGAAGCGATGGGGGACCGATATGATCAAGGCCGTTATTTTCGACATGGACGGAACGCTGGTCGATACCGAGCGTTTGGGTATCAAGGCGTGGAAGGCGGGCGCGGCCGAGCTGGGATTCGCGATTGATGATGCGCTGATCCATCAGTTTATCGGCCGCACGCTGCCTGATGTCATGGAGATCCTTGATGGGCATTACGGCGGCCGCGAAACCGCTGAGGCGATCTATCGTCGTCACAAGGAGATTCGCGACGAGATGGTCAAGACCGATCTGGAGCTTAAGGGCGGTGCCGCCGAGTGCCTGGACGAGCTGCTGGCTGCGGGCTATCACGTGGGTCTTGCGACGTCGTCGCGCCATGTTACCGCCGAGCGCAACCTTAAGATGGTCGGCCTCTTTGATAAGTTTGAGACGGTGACCTGCGGCGAGGACGTCGTACACGGCAAGCCCGACCCTGAGATGTACCTGCTCGCCTGCGAGCGCGCGGGCTTTGCTCCCGAGGAGTGCGCCGTGGTCGAGGATTCCCGCAACGGCTGCGTCTCGGGCATCACGGCCGGCTGCCACGTCTTCGCCGTTCCCGACATCGTGCCGCTGCCACAGGACGTGGTGGATGGCTGCGAGGCTGTGCTCGATACGCTGTTCGATCTGCCGGCCGCGGTCAAGGCCGTGCGCTAGCGTTCGCACGTGAGTCGCCATATCCCGCACCCGATCCCGCGAGACGGTGATGGTAACGGCGCCTGCGTGGAGGCGCTGACGCAGTCAGCCCCTTTTATCACGCCAAGATTGCTGTTTTGGCCGATAAGAGGGGCATTGTGCTTTAAGCGACTGGGGCTGCGGCCTTGGTAAGGAGCTGGCGGAGGGTTATGACGCTACAAGTTACTCCAGGAGCCAGTCGATCACGTTGCGCTTGCGGACTCCTTCGTAGTTCGCGTCCGCAAACAGCGTGTCGAGCGTAAGAAGCGTCTTGGGGTAGTTGTCTCGGACCTTCTTAAAGGGGGCCAACTCTCGATTGAGGGTAGTTTCGTCGAGCGTTGTGGCTGAAACCTGAAAATAGGCCGTCTCGTCTGAGCGTAGGGCAACAAAATCGATTTCCCCACCGTCGATATCGCCCACGTAGACGTCGTATCCGCGGCGTAGGAGCTCGAGATAGACAACATTTTCGAGGATATGACCGATATCGCTGCTTTGGGTTTTGACAAGAGCGCCTCTAAGTCCAAGGTCAACGGCGTAGTATTTGCCGTTTGTTGAAAGAAGCTGCCGACCGCGCACGTTATAGCGCGGAGCAAAGTACAACACAAGGCTGTCTGTTAAGCCTTTGAGGTACTTGGCTACGGTTTTCTGGTCGGTTTTGTTGCCGTTGGACGAGAGCGTGTCGGAGATTTTTTTAATCGAGATCCGGTTTCCAATGTTATGGAGTAGGAACTTGGTGATATCGCGCAGGGTCGGGACGTCCGAGACCTTCAGGCGTTCGATAACGTCGCGTATGACGATGGTATCGTAGAGGCTCATAAGATAATCGCGCGCCTGGGGTCCCTGAATACCCGTCTCGGCGATAAAGGGAAAAGAGCCCCGGGTGATGTACTCGTCAAACAACTGCGCGGGAGCCTTTCCGTCATTGGTTTTTGCCGAGCAAAACTCTTTAAAGGATAGGGGCAGCATCTTGAGCTCTACGTAGCGGCCGGAGAGCAAAGTTGCCAGCTCGCTCGAGAGCAGATAAGCGTTGGAACCGGTTATGTAGAGGTCGACATTGTCCTTGATAAAAAGACTGTCGACGGCTTTTTCGAAATGCTCGACGTGCTGTATCTCGTCCAGAAAAACGTAGTTCATCTTATCGGGGACGAGTCTGGCGGAAATGTAGTCGTAGAGTGCTCTATACGACGTAAGCGACTCGAACTCCAGGTCTTCAAAGTTGAGGGATATAACCTGGTCGCCTGTGATTCCATGATCGCGCAGGTAGCTACGGTAGATTTCGAATAGCTTTGATTTGCCGGACCTTCGCACGCCCGAAACGACCTTGATGACGTGCGAGTCTTTCCACGAAATGAGCCAGTCGAGGTACTGTTTGCGATCAATCAGATTCATGAAACCCCTTTCTTGGCGAGAAAAAACTGGAGCAAAATCAATACTTATAGGAAATATCTAAAAATATGGAATTGAATCTATTTTAACAAAAAAGTTAATGAAAAATGGATTACATTCCATAAATATCCGTAGCCGCAGGTCCGGCTAAACGGGGAGGGAACATGGGGCCAGCAAAACGCCGCAGCGGGACTGTTCCCGTTGCGGCGTTTTTTGTTACAGGTAGGCGCCCAGGTTGATGTCGGTTATTGGGGCCGCGGATGGGCCCGTCGGGTGCTGCTCGGCCTTTTGGGTGCTCACACGTTCGAGCAAGAAGGGGCGCACGAGCTCCTGACGGTTAATGTCCTCGGCGGCCGTGGCCGTGGTGACGGTGCGCGCGGCGGAGCCGATGCGGACTCGTTTGGTCTTGGCGGCAGGTTTATCCTCGATTTGCTCCATGAGCAATTGAACGCCCTTGCGGCCAATCTCGTAGCCTGGGGGTGCTACCGTGGTGAGCGGGACCGCCCCGCTCCAAGCGAGCGGGTTGCCGTCGCAGCCGGCCACGCGGACCTGGCCGGGGACGGAAATGCCTTTGTCGGTCAGCGCCGAGATAACGCCCGAGGCCAATACGTCGGTCAGGCCGATGACAAAATCGGGGCGCTCGTCAGCAGGGCGTTCGGCAATCTGGGTACCGATGCTGTAGCCGTCGGCTGCGGTATTCCACTCCCCGGCATCGATGACCTCAATTTTGATATCAGGATGCAGGGCAAGTGCCTTGTGGATGCCAAGGACGCGCAGGGTGAGCTGCATAAATGCCGCTCGGCCCACAACGGTGATATGGCGTGCGCCGCGGGCGATGGCGAGCTCGGCGATAATACGCCCCTGTGCCTCGTTGTCGGCGGCCACGTAGTAACCGGGCTCGGAGCAATGGATGTCCAGATAGACGATCGGCACGGGCATCTTGGTCATAGCGGGGTGCCAGTCGGGGGACGCCATGGGCTGAACCATGACGCCGGACATCTGCGTGCCCATAAAATAGCGCAGGTAATGATCCTCGAGAATATCGTCGTTATCGGCATTGGCGATGAGCAGATCGTAGCCGTGCTTGCGGGCCTCGTTGTGGGCGCCGCTGGCGATTTGGAGCGAAAAGCCGTGGTCGAGACGGGGGAGCACCAGGCCAAAGGACTTGGTGGCGCCGCCCGCGAGCTGACGAGCGCTTTGGTTGGGCAGGTAGCCCAGGCGATTGATGGTCTCGTTGATGAGCCTGAGGGTCTCGGGGCGCAACTTCTCGGGATGGTTGAGCGCGTTGGAAACCGTGCCCAGCGAAACCCCGGCCTCGCGCGCGACGTCGCTGATTTTAACCTTTGCCATAGCGGCCCCTTTGATGCGTTTCAAGTACAAGCCAGATTGTAGCATCCTAAACCAACCAAAAAGTGGCAGGTTTATTTTGGCAGGTTTATCTGGGGAAACGCCGTTGCCAGCGCGACCACCACAAAGGTGCCTGTCCCCATTGTGGTGGTTTGGACCGGCTGGGCATGTGTGCATCGGGTGGTATCTAAGTTGAGATACCACTTCTGGTATATCAGCTTGCGCTTGCGTGAGTACAATACTCGAACGTTATACGTCTCAGCGCCCCCTGTGCGTGGACGTCTTGCAGTCACGCGAACGAAGGGATTTATCCTATGTGCGGAATCGTCGGCTACACCGGCTCTGATATTGCAAAGAACATCCTGGTCACGGGCCTCAAGCGTATGGAATATCGCGGCTATGACTCCTCGGGCGTCGCGCTCGAGGTGGGCGAGGGCGCCGCGGCGCACCTCGACGTCATCCGCCGCGTGGGCAAGGTCGCGGGCCTGGAGAGCGAGCTTTCCAACATCGACAGCGACGCTACCTGCGGTATCGGCCACACCCGTTGGGCCACCCACGGCAAGCCCTCCGTCGTTAACGCTCACCCCCACACCAGCTGCGACGGTCGTATCGCCATCGTCCACAACGGCATCATCGAGAACTTCGCCGAGCTGCGCGAAGAGCTGGAGGGTCGCGGCCACCACTTTAAGAGCGAGACCGATACCGAGGTCTTCGCGCATCTGATCGAAGAGGCCTATGCCGAGACGCACGACCTGATGGCTTCCGTACGCGAGGCCTGTACCCACGTGGTGGGCGCCTATGGCTTGGCCGCCGTGTGCGCTGACGAGCCCGGCGTGATCGCCGTGGCCCGCAAGGATTCCCCGATTGTGGTCGGCGCAGGCGAGACCGGCGCCTATGTCGCTTCCGACGTCATCGCGCTCATCGACGCCACCCGCGATGTCGTGGTGCTCGAGGACGGTCAGTTTGCCAAGCTCACGCCCGCAGGCGTCGAGTACACCGACGAGGCCGGCAACGTTATCGAGCCCAAGGTCACCCACATCGACTGGGACCTGGACATGGCAGAAAAGGGCGGTTATCCCGACTTTATGCTCAAGGAAATCCACGAGCAGCCGCGCGTCGTGCGCGATACGCTGGTCGGTCGTATGACGCCGGCCGGCGAGCTCGACATCGACGAGCTGGGCCTTTCGCTCGAGGAACTCAACGACATCGACCGCGTCTACGTGATCGCTTGCGGAACCAGCTATCACGCTGGCCTCATTGCCAAGAATCTCATTGAGGGCTGGGCTCGCATTCCCACCGAGGTGGAGGCGGCCAGCGAGTTCCGTTATCGCAACCCCATCATTACGCCGACGACGCTTGTCGTTGCCGTGTCCCAGTCGGGCGAGACGGCCGATACCCTTGCCGCCATTCGCGACGCGCGCATCAAGGGTGCCAAGGTCTTCGGCATCACCAACGTGGTGGGCAGTCCCGTGGCGCGTGAGAGCGACGGCGTCATCTACACTAAGGCCAACAAGGAGATCGCGGTCGCCTCGACCAAGAGCTTTATCGGCCAGGTTGTGAGCCTGACGCTGCTGGCTCTGCTGCTGGCGCAGGTCAAGTACCGCTTGACCACCAAGCAGGCGCGCATGCTGTTCCGCGAGCTTTCCGATACGGCCGAGCAGATCCAGTGGATTTTGGATACCCAGACCGAAGCCGTTCATGAGGCCGCCCTGCTGTGCAAGGACGCGCAGTCGGCGCTGTTCGTGGGCCGCGGCATGGGCGCCGCTATCTCCTACGAGGGCGCGCTCAAGCTCAAGGAGGTCAGCTACCTGCACGCCGAGGCCTACGCCGCCGGCGAGATGAAGCACGGCCCCATTGCCCTGATCGACCCGGGTTTCCCTGTCATCGCTGTGGCCACCAAGAGCGCCACCTACGACAAGACCGTGTCGAACCTTATGGAGTGCAAGGCACGCGGCGCCAAGGTCATCGTCGTTGCCACCGAGGGCGACGAGGAGATCAACAAGATCGCCGACTGCATCATCCGCGTGCCGGCAGTCCGCGACGTGTTCAGCCCCATCACGGCGAGCGTCCCGCTGCAGTTGCTCGCCCGCGAGGTGGCCATCCTGCGCGGTTGCGACGTTGACCAACCTCGCAACCTGGCGAAAAGCGTCACGGTCGAATAATTGTTGTTCCGCCGTTCTAGTGACCGAGGCCCGGCTCCGTTGCAGCGGAGCCGGGCCTTGTTGCATTAAAGGCTTTAGCCTGTGCGGGGCGCGCAGCGCGCCGCATCAGAAACCACCCGCTATGCGGGTGGGGGCAACCGGCTTTACAAAGCCGCCCCCTCGCCGGACACTTGCGATTGTTCAGGCCGCAAGGAATCCGAGTCGAGAGGGCGGTGGTGGCGTATGGCCCAGAAGGCCTACGGCCTGTCGCACACGAAGTGGATGTGCAAGTACCACGTCGTGTTCACGACGAAGTATAGGCGCAAAGTCATCTACAACCAAATAAGGTCCGACCTTGGGGAGATCTTCAGGAAGCTCTGCCAGTACAAGGGGATAGAGATCATCGAGGGGCACCTGATGCCCGACCACGTCCACATGCTGCTGGCGATACCGCCGAAGTACAGCGTGTCCAGCGTGATGGGCTACCTGAAGGGGAAGAGCTCGCTGATGGTATTCGACAGGCACGCGAACATGAAGTACAAGTTCGGCAACAGGAAGTTCTGGGCCGAGGGCCACTGCGTTTCCACCGTCGGCCTGAACGAGGCGACGATCGCGAAGTACATCCGGGAGCAGGAGAAGGCCGATATCGCGCTCGACCGGCTGAGCGTCAAGGAGCACGAGGACCCCTTCGATAGGGGGCCGGGGCGCAAATAGCGCCGGTTTGACCGGCCCGTCACGGGTCAACCTGCAGTGCGGCCCGAACCCCGTGAGGGCCGGCGCCTTTAGACGCGTGCCGGAAACCCAAGGGTTATACCCTAAGAGCAAACCACCCCTTTTAGGGGTGGTTTTGATTTGCCCAGATAAAACCTGCCAAAATAAACCTGTCCCTTTTTGGCAGGTTAGCGGAGCTTGCTGGTCTCGAAGTACTCGGGGAACTGGTCCAGAACTTCGGTTTGGTTGCGGAACATCATGTGCAGGTGCTTGCTGACCAAAAAGCTCGCTTCGATGGGGTCGCGACCGGCGATAGCGCGGCGAATCTGCTTGTGCTCGTTCACGATGTCCTGATTGTCGAGAACCTGCGTGGCGGCGCGCAGCCAGCGGAAGCGCTCCAGGTCGGCATTGGTCTCTTCGAGCCACGACCAAACGGTGCTGCGACATGCGATGCTAAAAATCATGTGATGCATGAGGTTGTCGCTCAAAAAGAAGCCGATGCGATCCTCTTCGGCCATGGCCTTTTCCTGCAGCACGATGGCGCGGTCGAGCTGCTCGATGCCGGCCGACGTGGCTCGCGCACAGCACTCCACAATCACCTGCTTTTCCAGATGTTCGCGGATGTAGCAGGCACTCTCGGCAAGGGTGAGGTTGATGGGTGAGACGTAGGTGCCGCTCTGGGGCACGGTGCGCACCAGGCCTTCCTGCGCCAAGCGAACCAAAGCCTCGCGCACGGGCGTGCGCCCCATATCCAGGTCGTCGCAAAGTTGCTTGACGCCCAGCTTTTCGCCCGGCTTGTAGTCCAGGTAGACGATTTTGCGTCGAATGGTGTGGTAGGACTGGTCCTGTAGGCTCGTTTCCTGCTCGCCGACGTGCATCGATTCTTCCATAGCGCCTCGCAACTGTTCTATCAAACTCATATGTCAGTTGTTAATTATGCCGCGAATCAGCTCTCCGCGGTGGGTAATTCGGCTGTTGCCTGAGAACTATTGCGGCATCTTAGTCTGTGTTTGCGCAAGGCTGCGCTCAATGTTGCCGTATCATAAGCCGTCGCAAACGTGAAATAGAAAGAAGGAATCCCATATGCAACTGGCAAATATCGTACGCGAGCGCTGGAAGGGCGTCTTGTTCTGCCTGGTCATCGCTATCCCCGCGACGTTGCTCGGCAAACAAATCGAGGTGGTTGGCGGGCCGGTATTTGCCATCCTCTTTGGCATGGTCCTGGCGCTCGTCTTTCCCAAGAATCGCCGCGAACAGCTCGCCGCCGGTGTCACCTATACGTCTAAAAAAGTCTTGCAGTACGCGGTTATCCTGCTTGGCTTTGGCATGAACCTCTCGCAGATTCTGTCCAAGGGCGCCCAGTCGCTACCGATTATCGTGGCGACAATCTCGACCTCGCTTGTCATCGCCTTTGTGCTCTGCCGCGTCATGAACGTGCCGAGCAAGATCGCGACGCTTGTGGGTGTGGGTTCGTCGATTTGCGGCGGTTCTGCCATCGCCGCGACCGCGCCCGTCATCGATGCCGACGATCGCGAGATTGCCCAGGCTATTTCGGTCATCTTCCTGTTTAACGTTATCGCGGCGCTCGTGTTTCCGACGCTCGGCGGCATGCTCGGGCTGACCAACGAGGGCTTTGGTCTGTTTGCCGGCACCGCCATCAACGATACCTCGTCCGTAACGGCTGCGGCGAGCGCCTGGGACAGCATGCATCCCGGCGCCAATGTGCTCGAGAGCGCCACGGTGGTCAAGCTCACCAGGACGCTGGCCATTATTCCCATTACGTTGGTTCTCGCATGCTGGCAGATGCATCTGGCGCGCAAGGCCGGCGGCGACGCCAAAAGCACGTTCTCGCTTAAACGCGCGTTTCCCATGTTCGTGCTGTTCTTTGTGCTGGCGAGCGTAATCACCACGGTGCTTCAGCTTCCCGCGTCCATTACGGCGCCCATCAAGGAGCTTTCGAAGTTCTTTATTGTGATGGCCATGGCGGCTATTGGTTTTAATACCGATATCGTCGAGCTGGTCAAAAAGGGCGGCAAGCCCATCGCGCTGGGCTTTTGCTGCTGGATTGGCATTGCGTGCATGAGTTTGGGAATGCAGCACGTGCTGGGAATCTGGTAGAGAAGTAGCTTATTCGCGTGCTGGTTGCTGGTTGCTGGTGAGCGCAAGCCTGCGGTGGAGCGATAGGAGCTCTTGCGGGTATGGCTTGTCCGCAGGTTTATAAGTCCCGAAGAGCTCTTATCGCCCCGCCAGGATGGCGATGCGGGGCAACACCTATACTCGCAGGACGGCGCTTTCTGCCCTATAGTGTTTGGTGAGCAATATCGTTCAATTTTGAAACACTCGGTCGTGCGACCGTCGGCGGTTGCACGTCGCCGCGGACAGGGGCAAATCATGGATAGCGATGCCAAGCTGAACATCTTGACCGAGGCCCTGGCTGCTGCCGGGGCCTCGGCATTGGCAATCGATGCGCGTGGGGACGTCGCGATTTCGACCATGAATGACGCGGCGCTTGAGCGGGATGTGGCGGCTTTTGTCGCTGAGCGCCTCGACCGTATAGGAGACGGCGCGCGTCTGGTTATGGGGCGTGCGGGTACGCGCCTGAGCCTGACCGTTCGCCCCACCGACAAAGAGGGCGGGGGCCTTTGGGTCGTCGTGGTCCGCGAGGTGCGCGGCGCCGCGGCACATGCGGGCATCGAGTGGCTCAACGCCGACGAAGTTGAGGCCCGCTACGAATCGAGCGCGTACGGCATCGTTGAGGGGGCGGCCTCGGTAGCTGCGCCGGTCGCCGAGAGCTACGCGCGCGGCGTGCCCCTTATGCTCGAGGGCGAGCTGGGAGCGGGTCAGGTCGAGATCGCCAAGCGCCTCTATCTGGACGGTCCTTTTGCCGATCAACCCTTTGTTGCCGTTGCGCTCGATGAGCTTACCGATCGCGGTTGGCGCCACGTGCTCAAAAGCGCCGAATCGCCGTTGTTCCAAACGGGGCTGACACTTTACATTGCGGGCTGGAATGCGGTTGGCCCCCAGCGCCTTCGCGAGCTCGTTTCCACGATGGCCGACACCGCGTTGGCGACGCGCTGCCATGTGGTGCTGACGGCGAATGACATGCCGGGCGGCAGCGAAAGTGATCAAGCCGCTTTTGTAACCGAGCGCTTGGCGTGCGCAGTGAGTGTGGCGCCTGCGATTGCCGAGCAGGGTGGCGCATCGAAAAAGGTCGCGCAGTATTTGTCGTATCTATCAGATGTCTTTGGAACTGCCGCTCCGAGTATGTCTGAGGAGGCTGCCTCGACGCTCAACGGCTATCGCTGGCCACGCAACTATCTGCAGCTTCGCGAGGTCTCGGAACGACTCTATATATTAGTAGGGCCGGGTGTGGCGGAGCGCACGGTGGCGGAGGAGGTGCTCGCCCAGGAAGACGTCATCAAAACCGCAACCTTTGGCACTCCGACGCTCGACAGCGACCTGTATATCCTGCGTCCACTGGCCGATACCGAACGCGACATCGCGCGGCTGGTCGTAGGCTACCTTCAGGGCAACCGGACCCGCGCTGCCGAGGTGCTGGGAATAAGCCGCACGACCCTGTGGCGCTTGCTGAAGGACGATGACCGCTGAGCGAGGCGCTCGTGACCGCGTGCAGCGCGTGTGCTACAGTCCAAAGCGGTAATGTTTCGATTGCGTTATGGCGTGCGGGGGCGTATGACGGAGACTTCAAAACCAAATCGGGCTCGAAAGCCCACGGCGCCGGTCAACCGTCGCACGACTTCGCGGACGTGGGGCAAAAGCGCCTCAGGCTTCGACGGCTCGTTCAAACGCACTAGATATGGCTATCCTTCGGCAAGCGCTCGCTTGGCCATGCAGGCCGAATCGTCGCTGTGGGGCCGTAAGCGTGTGGTGGGGTCAAAGCTCAAGCACGATGGAACGCTCGGCTTCATTAGCCGTGGCGCTGCTCGCCGTAGCGGCCTCAATCCCGCAGGCTGGCATCGCTATGTGCCGATCGTGGTCGTTGCCGCGATAGTCGCCATCGCGCTCGCGGCGCTTGGTTACGCCGGCGGCGGGGCCGACCTGAGTGCGATGTTCGGGTCTGCTGAGCTCGCGCATGCCGGCACGGAGCTTGTCGAGGGCGCTCAGGCCCAGACGGGCGTGGCGCCTCAGCGCGGCGTTGTTGCCGCTGCCGCAACGATCGCCGATGCCCAAAAGGGCGAGGATGAACAAGGCAGCGAAGCCGAAGCGACCCAGACGAACGAAATGACGACAACCCCATCGGCAAGATAAGTTGCGAGTGGGGTGGCTAATTTGGGACGGGCTTTTTAGCTGCCCAAGTGTCGAATGCCAACAACGGTTCATTCGATGTCAGTCGCCAACAGACACTATGACCCAATCCAGGGGCACGGAAACGACAGGAGCCCCCGCTCGTG
>CAJMPU010000022.1 GCA_905215505.1 uncultured bacterium
CAGGGTCAGAGACGGCTTCATGCCAAAGTTGTACAGATCACCGATGCCGCAGTGCGAGGACGGGGTGTTGATGCCGATACGGCAGGCCTTCATGACGTGCTCGAACAGGCTGATCTTCTCGGCCTGGGCGGGGTGCACGTACAGAGAGGCGGTGTGGCCCGGGCCACCGGCGAGCACCAGGTGCTCGGCCTTGTCGACGGCCTCCTGGAAGTCCTTGGCGTGATACATGGCCAGGACCGGGGAGAGCTTCTCGTGGGAGAACTCCTCCTTGGCGGGGTCGGTGGAGGTGACCTCGGCGATCAGGATCTTGGTCTTGGCAGGAACCTCGATGCCGGCGAGCTCGGCGATCTTGGCGGCAGCCATGCCGGGAATGCGGTGATCGAGAGCGCCGTTCTTGAACATGGCGGCACGCAGGGCCTCCATCTCGGCACCCTGCTTGACGAAGTAGCAGCCGCGCTTCTGGAACTCGGCTTTGACCTGGTCATAGATGGTGTCGATGACGGTCACGGACTGCTCGGAAGCGCAGATCATGCCGTTGTCGAAGGTCTTGGAGTGGATGATGGAGTTGACGGCGAGCAGCACGTCGGCGGTGTCGTCGATGATGACCGGGGTGTTACCGGCGCCAACGCCCAGGGCGGGCTTGCCCGAGGAGTAGGCGGCCTTGACCATGCCCGGGCCACCGGTGGCGAGGATGATGTCGACGTCGCGCATGACCATGTTGGTCAGCTCGATGGAGGGGACATCGACCCAGCCGATGATGCCCTCGGGGGCGCCGGCCTTGACGGCGGCGTCAAGCACGAGCTTGGCGGCGGCGATGGTGCACTTGGCGGCTGCCGGGTGCGGGGAGATGATGATGCCGTTGCGGGTCTTCAGGCTGATCAGCGTCTTGAAGATCGCGGTGGAGGTGGGGTTGGTCGTCGGGATGACGGCGCCCACGATGCCGATGGGCTCAGCGATCTTGGTGATGCCGTAAGCCTCGTCGCGCTCCAGGACACCACAGGTCTTGGTGTTCTTGTAAGCGTTGTAGATGTACTCTGCGGCATAGTGGTTCTTGATGACCTTGTCCTCAAGAACGCCGCGGCCGGTCTCCTCGATGGCCATCTTAGCCAACGGGATACGAGCCTTGTTGGCGGCCATGGCGGCCTCATAGAAGATCTTGTCGACCTGCTCCTGCGTGTACGTAGCAAAAAGCGCCTGGGCCTCTCGCATCTGAGCGAGCTTAGCCTCAAGCGCCTCTACGTTGTCCACAATTGCGGGAGTAGTGTTTTCCGGTGACTTTTTCACCATTTGTGTCTCCTTGCGATCGGAGATTTACCCTACATCTTGCATGATAGCAAGAAATTATTCGGCGAACGGTAAGATTCCCGTAAAAGGCATACTAAAACGCTTCAATCAAATGAACCGTTTCAACTTAATCCATCAGCCCAATGCATCGCCCCGCTCATTGGGGACAGACTTATATGAGTATTTCAATGGGAAAACGGGGAACCTGTTTGACAATCGCTATTCGCGGGTCGCGGTCGAGTCGGACACGCAGGCGGTCCAGTTGCTCGATTATATCCATCTCAATCCTGTGAAAGGCGCGCTCGACTCGCTCGATGCGTACCGCTGGTCAAGCTTCAAGGCATATCAGCTGGGCTATGATTCCTTTGACATCTGCAAACACTCATGTAAGTCTGTCCCCAATGAGTGCAAAAAGGCGCCCTCCGTAGGGGAGGACGCCTTTGGTAAGTTCTATATGAACGCGAGGTCTTTGACCCGGAGAGTCCGAGGTACTTGTTGGTAAGACCTTATTTAGGAGCGCGCAACCTTGCCGGACTTGAGGCAGGTGGAGCAAACGTTCATCTTGCGACGGTGACCATCGACGACGACGTAGACGCGCTGGATGTTGGGGCGGAACTTACGGTTGGTGACGCGGTGAGAGTGGCTGATGGAGCGACCGGCAACGGGGTGCTTACCGCAAACTTCGCAAACTTTGGACATAACTGACCCTCCTTGGGCGACAAACGAACATGTCGCGTTAACAAACAAGCCTGAACTATAGCACAGAAGTCGCTCCCTGTGCGCAATCTACACAGAGATATTCCTCTTTTGGCGATAGTGCCCACGCTACGGCCCTGGACGTAGATCCGATTTGCGTGCAGCAGAGGGGATTATGCCAGCTCGTGCGTGTGTTTTCAAGCTCGTCCCACAAATATATATAGGTTTATGGAGCGCCTGCGCACGTTTACGGATTGCTCTGTATTTATGCTCGCAATTAAGCTCGAGGTTGGCTACACTATCCCTTGACCATTAAAGGGGTACGAGATACCCACATGGAATTACATAGCTGCCAAAGAGCAGCCTTTCCTGTGGGTGTCTGGTCCGCTTAAGCGGTCGGGCATCTATTTTTTTGACTGTGTCAGCAGTCAAGACATGTGAGGAAGGAGATCGATGGGCACGACTTCCCCCAAGGCGGTCATCATGGACGAGACCGCCGTCAATCGAGCGATGACCCGCATTGCGCACGAGATTCTCGAGCGCAACGAGGGCTGTGAAGACCTCGCTCTGGTCGGCATCGTCACGCGCGGCGACCTTCTGGCAAAGAAGCTCGCCGAGGAGATCAAGGAGATCGAGGGCGTCGACGTTCCGCTCGGTAGCCTCGACATCAGCTTCTACCGCGATGACTACGCTACCAATTTCGCTCCCGCGATCCACGCTACCAACATTCCCTTCAGCGTCGACGGCAAGCGCGTTGTGCTGGTGGACGACATCCTGTATACGGGCCGTACTATCCGCGCCGCTCTGGACGCCGTTATGGACCTGGGCCGTCCGAGCCGCATCGAGCTGGCAGTTCTCGTTGACCGCGGTCACCGTGAGCTCCCCATCTCGCCGGACTTTGTCGGCAAGAACGTTCCCTCGTCGCATGAGGAGAACGTGCACCTATATATGAAGGAAGTAGACGGCCGCACCGCTGTCGAGATTAACGACGTCGCGCCGGGTTCCCACGTGGGCTCCGCGCCGCTGGGAGGTGAGTAGTACCGTGGCGTTCAACCATAAGCACCTGATCGACATTACCGAGTACTCCGAAGAGGACATCAAGCTCATCCTCGAGACCGCCAAGGCGTTCTCCGAGGTCAACGAGCGTGCGATCAAGAAGGTCCCCACGCTCAAGGGCAAGACCATCGTCAACATGTTCAACGAGCCCTCGACGCGCACCCGCAGCTCCTTCGAACTCGCCGAGAAGCGTCTTTCGGCCGACAGCCTCAACTTTGGCGGCTCCTCGACCTCCACGGTCAAGGGTGAGAGCCTCGTCGACACCGTCGAGACCCTCAACGCCTACAAGATCGACTGCATCGTCGTGCGCGATAAGCACGCCGGTGCTCCCTACATCGTCACGCAGAACTCGCCCGCGAGCGTTATCTGCGCCGGCGACGGCAAGCACAACCATCCCACGCAGGCCCTGCTCGACCTGTACACCATCTGGGAGCACAAGGGTGACTTCCACGGTCTGAAGGTCGCCGTCGTCGGCGATATCGCGCACTCCCGCGTCTGCGGCTCGCTGATCCCTGCCCTTAAGATTATGGGCTGCGAGACCTACGCCGTCGCCCCCGGCACGCTGCTGCCGCCGGCGCCCGAGGTTCTGGGCTGCGACCACGTGACGAGCGACCTCGATTCCGTCCTGCCCGAGCTGGACGTCGTCTATATGCTGCGCGTGCAGCAGGAGCGCCTCGAGGGTGCCCCGTTCCCGACCATTCGCGAGTACCACAAGCTCTTCGGTCTGACCAAGGACCGCGAGAAGCTCATGAAGCCCGACGCGATCATCTGTCACCCGGGCCCCATCAACCGCGGCGTCGAGTTCGACTCCTATATGGCCGACCACCCGCAACGCTCCGTCATCCTGGAGCAGGTCTACGCCGGTATCTGCGTGCGTATGGCTATCCTGTATCTGCTGCTTGGAGGTGCCGATAATGGCCTTGCTTCTTAAGAATGCCCACGTCGTCGACCCGTCCGTCGAGCTTGACGGTGTCGTTGACGTCCTGATTGACGGCGATAAGATCGCCGAGGTCGGCGAGAATCTCGCCGTCGAGGGAGCCGAGGTCCGCGACCTTTCCGGCAAGTACCTCGTCCCCGGCCTGGTGGATATGCACGTTCACCTTCGCGAGCCTGGCTACGAGGTCAAAGAGGACATCGAGAGCGGCACCCGCGCTGCTGCCAAGGGCGGCTTCACCGGCGTGTGCGCCATGCCCAACACCGACCCCGTTACCGATAACGGAACCGTCGTTGAGTTCGTCAAGTCCCGCGCTGCCGAGGTCGGCCACTGCCGCGTCTATCCTTCTGGTGCTATGACTCGCGGCCTTAAGGGCGAGGCTATGTCCGAGATGGGCGATATGGTCGCCCACGGCGCCGTCGCCTTCACCGATGACGGTCGCGGCGTGCAGGGTGCGGGCATGCTCCGTCGCTGCATGGACTACGGCAAGATGTTCGGCAAGGTCTTTATGAGCCACTGCCAGGACGAGGATCTGGTCGGTCACGGCGAGATCAACGAGGGCAAGGTCTCGACCCGTCTGGCCCTCGAGGGTTGGCCGGCCGCCGGCGAGGAGCTTCAGATTGCCCGCGACATCGAGATTGCCAAGCTGACCGGTGCCAAGCTGCACATCCAGCACATCTCCACCGCTCATGGCCTGGAGCTCGTGCGTGCCGGTAAGGCTGCCGGTGTCCAGGTGACCTGCGAGGCCACCCCGCACCACATGTTCCTGACCGAGAACGACCTGGACGAGACCTACAACACCTCGCTCAAGGTCAATCCGCCGCTGCGCACCGACGAGGATGCCGAGGCCATCCGTCAGGGTGTTATCGACGGTACCGTCGACGCTATCGTTACCGACCACGCTCCCCACACCCCGTGGGAGAAGGCCCGCGAGTTCGAGCTCGCGCCCTTTGGAATGATTGGCCTCGAGACTTCGCTGTCGCTCGTGCTCACTGAGCTGGTCAACACGGGCAAGATGAGCGTGAGCCGCATGGTCGAGCTCATGGCCATCAAGCCGCGTGAGATTCTGGGCCTCGATCAGGTTCAGGTCAAGGCGGGCTCTGTCGCCGACCTGACCGTGTTCGACCCCTCCGCAACCTGGACGGTTGGCGAGGACGGTTACGAGTCGCGCGCCGAGAACTCCGGTTTTGCCGGCCGCACGCTCACCGGTCGTGCCACCGATGTATTTGTCGGTGGCAAGCAGACGCTCGCCGACGGCTGCATCTGCTAGCGATAGCCTTATCGCTTTTGTGCGCGGCGCCCTTGCGGTGCCGCGCTTTCTGTTCGTTTAGACCATGCAACCGCATGGGGGATTGGAGCGTCTATGCCCACACCTTCCACTGCACGCATGCACGACTTCGAGGTCGTCTCGAACCGGGAGATCGCCGACGGCATCTTCTCGCTCGTCATCTCGGCCCCCAAGCTTGCAAGTGCGCTCAAGCCCGGTCAGTTTGTGAACATCGCCGTCCCCGGCGATGCGTCTTCTCTGCTTCGTGTGCCCTTGAGTTTCTACCGCGCCGACGCCGAGGCCGGCACCGTCGAGCTGTGGTACGCCGCCGTGGGCGACGATACCCGCCGTTTGTCCCAGATGGGCCCTGGCTCCACCTCTAACCTGTTGGGCCCCGGTGGCCGTGGCTGGATGGTACCCGAGGGCACCAGGAAGGCACTGCTCGTCGCCGGTGGCATCGGCGTTCCGCCTGTGCTGTGTCTTGCCGGCATGCTTGCCGAGCAGGGTGTTGATGTGGACGTGTGCCTGGGCTTTGGCACCGCTTCCAAAGTCGTGGGTGTCGATGAGTTCCGTGCGCTGGGCGCCACGGTTAACGTGTGCACCGACGACGGTTCGCTCGGCACGCACGGTTTTTGCACCGATCCTGCCGCCGAGCTGCTTGGCGAGGGCGGCTACGACTACGTGGCCAGCTGCGGTCCCGCCGTCATGATGAAGAAGGTCGCCGCCGCAGCCGCCGAGGCCGGTGCGTACTGCGAGGTGTCGCTCGAGCGCATGATGAGCTGTGGCTTTGGCGCCTGCAACACCTGCAATGTCGAGACGGTCGACGGTATGAAGGGCGCCTGTATGTGCGGCCCTGTGTTCGATGCTTCCAAGGTGGTGGTCTTCTAGTGGGTACCGTGAACATGGCCGTCGATTTCGGCGGCGTCAAGATGCAGAACCCCATCAACACCGCAGCCGGTACCTTTGGCTACGGTTGGCAGTTCCAGAACTTCTTTGATGTTTCCCAGCTGGGCGCCATCACCACCAAGGGTTGCGCTGCCGAGCCCTGGCCCGGCAATCCCGCGCCTCGCATGGCCGAGATCCCGGGCGGCATGATCAACTCCGTGGGCCTTCAGAACCCCGGCGTGGCCGCCTTTGCCCGTGAGTCCGGTCCTTGGCTCGAACAGCTGTCCAAGGACGGCTGCCAGGTCATCTGTCAGGTTGCCGGCCACTCCGTTGACGAGTTTGTCCGCGCACTCGAGATGTATGTCGAGCTGTGCCCCTGGGCTGCCGGCTACGAGATCAACGTGAGCTGCCCTAATATTGCCGCCGGCGGTGCCGCCATGGGATCAACGCCCGAGGGCGCCTCTTCCGTTATGGCTGCCTGCCGCAAGGTGACCGATAAGCCGCTGTTCGTAAAGATGGCTCCGGTCAACGTTGCCGAGATTGCCAAGGCTCTCGAGGCCGCCGGCGCCGACGGCCTTTCGGTCATTAACTCCATCCAAGGCATGGCCATCGATGTTCATACCCGCAAGTCCCGCGTGGCCAAGCCCAAGGGCGGCCTTTCTGGCCCGCTTTGCCACCACATCGCCGTGCGCATGGTCTGGGAGGTTGCCCAGGCCGTCGATATCCCCATCAACGGTGTCGGCGGTGTCATGACTGGCGAGGATGCGGCTGAGTTTATCCTGGCCGGCGCCACCTGCGTGTCGGTCGGCATGGCCAACTTCGTCGATCCGTGTGCTTCGCTTAAGATCGCGCATGAGCTCGAGGCCTGGGCCGAGTCCCAGGGCGTAAAGGACATCAACGAGCTGGTGGGTGCTTTCGAATGCTAGAGAATGATGCCCGCGACCGTGTTATCGTCGCCCTCGACTGCGACCGTGAGCGCGCGCTCGAGCTCGCCCACGAGCTTTCGGGCCATGCCGCCTGGCTCAAGGTCGGCATGACGCTCTATTACGCTGAGGGTCCCCAGATCGTCAAGACCTTTAAGGACCTTGGCTTTAAGGTCTTCCTCGACCTTAAGTTCCATGACATTCCGCATCAGGTGCGCGGCGCTGCCCGCTCGGCCTCGCTTGCCGGTGCCGACCTGCTTTCGGTCCACGGCCTGGGCTCGGGTGCTATGCTCGCTGCCTGCCGCGAGGGTGCCGAGGAGGCGCGTGAGGACCGCGCCAAGCTCCTCGCCATCACCGTGCTCACGAGCATGAATCAGGATGCCTTGAGCGAGATCGGCGTCGAGTCGCCCGTGGCCGAGGAGGCCGCCCGCTTGGCAAAGCTTGCTCAGGCCAACGGCATCGATGGCATCGTGTGCTCACCGATGGAGGCTCATGACATGCGTGAGCTGCTGGGTCCTGATGCCCTGATCGTAACTCCGGGTGTGCGTCCGGTGGGTGCCGCCCTTGGTGACCAGTCCCGCGTGGCGACGCCTTCCCAGGCTATCGAGCGTGGCGCAAGCCACATTGTGGTGGGCCGTCCCATCACCGGTGCCGACGATCCGGTTGCCGCCTTTGACGCCATCGTCGCCGAGCTGGTCGAAAACGTCGCGTAAAAGATTCCCCTAAGTCATCACTTTTGGGTCTCATTAGCACAAAATAGCCCCTGTGCCTGCGTAAACTTTCCCATCCTTTGTGTGGAATCGCAGGTCAGGGGCTTAACTTTGGGCGCAGTATATTGCACTTTTTGCGGGTATCGTCTAACCTATGGAGCCGCGATTAGGTATTTTGTACGTTCTACGTGCTAAAATGCCAATTATTGAATCAGATATAACCCAACTATTTGGAGGTACGAATGGCACTCCCTCAGCTTACCGACGAGCAGCGCAAGCAGGCTCTTGAGAAGGCTGCTGCCGCACGTCACGCCCGCGCTGAGCTTCGCGAGCAGATCAAAAAGGGCGAGAAGTCCCTCGAGTCCGTGCTCAACTCCGATGACCCCATCGCTTCCCGCATGAAGGTTTCCACCCTCATCGAGTCTCTCCCCGGTTATGGCAAGGCCAAGGCCGCCAAGATCATGGAGGAGCTCGGTATCTCCGCTACTCGTCGCGTCCAGGGCCTCGGCGTCCGTCAGCGCGAGCAGCTCCTCGAGCAGCTGACCAAATAAGTGAGCGCTCAGGATTCCAAGCTCTTTGTGATTTCTGGACCGTCAGGCGCAGGCAAGGGTACGCTCGTCGCTCGTGTGCGCGAGCGCCGCTCGAACCTGGGTCTGACGGTTTCGGCTACCACGCGAGCACCACGCAAAGGTGAGGTCGACGGCGTCAACTACTTTTTTCTGACGCGCGAGGAGTTCGACCGCCGCGTGGCAAACGGTGAGTTTGTTGAGTGGGCCGAGGTCCACGGTAACTGCTACGGCACGTTGGTGAGCGAGGTCACATCCAAGCTCGCCTCGGGCTCGTCTCTGATTTTGGAGATCGATGTCCAGGGCGCCCTGCAGGTGAAGGAGCGTTTCCCCGAGGCCGTGCTGATCTTTATCAAGCCGCCTTCGCTTGAGGTGCTCCGCGAGCGTCTAGTCGGTCGCGGTACCGAGACGCCCGAGACGATTGAGCTGCGTATGGCAAACGCCGCCGATGAGCTTGCCCTTGCCGACCGCTACGACGACGTCGTGGTGAATGACGATCTCGACCGCGCGACCGATGAGCTCGTTCGCGTTCTCGATATGCATGAAAGGATCTGAGGTCCGTGTCCGTTGTAAAGCCTTGCATTGACGATCTTCTGGAGAAGACCGATCACAACCGCTTCCTGCTCGCTTCGCTTGCCTCCAAGCGCGCCTGCGACATCAATAGCATGCTGCGTGGCCAGCACAACCGCGTGCTTGCCGTCCAGGATGTCGATGACATCACCATCGGGCTTTCCGGTGCCGATACCATCTCGATGGCTATGGACGAGATTGTCGACGGCGACATCTCTTACGACGAGGCCCGTTACGAGAAGGCGCTCGGCCACAAGGTTGCTGAAGCCTAAATGGCGGCTCGCGTCTGCCTAGTCCACTATCACGAGGTTGGGCTGAAGGGCAAGAACCGCGCACATTTTGAGCATATCCTCATGGATAACATCAAGGCGGCCTTGGCCGCCTTTTCCGTGAACGCCGTGTCTCGAATTTCCGGTTATATCCTCGTGACCTTTAACGAGCATCAGGCCGACGAGGCGGCGCGTGTCATCCGCACCGTCCCCGGCGTTGCCCGTGTGTCTTTGGCGTATCACACCAACCGCGACCCGCAGGAGTACTGCGCCGCCGCTGTGAAGGCGCTGCGCGAGTTTGGTTCCTTCGATTCGTTTAAGGTGCACGCCAAGCGCTCCAATACTGACTATGAGCTCACCTCGATCGATATCAATCGACAGGTTGGCGAGGTGCTGTGTGAGGCGTTTCCCGATAAAAAGGTCCAGATGCACGACCCCGACGCGATGGTGCACGTTCTGGTGGTTCAGGGTAGTGTCTACGTGTATGCGCGCTCCCAGCGCGGCGTTGGCGGCCTTCCGGTGGGTTCTGCCGGCAAGGTCGTGACGCTGCTGTCGTCGGGTATCGATTCTCCGGTGGCGACCTGGATGCTCGCGCGTCGCGGCGCGGTGTGCGTGCCGGTGCATTTCTCTGGTCGTCCGCAGACGCCCGATACGAGCGAGTATTTGGTGCAGGACATCATCCGTGCGCTTGAGCCGGGTGTCCAGATCGGCCGCCTGTACGTGGTGCCGTTTGGCGACTGCCAGCGTGAGATTTCGGTCACCTGCCCCAGCAATCTGCGCGTGATCATGTATCGCCGCATTATGTATTCGGTTGCCGAGCGCATTGCACACATCGAGGGCGCCAAGGCCATCGTGACCGGCGAATCGCTTGGGCAGGTTGCCTCCCAAACGCTTGAGAACATCATGGCCGTCAACGAGGCCGTGAAGATCCCCGTGTTCCGCCCTCTCATCGGTTCGGACAAGCAGGAGATCATCGCGCGCGCCGAGGAGATTGGTACGTTCGATATCTCGACTGAGGCCGCTCCCGACTGCTGCACGCTATTTATGCCGCGCCGTCCCGAGACGCATGCCAAACTCGATGCCGTGCATGAGGCCTGGGAGTTGTTCGATCATGAGGAGATGATCGAGCGCCTGCTCAAGCAGACCGAGTACATCGACTTCGAGAGCAACACGTATAAGGCCCCTAAGACCTTAAAACGCAAACATTCGGAGCTTGCTCCGCGTGAGATTTACCAAGATCACGAGTAAATTTGTGCATAGACCGACGATGCGCCTGCATCGTCGGTCTTTTGCTATCTGGGCATTTTGCGGCTAAGTGTCCATTTGCTGACGTGTGCCTGAATAAATGGACAGATTTGTGCAAGGTTTTGGTTGGTTTTTGGTTTGACCGCTAAAACCGGTTTTGGAGCGTGGCTGTTGCGGAGCTCCTTTCCTGACACGATGGTGTTGGGAGGTTTTGCTATGGCGCAGCGCGAACAACACGAACGAGTCAAACGGATGGACCGCTTGGCGGACAAGCTGTTCGGTCATAAGGCAGTGGTGATGGCGATACTGGTCGTCATTGCGATGGCGAGTGGACTGGCGATGGCGAACCTTGGCGGCGGTGCCGGTGGCGTGTCGTTTGAGCGCACTGACGGTTCGGGCTCGTTGGTGGAGCCGGGATCCGGTGATACCTCGAGCGGAAAGACATCCGAAGGTTCTTCGACTAAGGCTTCTGCCGCGGCAGAGGTCTATGTCGATGTCGATGGCGCCGTTGTGTCACCCGGTGTATATCGCCTCAAAGACGGGGCGCGGGTGGCTCAGGCGATTGATGCCGCCGGCGGGCTGGCGCCCGAGGCAGACGTTACGGGGCTCAATCGGGCATCTAAGGTCGTCGATGGACAGAAGATTCACGTTCCAACGATAGGGGGGCAGCAGGCGTCCATTGCGGAAGCCGGTGTTGATGGTGGGGCTTCCGCATCATCGGGCGTGAGTGGCGCAACAGGCCTAGTAAACATCAATACGGCAAGCGCAGAAGAGCTACAGACGCTCTCGGGCATCGGTCCCTCCATGGCCCAGTCGATTATCGATGAGCGGACAAAGAACGGTGCTTTTGCCTCGGTTGACGATCTGATGCGTGTGTCGGGAATCGGCGAGAAGAAGCTTGCCAAAATCAAAGATTGCATCTGCGTATGAGTGCGACCGAGCGCGAGCAAGTGATGCCACCACGACCATTGATGCCGTGGACGATGGCGCTTTGTGCCGGCTTGTGTGTGAGCTGTGGCTTGGTACTTAACATGGCGGCCGATTTGCTGTTGGGAGAGCGGGCAGCGCCCGTCGCGTCGCTTATGGCCATTCCCGTTGCGGCTGCGGCTTGTATCGTATTGGCTCGGTCCTGTATGCGCCTTGTGCGGTGGAGACGATGGCTTTATGCCGCGGGCCTTGGCTTCTTGGCGGGGGCGGTCGTGTCCGCGGGTTGGGCGATCGGGACACTGCGTGCTTCGAGCGCACTGGATAATCGGGCTGCGAGCAGTCTCGAGTTTGTTGTGCACGGCGACCCGTCCATCAGTGACGGTGCGTACTCCTATGCCTGCGATGCGTATGCGGGCGAAAAGCGTTTGGGTCAGGTGCGGCTGTCGTGTGATCGCGAGCTCGACGCCGGTTCGCATGTACGTGCTATCGGTCGAATTTCGCGCTTTGAGAACGATGCGTATGGGCGCTCACGCGTGCTTCGAGGCGAGGCGCGCAAGGTTAAAGCCGTTCGGATTGTGTCGGTCGATGAGGGCTCTCCGGAGCCGCTGCTTCGACTGCGAAATGGGCTGCTTGCGTCTATCGCGCCTGCGACCGACCCGGCGCGTGCGCTCATAGCCGGTGTCGTCTGCGGTCGTTCGGCCGAGCTGCGCGCCCAGCCGGCGGGCGACTGGTTTTCGGTGACGGGAACGGCGCATCTTATCGCCGTCTCGGGCAGCCATTTGGCTATCGTGGGGTTTTTAATCGAGGGTTTATTGCAAAAGACTCGGTGCTCACGTGGTCTTCAGCGGGCGATACTGGCGATAACGCTTGTGGGCTACGCTACCTTTACGGGCGCGTCTCCCTCTGCCGTGCGCGCGTGCTGCATGGTGTTCGCGACGCTTGTCGTAAACGGCGCGGGGCGTCGCCGGCACGGCGCATCGGCACTCTTTGTTACCATGTCCATCTTTGTGCTACTGCGGCCGACGGTGCTGTTCGAGATGGGCTTTCAGCTTTCATGTGCCAGCGTCTTAGCCATTCTGTGCTTTTGCCCCTATGCGACCTTCGCTTTGGGTGAGCTGGGCGTGCCATCGGGCGTTGCCAGCATGCTTTCCGTCACGCTGTGCTCGCAGTTGGCGACATTTCCCATTACCATTCCTGCCTTCGGTACGTTCTCGCTCATTGCTCCGCTGGCAAATGCGGTCATCGGTCCGGTGGTGAGCGTACTGCTTGCTGTGTCCATCGTGCTGGTTCCCTTTTCGCTCGTGGGACCGTTGCGGACTTGGGCGCTCGTTGTGCCCATGATTGCCGCCCGTTGCGCGCTGTTCTTCGAGCAGCTGTTTGCCGCCGTGCCGGGTGCATCCGTGAGCGTGCCGCCCGATAGCATGTGGATTTACCTAGTGCCGTGTTTGCTGGCGGTTCTGCTTGTCCGGTGGCCGCGTCCCCGTGCGCGTCCTATGGCGGTGGGGCTTGCATGCCTTGTGCTCTTGGCTGCGATTCCGTACGTCTACTGGGATCGATTCGCTCCGCCTTCGGTGACGGTGCTCGATGTGGGCCAGGCCGATGCGATTCTTATCCGCCAGGGCGGCGCAGTAGCACTCGTCGATTGCGGACTCGACGAGCGCGTGGTGGCGGCGTTGGTCCGCAATAACGTGCACCATATCGATGCCGTCTTTGTGACGCATTGGGATGAGGACCACTGGGGTGGTCTGCCTGCCGTGCTCGAACAGTTTTCGGTCGGAACGATTGCCGTGGCGGCGGATGCGCTGGAGGATGCTCCTGCCGAGGTATTGAACCGACCTGGCGTGGAGTATCGGCAGGTGCGCCGTGGGGATACGGTCGACATCGGCTCATTTTGCGCCCACGTGATGTGGCCATTCGAGTCCGTGGATGGCGAGGGAAATGAGGACTCCCTTGTCCTGCTGCTCTCTTATGTTCAGGAAGGCAAGGGCCTGCGCATGCTCCTCACCGGTGATGCCGAGCTCGACCAAGAACGGGAATTCGTGCAGGAGGTGGGGGATATCGATGTCCTTAAACTTGGGCATCACGGCTCCAAGGTTTCAGTCGATGGTGAGTTGCTGGACGTCCTGAAGCCCGAGCTTTCCCTTGCGAGCGCGGGCGAGGGGAATCGATACGGCCATCCGTCCGATGCCTGCGTCGATGCCGTGAAGGAAGCGGGTGGTGTGTTCGCGTGCACCATCGAACACGGCGACATTACCGTCGCGCCGACTGCGAATGGCTTTGCGATGAGATGCCAGCGACCGTGATGACATCGTTGGCGCGCGGCTGGCCCCTGGGCTAAAATGGCACAGTACGAATTCGAGAGTCTGCGAGAGGGGAGCGCAATGCCCGAAACCGGTCTGCTGCCGGCATATCTGATCGTTGGTACCGATGGGGTCAAGCGCGACCACGCCGTCTCGCGTATGAAAGCTCGCTTGGAAAAGTCGGGTATGGTTGAGTTCAACCTCGATGAACGCGACATGACCAAAGACCCCGATATCGAGTCGATCATTGGCTCGCTCAATACCTTTCCCATGGGCAGCGAGTTTCGCCTGGTAATCCTTGACGGCTGCTCCAAGCTTGCCAAGGCGGTTTCCGAACCGCTCGTCGAGTATCTGGCGAGTCCAAGTCCCACAACGGTCTGCCTTATTATCGCCGATTCGCTCGCCAAGAATACGCGCCTGTACAAGGCGATCGCCAAGATTGACAAGAAGGCCGTCATCGATTGCTCGGGCACCAAGCGCTGGGAGCTCCCACGCCGCGTGCAGCAGATGGCGACGCAACACGGCAAGTCCATCTCGGCGGCGGCCGCCGAGGAGCTTGTCTCGCGCTCGGGCGAGAACACCCGCATGCTCGATAACGACTTGGCCAAGCTTGCCCAGATGGTCGAGGCCCCTCAGATTGAGCTTGCCGATGTGGAACGCTGGATCGTCCGCACGGCCGAGGTCCAGCCCTGGGATTTTCTCAACGCGGTATCGGCTCGTGATATACGCCGCTCGCTTGAGCTCTTCAATTTACTGCCCGTCAAGAGTTACGTGTGGACCTACACATTGCTGTGCGGCCGCATCCGTGAGCTGATCGTCGCCAAGGCGCTTGACTCTCGTGGGCAGGGCCGCGAGCTTGCCGCGACGCTCAAGCTTCAGGCCTGGCAGGTCAAGAATCACCTGACCTGGGCACGTCGTTTTTCGATGGCCGAGCTCCTTGCCGCGCTCGAGGGCGCCGTCGATGTGGAGCTCGCGCTCAAGGGTTCGGCCGATTCGGAGACCGCGCTTTTGCTCTGGATTACGAACATCTTGAGAAAATCGTGATGATACCTGCCTATTTGACAAATTCGTTCTATCCCTTTGAGGGGGAGCGTGCTATAGTAGGCGCTTGCATGACCTCACCGTGTCTCAGAGGTGTCATACATTTTTTGCAAGGAACTCGAAAGGAACTCCAGAAGTGGCAAACATCAAGTCTCAGAAGAAGCGTATCCGCACCAATGAGGCAGCTCGCATGCGTAACAAGGCTGTCAAGTCCGAGCTCAAGACGCTGACCAAGCACGTCCAGTCCGCCGTCGCCGAGGGCGACGCCGAGAAGGCTCAGGCTGCCCTCAAGACCGTCACCAAGCGTCTCGACATGGCTGCCGCTAAGCATGTCATCCACAAGAACCAGGCTTCCAACCGCAAGTCCGGCCTTGCCAAGCTCGTGAACAGCATCAACGCTTAAGTTGTAAATTTCACACCACACAGATTACGCGCATAAATGGAGCCTGTTTTATGGAACAGGCTCCATTTTTTGTATCGCTCGGGTAAGATAGTCCGCATGAATACTTCAATTGACATTTCCCACATCCGCAACTTCTCAATTGTTGCGCACATCGACCATGGCAAGTCCACGATCAGTGACCGTATCCTCGAGCTCACCCATACCGTTGACGAGCGCGACATGGAGTCGCAGCTGCTCGACACTATGGATATCGAGCGCGAGCGCGGCATCACGATCAAGTCCAATGCCGTTCGCGTGTCCTATGACGCCGATGATGGCGAGACGTATCAGTTCAACCTGATCGATACGCCGGGCCACGTTGACTTTACCTACGAGGTCTCGCGTTCGCTGGCCGCCTGCGAGGGCGCGGTGCTCGTCGTCGATGCCACCCAGGGTGTCGAGGCACAGACCGTCTCCAATGCGACGCTCGCCATGAACGCAAATCTGGACATTGTGCCGGCCATCAACAAGATCGACCTGCCCTCGGCCCATCCCGATGAGGTCAAGACCGAGATCGAGGATGACTTGGCGATCCCTGCCGATGATGCCGTGTGTGTCTCGGGCAAGACCGGAGAGGGCATCCACGATCTGCTGGAGTCCATTGTCTTTTTGATCTCTCCGCCCAAGGGCGATGCGAACGCGCCGCTCAAGGCACTCATCCTGGATTCGTACTTCGACGAGTATCGTGGTGTCGTCGCCACGGTGCGCATCTTTGACGGTTCCATCAAAAAGGCCGATACCCTGCGCATGATGCAGGCAAAGGGTGACTTTTTGGTCGATGGCGTGGGCGTCAAGCGTCCCGCCGAGACTCCGGTCGATGCGCTGACAGTCGGCGAGGTGGGCTACGTGGTCACGGGCCTGAAGGACCCCGAGGCCGTGCGCGTGGGCGATACCCTCACGTGGGCGTCGAATCCCTGCCCCGAGCCGCTTCCCGGCTACCGCGAGGCTAAGCCCATGGTCTATACGGGCCTGTTCCCGATCGATAACAAGGACTACGAGAACCTGCGTGACGCGCTCGATAAGCTGCACGTCAACGACCCGTCGTTGGTGTGGGAGCCCGAGACCTCGGTGGCGCTCGGCTTTGGCTTCCGCGTGGGCTTCCTGGGCCTGCTGCACATGGAAGTCGTTAAGGAACGCCTGGAGCGCGAGTTCAACTTGGACCTCATTGCCACGAGTCCCTCGGTCGACTATCACGTCTACAAGACCGACGGCGAGATGATCGATGTCCGCAGCCCGCAGGACCTTCCCGAGGCCACGCGTATCGAGCGCATTGAGGAGCCGTACCTCAAGGCTAAGATCATCTGCCCGCCCGAGTATACGGGTGCCGTCATGCAGCTCGCTATCGAGCACCGTGGCGTCACGACTGACATGATCCACCTGACGAGCAAATCGGTCGAGATGCGCTTCGATATGCCGCTCGCCGAGCTCATCCTGGACTTCTTCGATCAGCTCAAGAGCCGTACCAAGGGCTATGCCTCGCTCGACTACGAGTTCAATGAGTACCGTCCCTCCGAGCTCGTGAAGCTCGATATTTTGCTTTCGGGCGACGAGGTGGACGCGCTGTCGTTTATCGTCCATAAGGACAAGGCCTATGGCCTGGCCCGTGGCCTGTGCGACAAGCTCAAGGAGATCATCCCGCGTCAGCTGTTCGAGGTGCCTATCCAGGGTGCTATCGGCAACAAGATTATTGCCCGCTCCACCGTCAAGGCGCGTCGCAAGGACGTGCTTGCCAAGTGCTACGGCGGCGATATTTCGCGTAAGCGCAAACTGCTCGAGAAGCAGAAAGAGGGCAAGAAACGCATGAAAGCCATCGGCTCGGTCGAGGTTCCGCAGGAGGCCTTTATGGCGATCCTCAAGGTGGACGAGTAGGTCTATGGCGCTTTCCGAATATAGTCTGCGGCTTCTAGGCGCCTATGCCGAGCAGCCGTTCCTTATGGCTCCCATGGCGGGCGTGACCGACCCCGCCTATCGCATCATGTGTCGTCGCCGCGGTGCCAACCTTGCCTACAGCGAGATGGTGAGCGTGGCGGGCCTTGCCTATGCCAGCAACAAGACCTGGCGCCTGGTGCTACCGGCCGATGAGGAACAGCAGATTTGCGTACAGCTCTTTGGCTCCAAGCCCGATCAGTTTGCGAGTGCCGTCGCTGCCGTCGAGGAGCGTGTTGGCGATCGCCTGTCGCTCATCGATATCAATATGGCCTGCCCGGCTCGCAAGGTCGTCACCAAGGGCGAGGGCTCGGCGCTTATGCGCACGCCCGACCTGGCCGAGAAGATCGTCGAGGCGGCGGTGGGCGCGGCGCACGTGCCCGTGACCGTCAAGATTCGCAAAGGCTTTTATGCCGAGGATCGCAATGCCGCGACATTTGCCCAGATGCTTGAGGGCGCAGGGGCTGCCGCAGTCGCCGTGCATGGTCGTTGCGCCACGCAGCTCTACACCGGCCAGGCCGATTGGTCGGTCGTCGATGAGGTCGCAGATGCCGTTGAGATTCCCGTGATCGGTTCGGGTGATGTGTTCACCGCCGAGGATGCCGCGGTGCATCTGCGAAACTCGGGTGCCAGCGCGGTGTTTATCGCGCGCGGCATCTACGGGAACCCGTGGGTGTTTGGCGATGCTCGCGCTCTTGCGCTCGATGGCACACCGGTGCCGGCGCGCAGCTCTGTCGAGCGCCTGGACTCCCTGCGTGAGCACCTAACGCTGACGCATGAGCTCCTGCCGCTCATGTCGCGTGCCCGTACGTACGCAAGCTGGTACTTAAAAGGCATGCCCCATGCCGCCGCTTGGCGTGCCCATGTGGTGCGCTGCTCCACGTATGAGGAGTTTATGGCGCTGGTCGATGAGATCGAGCATGATGTGGTGGCCTGCGAGGCTGCCCTTGCCGCCGGCGAATCGGTGCCCCCTCATCCGCTGGAGGCTTAAGGGTGGCCGTTACCGCGCTGTACGTGCACGTGCCGTTCTGTGCCCAAAAGTGCCGCTACTGCGACTTCGACTCGCGCAGCTTTGCTTCGTGTGATTTGGATGCCGCGCTCGATTCCTATTTTGAGCAGTTGTTCGCGCGTCTCGATGCTTTTGGCAAGGCTGGGGCCCTCGACCAGATCCGCACCGTCTATGTTGGCGGCGGCACGCCGTCGCTGGCGGGGGAGCGCCTGGTGGAGCTGGCGCGGCGTATTCGTGCGTGGTGCGCCCCCGTTGAGTTTACCTGCGAGGCCAATCCCGAGTCGCTGACCGCCGAGCTTGCTACTGCGCTTGCCAAGGTTGGTGTCACACGCGTTTCTCTGGGCGTGCAAACGCTCGATAACACCGAACTTACCGCCATCGGCCGCATTCACGATGCCGATCGGGCGCTCGCCGCCATCGCGACGGTCAAGGACGCTGGGCTTGACGTGTCGTGCGACCTTATGTGCGGACTTCCCGGGCAGACCGCAGCGAGTTGGAAGCGTACGCTCGAGGGCGTGCTGGCGGCGGTTCCGCATCATGTGTCGGTTTACCCGCTCACGCTCGAGGTGGGGACGCCCCTCTATCGCATGGCGTGCCGTGACGAGTCGCTCGAGCCCGACGAGGATTTTCAGGCCGCCTGCATGGACGTGGCGCGCGAGCTCCTGGGTGCCGCCGGCTATCACCCGTATGAGGTGGCGAGCTACGCGCTCGACGGCCATGAATGCGCCCATAACATTGCCTACTGGACCGGACAGGGTTACCTGGGTCTGGGCCGCTCTGCCGCCGGCATGCTCGATGCTGGGGACTTCGCTCGCTTGGCCGGGCTGTTTTGCGGCGCACTTGCTCGAGGCGACGCGTATCGCGTGCGTCTGGTACAGCGCGACGATGCTGCGACGACGTTTGATGCCGAGTGTCTGTCGCAGCGCGAGGCAGCAGCCGAGGATTTGATGCTCGCCTGTCGCATGACGCGCGGCGTTGGGTCTGACCTGTTGGTTCGCTCGGCAAACATTATCCCCGAGGACGAGCTGGCGGCGGCTTGCGACCGCGCGCTCGAGTTGGGCCTTGCCTCCTGGGTGTCCGATGATGCTAAAGGGCATGCGGGGCGCGTTACATCGAAAGATGTTATCGAAGGTCGCACTCGCGCCCGTCTGGCTCCCACCCACTTGGGTTGGCTCGATGGAAATGTGCTGTTCGAGCTGTTTTGGGGTCTAGCTTAGGCCGCTCGGGTAGAATGACCGCATTATATACGCTGCTGTGAGCAGGAGGTTGCCGCGCATGGCGACGATGAACGAAAAAGATTACTACGAGATCCTGGGCGTCTCCAAGGACGCCACCTCGCGTGATATACAAAAGGCTTTCCAGCAAAAGGCCCGCAAGCTCCATCCGGACGTCAATAAAGAGCCGGATGCCGAGGAAAAGTTCAAAGAGGTTTCCGAGGCCTACGCCGTGCTTTCGGACGAGCAGAAGCGTGCTCGCTATGACGCCATGCGCTCGGGCAATCCCTTTGCCGGTGCTCCTACGGCTTCGCCCTATGGTGGCGGCTACGCCGGCAGCACGGGTTATGGCAATCCCTTTGAGGGCGGCTTCCCCTTTGGTGGCGCCTGGGGCCAGCAGCGTCGTGGGCAGGCTGCCTACAATCCCGAGAACGGCGCCAACGTGGTCGTCGACATCAAGCTCGACGCCAAGGAGGCCAAGGGCGGTGCCCGTAAGACCGTCCGCTATACGCGTTTTGATACCTGTGGTCACTGTGGCGGCTCGGGCTCCGTCTCGTCCGAGCATGCGCATACCTGCCCGAGCTGCGGCGGTCGCGGCCACATCGATGTCGACCTGTCCTTCCTGTTTGGCGCCGGCACGTTCCAGTCGGTCTGCCCCGAGTGCGGCGGTTCCGGTAAGGTCGTCGCCGACCCCTGTCCCGATTGCGGTGGCAGCGGTCGAACCCGCGTGACCTCCGAGCAGACGATTGAGTTTCCTGCCGGCACGCACGATGGCGACGAGGTTCGTATTGGCGGCATGGGTCACGCCGGCACCAACGGTGCCGCGGGCGGCGACCTGGTCGGCCGTGCCCATGTCGAGGCCGAGCGCCTGGAAGGCAAGGCCCGTACCGGTTTTTACCTGATGGGCATCGTGGCGCCGTTTTTGGTGCTGTCGGCCATCTCGGGCGTGTTCTCGGCCTTTGCCATGATGTGCTTTATTCCGTTTGCCATGGGCCTGTTCATGGTGCTCTCGGACGGCGTGCTTCATCGCAGCCTGCTGTGGTGGAAACGCGGCGCGATGCAGTTTGCCAACGGTTTTGCCAACGGATTTATGTTTGCACTCGTGTCGGTTTGGTTTGCGAGCTGCTCGCAGCGTGCCATGCTTTCGCCGTACGGAATGTACTAACATCAAACCCTCTGTTTGCGGCCGCCCCAGCTTGGGTATAGGACGCACTGTGACAATAATGAAAGTCGGAAGGATTCGGTCGTGTCGGAAAATAGGGATTACTACGAGGTACTTGGCGTCGAAAAGGATGCCGACGCGCGGACGATTAAGCGCGCGTTTCTAAAGAAGGCCCGTACCGTACACCCGGACGTTTCGGACGACCCCGAGGCCGAGGCCAAGTTCAAAGAGCTCAACGAGGCATATTCCGTTCTTTCCGATGAGCAGAAGCGTGCAAACTACGATCGCTTTGGCTCTCCTGACGGCCCCGGTGGCTCTGGCTATGTCGACATTAACGACATCTTTGGCGGCATGGGCATGGACGACCTTTTCTCGTCGTTCTTTGGCGGCGGTGCCGGCGGTGGCGCCCACAGCCGTCGTGAGCGTCGTCGCGGACGTGACATGGCCATTTCGCTTTCGGTGACGCTCGAGGAGGCGGCGCTCGGTTGCAAAAAGACAATCAGCTATGACCGCCTTGCTCCTTGCGAGGACTGCAATGGCACCGGTAGGGCAGAGGGCGCACAGGAAAAGCAGTGCGGCCGCTGCCACGGTACGGGCTACGTCACGACGGTTCAGCGTTCGTTCCTGGGCCAGGTTCAGTCTTCCTCGCCTTGCCCCGATTGCCATGGCGAGGGCACGGTTATCGACCATCCCTGCGAGACTTGCGACGGTCAGGGCCGCACGCCTTCTCATGAAAAGATCGACATCGATATTCCCTCCGGCGTTTCGACCGGTCGCCAGCTGCGTGTGAGCGGCTTTGGCGAGGCCGGCCTTCGCGGCGAGCCTTCGGGCGACTTGATTGTCAACGTGCGCGTTGCCGACCATGAGCGCTTTAAGCGCAACGGTGACGACCTGTACCTGGTGAGCGATATCTCGATTGCACAGGCTGCGCTCGGCTGCGAGATCGAGGTCGAGGGCATTATGCCCGACGAGGTCGTTAAGGTGACGGTTCCCGCCGGCGCCCAGTACGGCGACACCGTGAGCGTCAATAATTACGGCATGCCGCGCATTGGCGGTGGCGGTTCGCGTGGCCGCCTGATCGTGCAACTGCGCGTGGTCGTTCCCACCAATCTTTCCAATAAGCAGCGCGAGCTGCTCCGTGCTTTTGCCGATGAGATGGGCGACGACGTCGCTTCCGGTAAGAAGTCGGTGACCGACCGTATCAAGAGTGCCCTCGACGATATCCTCGATTAAGGAGCCCGCGTGCTCGCACCCCATATTTCCGTCGTCAACCTCGGCTGCCGTGTCAACCGGGTTGAGTCTGACCGTATCACTGCCGATCTTATGCGCCTGGGCTTTGCTATGGTGGAGCCCCAGGATGCCGATCTGATCGTCATTAACACCTGTGCCGTTACGGGCGAGGCCGAGGCCAAGACCCGTAAGGCCGTCCGCCATGCGCTGGCCCATCAAAACGAGCCCTATGTGGTCGTGACCGGCTGCGTGGTCAACCTGCATCCCGAGGAGCTGCTGGAGCTCTCCGACCGCGTGATCGCCGAGCCGTCCAAGATCGATGTCGCCGAACGTGTCTGCGAGGTGCTGGGCGTTGAGTCCGATAGCGTTCCCGCCTGCAGCGATGGCGAGGTGGTCGATGCGCTCGGCCGCTCTCGCCTGGGCGTGAAGATTCAGGACGGCTGCAACCACCGCTGCACCTATTGCATTGTGTGGAAGGCACGCGGCCCCGAGCGCTCCGTGCCCGTCGAGTCCGTGCTTGAGCAAGTTCGCGAGGCCCAGGAGGCCGGCGTGCCCGAGGTGGTGCTGACCGGCGTGAACCTGGGTGCCTACGATGGCAAGAGCGCGACCGACGAGCATGTCGAAATCGATGAGCTGCTCGAGGCCATCATGGAGCGCACGTCCATTCCGCATGTGCGCATTTCCTCGGTCGAACCCATGGATATCTCTGAGCGCCTGCTTAAGGTTATGGCGCGCTATCCGCAGCGTATTGCCCCGTTTTTGCACCTGCCTGTACAGTCCGGCTGTACGGCGACGCTGCATCGCATGGGTCGTCCCTATAGTGCCGAGGCCTTTGAGGACACGGTGCGCATGATTCGCGCCATCCTGCCGCAGGCGTCTCTTTCGTGCGACGTCATCGTCGGTTTTCCTGGTGAGACGGACGAGGAGTTCGAGGAGTCGCTGGCGCTGTGCCGCCGCGTGGGGTTCTCGCGTATGCACGTGTTCCGCTATAGCAAGCGTCCCGGCACCCTCGCCGCCGATATGCCCGACCAGGTACCGCCCGAGGTTATGGCCGAGCGCAGCCGCCGTATGCGGGCCGCGGCGCAGGAACTCGCTATCGCCGACGCTCGTCGTCGCGTGGGCACCGTTGAGCGCGCCGTGCTCGAGTATGGTGACAACCTGACGCTCGGCTCGTTCCATCATGCCCGTCTTGACGATACCTGTGGACTTACAGCCCCGTGCCTGCTCGATGTTGCTATCATCGAAGTCGATGATTCCGGCTTGGTCCATGCGCGCAGGGAGGTTCATGGAAGCCTCGAAGATTAGACTTACCGTTCCCGAGGGGATTGATCCCTCGCGCGTTTTGGGCGCCGGCGACGGCGTCCTTCGTGCGCTCGAGAGCTTGGTTCGCGCCCATGTGGTCGCCCGTGGCGATAGCATCGCCGTGAGCGGTGACCCGGACGAGGTCGAGCTCGTGGCGCGCTTTTTCGAACATGCTTTTCGCGAGGCGGCGGCCGGCCGTGCCCTTTCTGCCGACGATGTCTCGCGTTGCCTGGCCGTCTTACGCGACGGCGAGCATGAGGCCACATCGCTTCGCGATGACGTGCTGCTTTCGTATCGCGGCCGCGTCATTCGCCCCAAGACGCTTGGGCAAAAGCGCTATGTGGATGCCATTCGCTCGCACACCATCACATTTGGCCTGGGTCCAGCCGGTACCGGTAAGACCTATCTGGCCATGGCGCTCGCCGTTGCCGCGCTCAAGCGCCATGAGGTGGGCCGTCTGATCTTGACGCGCCCGGTTGTCGAGGCGGGGGAGAACCTGGGCTTTTTGCCCGGCACCCTCGAGGAAAAGATTGATCCCTACATGCGTCCGCTCTACGATGCCCTTTTTGACATGATGGATCGTGAGCGTACCGACGAGCTTATGGAGCGCGGCGTGATCGAGATTGCGCCGCTCGCCTACATGCGCGGTCGTACGCTGAGCGATGCCTTCGTGGTGCTCGACGAGGCGCAAAATACCACGCCCGAGCAGATGAAGATGTTCCTGACACGCCTGGGCTTCAACTCCAAGTTCGTGATTACCGGCGACTTGAGTCAGCGCGACCTGGTGGGTCGTCGTGGCGGCTTGGCGGATGTCGAGAAGATTTTGGGCCGTGTCGACGATGTGGCATTTTCTCACCTCGAGCGTGCCGACGTGGTGCGTCATGCCCTAGTGGGTTGTATCGTCGAGGCATATGATGCTTATGATGACGTGCGTGAGCAACGCTCACGCGACCGAAAGGAGTCCCGTTGAGTGTATTGATCAGCAACGATGCCGAGCTCGATACGCTGCTCGATGCTCAGGAGGTGGAGCACATCTGCGAGGTCGTGCTTGCCGCCGAGGGCGTTGAGCGTGAAGTCGAGATTTCCCTTTCGTATGTCGACGAGGACGAGATGCACGAGCTCAACCACGAGTGGCGCGGTATCGACCGCACCACCGATGTGCTCTCGTTTGAGTGCGATTCGGCCTTTGACGATGACATTCCCGCCGATGAGACGCTCGAGCTCGGCGATATCATCTTGGCCCCGCAGGTTATTGCCCGTCAGGCCCCCGGTTTTGGCAATAGCCCCGCTGACGAGTGCCGTCTGATGCTCGTTCACGGCATGCTGCACCTGCTGGGCTATGACCACATCGAGGACGACGAGGCCGAGGTTATGGAGGCCCGCGAGGACGCTATCCTGCGCGATCTGGCGCTCGAGCGCGGCGAGGATCCCAAACTCGTTCACGTCGGCCCCATCACCAATCATGCCCACGACTAGGAGCCGTTTATGATTCCCGGATCGAACAAGGACCATCCGTCCTTTTTAAAGTCGTTCTCCTACGCCATGGAGGGCTTCGTCACCGCCGTCAAGACCGAGCGCAACATTAAGGTCATGCTCGTGGCGGGCGTGTGCACCGTCATTGCCGGCTGCATCGTGGGGCTCGACATTGCCGAGTGGGCCACGATTATCATCTGCTGCGGCCTGGTGATTCATGGCGAGCTGTGCAATACCGCCATGGAGGCCATTGTCGATCTGGCGACCCAGGAGCTCCATCCGCTGGCAAAACGCGCCAAGGACATCGCCGCCGCCTCTGTATACGTTCTTTCCATCACCGCCGCGATTGTGGGCTTGCTGGTATTTGCCCACGCGCTCGGCTTTATTTAGAAAGGGATTCCCATGTCCGACAATATGCAGCCTGCCGATGAGATTTTGGACGACGAGTCCCTGGACGCGGTGGATACCGAGGAGCTCGAGGATTTCGAGGAGTTCGACCCGTTTGAGGGTATGAGCGACGAGGAACTCGATGCCCTGTGCGACGAGGACGACAACCTCGCGGGCTTTGGTGACGTTGAGCCCGGTTTCCGCAGCGGCTTTGTGGCCCTGGTCGGTCGTCCCAACGCTGGCAAGTCTACGCTGCTTAATGCCTGCTATGGCAAAAAGGTCGCCATCACCTCGCCGGTGGCCCAGACGACCCGCCGCCGCATGCGCGCCGTCGTCAACCGCCCCGGCTATCAGCTGGTCTTTGTCGATACCCCCGGTATTCATAAGCCCAAGGACGGCTTGGGATCCGAGCTCAACAAGAGCGCGTTGTTCGAGCTGAACGATGTTGATGTTGTCGCGTTTTTGATTGATGCCACCAAACCGATCGGCAGGGGAGACGCCTGGGTTGCCGAGCGCGTCAAGAACGCTCGTTCCAAGAAGGTCCTGGTGCTCACCAAGGCCGATGAGGCCGACCCCGCACAGGTCATGGAGCAGCTTAAGGCAGCCCACGAACTCATGGAATATGACGACGAGATCGTGACGTCGTCGGTCAAGAACTTCAACGTCGATGCATTTATCGAGACCGTTGCGCACTTTTTGCCTGAGGGTCCGCGTTGGTTCCCCAAGGACATGGGTACCGACGCTTCCGATGAGACGCTCGTTGCCGAGTTTGTGCGCGAGAAGGTCTTGCGCCGCACCCGTGATGAGATTCCGCACTCCGTTGGCGTGATCTGCGATGCGCTCAGGCAGACCAAGAAGGTGTTGCGCGTGCACGCCACCATTTACGTCGAGCGCGAGGGCCAAAAGGGCATCATCATCGGTAAGGGCGGCGAGATGATCAAGCATATCGGTATCGACGCCCGTCGCGATCTTGAGCGCATCTTTGGCACGCAGGTCTTTTTGGAGCTGGACGTAAAGGTCAAGGCCGGCTGGCGTGACGACGAGGCCCAGATTCGCCGCTTTGGCTACAACGCCGAGGACTAAGGACGCGCGGCGCGCATGGCAGGCTCCCGGACATATCGCACCAAGGTGCTCGTCCTCGACAAGACGAAGCTCAAAGAGACCGACCTGATCTTGACGATGCTTGACGAGCGGGGTCGGCAGGTTCGTGCCGTGGCAAAGGGCGCCCGCAAACCCGGTGGACGCCTGGCTGCGCGCTGCGAGATGTTCTGTACCGTTGATCTGCTGCTTGCGCATGGACGGTCGCTCGACGTGGTTTCCCAGGCCGAGCTTATGGAGGCGCCGCTCGGCGCTGCTCCCGATTACGAGATGACATGCGCCGCAAGCGCGATCGCCGAGGTCGCGCGCGTGTGCTCGTTCGAGGACGCCGAGGACCCGTTTACCTTTGCCATCACGCAGCGGGCGCTCACACTTGTCGGCAGCGGGCTCGACGCGGCACATATGGACCTGCTCGTGGCGGCCTTTGTCTTTAAACTGCTGTCGCACGTTGGCTACCGCCCCGATTTCTCGGCATGCGTCTCGTGCGGCGATCCCATGCTCTCGCATTTCTCGGCCCAGGCCGGCGGGCTTCTGTGCGGGTCGTGCGCCTCGAGCGTGCCTGGCGCCGAGTTGGTATCGGTCAGCGAGGTCGCATGGCTGCGCGCTCTGATGTCCATGACGTTCGATGCCCTTATGGACGAGCAGATCGATCCGCATACGGCTGCGTTTTTGCTGGGGCTTTCGCATGTTTGGGCCGCCACGCACACCGATCAGCGGCTCCGTGCGATGGAATTCATGTTGGGTCGGTGATGATGCGCAGGCGCGCGCCGCTTGTGGTAACATACCGACCTGTTGGTACCTCGACCTTGGATGTTCGCTCCACCGGCGGCTTCCCAGTCCGAGGCGAATGGAGTCGCCCACAGGCGACGCGAAACGAAAGGTGAAACAATGACTGTTTCCAAAGAGCGCAAGGCGGAGCTGACCGCCCAGTTCGGTAACTCCCCGGTCGATACCGGTAACCCCAAGGTTCAGGTCGCCATCCTGTCCGAGCGCATCAAGGAGCTGACCGAGCACATGAAGTCCCACCAGAAGGACTTCCACACCCGTCGTGGCCTGCTCATGCTCGTCGGCCGTCGTCGTCGTCTTCTCTCCTACATCAAGAAGAACGACATTGTCGAGTACCGTGAGCTCATCAAGGCTCTGGGCATCCGCGACAACATCCAGTAGGATTTGTACATGCTAAGAGCGTCCTGCGCAGCGGGGCGCTCTTTTTGTGTAAGGGCGTGAACAATCACGCTCTGAAGCGTGGCGGGGGCAGGGGGCCCGCGTCACATGAGAAGCCCGCAGGCAAGGGGCCTGTGGGGTAAAGGAGAACAATGACACTCGTATCCAAGACCTTTGAGCTGTACGGCAAGACCTACACCTTTGAGTCCGGCGAGCTTGCCAAGCAGGCCACCGGCGCCTGTCTGGTCAAGCAGGGCGACACCACGATGCTCGACACCGTGGTCGTCTCCAAGGAGCGTAAGAACTACGACTTCTTCCCGCTGACCGTCGACTTCAACGAGAAGATGTACGCCGCCGGCCGCATCCCGGGTGGCTACCTCAAGCGTGAGGGCCGTCCCAGCGAGAAGGCCACGCTCACGGCCCGTATGATCGACCGCCCGATTCGTCCGAGCTTCCCGGACGGCTTCCGCAACGAGGTGCACATCGTCGCCACCTCGCTCGTCGCCGACCAGGTCAACCCCTTTGACGTCATCAACGTCATGGGTGCTTCCCTGGCAATGACGCTCGGCGGCGTGCCCTTCGAGGGCCCGCTTGCCTGCGTGCGCATCGGCCGCAACGTGGAGACCGGCGAGTTTATCGTCAACCCCACCTATGAGGAGCGCGAGAACTCCGATCTGGATCTGGAGCTGGGTGGCTCCGCCGACTTCATCTCGATGGTCGAGGCCGGCGCCGAGGAGATCTCCGAGGACGACATGCTCGCCGCCATGAAGTTTGGCCAGGAGGCCCTTGCCGCCTTCTGCCAGGCTCAGGACGAGTTTGTCGCCGAGTGGGAGCAGGTCAACGGCGCCATCGTCAAGAAGGAGTACCCGCTCGACCAGCCCGTCGAGGAGGTCCAGGAGCGCATCTTCGCTCACTACGACGAGATGGCAGCCTCCCTTCGCGACGCCGACAAGCTCTCCCGTATCGGTAAGGTCGAGGCTCTGAAGGAGTCCATCCGTGCCGAGTTCACCGAGGAGGAGCAGGCCGCTTGGGAGCGCGAGATTCCCGTGGCGCTCAAGAAGCTCGAGAAGAAGGCTATGCGCACCATGGTCGTCGAGACCGGTGAGCGCGTCGACGGCCGTGCCGCCGATGAGATTCGCCCCATCATGGTGAAGGATAACTACCTGCCGCTCGTTCACGGCTCCGGTCTGTTCCAGCGTGGCCAGACCCAGGTGCTTTCCGTCCTGTCGCTCGGTATGCTCAACGAGGGCCAGCGTCTGGATACCATCGAGCCCACCGAGGGCAAGCGCTACATGCACCACTACAACTTCCCGCCGTTCTGCACCGGCGAGACCGGCCGCATGG
>CAJMPU010000023.1 GCA_905215505.1 uncultured bacterium
CGCACCGCTGACCGACTACCAGAAAGCGCATATGACGCTGCGCGAGTCGCTGCCCGCCATCAACTCCGTGGGCTACGAGGACGCCAGCCTGCGCTGGGCGCTCTCCTCCAACGTCACCGGTGACGACGCCGCTGCCGCAGCCGCCACCAAGGCGCGCGAGGATTACGCCAAGATGCAGTATTACGAGATGTTCCGCGACGGCAAGAACGTCTACACCGAGCACTTCCAGACCGAGGCCAACGAGACCGACCCCAACCTGGCGCCGGGCACGACCAAGATCAAATAGCGACTAGCTGCGAGTTCATAACTGAAACGTCTGTCCGGGTGGAGGCATATAAGGTTCCCTGCTCGGACAGTCCTGCGCAAGACGGAGGCCACATTAAGTGGCCTCCTTTGCGTGCGGAACTCGCGATGAACCTTATATGCCTCCGCCCGGACAGACGCCTTGTTGTTGGAGCACGGCTTGTCATGGGGGCATCCGCTGAACATATATAAGACGAAGGCCACGTCATGTGGCCTTCGTCTTGCGCAGGACTGTAGAGCAGGGAACTTCGTGCCAGCCGCCCGGGAGGGCGTTGCGTTTAGAAGATGGACCTAGTACTTATCCCTCCGGGACAAAAGAAGCGCGGCTATAAATGCGATGATTGCAAGCGTCAGCAACACCAAAAGCAACGTGAGCGTGTTGTCGCCTGTTGCCACCAGACCAAGCAAGCCGGGCTTCTTTCTGCCAGCAGACTGCACGGGGATCTTCTCGCCATCGTCCTCGGCGGTGATTTCCCAGCGAATGGTCTTGTTTGCATCGGCAAGCTCGTTGCCCACCGACGTCGGAACGCTTAGCTGCAGATTAAGCACCGTGCTGCCATCGCTCGTAAACGTGGCGATTTCCGTGGGATAGGCGAACACGCTGCCCGGTGTTCCTGTCTGGAGCCAACCTGCAGAGGCATCGCCCACAGTCGCCGTTAAGGTAGTGGGAGACAGCATATGTGCCGTCTCGTGATCGACAACAGCCCGCACAAACACACGTACCTGGGACTTTACACCCGTGGCACGAACCCCAATCTGTTGCTCGCGTACATCGCCGGGCATTAGATCTTTAAAGGCTGGAAACAGATCGGGCTCCCCCGAGGAGTCCGTCGCTCCCGATACCGTTAGCTGGCGTGCATTTCCGTCATAGGCAATCGTGGGAATGTCAGCAAACGCACGTGCAGGAACGGCGAGCGCGATAAGGCAGACGATTGCCGCCATCACGCAATGCAAGAAACACGCAACGTCTTTACGAATCGGAGAGGCCATACTTACGCACCTCCATGCGGCGGCACCAGCACGCCATCCTTGACTGCACAGCCCCATGTCTCTGCAGCTGCATCGCCGGGCGCGGATTGAATTGCCTGGGTCGAAATGTCAACGACCAGGTTCTTCCCATCTGCCTTCCTCTCAGTCACGCTCTTGATGAGCACATCGGTTTTGCCCATCGGAGCAACGGGAGACGTCCAGTAGTAGTACCCGTCGGACGCGACAACCCAAGACGAGGCGGTGTTAGAAGCAGATGCCTTGGACACACTGCCCCACGCAATGACGTAGTCGGTGCCGGCAACTGGTTCATCCCACAGGCGCGCGCCATTCTGGTCCTGCCAGTAGATATCCACCGCAACACGCAGGTATGCCGGGGCCGAGCCCTTGTTTGCAATCGTGACGTCGCTCTTCACGTTGTCATTGAGGTTCTCATCCACCGAAGGCGCCACCGAGCCAAAGCCAAACTCGTTGACCAGCACGCCCGTAACCGAAAGCCACGCAAAGGTGCCGACGACGCCGGCCAAAAGGAGGACGCCGACAAGGAGGGCAACGATCCGCTTGCGCTTAGTCATCCTTGTCCTCCCTCCTCAGCGTGCCGTTTTCCCAAACATTCTTGGCACGCGAGCCGCCATCGACCCATTTGTCCTTCGCGCGCGTGTTGACGCACGTCACCACCGCATCGCCCGCGCTCGAAGCAGACGAAATCGTCAGCTCGGCAGATTTACCGGGCGCCTTGCCCGGCGTGCTCAGCTCGCCCTCGTAGCGCCATGCCCAATTCGTGTCTTCCTCGACGGTATAGATGCCCGTCGGCGCGGCAAATTGCACGCTGCCGACATACCAGGTCTCGCCGTCTTCGTCGCGCCTCTCGCTAACTTTCACCTCGACCATGCGCGTCTCGGCAGGAGAATCCTCCGACGCCTTGCGTGCCACCTTAAAGCGGAACGTTTGTCCCATGGCGCTGGCATCGGTGGTCTTTTTGACGATCGTCAGCGCATGGGTCTTGGCGAAGTCGAACACGGCATTGCCGTCGCCTTGCTTGCCTTCGCCTGTCTTCTTGGACTCCAGGCGGTTGGCCAAGTCGAACGAACCGTTACCCGAGCCCAAGCTGTAGAGCGAGACATACTGGTCGTTAACGGGTTCCTCCGTCATGGACGCATCAGGACCGTAGCTCGCCCGCTTAACGGTAACAGTCAGCTGCGTCCCCATAAACGGCTCAGCAAAGCAGACCTTAAAGGGTGCTTTGTCGGCGCTATTGTCGACTGTGTTGGCGGCGTTGGGATCGAGCAGCCATTTAAGCTGCGCGGTGGTCATGGTTACGTGGTTCTCGGGGTCGGATGTATCCTTGGCGACCACGCGATACGTCACGGGATACAGGTCCATGTCGCCCTTAACCGGCTCGTCCTTAAACTTATCCCAAGACTTCGCAGCGCCACCGTCAGGCACATATCGCCACTCCAGGAAGAGTTCGCGCACGTCACCGCTGACCGCCCGTTCATCGAGCAGCGCGACGATCTTGGAGTGGGCGTCCGGGTCGTATGCCACGGACTTTTTCTCCATCTCGGGATTGCCGTCGTTGTCATAGACCGGGTTGCCGCTCTCATCCACCTTGGGAACATCGACGTTATGGACAAAGCCGGCGCCCGTCGCGCGCTCGCCGTCCGAGTCGACCGTCGCCGTAAAGACGACCGACCCGTCGACACCGTGATAGCGAACCTTATACGGCGCGATCTTGTACACCGCGGTGTAGGTCACGCTCTCAAAGGGCTCGCTGCCCTCGAGGGGATACTTCTCGTCATCGGTCAACAGGGTGTATTTGCCATCGGGTTCGTAGTCGCGCGACCAGCCGACAAAGTCGTACTTGGTGCCGCCAATGCCCACAACCTCCTTGACAGCCTTGACCTCAAGAGAAATCTGGTCGCCGGAATCAGTACGGCCGAGACCGCGGACAAGAGCAGGATTCGCGAGATTTGAGTCGATGTTCGATTGAACGGTAACCAGGCTGGGACGGTAGACCGGGTACAGCTCCATGGGGGCCCTGACCACGGTAGAAGCACTCACCATGCGGATACCCTCCGACCAAGCGACATAGCCCTTGCCAGGTGCCGGCTTGGCTTCCGTCCAGCCCACGAAGGCGTTGAACGCACCTCCCGTATCCCTATCGATAGCGCTGACGTCATAAGTGGGCTTCGGGATGCCGCCATCAAGGTTGCCGAGCATATCGCCTTGCTGAGCAACTTTGCCGTCAACATCTTTGGCATTGAGATGGTACACGACCGCCAACGGCGAATAGTACGCCACAAATGTATAGGCCCCGCCGGGTTCCACCTGATGGGAATACGAGTTATCGCCGTTAGGTTTGATCTCTTCAACTTCGCCATTCGGAAGCTCGATCTCAACCTTCTGCAACTTATACAGCTCACCGCCTGCTTTATAAACCGGAGTCGTGACGTCAGGGGTCACCGTTGCCGTAGCAGGGTCGGTGCCCGCGTTGATAACGGGATCGATGTCGTACCTAGGCACATTGACCTTGTCCGTGCCCTTAAAACCGGCGCGATACAGGTTGGTGGTGTACCTAACATCGTACTTCGCGTACACCGGATAGGCATCCTGCCACTGGGTGACCTTAAAATCTGGTTTCACCAGATACGGTTCGGCCTTATCCGGGTCAGAAGTGGTGAAGGAATCGCCCTCGACATCGTAGATATACTTCCAGACGTCAGAACCCTTCTGGACCTCGGCGGTCGAAATCCAGCCCAGGAACTTATAGCCCGGCACCGCCATCTCGGCATCGGTCGGGGAAGCTTCGAGGGTCAAGGGGCTTTCATAAGAACCAGTTGGCTCATCCTGCGGGTCCCCTGTTGCCTCAACCGAAGTGTTCACGTGCGGGTAGTAATACGTGTACGTAGGGTCTGATCCATTCACCTTATTTTGCAGCAGGTTGCTTTCGTAACGACGTGTAGCGGCCTTCAGGATTGTGTTGTCCTTGTTGTAGAAGTTAACGTCTGTAGTAATCATCGCGCGAACGTAATACTTCGTATCGAGAGCCAGCATCGTGCTTTCGATGGGATTTTTCACATACGTCCAGCAGCCATTGCCGCGCTCAAGCGTCCAGAAATTCAGACGATAGCGATCATTCACCAGTTTGACCGTTACGTTCAGCGAAGCCGAAGTCCAGGTATCGCTTAGCGTTGCAGCGCCTGGAAAATCGGTATCGGCATAGAGATCTTTTAGAGTATCGGCTCCCGTATCGTTTTTAACGTTGTGCGAGTACGCATTAAGGGGACTCACGACAAGGGTTTCCTTCGTGAAGCGCGTGTCACACGTTTCGTCATACCTATCCTTTATACCGTGGTCAACATGCTCCGGACCCCAGTGGACGACGTTTTCACGCACGAAGGTGCTGCCGACGTTTTCCTCAAAGGGCGTTTGATAGCGATTCCAAACGGAACAAAGTAGCTTGCTGTCCGTAAACCCATGGTTGGTATAAGCCCGGACGTAATAATCCACTCGGTACTCAAAGCGGGCGGTGTAGGTGTGCGGCACGGTTAGATCGACATCGGCAGGGAGTTTGTAGCTCGGATCGCGGCTCACGCGAACATCAACCGGGGATCCATCGGCAGCCTGCTTGTTTTCATACCAACCCAGGAAACGATAGCCGTCGGGCAGCTGGCCCTCCTCGGATATAGCTTTACCGGATACGTCGAGCACCTGTACGGTATACGCGCTTGTGCCATCTTCTGCAGTCTCAACCTTAACGTCAGTTTTGCCCACACCGTCGCGCCGAGTCTGATCGTCGGTTGCATCCTGCTCATTGCCCTCAAACACCGTCATGATGTTCGACACATAGTCGGTGTACACCGGATAAAAATCGGTAGGGCCAAGCACAGTGATCTCGGTGCCGGCAGGATAGAACGCACCGGCGTTTTTTAACTCGGCAAGCTCAGGCGAGGTGATGGCCGCGTAACCGCCATGCATCCCGGCCTCGCCACTCGGCTGCGTCGTCCAACCGATAAAGGTGGCGCTGGCAGAAAGAGTGCCGCGGTCCGCAGGGGCAGCCGGCGTTAAACCGACGCCATAGCGGTACCAGTCCGTCGACTTGTCGTGCTCCTCGCCGCTCTGCCACGCGAGCGTCTCGCCCTTGACGTTATAGAACAGTACCTGCGCCTCGTACGAAGCAATAAACAGGTCGTTGCCCTTAAAGGCCTCGGCCCCCTTCGCGTTATCGGCGGTATAGCTCGACGTTATCTCGTGCGCTTCGTTCTTCTGGACTTGCTTGCCAGCCTTAACGGCATCGGCATCGGTCTTGCCGTTAAACCAGGCGTTATCGGCATCGATACGGTTCACATTGACTCCGGGCTCACGGAACCAGCCCATAAAGCGGTAGCCGCCGTTGGCCTCGGTCAAACCCTCTGGCTTTGCGGAGGTATCCTGCTTAAACGTTACCGATGTATCGCCCTGGGCCAGGCCTTGGGCCGTTCCCGCCAGCACGGCGCTCACGGCAAAGGCGTACGGATCCGAGGTCGCCTGGTCTTTGCCAAGTTTGGTCTTCTCGATTGTCGCGGTGCCCGCACCGGGAAAATCGATCGTCGCCTTAACGCTCTGGCCATGCACGGGGATATTCAGCTTGTAATCCATCGCCCACTCATTGGTGTGCTGGCCACCCAGGGCATCGTCGTTGGCGGTCGAGCGCATGGTGCCGGCACAGAAATCGTAGTCGTGCTCTTCCCACAGCTCGCGCGTGGTGTAGCGCTCGTCATCCCATGGACCATAGCCATCACCCTTGGTGGTGCCGTCGCCGCCAAACGAGGGGATTTTCTTTTTGGCAGGGTTGCCCTGGCTGCTGCCTTTTAGGCTCACACTCGGCTTAAAGTAGCATTCGGTAACCGTGGCGTCACCCTTGTTGGCGCGCGCAGCAATACCGCCCAGGTTCACATCGTTTTGAATGATGGGGATCACGGCGATGGGATTGTACTGACGCGAGCTCAAGTCACCCGCAAAATGGCTTCGAACGAGCTCGTTGCCCTTTTCGGTTAGAATACGACCCGCCAAGCCACCCGTCCACGCACGCGTCACGGCGACGACGCCCACGTACGACGCGGCATAGCTGTAGCACTGCGCCGTCGAGAAGCAGTCGATAATCTTGGCGTTACCCGCCATGCAGCCCACAAAACCCGAGGCATACACGTTGTTGCCGCCCAGAGCGCCAACAGCCACGTCGTACTTATTAGTGACGTCGGTCATGCCAATCGAGCCATCGTCTTTGCGCGTAGGCGTAACGCGGCAGTACTCAATCGTCGAATTTGTAACGTAGCCGGCAAACGCCGCCATATACAGACCCTCGCCACCAATTGCCTGTACGCCCGAAGTCGTGTTGTTAACGGCACGGCCACCACGGACCTCGCAGTTATAAAGGGTGCAGCCGTCGAGCTCGCCGGCGATGAGACCGCCCTCAAAGCCTGCGTTGGTAATGAGGTTGAGAGCATTGTTGGCGCAGGTCACGTGCAGCGTGCTCTCCATGACCATAACGTTTTCGAAGCGCGTATTGACGGCCTTGCCCACGATAATGCCACCGCGGAAGTCCGCCCACACGTTGGCGTCCTTGACCAGGAAGTTTTTGATGGTGGCACCGTTGGTCTCGGCAAAAAATCCCGTATCGCGCTCGGGGTCAAAAGCGTCTTTATCGTAGTTCAGGCCCTCAACGGTGTGGTTTTGACCATCGAACACGCCCTTAAACGGATGCTCCTTGTTGCCAAACGACAGATGCTTAACGGTGTTTGCAACGATGTCTTTCATGTCGTCGCTGTCGAGCTCAATGTCGTTATCGAGATAAACGTGCCAGCCGGACGTATCGCGCTCGCGCGACAGCGCCACACACGACAAAAAGTCAGCCTCGTTTTTGATGTGGAATTCGGTTTTGGCCTCGGGCACATCCTCGGCATGCACCGCCATCGGCAGTGCCATGACGCAGCAAAGGGCAATCGCTGCGACGGCAACCAGCCTGCTAAGCATGCCCCGGTTCATGTTCTTGATCTTCATAGGCTAGTTCGCCTCCGGCCAGCCCGCGACGTCAAGCACGTCGAGGACGGTATCGCTTGCCTGCTGGTTTTTGGCCTGCACGGCCTGAACATCGATATCGAGCCTGAATGAGCCGCCGCGCGCGGCATCGTGGTAGTCGCCCACAAAGCGCAGCGAGTCCATGAGGCTTTCCGTCATGGCGCCGGGGCCGAGCGTGCCGCCACGCCCGGCCAATCCACGGTAGTAGTACCACCCATCGCCGCCATCGATCCACGGGGACCCCTCGCCCGCGTCCACATGAAACGCAACGTTGCCCGAGGCATCCGCGCACGAGCCGTCGGGTGCCACTGACGTCATGCGCAGGCGCGCGCGAACGTACTCAGGCTGCGCGCCGACGTTCTCCACGCGCACAATGCGGCTGATGTCAGAACCCCCGGCTTTGGTGTCGGGATAGTCCCCGTGCTCGTTGGGCTCAAACGGAATCTCCTCGCCCTGCTCGTTGAGGGTGTATTCGCAGACTCGTACCTTCACGCTGCCAAACGATAGAACGTTGTTCGCCGGAACCATATCAACGGTAAAAGCCAGCGTGCCGCACAGGCACGCCAGGGCCAACAGCGCCATCGCGGCAAGCGCCAAGGTGCGTTTCTGATTGTCGGAAAGATTATTGAGCATTACGTTCGCCAGTCGTCAATCAAAGGGGGACCGAGATCCCAGCCCGAAAATGGGGATGGGGAGCGAGCCGGGATCTCGGTGGGGGGGATTAAGCCTGAGTCTTAGCCCATTCCTTGGCCTGCTTAAGGGCATTCTGCGCGTCAGCATTTTCACCCTGCTCGGTGCCATTCTGGCCCGCGCCAAAGATGTAGGCAGAGACCGTCATCGTGGGAGCCTGTTTCGGGTCAGTAGTAGTCTCGACAACATCGGTGTTGTTCATGGCAGAGGGAATCGTCACGGCAGTGAAAAGCTCATCGGTATAAACGTCCTGCGCTGCTTTGTTGGCTTCGAGCTTTGCAGGCAGGTTCTCTGCGGCAGGGTTCTTGGAGTACATAAACAGACCGCTCACGTACTGGTTGCCAGAGTTGTCAGATTGGTTGGTCTTGACTTGACCCTCAACGGGCTTCCAATTCGTATTTTTGAGCGTAAAGTACGGGGTCTTTTCAAGGCTGGTGCCAGGCTTGACGATGGCATTCTTTACGTAAATGAATACGTATGCATCATCAGAGCCAGCCTTGATGCCGACATTGGGGTTCTTGGCCACAGTGGCGCCAGGAACCATCTTGGAGTTGGCAACCCACTGGGTCTCGAACAGGTAGGCCTTTTCAGTGTTCGGATTATCGGGGTCCGGTTTCTCGGGATCGGTCGGATCAGGCTTGTTTTCCGGGTGGCCAAAGCTACCCACCGTGAACACGTTGTCAATGTGCTCCTGCGCCGTCAGCCATGCATACGTTCCCACGCCGGCGGCCAGCACCAACAGCAACAGGGCGGCAATGATGCCGTAGCGCTTTTTCTTCTTGTTTTCCATCGTTCTCTTCCTTTCGAGAATCGTTTTCCCCGGCAACGGCCCCTACCGCCGCCGACGCTTTTCCCTGCCGCTATGAACGCCGCTCCCTCGCATGCACGCGGGTATGCTTGCCCGCAGGCTCGTCGGGAACCATCCGATCGAGCACTATCGACGCCGCGATCAGCAGCGCCAGAACGGCCACCACAACAAGCAAACCGGGCATCGTCGTGCAATATGCGTTGACGAAGCCCAGGTAAGGGACACAAAAAGAAACAGTGCCGATAACACTCGAAAAAGGCGTCTGCTCGGCATCGTGCATGATGCTTCCGCCTGCATTTTTGTTCGCAATTCCCTGCGTGCCGATCATCTGCGCCACAGGGTCGATCTCGTACACCTGGTGCGTCACCACGGCACCGTCCGATCGGTAAAAGGTTGCATTGTCACCCACGGCAATATCCACTGGCTCAACCTGGCGAACAAACACCATGGAGCCGACGGGAAACTCGGGCTCCATAGAGCCCGAAAGCACAGCAAAGGGTGTGTATCCAAATGCGCGAGGCACAAAAGAAACAACGGCAAGGGCTATGACAAGCGCGAACGCCAAGCTACTCAAAAGTGCAATAAATCGTTTGAGTCTACGCGCAGCCAAAGTGATAATTCATCCCCCTTGAGGCCCTATTCGACCCATCCAAAGGTCAGCAAGTTTCAACAGAAACCGCAAGGCGCTTGAAAAGTGAGTCCGAAATAAGCCAATTTGGAATCTTTTCGTAATAAAAACATAGCGATGTGCTACACATTTTTCAATGTTTTGTCGCTAAATGCTACTAATTTTGGCGTAAGTGGTCATTTATCCCCAAATTGGTCTGCTTTATCCAATATCTGTGACTAACCCCCTACGCAACTTCCCCATAGAGGGATTATTTTTTTGCGAAACTAAAATAATGGTACCCCCCCCCCACATTAAAATAAACTACTGGAAGTGTCATTTATTTCCGACCCCCCTTTGCCGGAGTTTTATGACAGCCCCATGTAGTTCGCAGCCCATAATCCTCTGAGAACCGTGTCCCAGAATTCACGTCCGGAGTGGGATGCAGCTTCCGCTTGTGGCCCCGTTGGGAAGCCGTATCCCGCTTCGATCACAAATTCCGGGTCGCACTTTCCGCCAAGGCCCTCAACCGGAAACGGCATCCCATTTCTCGGCCGAAAACTGGGATGCGGTTTCCACAGAGCCCCTCAACGGGAAACCGCATCCCATTCCAAAGGCAAATTCCGGGACTCAGCTTCCGCAACCCCACCCATCCGGAAATCCCATCCCACTCCGCACACATCCGGGCATAGAACAATCAGCTTATTAGGCCTTCCATCAATAAAGGGGCGCCCTCGTGTCACGAAAAAAGCCTCGAGAATTTCGAGGCTTTCACGTTTGTGTTATCTCGAGCGCGAGGCGACACGCCTACTCGCCCAGCACGGCCTTTTTGGCCGCCACCGCCATATGGTCCAGATCTTCCTTGGTGGGATGGTCCTTCGCGGCAACCCAGTTGTCGAGCAGCATCTTAAATCGGGCGTTGTCGGGATCTTGCTCGAGCATGGCCTCGTAGCGCTGCTTGACCGCGGGGCCCATCTTGCCCTGGCACATCGCCCAGCCCGCAAGCTCGGCATCCCCAGCCAAATTGGAAGTTACGCGATCAATAATCTGCTGATAGTAGCTCTGGTCGGCGCCAAAACCGCAGGTGCCAAACAGGAAGACGCGCTTACCGTGCAAGGCGGAGAGCAACGCCGCGACCGAAGGCGTGCACGCGCCCTTGTCACACCAAAAACCGACGAGCACCGTGTCGGCCGCGCAGGCGCCCTGCGCCTCGAGCGCAACCTGATCTGCATCCGCATCGTCGCTCAACGCCGCGGCATGGACAAACTCAACGCCCGCAGCCTGCAGAGCGCGCTTGATCGCGCCCGAAACCATCCTGGTATTACCGCTCTTGCTGTTGACCACCAAAGCGCACGTCATAGTCACGTTGCCTCGTTTCCCCCAAAACTATAGCCACTAATGCAATTTATTAAAAGCATATCTTAGTACTATCGACGCAGATGTAAACCATCTGCCGCTAATCGGCAGCCCCTACTGGGCCCTACTGGGCAAACTGGCTACGATAAAGCTCGGCATAGAAGCCGCCTGCCGCTAGCAGCTCGTCATGCGTGCCGTGCTCGATAATCTGGCCGTCGCGCATGACCAGAATGCAATCGGCGTTTCGAATCGTCGACAGACGGTGCGCCACGACAAAGCTCGTGCGACCGGCCATGAGCTCGTCGAATGCCGCCTGCACCTGCAGCTCGGTACGCGTATCGATGCTCGACGTCGCCTCGTCCAGCAGCAGAATCGCCGGATCGGTGAGCATGACGCGCGCGATGCACAGCAGTTGTTTTTGACCCTGGCTAAACGTGCCGCCGTCCTCGCCGATCACCGTATCGTAGCCGCCTGGCAGCTGCACGATAAACTTGTGCGCGTGCGCGCGCTTAGCGGCCTCGATGACCTGCTCGCGCGTGGCATCTGGGCAACCGTACGCGATGTTGTCTGCCACCGTGCCCTCGAACAGCCAGGTGTCCTGCAGCACCATGCCAAAGGCGCGGCGCAGGCTCGAGCGCGTGTAGTCGCGCGACGAACGCCCGTCTACCGAGATGCGGCCGGCATCGATATCGTAAAAACGCAGCAGCAGGTTGATGAGCGTCGTCTTACCGCAGCCCGTGGGACCGACCAGGGCAAAGCGCATGCCGGGCTTGGCCTCGATGCAGATATCCTGCAGCAGCTTGCGGTCGGGCACATAGCTAAAGTCCACATGCTCAAAGGCCACCTCGCCCTGCGGGGCGGCAAGCTCCACGGCATCTGACGCATCGGGCTCTTGCTCGCTGGCGTCGAGCAGCGCAAACATACGACGCGCCGAGGCATACGCCGTCTGGATTTGCGTAATGACGTTGGTGACCTCGTTGAACGGCTTAGTGTACTGGTTGGCGTAGGACAGGAAGATCTGCACGCCGCCCACCGTGAGCGCCGCAGGCACGCCCGCGATCACGCCCGCGCAGCCGATCACAGCGACCACGGCATAGATGATGTTATTGATAAAGCGCGTGCCGGGGTTGGAGAGCGAACCCATAAACTGCGCGCGCTCGCCCGCGGTGTAGAGCTCAGCGTTGAGGGCATCGAAGCGCTGCTGGGCGTTGGGGCCATAGGCAAAGGCGTCGACAAGCTTCTGCTCGCCCACGTATTCCTCGATATGACCGCCAAGCTGCCCTTGAATACGCTGCTGAGCCGTAAAGCTCTTGTTGGAGAGCTTGGCAATAGCACCGGCGGCAAAGATGGAGAGCGGCGTGACGAGCACCACCACAAGCGTCATGGTCAGGTTAATGGAGAGCATAAACGCAAGCGTGCCCACGATGGTAATAACACCGGTGAAGAGCTGCGTGAAGCCCTGCAGCAGACCGTCGCCCACCTGATCGACGTCGTTGACCACGCGGCTCATAAGGTCGCCGTGGGCGTGGCTGTCGATAAAGCTGAGCGGCATGCGGCTGAGCTTGTCGCTCGCTTCCACGCGCATGTCGCGCACCGTCTCGTAGGACAGGCGGTTGACGCAGTAGCCCTGCAGCCACTGGAAGGCCGCAGCACCCATCACGACAATCGCGAGTTTGGTAACGAGCGGCAGCAGCGCATCGAAGTCCACCTGCCCGGTGGCAACGATGAGGTCGATGCCCTCACCAATGAGGATGGGCGTGTAGAGCTGCAGAATCACCGAGATGGCGGCGCTCACAAACGACGCCGTAAACGAAATACGGTGCGGGCGAACATAGCCCAGCAGGCGGCGCGTCACCGCGCCCACGGGATAGCGCTCGGGATCACCGGGTTGGCGCGGGCCGTCGCCCAGGTCGTTGAGGTTATCGTTGCCGGACACATTAGCGGTCATCGTGGCGACCGAACCGGAAGAAGTATACGGGTTCATCTAGCAACCCTCCTTTGAGCAAGTAGGCGCAGGGGCAGTCGGGGCGGACGCGGGCACCGTGCTCCCCTGCTGGCCCTCGAGCTCCTCGCGGCGCAGCTGCGACTGGCAAATCTCGCGATAGAGCTGGCAGCTTGCATACAGCTCGTCATGCGTGCCCAGGCCCGCAACCGATCCGTGGTCGAGCACGCAGATCATGTCGGCATCGCGCACGGTCGAGACGCGCTGGCTCACAATCACCGTGGTCAGCGGCAGCCCGCCCTCGGCGGCACCGCGCACGCTGCGCTCGCGAATGGCATGGCGAAGCGCCGCGTCGGTCTTAAAGTCGAGCGCCGAGGCAGAATCGTCCATGATCAATATCCGAGGCGAACCCACCAAGGCGCGCGCGATGGTCAGGCGCTGGCGCTGGCCACCGCTAAAGTTCTTGCCGCCCGCCTCGACCGGGGCATCGAGCCCCTGCGGTTTGTTGCGCACGAACTCGCTCGCCTGCGCCATGTCGAGCGCCGCCCAGAGCTCCTCGTCGGTTGCCGACTCGTCACGCCAGGTCAGGTTGCTGCGGATCGTGCCGCTCACCAGCGACGCGCGCTGCGGTACGGTCGCGACCACGTGGCGCAGCTGGTCGAGCGGCCAGGTGCGCACGTCGGCACCCATCACGCTCACGCTGCCGGTGCTCGCATCGTAGAGGCGCAGAATAAGCGAAACGAGCGTGGACTTGCCGCTACCCGTGCCGCCGATAATACCGAGCGTCTTGCCCAGCGGGAGCTCCAGCGTCACATCGTTGACAGCATTGGCCGCGCCGGCGCCAAACGAGAAGCTCGCATGGTCAAAGCTCAGCGCAGGAACGGGAGCGACATTGCCCGGCTCGGGCAGCGCGACCGGCTGGTTGCCCTCGTCGGTGATGCTCGGCACGCAATTGAGCACCTCGTTGATACGCGACGCACTGGCGCTCGCCTTGGTAAAGACCACAACCAGGTTGGCGACGTACACGATGGAGGTCAGGGTCTGCGTCATGTAGTTCACAAACGCCATGACCTGACCCTGCGTGAGCTCACCCACGTTGACCTGGATGCCACCCACCCACAGGATGGCGCACACGCCCAGGTTCATCACCAAAAACGTGACGGGATTAAGGATCGACGAGAGCTTACCCACCGCGATGGCAGTATTGGCCTGGTCATCGGCAGCTTGGGCAAAGCGCTCGCGCTCGTGGTCCTCGCGCACGAAGGCGCGAACCACGCGAGCGCCTGAAAGGCCTTCGCGGCAGATAAGCGCGATGCGGTCGAGCTTTGCCTGCAGCTGCTTGTAGTACGGGATGCAGCGCGCCATGACAAACCAAAATACCAGGCCGATGGCGGGCGTGCAAATCAAAAAGATCATGCCGAGCTTAAGGTCAATGGCAAGGGCCGCGACCATGGAGCCCACGGCCAAGAAGGGCCAGCGGATGAGCATGCGTACGCCCAGCGCCACAGCGAGCTGCACCTGGTTGACGTCGTTGGTAATGCGCGTGATGAGCGACGGCGTGCCAAAGCGATCGAGCTCAGCATAGCTCAGCTTGTTGATGTGCTTGTAGAGTGCGCCGCGAATGTCGGTACCCATGCCCTGCGAGGTGAGCGCCGCCATCTTTTGGCAGACGAGCGTAAACGAGATGCCGATCACAGCCATGGCGGCGAGCACCATGCCGTAGTGGACGACGGCGTTGACATCGTGTGCGCCGATGCCCTTATCGATCATCTGGGCAATCACCAGCGGCGTAAGCAAGTCAAAGATCACTTCGATCAACTTGCACGCAGGGCCGATCACCATATACCTGCGAAACTTACCACCAAAACGCCTGAGCAACTCAATCATAAAAAGGCGCTCCCTATCATCATCTCTCTTCAATCTGATTCATGATAGTACGGCGAACCCTGAAGATGCGTAAGCAACTCGTTACAGAAGAGTCTTGAGCGGTGGTAAAAAACGTCACAGTTTTGGCGCAGTCAGCGAGCGACATAACGCCAGGGATTCAATTATCAGATAAATGTGACCCTTCAGGCAGTTTTGGTCGGCTACCCGCGAGTGCCGGCAGGGCGCTTGGTAGTCGAGCGATCCCGCAGGCGAAGCCGAGGACCAGCGAGACACCACTCCATCACGCCCGGACCACGTGGCCGCCTATGTTTTGGCAAAGTCAGCGAGCGCCACCCAGAGCGAACAAGTTGGCATGAAAAAGGCAAGGCATAGACCTTCTGGTCATGCCTTGCCTTTTGAATGACAAATTGTCGCTCTGGGTGGCGCGCAGCGTCGAGCATTGCGCGGTTTGGTAAAACCGCGCAAAAAGAAAGCCTGCGCACTCGATGGATTCGGATGCCCGACAGAGGCTCCTTATGGCTGCTTCCTTCCGGACCTGACCAGATTCGGAACATGTCGTCATCCGAACCCATCGAACGCGCTAGGCGCTCGATATATCTTACCCGCTCCCGCCCGATGGGGCAAGATAGCTAATTTGGAACGGGGCTTTTTGACTACTCGGGCAATCAGATCGACAGGTAGCCAAAATAGCCCCGTTCCAAAAAGACTGGTCTGACGCTGCGCCACGAAAAGGGCCTATCTACTACGTTTTGGTCGCAGGGGTCAACCATAGCGTGCTTTTTCGAAAAGCGGCAAGCTCTCTACCTGCTGTTTTTATTTCCCAAATTCCGGGATGGTCGAGGGCACCCGGTTAAACGTAGTAGATGGTCGCCTTTCGTGGCAGGCGGTCCGGCTCGAGACCCAAGGCAGCCAACCTCGAATGGCCATTCTCGAAGTTGCGGTGGAATACGGACTGAATTGGTCCCTTAAAGGCAAAAACACTCCGTATTTCACCGCAACTTATCGAGGGGATGGGTTTTAGATACGGCCAAGGTCATAGGATCGAGCGGCCGCTTCGCCGGCGCAGATGAGGTTGGCTGCGGCTTCCTGCGGATTAAGCGCTTGGTCGAGGGACATGGGCTTGTGACAGATCGGCAGAACCAAGTCAATACCCTGCTCATACACCGCATCCAGGTTGACGGCGCGACCGCCCACGACAGCGGCCACCGGCTTGCCATAGCGCTTGGCGCGGCGCGCCACGCCCACCGGCGCCTTGCCGGCGGCGGACTGTTCATCCATATTGCCCTCGCCCGTAATGACCAGGTCGACATCGCGCACGCGCTCGTCAAACCCCACGAGGTCGAGCACGGCTTCTACACCTGAGCGCAACTCCGCACCGAGCGCCAGCAACGCCGCGCCCAAACCACCGGCAGCGCCCGCGCCGGGCACGCCGAGCACCGAGCCAAATGTCCGTGCACCCTCAGGCACGCGCAGCAACCCCTGAGCCCGCGCCTTAGCAATCGCCGTATCGAGCAGGCGGCCGTAGCCGACCATCCAGCTGTCGTACTTGCCCAAGGCCTCGGCATCCCCCGTCGGCAGGCCCTTCTGCCCGCCAAACACCGCCAGTGCACCGCGACGCCCCACGAGCGGATTCTCGACATCGGAAAGCACCACGACACGCGCGCCGTTCAGAGCCCGAAGCGCTGGCGCCAAATCGATACTCGCCACCTGCTCAAGCCCCGCAAGCCCGGGAGCGATATCGCAGCCCTGATCATCGACCACGCGCGCGCCCAGCGCCTGCAGCATGCCGGCGCCGCCGTCGTTGGTGGCACTACCGCCCAGACCAATATAGATAGTCTTTGCCCCGGCACGGACCGCGCGAAGCATGAGCTCGCCCACGCCATAGGTTGTGGCCGCCAACGCCGCCGATTCCGTGCAGGGCGAATACCCGATGCCCGCGGCTTCGGCCATCTCAATAACAGCCGACTCGTGCTCGCCGTCCACCAGCATCCGGGCAGACACGCGGTCGCCCAAGGGGCCTGTAACCTCGCAGGTCACAAGCTCGCCACCGCGCACGGCGATGGCGGCGAGCGTTCCCTCGCCACCATCCGCCAGCGGCAACGCGGCCATCTCGGCATCGGGCCACACACGGCACACGCCTTCGGCAACCGCCGCCTCCGCCTGCGCGCTCGAAACGCTGCCCTTAAAGGAGTCGATCGCCAGCAGCACACGGCGGGGCCGGCGGCACACGGCACCAAAATCGACCGCCTCAACGGCAGTATCCTCTTCGGCACACACGAGCGCCTCGGCATGAGCGGCATGCGCCTCAAGATCGGCCCCACAGCCGCAGCCAGCACCATCGGCGCCACGCAGCCCACTAAAATAGCCGCTCAACACCTCACGACACTCATCCGCCAGCACGCCGGTGGTCACATTAAACCGATGGTTCAGGCGCGAATCGGCATTGAGGTCGTATAGCGACCCCAGAGCGCCCGCCTTAGCATCGGCCGCGCCGTACACGCAGCGCCCCACGCGCGCATTAACCATAAGCCCCGCGCACATGCAGCAGGGCTCGAGCGTCACGTAGACCGTACAATCGGAAAGGCGCCAACGTCCAAGCGACTGAGCGGCGGCGCATAGGGCCGCAAACTCGGCATGCGCCGAAGGATCCTGGTCGAGCTCGCGGCGATTATGCGCCCGCGCGACAATCTCACCCGCGCGCACCACTACGGCACCGATCGGCACCTCGCCCACCGCCGCGGCGGCACGCGCCTCCGACAGCGCCTCACGCATGAACTTCTCATCGATTCCGGTGCTCGTCATCGTTCGCCTCCCCTGTTGCAAATCCAAAACGATGCTATCATTACGACTCACGGAGAGATGGCAGAGCGGTTGAATGCGGCGGTCTTGAAAACCGTTGAGCGCGAGAGCGTTCCGGGGGTTCGAATCCCCCTCTCTCCGCCACTCTTAGTGACTCACCGGCGTCATGGTCCGCTCGAACAGCGCATCGACCACGTCGGCGATTTCGGATCGGCGCTCTAGTACGTGGCCCGATTCCCACCAAATGGTAAAGAGCCGAATAATGCCGCCGGCGACAAACTCAGACGTCGTCTCGAGCGATACGGGCGCGAGCGCGTCCTCGTCAAGCGCGCTCATCACGCGCCCGCGTATGGAGCGCGCGATGCGGTCGCAAATCATGCTGGTCAGCATACCCGACATACTGCTCGCCAAAATGTTATCCATGAGCTGCTCATGCGCCAGAATCAGATCCATGGCATCAGCGAACACTTCGTGGCGAAGCGCTCGCACGTCCTCGGCGCCCTCCGCGCCATCCGCATCGGCTCGCTTTTGCGGTAGGCCCGACATGAGCTCATCGATATAAAAGGCAAAGTAATCGTTCTTATCGCGAAAGTGCTTGTAGAACGTCGTGCGGCGAATCATGGCACGGTCGCACAGCATGGCAACCGTCAGGTCCTCAAAACGATGCTCCTCGAGAAGCTCGGTGAAGGCATCGAACAGGGCGCGGTAGGTTTTCTTAATGCGAAGGTCCACTGGTATCGCCATCCTCAGGGCAAAGACAACGTTCGTCAATCTGTCGCATATCTTACACCTGTACCTCGCGCGCTTTGCCCCGGTGCCAACCCCGCCGAAAACATAACGCTTACCGGAAAGTTCGGCACGACAAAACGTTGCGGGTATACTAGTAGCGTTATACCAACGGCAGCTGGCGCATGCCGCCGCGGCCATTCGAAACGGAGACATCATGATTACCGTCATCATCGGCATCGTTGTTGTCATTGTGATTGTCTGCGCCATCGCCGGCATCTACAACAACATGGTCACCAAGCGTAATCGCATCGATAACGCCTGGCAGAACATCGATACGCAGCTGCAGCGCCGCAACGACCTGATCCCCAACCTTGTCGAGACCGTCAAGGGCTACGCCAAGCACGAGCAGGAGACGCTCTCCGCCGTGATCAGCGCGCGCAACACCGCCGTCAAGGCCACCACGCCCGAGGCCAAGATGGAAGCCGACAACGTGCTGACCGGTGCGCTGCGCCAGCTCTTCGCCGTAGCCGAGGCCTACCCCGACCTTAAGGCGAACACCAACTTTACGCAGCTGCAGGCATCGCTCGAGGATACTGAGAACAAGATTAGCTATGCACGCCAGAGCTACAACGATTGCGTGCTCAGCTACAATAACGCCATTCAGACGTTCCCGGCTGTCATCTTTGCCGGCATCTTCCAGTTTAAGGAGCGCCAGGGCTTCGAGGCCGCCGAAGCAGCCCGCCAGGCCCCGACCGTCAAGTTCTAGTAGTTTGGCAGCGCATCCTTAATCGGCCAAATGCATAAACCGCCCCGTCGAATGCATACTTCGACGGGGCGGTTTCCTTTTTCGCGAAGGTCCCCCTCTAAGCGCCGTGCATTTTCAGGAGTATTCAACATAACCAAGAGCTTCGGGCGCTACGATAAATGCCAAAGACCGCGAATAACCCTGCAAATCCAACGCTGTCAGCCCATAACCCCGCCCATCATTCGTAGAAAACATCGAGAAATCCCGATTTTTTGCCCGAGGTCGGTATGCAGGGGCCTTCGATTGCAGAATACTCGCAAAAATGCACGTCGCCATCACCCCCACATGGCGCGAACCAAAACAAAAGCGCGGCCTAAAAGGCCGCGCGCCATCTTTCATTCAGATCTATATTGCCCGTAACGGCAGCGCCGAGGTAACGCAGGCCCGAGGGCAACCTTCCTTTCCGGCGCACTCCGCAGGACGAAAGAACCTCCGCCGCACGAAGTGCGCTGCGGAGGTTCTTGCATATCCGAGGACGCGCCGGAAAGGAAGGTTGCCCTCGGGCCGAACAGCTATGGCAGCTTACGCGACGGTGTAAACCCAGTCGTGCTTATCCTCGACAGCACCAGATTGGATACCGGTCAGGGTCTCGCGGAGCTTCTTCATCACGGGGCCAATCTCGGTGTAGCCAGCCGGGAAGGTCACGGTCTCATCGGCACCATAGACCTTGTTGTCGATCTCGCCCACCGGGGAAATGACGGCAGCGGTGCCGCACAGGCCGCACTCAACAAAGGTGCCGGACTTGACCTCAGCCCACTCGACGGGACGCTGGTCAACGGTCATGCCCAGGTCCTCGGCAACCTGAACAAGCGAACGACGGGTGATGGAGGGCAAGATGGAGTCGGTGTGCGACTGCGGAACGACGAGCGTGCCGTCCTCCTTCACGAACAGAACGTTCGCGCCGCCGGTCTCCTCGACATAGGTGCGGGACTCAGAGTCGAGATACAGGTTCTCGGCATAACCCTCGCGATGGGCCTCCATCGTGGGCTTGAGGGACATGGCGTAGTTCAGGCCAGCCTTGATGTTGCCGGTGCCGTGCGGTGCGGCGCGGTCGTACTCGGAAACGCGCAGCTTGACGGGCTTGAGGCCACCCTTAAAGTACGGACCGACCGGGGTCACGAGAATGCGGAACGTGTACTCAGGAGCGGGAGCCACGCCGATCACGTCACCGGAGCCGATCATAAACGGACGCACGTACAGGGTTGCACCGGAGCCGAAGGGCGGAACCCAGGCGGCGTTGGCAGAAACGACCTGCTTGACGGCCTCAACGAACTTGTCCTTGGGGAACGGGGGCATCTCGAGGCGCTGGGCAGAGTTATACATGCGCTCGGCGTTCATATCGGGACGGAAGCAGACGATGCTGCCGTCCTCGGCGGTGTAAGCCTTCAGGCCCTCAAAGACCTCCTGGCAGTAATGGAAGATGCCACCGCACTCGGAGACATGCAGGGTGTGGTCGGTAGTCAGACCGCCCTCGTCCCACTCGCCATCCTTCCAATGAGCCTCGTAGCTGTAATCGGTCTTCATGTAGCCAAAGCCGAGGCTACCCCAATCGATATCCTTCTTCTCGACAGTCATATGTCGCTCCTTACATACAAAGTTGCATACTCGCGAACTCGCACGCAAGGACCGAGGCCGACCGCGTCGCAACGTCGCACGCCCGGAGCGTAGAGCCGGACGGGACACGCGAACAGCATCAAAGCCGATGGCACGTCGATTCGCATGCACGAGATTGTACTCCCCGTACGCGTCTGATAAAACGCTTTTCTTTAACTAAGTAAAGTATTTTCATTTGACCGAAACTAAAGAGGCCCGCCACCGTAAGCGGTGACAGGCCTCAACGGCACGGTTTGCGCGCTGGCTCGAGCTACGCGTTCTTTTTGCCCAGCTTAGCCTTAACCAGACCGACCACAGTCGGGATGATCGACACGGCGACGATGCCGATAATCAGCAGCTCAAAGTGCTCCTGCACAAAGGGAATGCCGCCAAAGAAGTAGCCCAGCAGCGTAAAGACCGTCGACCAGGTAATGCCGCCCAGCACGTTAAAGATGACAAAGTTGCGCCAGTGCATGCCGCCCATGCCGGCGATAAAGGGCACAAAGGTGCGGATAAACGGGAAGAAGCGGCCCAGGAAGATGGCTAGGTGACCCCACTTGTCCAGGAAATCCTCGGACTTTTTGATGCGCTCGGGCGTCATGGCCTTCACCTTGCCCGAAGCAATGATCTTTTTGCCAAAGAAATGACCGATCATAAAGTTGCACTGATCACCCAAAATGGCAGCCGCCCATGCGACGGCCAGAAGCGCCACGATGTTAAAGCCACCGTTGTGGGCAAAGAAACCCGAAGCAAACAGCAGCGAATCGCCAGGAAGGAACGGGAAGAACACCACGCCTGTCTCGATAAAGATGATCAGGAACACGCAGCCGTAGGCCATAAGCGGGCCGGCGGCGATCCAGCTGGCAATCGCGGTGCGCGGGTCTTTGAGCAGCTCGGCGATAAAATTGATGAAACCCATGAAGTAAAACCTCTCAGTTGTGGGCGCGGATACGTCCAAGTTGACCAGTATACGGTTGCGGCGCCCCCTCGTGCGCAACCCCACAAAAGCATGACCCCATTACCAGCAAGTTTGCATAACTGACACCTGTTGCGCAATGCCGCCAAGATTGTCCTTCCTAATCCCTAGCGAATCGCTATACTTTATTGAATCGCATTGCCATGGCGCTAAGGGAGGGCGGCCGGTGAGCTTTATCAATACCATTCGCGAGGACATCAAGACCGTCCAAGCGCAGGATCCCGCCGCGCAAAACGGTCTAGTCATCTTCCTTTCCTATCCTGGCCTGCACGCCAAGTGGAACCACGTGCCCGAGCACTGGCTCTGGGAGCACGGTCATCGCTCGCTCGCCCGCGTGCTCTCGCAAATCACCCGCCACATCACCGGCGTCGAGATTCATCCCGCCGCGCAGATCGGCAAGCGCTTCTTTATCGACCACGCCATGGGCGTCGTTATTGGCGAGACTACCATCGTGGGCGACAACTGCGTGCTCTACCAGGGCGTCACGCTTGGCGGCACCGGCAACGAGACCGGCAAACGCCACCCCACCCTGGGCAACAACGTCACCGTGGGAACGGGCGCCAAGGTGCTTGGCAACATCCACATCGGCAACAACGTCAAGATCGGCGGCAACTCGGTCGTCGTCAAGGACGTGCCCGACAACTGCACCGTCGTGGGCGTGCCCGGGCGCATCATCAAGCGCAACGGCTGCCGCGTGTTCGAGGAGAGCTTCGACGCCAAGCAGCATCGCGAGTACATGCCCGACGATGCCGCCGAGCAGAGCGCCCTCAACCGTCAGGGCATCACCGAAAACGCCCGTCGCGTCAAGGAACTCGAGCAAGAGGTGGCCGAGCTCAAAGCCCTCGTCGCCAAGCTCGTAGACGAGCGCTAGGGCCGCGGGCAACCGCCACAGCATGAACGCCAACACAAAAGGCGCGCCAGGGAATCCGCTCCCGGCGCGCCTTCTTTTCGATGTGACATGCGGGACTGACCCTTTGTCACCTTATGCGAACTGGCTTAGGTAGAGGTCGGCATAAGCGCCCTCGGCAGCCAGCAGCTCCTTGTGCGTACCCTGCTCGATGATATTGCCGTGATCCATGACCAGGATGAGGTCGGCATCGACGATCGTCGACAGACGGTGCGCGATCACAAAGCTCGTGCGCCCGCGCATGAGCGCATCCATAGCACGGCCGATGGCGAGCTCGGTGCGCGTGTCCACGCTCGACGTCGCCTCGTCCAGGATGAGGATCGCCGGGTTGTTGAGCAGCACGCGCGCGATGGTCAGCAGCTGACGTTGGCCCTGGCTGATGCTCTCGGCATCGTTAGCCACACGCGTGTCGTAGCCCTGCGGCATAGTGCGCACAAAGAAGTCGACCCGTGCGGCACGTGCGGCCGCGACAATCTCCTCGCGCGTCGCCTCGGGACAGCCGTAGGCGATGTTCTCGGCAATGGTGCCATCAAATAGCCAAGCGTCCTGCAACACCATGCCAAACTGCTGGCGTAGCTCGCCGCGGTTCATGCGGCTCGTGTCCACGCCGTCGAGGGTAATGCGGCCGCCGTCGATCTCGTAAAAGCGCATGAGCAGGTTGATGAGCGTGGTCTTACCCGCGCCCGTGGTTCCCACCACGGCGATCTTCTGACCGGGCTCGGCGGTAAACGACACGTCTCGCATAAGCGGCTTGTCGGGCGAATAGCCAAAGCGCACATGCTCAAAAGCGATGCGGCCCTCCACCTTGCCCGGCAGCTTGGCGGCGGCCACCGGCAACGGATCGGCCTCCATCTCGGGCTCGTCGAGCAGGTCGAACACACGCTCTGCGCTCGCCAGCGCACTCTGCAGCGAGTTAAAGGTAAACGACAGCTCCGTCATGGGCTCGGACGCCTCGTAGATAAACTGGAGGAACGCCTGGAACACGCCGACGGTCATATGCCCGGCAACCAGCATGCTGCAGCCCACCAGCGCGATCACGATCTGCGCCAAACGGCCGATAAAGCGCACCGCGGGGCCGACGGCGTTAATCATAAAGTCGGCCTTGGTGCTCACGCGCGCCAGCTCCTTCGAAGCCTCGTGTACCTCGGCAGAGCTCTGGCGCTCGCGGTTAAACGCACGGATCACCAGACGGCCCGAGTAGCCCTCCTCGACCGCGCTCGTAATCTTGGACACCCACTCCTGGCGCTCGCCCGTCACATCGTGCGTGCGGCGCGACACGACCTTCGTCACCAGCAGCGAAAGCGCCGTAAAGAAAAAAAAGACGAGCGTGAGCGGCACGCTAAACACGAACATCACGCTCACGGCGCCCACCACGGTACCGATCGACACCAGCAACTGCAGCAAGCCGCGTTGCATGCTCTCGGACATCTTGTCCAAGTCGTTGGTCGCACGGCTGACGACCTCGCCGGGACGATGCGCGTCAAAGTAGGCAAGCGGCAGACGGTTGAGCTTTTGTGCGATGCGGTTGCGCAGGCGCAGGTTGAGGCGCTCGGCAACGCTCGACATCAAAAAGCTCTGGAGTGCGTAGAACGAGGCGGCGGCGGTCCAGATCATAAAGTAGATAAAGATGGTCCTGCCGCAGTTCTCCCAGGTAATGCTGAAGGTAGTGTTGTTGGCAAACGCCAGCTTCATGTGCCCCCACAGCTCATCGATCACGCGGGCGCTGTAAGCCGGCGCCGCGGTGTTAAAGATGGCATAGAACACGATGCTCGCGAACACGATATAGAAGCGCCAATGGTCGCCGGCGGCCTCGCTCCACAGGCGGCGCACCGTCGCCCAGGTGTCGCGGGGCGTCTCGTCCTCGTCCTCGTCGTCAACGTCGCGCATGCGCTCCGCCTCGGCGCGGGCGCGCTCGTCCTCGGCGCGCTCGTTTTCCTCGTAGAGTGCCTGGCGGCGAGCCTCGCGCTCCGCCGCTGCCTTGGCGTTTTCGTCCAGGTCGGACGTGGCGCCCGTCTCCTCGACTGTCTCTGCAGCCGCGACGTCATCGGCGATGCCTTGCTTCTTGAGCTCCTCGGTCATGCTACTCACCTCCCTTCATCTGCGATTCCGCGATAGCGCGGTACACCTCACAGGTTTTCATGAGCTCGTCGTGCGTGCCTAGGCCCACGACCTCACCGTCCTTGAGCACCACAATCTGATCGGCATGCAAAATAGTCGAGATGCGCTGGGCGATGATGAGCACCGCGGCATCGCGCGTCTCGTCCTGTAGCGCATGGCGCAGTGCCGCATCGGTCTTAAAGTCCAGGGCCGAAAAACTGTCGTCGAAGATATACAGATCAGCGTGCTTCATGAGTGCGCGGGCAATCGCCAGGCGCTGGCGCTGACCACCCGAGAAGTTCGTGCCGCCCTGGGCCACCGGCGTATCGAGCCCCTGGGGCTGGTCGAGCACAAAGGTGCTCTGGGCAACCTCCAGTGCATGGAGCATGTCAGCCTCGGTCGCGCCCTCGTTGCCAAAGCGCAGGTTGCTCGCCACCGTACCCGAGAACAGCCATGCCTTCTGCGGCACATAGGCGATACGCCCGCGGATATCGTCTTGCGAAAGGTCGCGCAGATCGACGCCGTTTAGGCGAATGGTGCCCTTCGTGGCATCGTGGAAGCGAAGCAAGAGCTTGGCCACCGTTGACTTGCCCGAGCCCGTCGAGCCCACGATCGCGGTCGTCTGTCCACGGCGGCAGGCAAAACTCAGGTTGCACAGGGTGTCCTCGTCGGCATCGTCAAAACGGAATGACATATGGTCGAACACGGCCACCGCGCCGGCTCCATCTGCGGACTCGGGCGCCCCGTCGCCCAGCGTAGCCTTGCCGTCCACGATGCTCGGCTCGATTTCGAGCACCTGCTGCGCACGGTTGAGGCACGCCGCGGCGCGCGGAAGCGTCAGCACCACCATCTGCGCCATCATCACAAAGAACAGGATCAGGATCGCGTACTCCAACACGGCCGAGATGCTGCCGATTTGCATGGCATGGACGCCCACGCGGTTGCCGCCCACCCACAGCACCGCCACCTCGGCGATATTCATCAAAAAGAAGCTGGAGCTGTCGAGACCCACAAACAGGTGGTTGACCTTGATGGCATTGGCTGCGTAATCGCTAAACACCTCGTCCAGGCGCTGCTCCTCGTGGCGCTCCTTGTTAAATGCGCGGATGACGCGCACGCCCACGATGTTCTCGCGCAGCACCACGTTCATGCGGTCGATAAAGCTCTGCAGGCGCATAAAGATCGGCGCGGCGTTGGCAACGGTAAAGACCGCCGCCACCAGCACGATCGCAACGACCACGCCCAGCAGCGTGCCCATGGCAGGATCGATAAACCAGGCAAAGATGATGCCCGCCACGGCCAAGAACGGTACCGGTAACACCAGCTGAATCGTCTGCAGGATCGCTTGCTGGATCACGTTGATGTCGTTGAGAGAGCGCGTGATCATCGAACCCGTACCAAAGCGCTCAAAGTCGCTGGCGGACAGCTCGAGCGACTTATCGTAGACGGCGTTGCGAATGTCGCAGGCCACATTGGCCGCCAGACGGGCCGAAAGATAGCAGCCCAGCACCGCGCCGCCACTGGCCATGCCGGTCGCGATGAGCATATACACGCCGTTGCGCAAGATGTAGTCGATATCACCCGTCGTGATACCAGTATTGACCATATTCGCCAACATTGTAGGCACCAGCAGCGTGCCGACGTTATCTATCAGCAGTACAAACAGCGTCACCGCAATCAGCCCGCGATACGGCCTCATAAATCTCATTAAGAGTCGCATGTCTCCCCTTCGCCCTTGTCGTCAGCCTCGTTCTCGGCGGCCACTTGCCGTTTAAATGCCTCGCACTCTTCGTTAAGAACATGGGAGAACTTACCGACCAAGCGCATGATCTCGCGCTGTTCCCACGGCTCGAGCGCCTCGAATGCTCCGCTGGTATATAACAGGCTCTCCGTCAAGGTCGTCTTACCTGCGTCTACATGAGCAAGAATGCCAATATTGATGATTTTCATATGATTGTCCTCCATACAAGGCCCAGAAGGGCGCAAAAATCCCCAGCGACAAATACTTTTACCGCTGGGGATGATAGGTAGGACACACATGAAAACTGCGGCCAAGGCTGGCCGTTGTCTATCACGATATGAAATGAAAAGGCAAAAGTATTCTTAAATTGGGTACAAAAACCAAGCCCTCTCCTTGAGGACGTTTGTCTTTGTTCCCATTATCAAATTTTATTTAAGTATACCTTGCCGCATATTGATAAACTCCTTTGCTTGGATTTTTATAGTATAGCATATCAAATTCCCAAAAGCAACCCTGTTAAGATAAATTTTTTCTGTCACTGCACCCAAGACGTGCGACCTATATAACATATCGACAAAAAAGACCGCCGGCGCGGGGCGGCGCCGACGGTTGCGAGAGAATATCGATTGTTGGCTGTTAAGCAGCGACGGCCTCGTAGACCGTGGCGCCCGAGAAGCTGTCGTGCAGGCTCTTGCCGCAGATCCAAGGCAGCTCGACGACCTCGCAGACCGTGTTGACCAGCTCGGAGCAGTCAGTAAAGTGGCCCTTATCGTTGAGGGCCTCGCAATCCTGAACACGCCAATAGCCATCGGTGTGCGTAATGTAGTACTCGTGATCGTTGATCGACACGAAAGCGCGCGTCTTGGAACGCAACAGCTTCAGAAATCCTTCGAAGTCGGTCTCGACGACATCTCCAGCCTGGAACATGATGTTACCTCCTGGCCCGGCGCCACCATGGCGCGTTGATAAACGTTGGTACTCCTTTAGTAAAACCTTTATCAGGGCTTATGCGCGCATCATTTAGGCAAATGGTAAAAACCGCAGGGTAGACGGGATAAAACGTTTAATCATCCCACCGGTTTGTCACATTCTGGCTGAAGTTTTATGCAAACCAACTTTTCCACTTGGTAGCTTGCATTTTTTGGGGCCGACGGCGCGATTACGGTTTTGGTTCGGCGGGTAAGAACGAGGCATCGCAACCAACGTCAGGAGGACACATGGAGACCATCGAGGCGCTCATCCATCGCCGCAGCTGCCGCAAATACAGCGATCGCCCTGTCGAGGCCGAGAAGCTCGCACGCATTATCGAAGCCGGTCAGTATGCGCCGAGCGGCATGGGACGCCAGCCGGTCACGTTCGTCGCCGTCACCGACCCCGCAACCGTCGAGCGCCTCTCGCAGCTCAACGCCCAGGTTATGGGTAGCGAGGGAGATCCCTTCTACGGCGCCAAGACCGTTGTGGTGGTGCTCGTCGACCGCAGCGTGCCCACGCATCTGGAAGACGGCTCGCTCGCCATGGGCAACCTGCTCAACGCTGCCTATGCGCTGGGCGTCGATTCGTGTTGGATCCACCGAGCACACGAGGTCTTTGACTCACCCGAGGGGTTGGAACTGCTGGCCAAGTGGGGTCTGCCCGCCGACGGAAGCCTGCGCGGTGTGGGCAACTGCATTCTGGGCTATGCCGAAGACGTGCTTCCCCAGGCCAAACCCCGCCGCGACAACATCGTGTACGTCAGGTAATTAGTTCCGCCGTTCTAACGAACGGCGGCCCCGCTGACGCTGCGCGAGCCGCATTCACGCCAATCTGACGTTCAATTTCGAGGGCGCGACCAGAAGGTCAGCGCCCTTTCGTTTCACGTCACCTTGGCACAAATGCGGCCCGCTCGCTCATATGACCCAATCCACTGTCAAGGGCCACAATGGCCCCGCCGAC
>CAJMPU010000024.1 GCA_905215505.1 uncultured bacterium
GGCGGGCGCTGTTCGGAAGAGCTCGATGGGTCATCTCGCTGGGTAAATATTTGTGCGTGATGGTATCGTTGTTGGGGCTTTTACTGATTACGGGATGTTGACTTTGGAGTTGTGGATGGTGTCCCAAATGGATTCTACGCTTGGTTTTATTACTGACCAGCTTAAGACGCTGACTTCTATTGCCTCGCCTACGGGCTATACCCGTGCGGCGACTGATTATCTAATGGAAACGTTGCGCGATATGGGCTTTGGCCCTGAGCGTTCCAATAAGGGCAACGTGCTGGTTGAGCTTGGCGGCGAGGGTGAGCCGCTGGTGTTGGCGAGCCATGTCGATACCCTGGGCGCCATGGTGCGTTCCATTAAGGACAATGGTCGCCTGCGCCCCACGACGCTCGGCGGGCATCAGTGGTCTACGGCCGATGGCGAGAACTGTACCGTCTACACACGCGACGGCAATGTCTACACGGGCGTGGTCCTCAACACCGAGCCTTCGGCGCATGTGGCCGACGAGCCGGTCAAGACCATCGAGAAGAACATGGAGATCCTGCTCGACGAGAACGTTGACAGCAAGGACGATGTGCTCGAGCTGGGTATTCAGACCGGCGACATCATCGCTATGGATCCGCGCACCACGGTGACGGAGAGCGGCTACATCAAGAGCCGCTTCCTGGATGACAAGCTGTCGGCCTCCATTTTGCTGGGCTTGGCGCGTGCCGTCGCCGCTGACGAGGTGACGCTTTCGCGCAAGGTGTCGCTGCTCTTCACCGTGTACGAGGAGGTCGGCCACGGCGGCGCCTTCGTGCCGGCCGACACGCGCGAGATGATCAGCGTTGACATGGGCTGTGTGGGCGACGACCTAGGCTGCACCGAGCGCATGGTTTCGATTTGCGCCAAGGATTCGGGCGGTCCGTACAACTACGACCTAGTAACCACGCTGTCCAATATCGCGCGCGAGCTGGAGCTCGATTACGCCATCGACGTGTACCCGCACTACGGCTCCGACGTCGAGGCCACGCTCTCGGCCGGCTACGACATTCGCCATGGCCTGATCGGCCCCGGCGTGTACGCGAGCCACAACTACGAGCGCAGCCACATCGACGGTGTACGCAACACCTTCGAGCTCGTCCGCGCCTACGTTCAGCGCTAGGGGAGCAGCTTGCGACTCGGCTGACCAATCGCTAAGGCCCGGTTTCTCGGGCCTTTTTTCGCTTTTGGTCGTTTAGTATTATGATGTATGTAATCTATTAACTAAACGTGTAAATTACTTAACGAGGTGATGCGGTGTATGGATACGTCTGAGTACTTGTCTATGGGTGATGCTGCCCGCCTGTTGGGCGTTACGAAAGCCCGCATATCTCAACTTGCCGCATCGGGAACGCTCGCGTGCGATATCGTGGGCGGCCGGAAGATGGTCGAGTACAATTCTGCGATCGCCTATCAAAAGGTCCGCAAGCGAGGACGCCGTCCTGCGGCCGATGTGGGACGCAAGTTTACGCTGATGTCGGCCGACCATGAGGTCGCGCATATCTCATTTGATCCGACACGCGAGTTTCCCTTCGAAATCGCCGAGGTCCTCGATGCACAACGAATGCCGTTTGGCACATGCTCGAGCTCTTCTCCAACGGTGAATAAGCGGGAGCTCAACGCGTGGTGGGGGCATCGGTCGGTGCCCGATGTTCGTCCTGGGCTTATCTCGCGCTACCGCGAGCTGGGGATTGTCAACGGCACTGAGGTGCCGGTTCAGTGCCTGGGCCTCTCGCTTTCGGATTGCTATTGGCTGCGACCGGCAGAATGCGACGGGCTCGAATGGCGAAACCTCAATTACTTCGAGAATGATTTTGAGCGATCGGCGCCCGAGGAGCGTTCGGGTTGGCTGGAGGGCATCGGTCTTAAAAATCCCGACAACACATCCGAGGGCGAGCTTCCTAAATCGTGGATGATTCGCAACGGTGTTCGCGTTCTGGTCAAGGGGTGCGGCATGGACGATCAACGTCCCTTTAACGAGGCGGTTGCAACGGCTCTACATCGTCGCTTGCTTCCCAAGGGGGAGTTTGTTCCTTACACGGTTGAGCGCATGTTCAATGGCCCCGTGTGCCTGTGCGAGGATTTTCTTGACGGCCGCGAGGAATATGTTCCGGCTGTTTACGTTAAGGGCGCCCTTGGTGGCCAGCGAGGAAGCTCGACGTACGACCGGTACTGCCGCTTCCTTGGTAAGCATGGGGCAGACGAGGCTGCCGTGAGAAGGTCTATGTCGCAGATGATCGTTTGCGATGCCCTTTTGGCCAACAGCGACCGTCATTGGCGAAACTTCGGCATCATCCGCAATGTCGATACCCTGGAGACAAGGCCTGCACCGCTGTTCGATAGCGGCAACTGTCTGTGGTATAACGTGCCAACTGCCGTGCTCGCAGCTGGGGAGTTTGGGTTTGCCGCTAAGCCGTTTGGGCCCGACCCTTCCGTCCAGCTGGCACTTGCTGACTCGCTCGATTGGTTCGATTCATCGCGACTTAACGGATTTGTTGATGAAGCGATCGAGATTCTTTCGCAGAGCAAATGGGCCACGGCGGAGGGCCGGCTCGAGTCCATTCGCCGCGGCCTGGAGCGTCGCGTAATCGAGGTTGGTGCCGCTGTTGAGGTACTTCGACACGTGCAGCGATAAACCTGCGGCTACTTAAGTGCGCCGGTCACCGTGCCGCCGCCGAGGACGACGTCGCCGCGGTAGACGACGACTGCCTGGCCGGGGGCAATGGCTCGCTGCGGCTCGCCAAAGGTCAACAGCATTTGCCCGTCGGCGCCACGTGTAAGGGTCGCCGCCTGGTCTTTCTGACGGTAGCGGTACTTGGCGCCCACGCGAATGCCGCCGGCATCGAGCTCTGCCTCCATGCGGTCGGCGGGGGCGCTCCAGATCCAGTCGTTGGCCGTGAGGGCAGCGGCGGTCAGGTCCTCGGCCTCGCCCAGATGCACAATGTTGTTGGCGGCATCGACGCCCGTTACGTACACGGGATGCGCCATCGCGACGCCCAAGCCCTTGCGCTGGCCGATGGTATAGCGCAGCGCGCCGTTATGGCGTCCGACCACGCTGCCGTCGCGCCACACAATGTCGCCCGGTGCAGCGGCATGTCCGCAGCGGCGCTCGATATAGCCCGCGTAGTCGCCGTCCGCGATAAAGCAGATATCCTCGCTCTCGGCCTTCTTGGCGTTTATGAAGCCCTGCTCGGCGGCAATGCGGCGAACGTCGCGCTCTTTGTCCAGCCCAGCCAGTGGAAAGATCGTGCGTGCCAGGCGCTCTTGCGTGAGCGAATACAAAAAGTAGCTCTGGTCCTTCTTGGGGTCCTCGCCACGGTGCAGCTGCCAGGCGCCGTCGGACGCCTGGCTCGTTTTGGCGTAGTGTCCTGTGGCGATGTGGTCGCAGCCCATATCGAGTGCCGCATCGAGCAGCGCGCCAAACTTAATATGGCGGTTGCAGATGATGCACGGGTTGGGCGTCAGCCCCTCCTGATAGGCAGTCACAAATCGCTCGATAACGTTGCGGTCGAAGGTCTGCTGCAGGTCGAGCACATGGTGGGGTATCCCCAGGCGCTCGGTGACGGCCTTCGCGTCGGCGATGTCGCGGTCGACTTTGCTCATGCCCGTGACGGGATCGGGCGCGGGGCAGGTGAGGCGCATGGTGGCGCCGATGCATTCGTAGCCCTGGCTTTTGAGCAGGTACGCGGTCACGCTGGAATCGACGCCGCCGCTCATGGCGACGAGCACGCGCTTGTTGTGCATGGGGAGGTTCTCCTTGGTGGCATATGGCCAAAAAAGAAAAGCGGCGCGGGAGGCTGGTTCCGCGCCGCAGACATTGTAGCAAGTTCGGACGACTCGTGGGACACCCTGATGGGATGGGCTCAGACTGCCGGGAGAGAGGAGACCGGCTCGTCCCTGGGCTCAACCTATGGGCGACGGGCCCTAGTCCTGGAAGAGTGCCGTGGACAGGTAGCGCTCACCGGTATCGGCGAGCAGCGCCACGATGGTCTTGCCTTCGTTCTCGGGGCGCTTGGCCAGCTGTAGCGCGGCCCACACGGCGGCGCCGGACGAAATGCCCACGAGCACGCCCTCCTTGTGGCCCACGGCGCGGCCGGTGGCAAAGGCGTCGTCGTTCTCGACGGGGATGATCTCGTCATAGACCCGGGTGTCGAGGACGTCGGGCACAAAGCCGGCGCCGATGCCCTGGATCTTGTGCGGGCCGGCCTGGCCCTTAGAGAGCACCGGGGAGGTGGCGGGCTCGACGGCGACAACCTGAATCTCGGGGTTCTGTTCCTTGAGGAACTCGCCCACGCCGGTCACGGTACCACCGGTGCCGACGCCGGCGACGAAGATGTCGACCTTGCCGTCGGTGTCATCCCAGATTTCGGGGCCGGTCGTGGCCTTGTGGATGGCGGGGTTGGCGGGGTTCACAAACTGGCCGGCGATAATGCTGTTGGGGGTCTCCTTCTGCAGTTCCTCAGCCTTGGCGATGGCGCCCTTCATGCCCTTGGAACCGTCGGTGAGCACGAGCTGTGCGCCGTATGCCTGCATAAGTTTGCGGCGCTCGACGGACATGGTCTCGGGCATGGTGATGATCACCTTGTAGCCGCGAGCCGCCGCCACCGAGGCGATGCCGACGCCGGTGTTGCCACTCGTGGGCTCGATGATGGTGTAGTCGCCGCCGCGCACGAGCTTGCCGGCCTTCTCGGCCTCGTCGATCATGTTCTTGGCGACGCGATCCTTGACGGAGCCGGCGGGGTTGAAGTATTCCAGTTTGACGAGCACGCGGGCCTTGAGGTTCTCATCAGCCTCAAAGTGAGTGAGCTCCAGAAGCGGAGTGTGGCCGATAAGCTGATCGATGGACGTGTAAACATTGCTCATGGTGAACCTCCAAAGTGTTCAAATGACTGGATACCGTGTGGTTTTACGGTGTGTGTGGCAGCGAAACCCACAAACCTTATGGGTTGTTCGTTTTGCTGTTGGCAAGCATAGTAGACAGTAAAGCCTAGTAACACAATAGGAAATAGAAGATTATTACGAGTCGATTAACCAGCTTGACGGGAATAGGTATTTTCAAAACCAATTTTTCGGCTAGAATTTCTACGAATTAAAAGACCGAAAGGCAGCTATATATATGTTGGTTTCCACAAAGGGCAGATATGCCCTGCGCGTTATGGTCGACCTGGCCGAGCACCAGGCGGCCGGTCGCATCCCGCTCAAAGAGATCGCGGCGCGACAGGGGATTTCCGAGAAATATCTCGAGAACATCTTGGCTACGCTCGTCCGCGCCAATATGCTCTCGGGCATGCGCGGCAAAGGCGGCGGCTATGTGCTCACGCGCCCGCCCGAGCAGTACACGGTGGGCGAGATCTTGCGCCTGACCGAAGGCAGCCTGGCACCGGTCGCATGCCTGGACGGCGACTGCAAGGGCTGCTCGCGTTCGGACGAGTGCCCCACGCTCGACGTGTGGAAGAACCTGGACAAGCTCATTAACGACTACCTCGACGGCGTGACGCTCGATACGCTCGTCGCCCCCAACGAGGGCTACGACTACGTCATCTAGCCGCACCTGCCATTTGGGGACGGGGTAGAAATGGTCGATTTTCTTGCCCTCTGAGGCTTGGCAAATGACAAGGCCGCCCATCGTTGCGATGGACGGTCTTCGTTTTAGCATATTGTGGCGGTCCGTATCCGGTCGCATTAGTTCCTGGCGATGCTGTCGAGAATGCTGCGCATAATGGATACCACGATGCTGCCCATAAAGGCCGATCCAAAGCCGGCAATGGAGATACCCGCGCCCAGCAGATTGACCGACAGGTAGCTGGCCAGCTCGAGCATAAAGCTGTTGACTACGAGCTGAAAAATACCAAGCGTGATAATAGTGAGCGGCAGCGAGATGACCGTCAGGAACGGCTTGACGAGCGAGTCGACGATGTTGAGGAACAGTCCCACGAAGGCAAAGCAGACCCAGGCGTCGGCCATGCCGAAGGGCTGAATGCCGGGGACGAGAAACGTTGCGATCGCGATGGCGATTGAGGTCAAAAGCCAGTTGAGCAAAAAGCGCATGGTGGGAATCCTTTCTTGCACATGGCGTGGTGAGGGGGCGTGAGGGGCACATACCTTTGCAATTCGGATGGATGCGCGGGCTCGGCCCTGTTTGGCCGCCCATTGTCTCAGATATTCGTGGAGCTTGCGTGCGCATTCGGTTTCAAAACGGCGTTCGTCCTAGAAAATGTGCCGCTGGCAGAGAGTCTTGTCGCTTTAGTTTGGTGGTGTGCTAAACTGCTACGGGCAAAAGCCACAGGCGTTGCCCTATTGCATAGAACGGGCGAACGATGCCCGATGTCAGTATCAACTTCGATGCCTTTTGGCGGGTTTGGCGGTGATCGATGAATATCGAGAACATGTTTGACAAGCCTGATGTCAAGCAGCTGGTCCACGCATTTAGCCTTTTGGACGACGAGAAGGATATCCAAGCGTTTTTGACCGATATCTGCACGCCGCGCGAGATTTGCGATCTATCGCAGCGTTTGCAGGTCGCGCGTTACCTGGACGAGGGCGAGCCCTATGTCGAGGTTCAGGCGCGTACCGGCGCTTCGTCCACCACGGTGAGCCGTGTGTCCAAGGCGCTCAACGGCGAGTACGGTGGCTACCGCAAGATCCTCATTAAGCTGGAGGATGGCGAGTAGGCCGCGCCAAAAACGAATTGTGCAAAACCGCTCCTCCGGGGGCGGTTTTTATATGCCCGCAATCGGCTGGTGCGTTGGGGTCAGGTTGCTTTGTACCAAAAGATGGAGCTGCGGTGGCAATGTGTCCGCGCGGGCGGGTAGGATGGATGCAATGATTATTGCGAACAGTTTGAGCGGAGGACCATGCCTGTTCGAATCTATACCACCAATGCCGGCACGGATTTGAGCGATGCCGAGTCGGCGTTGCTTGCCGACCTTATTGCCCGCCACGGGCGTGCTGTGCTGCTAGCGCCAACGTTTGCCGAGCTCGACCTGTGCCGTCATGATGCGGCGGAAGCCGGCGTTTCGCTGGGTATCGACTACAAGACGCCTACATCGTGGCTTCGCTCGCTTTGGGAGCTTTTGGGCGACGGGCGCGGTTTCGTCGACAACCTGCAGCGCCAGATGCTGTTCTCGGACATGGTCACGCGTCTCGACGATGCCGACCTGCAGCCGCTTTCGCGCAGCCAGGGCACGGTGCGCATGCTTGCGCGCATGGCCCGCGATGTGCTGCCGGGTGTGGCGGGGACGACGGCCGAGCGATGCGGTGGCAACAATTGCCAGCCTGAGCCAAAAAGCGATGCCGAGGCTCGCGTGTTCGAGCTTTTGCGTGCCTACGCGGGCGGTTTGGACCGTCGAGATATGGTCGAGCCCTGCGAGGCAGCCGATATTATGGCCGGTGCTCTGGCCGATAACCTGCCGGCGTGCACCCGCGCCGTATGCGTGCGCGGTATCACGTCGTTTACGTACGGACTGCTCGAGCTGCTGTCTGCCGTGGCGAACAATGGGGGAGAGGTCGTCGTGCTGCTTGCCCGCGAGCAGGCGGCGATGCGCGAGGAGCTTGCCGCGGCATTTGATGCCCGCGGTGTGCTGTTTGAGGTCGGGCCGCTGGGGGAGGGCGCCGTCGCGTCTGATGCCGCTTGCGGGACCGCCGCTCAGCCTGCCTTTATTGAGGTCGCCGGCCCCCATGCCCGTGCTCATGTCTATGCGGACGCCATCGATAAGTTGGTGAAAACGCACAAGGAGTCCAAGGCCGATAAAGCTACTGCAACACCTGCCGACCCTGTGCGCGTGCTCGTTGTTTCTGCCCGGGCACCCCAGCTGTTCGGTGAGCTCGCCTCTCGTCTGGCGGCTCGTCATATCGCCGCCGAGACAGCTGAGTTCACGGCGTTTTCCCAATCCATTGCGGGCAGGCAGTTTGCGGCGCTTGCCGGTCTGATCGAGCGCATGAAGGCCGCCGATGAGGGCATGGCGTCAAAGACCGAGTGGTGGCCCGCGCCGGAGCTTACCGACTGGATCTACAGTCCGCTTTCGGGCGCTGATGCCGTCAATGCCCGTACCTTCGATAAGAATATGCGTCTCTCGCGCAGCAAGACTACCGCGGGTGTTAAGAGCCTGCTGCAGAGTGTCCAAGGCCAGGTGAGGGGCGCGCGCAAGGCGGCGAGCGACGATAACTGGTTTAAGAACGTACCGTGTGTGGTCTCGGACGTGTTCCAGGCTCTGTGGCGTGACAAGCCCGTGACGGCGCTCAAGGCCATGCTTGCCGTTGCCGAGGCGTTGCCCGATCGCTCGCTGGGCAGCTTGGATGGCCAGGCCCGTCGCCAGGCGGAGGTAGCCCTGCTGCGCCACGCCATCGACATCCTTATGAACGGCGCCCGCGCGCTCGACGTGTCGCAGGCCGCGACCGTGCCCGTGCTCGATGGCATTCGCACCAAGGTGGACAAGCGTAGCACCGCCTATGATTACGAGACCCACGAGGTTGACCGCGCGCCGCGCGCCCAGGTTCGTTTTGCTTCGCTTGCCGATGCGGCGGCTCTGCGCCCCGGCAGCTACGATGCCGTGCTGTTTGCCGATGTCGATTTGGACAGCTATCCGCTCTCACACGAGGAGGGGCCGCTGGCCACGCTGGCGGCGAGCCTTGGTCGCGAGGGCGTGACGCTTGAGCCCGCGGCCTTGCTGCGCGTGCGCTTTGGCCACGCAATGCAGGCGGCACGCGGCCCGGTTGCGCTTGCGCGCGTGACACACGATCGCCAGGCGCGCGAGTGCTATCCGGCGGCCGTGTGGACTGAGTTGCGGGCGCACGCCAAGGCCGCTGACGATGCTAAGGCCGCTGACGCCGACAAGGCGAAGTGCGTGGGTGAGGGCGATATCGTAAGGGACTTCGATCCCGCGGCAGGCGAAGGTCTCAAGCGCAAGCGCGTGACCTGTGAAGCCCCTCAGCATCTGAGTGCCGAGGCCGTGCCGTATTTGGTCCTGCGCCGTCGCGATGGCGAGGGCGAGGACGCGCCGCTCGTGCCGCGCCTGACGTCCGCCTCGCAGATTGAGGCCTATTCCACCTGCCCGCTGTGCTGGTTCGTCTCGTATCGCGTCAAACCTCAGTCCATTGACGCGGACTTTGGCAACATGGAGAAGGGCAACTTTGTCCACGATGTGTTGGAGCACCTGCACGCCCGCCTGCCCCAAGAGGGCATGGAGCGCGTGACGCCCGAGAACCTGCCGCGTGCACAGGAGCTGCTGCGCGAGGTCTTTGACGAGACCTTGGCCGAGCATGCGGGCAAGCGCGGTACCGAGGGCCCGCTGGTGCCGCTCTCCCCGGTGGAGGAGCGTCAGGTGGCCGAGATTCTGCCGCAGCTGGAAGGCGTGCTCGCCTACGAGTCTGAGGCGCTTGCCCCCTTTGCCCCGCGCTATCTGGAGTTTGCGTTCAACGAGCTCCAGGTCGAGTATGCCGGTTGGCCGCTCGGCGGGCGCATCGACCGCGTTGACGTGGATGCCGAGAATCGCGCCGTGGTGATCGACTACAAGCATCGTTCGGGTGTCGAGGAGTTTAAACTCGCCGACCCCACGGTGCGCGACGAGGAGTCGGGCGAGGCCCCCATCGACGACCCGCGCTGGCTACCGCCCCATACCCAGACGCTTATCTATGCGCAGGCCATGCGCCGGGCGCTGGGCCTAGATGCTCGCGCTGCGCTCTATTTTTCGACCAAGGGCGGCAAACCTGCGCTGCGTGGTGCGGCGAGTGCCGAGTTGCTCGAGGAAGAGCGCGGCGACGGTCGCATCCCGGGTCTTAAGAAGGGCTTTCCGGGCGAGGGCGGCAACATGGACTTCGATGCGCTGCTCGACCGCGTGGAGACCGGCATTGCCGAGCGCCTGCGCGAGCTCGAGGCGGGCGACGTCGCCGCTGTCGATCCGACGTCGGCGCAGGCCGCGCATGCGCGCTGCTCGTATAACCACGAAGGAACGTTTGTAAGGAGGGACGTGTAGACCATGGATCTTTCGACTTTGATGCCGCAACAGCTGCAAGTCGTCAAAACGCTCGACCGCCCGCTGTTTGTCTCGGCGGGTGCCGGCTCGGGCAAGACCTTTACCCTCACGCGCCGCATCGTCTACGCGCTCTCGCCCGAATCCGGTCCGTTTGTCGAGCATCTGGACCAGGTGCTCGCCATTACCTTTACCAAAGACGCCGCGGCCGAGATTCGCGACCGCGTGCGCCGCGCGCTTATCGAAGAGGGCATGGACGAAGAGGCCCTGACGGTCGACGACGCTTGGATCTCGACCATTCACGGCATGTGCTCGCGCATCCTGCGCGCGCACGCGCTGGAGCTTGGCATCGACCCCGAGTTCACGGTGCTCACCGATACCGATGAGCTTATGGATCAGGCTGTCGAGCATGTGCTGGGGCGCGCGACGGCGCCCGATGCCGCGCCCGAGCTCGCCGCTTCGCTTAAGGCCCTCTACGCCTGGTATCCCATGGCGGGAGAGGGCGGGCCGTTTGGCGCCGGTACCACCATCAAAGGCCTGGTGCGCGACCTGCTGGAGCTATCGAGCCAGCTGCCGGGTGGCATGGACGATGTGTGCGTTGCGCGTGGCCAGGCCGACACCTCGGCGCTTGCCGATGCCTATCGTGCGGCGCTGGGCGCGAGCAAGGCCACGACCGAGAAAGCGCAGGTGGCACTCGACGCCATCGACGCGTTTGAGGCGAGCGGCAAGACCATGGAGGATGTGGCGCGACTCATGATGTCGTGCAGCATGCCTCGGGCGAGCAAGGCGTTTCCTAAGGAGCAGGTGGAGCTACTCAAGGCCGAGGCAGCCGATGCGTTTATCAATATTGTGCTTGCTTGCGGCGGTCCCGCGCTCGATGCACTGGTGGGGCTTGCCCGTGCCGTAGAGGCGGAGTACCGTGCGCTCAAGGCCGACCAGTCCGCGCTCGACAATAACGATCTGTTGCGCATGGCGTACGAGGCGCTGCGCGACTACCCGGCTATTCGAGCTGCCTATGAGGGCCGCTTTAAGATGGTCATGATCGATGAGTTCCAGGATACCGACCAGATGCAGGTCGATTTGATCCGTTACCTGACGGGCGCGGGGGAGCGCGCGCTGTGCACCGTAGGCGATGCGCAGCAGTCGATCTACCGCTTCCGTGGCGCCGAGGTCGAGGTATTCCGTCGCCAGGAGCGCAAGGTGGGTTCGACGACGGCGTCCGAGACGGTCGCCACGTCCGATGCCCCCACCGGCGAGCTCGTCAAGCTTGTACGCAACTTCCGCAGTCACGACGAGGTGTTGCGCTACGTGGCACGCGTCTTTGACGGCGACACCGGTGGTTTGATGCAGGGATTCTTGGATCTTGAACCGAGTGACAAACGCAAGGACAAGCTCAAGGCAAAGGCTTCGCGCCGCCAGGCGCTGCTCGTTGCCGGCGGCAGCACCCAGGAGCGAACGCAGGCGAAAGCTCGTGCGATTGCGGAGCGGTTCCAAGCGCTCGTTAAAGCGGGCCAGCCCCAGGGCGGCATAGTGCTGCTACTGGGCCGCATGACCAACGCCGACGTCTACGCCCAGGCCTTCCGCGACCAGGGGCTCGACTGCGTGATCGCAGGCGGCTCGGTCTTTGCCCAGGCAGCCGAGGTGCAGACGGTGCGTGCCCTGGTGTGCGCGCTTGCTAACCCGGCCGATACGGCGCAGGGCCTTATGCCGCTGCTGGCCTCACCGATGTTTGCGCTCGGCGCCCAGGAATTCCTGGCGCTGGCGACCAAGCTGGACGAGCAGACGGGGGAGACGTCGCGCCGCAACATCGATGCGGGCATCATGAGCGATTCCGATGTGCCCGGCTTGCAGGGCTTGCCACTGGTGACGCGCGCCCGCGAGGTGCTGCGCTATGCGCTGCGCCGCGTGGGACGTGATTCGTTCGCCAACATCGCGCGCGACGTGGTCAATGCTTCCGGCTGGTTCGTGCGTCTGGCGAAGCGCGGCCCCGAGGGCAAGGCCATTGCCGCCAACGTGCTCAAGGCGCTCGACGCCGTGGCCGAGGCGGAGGCCGAGTTTGGCAACTCGCCGCGTTCCATCGCGCTGGCCTTCGACCGCTTTTTGGCGGGCAAGGAAGCCCCGGGTGCCCTCAACGAGGAGGGCGACGGCGCGGTACGCATCATGACGGTGCACGCCTCCAAGGGTCTGGAATATCCGGTCGTGGCGGTCGCCGAGTGTTTTGGCGTGCGCAAATCGTCCGGTGCGGCACAGATGGGTCGCGTCGACGGCGGGGCGCAGGTCGTGGCGCTGCCGGCACGCTTCGACGGCGTTAAGCTCGCCGACGGAACCTTTGTGAAGGGCGACGACGTCAAAAAGCAGTTTGAGCATGCGTTTAAGGGCAAGGGCACATCGCTGTGGCTGCCGCCGGAGCTCATGGAGGATGTCTGCGCGACAGGTTCTCCCGCCGAGGCATTCGTTCGCCTGCGCAACGATGACCTGCGGCTCTCGCTCGAGGAGCGGGCCCGCTTGCTCTACGTCGCCATGACGCGTGCGCGCGAGCTGGTGATCTTGGCGATGGATGCCGGCGTGAGCCGTGGCAAGGTGTGTGCGCCGACCTTCGACGTTGAGACCGATCTGACCTACGACGTGCTGCGCCGTATTTTGCCGACCGACGCTCTGGACATGCCGCAGCTCGATGCCGACCGCCTGGTGTTCGACAACTCCCAGCCGGGCGACTACGAGCTCATTTCGCTCGCGGACTTTTCCTTTGGCGAGCAGGCGTTTGAGGCCAACGCTTCGCTGGATGCCGAGGGCAGGCTTGTCCGCGGCGATGCGGAGGCGGAGGGTGCCGGTGCAGATGCCCGCGCCGCCGTTCCCGGTCCTGCCGACCCCGAGCCCGATTCGTTTGAGCTTGTGTATCCCCAGGCGGTGGGCGTGCGCATGGGCACCTGTCCGTATCCGGAGCGCGATTCGTACAGCTACTCGTCAATTGCCGCGGCACTGCATGCCGAGTCCGAGGACCGTGCCGCCGAGGCACACGTGCCCATGGACGAGGCCGGCGATGATGCGGAGTCGGATGGTTCCGAGATGACGGATGCAGACGTGGCCGCCGTTGAGCCCGCCGGCAACCCCATGGCGCTGGGCTCGGCGTTCCATGCTGCCTGCCAGTGGCTGATCGAGATGGGTGCCGACGCGTTGCCCGCTGAGCGCGCCGATGCGCTGGCACGCTTGTGGCGCCTGACGCCGGAGCAGCGCGAACGCTTCGACGTTGCCCTGGACCGCTGGCTCAAGTCGGCTGTTCGTGCCGACCTGCTCGCGTGGCCGTGCGTTCGCGCCGAGGTGCCGTTCTTTTCGCTGGGCTGTGAGGACGAGGACATCGCCCGCTACGGTGCATATGCCGAGGGCGCCATCGATGCACTGGCGACCGACCCGGCCGATCCGTCACGCGCGCTGGTCATCGATTACAAGACAGGCGGCACACCGGACGGGACGTCGGAACAGCTGCAGGAGAAGCACGCCCTGCAGGCGCGTGTCTACGCTGATGTTCTGCACAAGACGGGCTTTGAGGCCGTGACCGTCAAGTTCGTCCGCGTGGAGCAGGCCGATCCGACCCTCTTCGTCGATCCCGCCGAGCCCCAAGTGGTCACCTACAATCTCTAGTCCTCAGATAACTTGCGGTGGAATACGGACTGTTTTGGCCAAAAAAGCCGCCAAACAGTCCGCATTTCACCGCAACTCAATAGGAGCCGTGTTGGTTTGGCTAGGTTCGGGTGCTGTCCGTGCCGTGCGGTAAAATCGTTCAGTCAGAACACGAACCCGCATCGGAGCTCATCACATGGCATTCGTCCATCTGCACAATCACACTGTCTTCTCCATGCTCGACGGCGCAACCCGTATCCAGGATATGGTCAACCGTGCCGTAGAGCTGGGCATGCCCGCCGTCGCCATTACCGACCACGGCTACATGTATGGCGTGCCCGATCTGGCGCTGGCATGCGACGCCGTCAACCACAACACGCCCGAGTACAAAACCTGGAGCCACGACAAGGCCTTCTTGGAAAAGGACCGCCGCGACGAGCTGGTGGAGCCCGATCCCGAGGCAAACCCGCGCGAGCATGCCCAGTATGTGAAGGACATGGCCATGTGGGACGAGAAGGGCAACATCGACGAGCTCAAGCCGCCCCTGGTCATTAAGCCCATCTTTGGGTGCGAGGTCTACTTTACGCCGGACGAGACCCTTGCCCGCGACCATAAGCCCGAGCTCTACCATATGATTCTTCTGGCCAAGGACCAGGAGGGCTACGTCAACCTGATGCAGACGGTCTCCGAGGCTGCCGTGCAGGGCTTTTACTACAAGCCGCGTGTGACGCTCGACAACCTGCGTCGCCATGCCAAGGGCATGATCTGCACAAGCGCCTGCATCGCGGGCATCATTCCCAAGTACATCGACCGCGGTGACATGGAGGGCGCCATCAAGTGGGCCGAGACCTTTCGTGACACCTTCGAGCCAGGCGACTTCTACATCGAGATCCAGGAACACGGCATCACCACCGACAACGGCCTGACCGACGAGCAGATGGACCGCACACTCATCGATATTGCCAAGCAGGTGGGTGTCAAGGTCATCGCCACCAACGACTTCCACTACCTGCGCCGCGAGGACGCGCCCGTGCAGGACGTCATCATGTGCATCGGTATGAACGCCAAGGTCGACGACCCCAACCGCATGCGCATGACCGGCTCGGAGTTCTACATGAAGACCGAGGAGGAGATGCGGGCAATGTTCCCGTATTGCCCCGAGGCCTGCGACAACACGCTCGAGATCGCCGACAAGTGCTACGTAGAGCTGGACTGGGACTCCATCATCCTGCCGCGCTTCCCGCTGCTCGATCCCGGCGAGACACACGAGAGCCAGTTCCGCCGCGAGTGCGAGAAGGGCCTGCGCCAGCACTACGGCGACGATTGGGCCACGCGCGAGATCGGCGGCGTCAACATCAAAGAGCGCTTTGAGTACGAATACAAGGTCATTTGCGACAAGGGCTTTGCCGCCTACTTCTTGATCGTTGCCGAGTACGTGCAATGGGCCAAGGACAACGGCATCGGCGTCGGCCCCGGCCGTGGTTCGGCCGCCGGCGCTATCGTCGCCTACGCCATGAACATCACCGCGTTCGACCCGCTCGAGAACGGTCTGATGTTCGAGAGGTTCCTGTCCCCGCAGCGTACCGAGATGCCCGATATCGATATGGACTTCGACGATGAGCGGCGCCTCGAGGTCGTGGAGCACGTTCGCCAGCTCTACGGTCCCGAGAAGGTCACCCACGTCATCACCTACTCGACCATTAAGGCCAAGCAGGCCATCAACGACGCCGCGCGCGTTCTGGACTACCCGGTCTACATGGGCCAGCGCCTGTCCAAGATGGTCTCGAGCGACCCCAAGGTCAAGCTCAAGCAGGTGCTCGAAAAGCAACCCGGCAAAGAGGATCTGTTTAACCCCGATTTTGCCGAGGCATATAAAAAGGACGACGACGCCCGCCGCATCATCGACACGGCACTCTCGATCGAGGGTCTCACCCGTGGCGAGGGCGTGCACGCGTGCGCCGTTCTGATCTGCCGCGATCCCGTCAACGAGCACGTGCCCACCAAGCTCGACACCAAGGGCGGCGTCGAGATTACCCAGTACGAGGGCCATACCGTCGCCGACATGGGCCTGCTCAAGATGGACTTCCTGGGCCTGCGCACGCTGACGGTTATCTCCAAGGCCAAGGCCAACATTAAAAAGAACTTCGGCATCGACATCAAAGAGGAAGAGATTCCCTTTGACGACCCCGAGATCTTTAAGCTCATGGGCTCCGGCCACACCGCCGGCGTCTTCCAGGTCGAGTCCGCCGGCATGACGGCTACGATCAAGAACATGAAGCCCACCGAGTACAAGCACGTCGTGGCATTGATCGCCCTGTACCGCCCGGGCCCGCTGGGCGCCGGCATGGTGTCGTCCTACATCAACCGTATGAACGGCAAGGAGCCGGCCGTCTCCTACGACGACCGCCTGGACGACATCCTGGGCGAAACCTACGGCACCATGGTCTACCAGGAGCAGGTTATGCTCATCTCCGTCGAGATGTGCGGCTTCTCCAAGGGCGAATCGGACTCGCGTATCCGTAAGCCCGTGGCTAAGAAGAAGATCAAGCTGCTCACGTCGACGGTGCTGCACTGGGAGGATGGATCGGACGAGACCACCTACGATCACTGGATGAATGGCGCCATCAAGAACAACTACACGCGCGAGGTCGCCCAGAAGATTTGGGACGATGTTCTCGAGTTCGCGTCCTACGCCTTCAACAAGTCGCACTCCGCCGGCTACGCCATCCTGGTTATGCAGACGGCGTGGCTCAAGGCGCACTATCCGCATGAGTACATGGCGGCCGTTCTGACGTCCTATACGGGCAAGACCGACAAGATCGTGCACTACGTCTCGGCGTGCCGTCACGACGGCATCCCCGTGCTTTCGCCAGATGTCAACGAGTCCGGTACCGAGTTCACGGCTACCAAGGAGGGCGTGCGCTTTGGTCTGGCCGGCATCCGCGGCGTGGGCACCGGCGTGGCGCAGGCGATTATCGCTGAGCGCGAGGCAGGCGGCCCGTTTAAGACGCTGCACGACTTTGTCGAGCGCGTGGACTCGAGCCAGGCCAACCGTCGCGTGATCGAATCGCTCATCAAGGCAGGCGCCTTCGACTCCACGGGCTATCCGCGCCGCCAGATGATGCACTTTGTGGACAAGAACAACCCCGAGAACATCATCGATGCCGCCGTGAAGCGTCAAAAGGATCGTGCGAGCGGCCAGACGTCGTTCTTCGATATGTTTGGCGACGTTGAGGGCTCGGGCTTTGAGGTCAGCGTGCCCGATCCGGACGGCCAGGAGTGGGACCGCCACCTTAAGCTGAGCCAGGAGAAGGAGGTTCTGGGCATCTATGTCTCGGACCACCCGCTGCGCCCGTTTGAGTATGCGCTCAGCAAAGCGCGCGACTTCTCGTTCTCGCAGATCGATACCGGCTACGAAGTGCAAAACCCCACGGGTGGCACCATCAACCAGGAGATTCCCGAGGGCAAGGCACTGTGGTGGGCCGGTATGGTCTCGAGTGTGTCCAAGCGCGTGACCAAAAACGGCGATCCCATGGGTATCGTGCAGCTCGAGGACATGGAAGGCGAGGCCACGGTCGTGGTGTTCCCCAAGACCTACAAGGAGGCCGAGGGGTACCTGTACGGCGAGGTCGATCCCGAGACCGGCGCGCAGCTGTCCGATGCGTTTGTGCGCATTAAGGGCAAGCTCGAGCGCTCGGACCGCGGCGACCAGATCATCGCGCAGGAGATTGTGCCGCTGGAGCTTAGCGAGGAGAAAAACAAGCCCAAGGTCTTTGAGGTCATGGTGCCCAACAGCCGCTTTAGCCAGGGCAATATGGCGCGTCTTGCCACGGTGCTTACCGCCAACCCGGGCGGCGACCGCGTGGAGATCTTTATCGAGCAGGTGGACGGGCGCGTACTGCGTGCCGAGGTGCCGGCCAAGGTCAACGCACGCTCGATTCCGCTGCTGGCAGAGGCCAAGGCCATCGTGGGTACCCAAGGCCGCGTGACGGTGATCTAAAATGATTTTTCTGGGACGGGGATTAAAAAATCATTTTGGGTGACGTGTAGCGGTAGACCAGTCTTTCTGGGACGGGAATGATTTTTTCATCCCCGTCCCAGAAAAATCATTTGGCGTGCGAGATTGGAGGAAGTGATGGCACAGGGGACGTTTGTGCGGGCGCTTCGCAAAGAGGCGGCGCTGAGCGGCACCTTTATGAAGGGGCGCTCGCTCATGCTCAACGGCGCCGTGCTGTCGATTGAGGACAGCGGCTCGCGCTTCTCCAAAAACGTGACGGTTGAGGGCTCGGTGCGCGGTTCGCGCGGCGACCTGTACAAGACGCACGTGGCGCTCGACATGGACGAGCACGAGGTGATTGACTACGACTGCGATTGTCCCGCTGCCTATCGTTACCCCGGCATGTGCAAGCACGCCATCGCCACAGCGCTGGCGTACCTGGACGCCAGCGGCATTGAGCCTGTTGAGGGGCTGCGCGCACCGGTTCGCACGTTTACGGCGCAGCCGAAACAGCCCGCGCGCACCGCGCCCAAAGCGCCAGCCGTCAACCCCAACTTTCCCTTTCCAGCGCCCGTCCCCACGAGCCCCAGCCTCATGGCGGCGCTCTCCGATCTTTCGGACGCGCGCATGGATGAGCTGGCGAGCATGCGCCGCAAACTTGCCGGTGCCGTTGATTCCGACGCCCCCAAAGCGGCGTTGGAGCCCTCGTTGGTGCCGTACTACAATCCGCTGTTCGCTGACCGCTTTAGCTGGGCGCTCGAGTTCCGCATTCGCTGTGGATCGGTCTCCTACGTGGTCAAGGACATCGACGGCATGGCCGATGCCTACGTGCGCGGCGGCACGTTCTCCTATGGCAAGAAGCTCACGTTTGTCCATTCACCTGAGGCCTTTGACGAAACATCGACAAAGCTGCTCAACCTTGTTGTGACGACAGTTGCCTATCTCGATGACATCACAAGCTCGCGTTCGGCGTCGTACGACTTTGCCCGCAGCGGTTTTGTTGCCGAGCGTCAGTTGCCGCTGTCCGAGCATAGCATCGTATATGTGCTGGACCTGCTGCGCGGCCAGACCATCTCCTTTGAGCCCGCCTGGTCGCGGGGGACGACGACGCGTCGCACCTACGACGTGGCGGTTGAGCTGTCTCCGCAAGGGGAGGACGAGGCGTCCGCTAAGCGCCCACCACTTCTTGCCGCCAAAATCGCGCCGGCGGCTGGTGGTAGCTATGACCTGCGCCTGCCCGCCGATATGTACTGCTTTGCGTCGGGCGATGCCGCCTACTTGGTTGACACGCGCCGCGCGCGCCGTACCGACGCTGCATTTGCTCAGCATGCCGCACCTTTTTTGTCGCGCTTGCTGCCGTGCCGCACGCCCGCCCATATTGCCGCCGAGCAGGTGGGTGAGTTCTGCCGTATGGCGCTGCCCATTTTGCGCGACTATACCGACCTCACCGCGCCCGCCGCGCTCGATACTGTGGCACCCGAGGCGAGCTTTGCCATGGCAATCGGCGTCGACGATGGTCTTGTGACCTGCAAAATTACGGTTACCTACGGCGATTGGTCGGCTGATCTCTTTAGTCTTGGTGCTCCGGGCAGTCCTTTCGAAGAGCAACGCCCCGGCGTTCCGCCCCGCGATACGCTGGCGGAGTTTCGCGTTATGGACACGGCTGCCATGTACTTCGATTTCTACGAGGGCGGCCTGGCGTTTGAGGAGCGCGATGACGCCCGCCTGTTTCACTTGCTGACCGAGGGCCTGTCTGCCCTGTCCGAGCTGGGCGAGGTCATGCTCAGCGACCGTCTGCGCCAGATTTCGGTCCGCCCTGCGCCCAAGCTCTCGGTGCGCGCGACCGTCAAGAGTAACCTGCTCGATGTCGAACTGGGCGCGAGCGGCCTTTCGGCGGCAGATCTTGCCATCTATCTGGACTCGTACAAGCGCCACCAGACGTTCGCGCGCCTGACGTCCGGCGACATCGTGCGCCTGGATGAGGGAGCGCGTGCCGCGTTTGGTCTTGCCGAGGACCTAGGCGTCGATGCCGTCGACCTGCTCGACGGCGTGTCGCTTCCCGCGTCGAGTACCCTTTTTGTCGATAGCATGCTCGCACGCACGCCGGCGCTCGAGGCCGATCGCGACGCTGCGTTCCGCCGCACCGTCGAGCGCCTGGACACGCTCGGCAAGATGGACTTTACGGTGCCGGCATCGCTCAAGGCAACGATGCGCGGCTACCAGGTCGACGGATACCAGTGGCTCGGCTCGCTCGAACACCTGGGCCTTGGCGGCATCTTGGCCGACGACATGGGCCTGGGCAAAACGCTCCAGATGATCGCGCATATCCTGGCGCGCGTGGAGGCGGGGGACACCAAGCCCACGCTCGTGGTATGCCCGGCCTCACTCGTGTACAACTGGACTGCCGAGCTGGAGCGCTTTGCCCCGTCGCTCGATGTGTGCGCCATTGTGGGCGCCAAGGCTCAACGTCGTGTACAGATTGCCGGCGTGGCCGAGCATAACGTGGTCGTAACGTCGTATGACCTTATGCGGCGCGATATCGACGAGTACGTCGAGCAGGATTTTGCCCGCGTGGTGCTCGATGAGGCACAGTACATTAAAAATCCGCTCACGCAGGTGGCGCGCGCTGCCAAGCGCCTGCCTGCCGGCGTGCGCTTTGCCCTGACGGGCACGCCCATCGAAAACCGCCTGTCCGAGCTCTGGAGCATCTTCGACTTTTTGATGCCGGGCCTTTTGGGGACGCGCGAGTCGTTTGCCAAGCGCTTTGAGAGCCCCGTCGAGCATGCCGAGGGCGATAGCGCCGCTCGCCTGCAGGCGCTCGTGTCGCCGTTTGTGCTGCGCCGTGTTAAGGAAGACGTGGTGGCCGACCTGCCCGAGAAGATCGAGGACACCGTCATGGCACAGCTTACCGGCGAACAACGCAAGCTCTACCTGGCCAACCAGGACCGCATCGCCCAGCAGGTGCAGCACCGCGAGGCTGGGGAGTTTAAGAAGGACAAGCTCAAGGTGCTCGCCGAGCTCACCAAGCTGCGCCAGATCTGCTGCGACCCACGTCTACACTACGAGGATTACAAGGCGGGGAGCGCAAAGCTCGATACGTGTATGGAGCTCGTGCACGGCGCACTCGACGGCGGGCATCGCATCCTGTTGTTCAGCCAGTTTACGGGTATGCTCGATATCATCGGTAAGCGCTTGGCCAAGGAGGACATCGCCTTCCTTAAGCTCACGGGCGCTTCGTCTAAGGAGAGCCGCGCCAAGATGGTCGCGCAGTTCCAAGCGGGCGAGGTCCTGGTCTTTTTGATTTCGCTCAAGGCTGGCGGCGTGGGCCTTAACCTGACGGCGGCCGACGTGGTCATCCACTACGACCCGTGGTGGAACGTGGCGGCGCAGGACCAAGCGACCGACCGCGCGCATCGTATTGGCCAGCAACATACCGTGACCGTGTACAAGCTCATCGCCAAGGACACGATCGAGGAGCGCATCATGCAGATGCAGGAGTCCAAGCGCGACCTGGTCAACAGCGTGCTCGGCGGCGACGGCATCTCGTCGGCGCTGTTTACCCGCGAAGATGTTCTGGCGCTGCTGGGCGGCGACGGGCGCTAACCCGCTCGAGTGGGGCCGCCAGGGCGGATAGCGCACGCTGCCCCATCGTCCCCGCCCGTTATGTGTTCATTTGCAATGCCGTGGATGGTTTGTCTGCCTTTGGGCATAAGAACCATCAAGAACATTGGCACGTCAGCAAAGGAGAACATCATGGCGAAATTCTTTAAGGACCCCGACGGTAAGCTCATTGCCGCCCTTGGCAACGACGTTGCAACCCCTGCCGGTTGCACGGAACTGACCGCAAACACTGAGGACGCGGCGCACGAGAAGCACGTGCCTGTTGTCGAGACCGAGCGCGACGGTCACGTGATTCGCGCACGCGTTGGCTCGGTCGAGCACCCCAGCCTGCCCGAGCACTATATTGAGTGGATCGCCCTTGAGGCCGAGGGCCGCTTAGAGGTCCATTACCTTGAGCCCGGCATGAAGCCCGCGACGTTTTTCGCGGGCGGCTCCAAGACCGGTACCGTCTATGCCTATTGCAACCTGCACGGGCTGTGGTCCGCGACGTTCTAGGAGCGCGCCCCCGCTCGGGGTATCATAGCTAGCATATGCACATGCGAGCGCCGGCTGCATTATGCGGCCGGCGCTTTTACTACGACAACGATGGTTTACGACGGAAAGGGCTGAGCCATGAAGCTCGCGCTTGCACAGATCGATATGCGCCTGGGTGATATTGAGGGCATTTGCGGCCGCATCGAGGACCAGGCTCGTCTGGCCCACGAGCGCGGGGCGCGCGTGCTGTGCGTTCCGGCTCCGCTCTTTATGGGCGCCATGCCCGGGGGCCTGGTGGGCACTGCCGACTTTGAGCACGACATGCTTGCCGGCTTGACTGGTGTCGCCGAGCGTATCCAGGAGCTTGACATGATCTGCATCGTGCCCGCGGCGGTTTCGTTTGAGGGCCAGCCGCTGCTCGACTACATGATGCTCAAGGACGGTCATGTGGTGCCGGCGCGTTCGAGCATTGCCCTGCAGCGTGGCGAGAACAACGACACGCGTTGGGCGCCGCCGGTGTTCGACGTGGACGGCGTGCGCATCGCCGTGATTTTTGACTTGGACCGCGAACTCGAGATGCTGCCGACCGGTGTTGACCTCATTGCGTATTTCCAATTCAATGCGTTTGACATGACCGACCGCGAGACTGCCGCCATTGCCGCCGTTCGCAGCGGCGCCTACCGCAAGATCGCATCCAAGCGCAGTGTGTGGTTTGCCTGTATGGCGCCGGTCGGTGCCTATGACGAGTCGGTGTATACCGGCGGTTCGTTTGTGCTCGACGACTGCGGTCGCGTGGTGGCCCAAGCGCCGTGTTTTGAGGAGAGCCTGCTGGTTCAGGAGATTCAGCGCGGCGTGATGCTCGATGCCCTGGAAGATCACGAACTGCCCGAGTTCCGTTCCGAGGAGTGGCTGTGGCAGGCGCTGGTGCTCGCCGTGCGCGACAACGCCCGGGCCCACGGTGCGTCGCGCGCCGTGGTGGCACTCGAGGGCGACTTGCCGTCGTCCCTGCTGGCGGCGCTGGCCGTCGACGCTCTGGGCCCACGTAATGTGATTGGCCTGGTGCTGGGGCGCAACCGCATCTTTACGCCGGCGCAGGAGGAGGCCGAGGCTGCTCGCTGTGCCGCCGTTCGCGCCATTGCCGAGCGCCTGCATATTCGCACGGTTGAGCGCGATGCGCCGGATGCCGCGCGCGTGCTCGACCGCGATGTGTCGGCGGGCGACGCCGAGCGCCTGCGCTCTCGCACGCTGGGCCTCATGCTGGAGGACACGGCGCTCGAGTTGGGTGCGATGGCGCTGAGCCCGCTGTCCAAAACCGAGTACGCACTGGCGGCGCCGGCGCTTTGCGGCGGCTACCAGGGCGATTATGCGCCCTTTGGCGATGTGTATCTGTCGACGCTTGAGTTTGTGGCGCGCGTGCGCAACCGCACGTCTGCCGTGGTGCCCCAAGAGCTCGTGACGCTCAACGCGGTGGAAGATTGTATGGAGCGAGTGCTGGCGCAGGCGCTCTCGACGCTCGACGGTCCGGTCGATATGCTCGACCGCGCGGCACAGCTGCTCGGCGGGGTCGAGCCGGGTGAGATCGATGGCGCGCTTGAGGCGCACGTGGACCGCAATCGATCTTTCGACGACATCCCGATGGCCGCTGGCAAGCCTGAGGCCTGCTCGCTGCTGCTGATGCTCGTTCGACAGGGTGAGGCTGCCCGCCGCATGTTGCCGACGGCGCCGATCGTTTCGTCCCGTTCGTTTGCCGAGCGCTCCTGGCCGTACATGCTCGCGTGGTCCGACCTGGGGCTTAACGGCAAGGAGCGTATGACGGTCGATTCGCTGGCGCGCGCCGAGGTGCGCCGTTTTGCTGACGAGGATACTAGTGAGCGCGTGCGAAACGAGATGATGGGCGTGCTGGGCGAGCTACTGGGTATTTCGCCCGAACAAATGGAGGAGTTGCGCTCTGAAGACGGTCAGCGTCGTTTACACGAGGGAATGAAAAAGTTCGAGGGCGAGGTTCAGGACGCCATCGATAAGATGATGGGCGGCCAGGGTGGCCCGCAGGGTGGGCTCCAGGGTGGCCCGATGCCGCATCCGCCGGTTGATCCCCGACAGTTCCCATTCTTCTCGCAGAACTAAACTGGGGATGGGATTCGCTCTCAACCCCGATACTTCAACTAAGCATCTTGATCCCGTTGTGTTATTCTAGAACAGACGTTCGTGAATGATGCGCGGGGCCTTGTCTTGCGCTGTGCTTGTGGCGAGGGGAGGCTGGCTTGGTTATCTTGGGTATCGACCCCGGTTTGGCTCATACGGGTTGGGGGATTATCGAGGAGCGGCGTGGCGAGGTTCGCTGCCGTGCCTATGGCTGCATCGAGACCAGTGCCGGAAGTCCGCTCGCGGTGCGCCTGTCGCATATCGCCCATGACCTTAAGGGTGTCGTCGAGCGTTATCGACCCGATACCGCTGCTATCGAGAGTATCTACTTTGGCGCCAACGTTCGCTCGGCCATCCCCACGGCGCATGCCCGCGGTGCCGCGCTCGTGGCGCTTTCGGAGTGCGCGCTCGAGATTGGCGAATACACGCCTATGCAGATTAAGCAGGCTGTGGTGGGTACCGGTGCCGCAGATAAGCGGCAGGTCGCCTACATGGTGCGCACGCTCACGCAGCTCGATCACGACCCGCATCCCGACCATGCCGCCGATGCCCTGGCCTGCGCCATCTGCCACGTTAACCTCAGCCGCACCCGCGCCCTCACCGGTGGCGAGTTCTATCAACAGAGAGGAACCGGATACTGATGATTTCCCAGCTCCACGGAACGCTTGTCGAGGCCACGATGAGCTCTGCTGTCGTCGACGTGTCGGGCGTTGGCTTTGAACTCGGCATCTCGGGCAGCACTGCGGCCTCGTTGCCGACGCCCGGCGGTGAGGTGCGCCTCTATACCCGTATGCAGGTGCGCGAGGACGCTATGACGCTCTTTGGTTTTGCCTCCAAGGACGAGCGCACGATGTTCGACCGGCTTGTGTCCGTCTCGGGCGTTGGCCCGCGCTTGGCGCTCGCCGTGCTTTCCACCTATACCGTGGGGCAGCTGTATTCGCTGGTGATGGCCGAGGACGACAAGGGCATGGCCAAGGTACCCGGTGTGGGTAAAAAGACCGCCCAGCGCCTCATCTTGGAGCTCAAGAGCACCTTTGCCAAGGATAAGGGCTTTGTGCCGGTCGACGTGATCCCGGGGCAGGTTGCGATGCCGGTCCCCGCCGCCGCTCCCTCGGCCATTGATGATACCCGTGCGGCACTCCTTTCCATGGGCTTTAGCCCGCAGGAGACCGATGTCGCTCTGAGCGGGTATGATGGGCAGGATATGCGTGTCGAGGATTTGCTCGGCGCGGCGCTTAAGCGACTCGGAATGGATGCGTGATGTGGGAAGCCGATGACTCTCAGGACCTGTGGGCGACGCCCGGCAACTCGCCGGCGGCATCCATGGCGCACGGCGAGCGCATGGTGGGCTCGGAGCTGACGGCCGAGGACCTCGACGTCGATCGCACTTTGCGACCCCAGCGCCTGGACGATTACTGCGGCCAGGAGCATATCAAGCAGAGCCTGCGCGTGTTGATCGAAGCGGCGCAGAGCCGTGGCGAGACGCTCGACCACGTGATCTTCTCGGGCCCTCCGGGTCTGGGCAAGACCACGCTGGCCACCGTTATCGCCAACGAGCTGGGCGCTCAGATCAAGACCACGAGTGGCCCTGCCATCGCGCGCACCGGCGACCTGGCAGCCATCCTTACTAACTTGCAGCCGGGTGATGTGCTGTTTATCGACGAGATCCACCGCCTCAACCGTTCGGTCGAGGAGGTCCTGTACCCCGCGATGGAGGACTTTGCCCTCGATATCGTGATTGGCAAGGGTCCGGCGGCGCGCTCGATTCGCCTGGATATTCCCAAGTTTACGCTGGTAGCGGCAACGACCCGCTCAGGCATGTTGACCGGCCCGTTGCGCGACCGCTTTGGCATTTCATATCGCCTGGATTACTACACGGTTGAGGAGCTCGCGCAGATTGTGACGCGCTCGGCGACTATCCTGGGCGTGACGATCGACCATCCCAGTGCACTCGAGATCGGCTCGCGTTCGCGCGGCACGCCACGTCTTGCCAACCGCCTGCTCAAGCGCGTGCGCGATTACGCACAGGTGCGCGGCAACGGTCCCATCGAGCTCGATATCTGTCGCCAGGCGCTCGAGTTCTTCGAGATCGATGAGCTTGGTCTGGACTGGATGGATATTCGCATTTTGGAGACACTCGCTAAGACGTTCTCCGGACGTGCCGTGGGCCTGGCAACGCTTGCCAGCGCGGTGGGCGAGGACCCGGGAACGCTCGAGGATGTCTATGAGCCTTATCTGCTGCAGTGCGGCTTGATGATTCGCACGCCCCAGGGCCGCCAGGCAACGCTTCGCACCTTTGAGCATTTGGGAATTGAGCCAGTCGTTTAGAGACGGGTTTGTTTTGGCTAGTCTGTAGGCTATCGCTGAGCATTGGATAAACATATCGCCATTCATCGGTTACGGGTGTTTTACTATTGCGCGCCCGTGCTATGCTGAATTGGTCTTTTTCTCATTCGGTAACGAAAGGACCGCCCATGCCTACTGACATCGAAATCGCACGTTCTGTCACGCCGCTGCCTATTACCGAGGTGGCCAAGAACGCCGGCGTCGACGTTAAGCACCTTATTCCGTACGGCTTCGACAAGGCTAAGGTCGACTATTCACTGCTCAACGAGCCGACTGATCACCAGGCCAAGCTCGTTCTCGTGACCGCTATCAACCCAACGCCTGCGGGCGAGGGCAAGACCACCACGACCATCGGTCTGGCCGACGGCCTGCGCCGTCGCGGCGTCAAGAGTGCCGTGGCCCTGCGCGAGCCTTCGCTCGGCCCCGTCTTTGGCGTTAAGGGCGGTGCTGCCGGCGGCGGCTGGGCTCAGGTCATCCCCATGGAGGATATCAACCTGCACTTTACCGGCGACTTCCATGCCATCGGTGCTGCCAACAACCTGCTGGCCGCCATGCTTGATAACCACATCCAGCAGGGCAATCAGCTCGGTATTGACGTTAAGCGCATCACTTGGAAGCGCGTCGTCGATATGAACGACCGTCAGCTGCGCCACGTCATCGACGGCATTGGCGGTAAGGCCCAGGGCGTGCCGCGCGAGGACGGCTTCGATATCACCGTTGCCTCCGAGGTCATGGCGATCCTGTGCCTGTCCACGAGCATCAGCGATCTTAAGGAGCGCTTGGGCGAGATCGTTGTCGGCTATAGCTATGCCGGCGAGCCCGTCCGCGCCCGCGACCTTAAGGCCCAGGGAGCTATGGCCGCACTGCTCAAGGATGCGCTCAAGCCCAATCTGGTGCAGACGCTCGAGGGCACGCCCGCGTTTGTCCACGGCGGTCCCTTCGCCAATATCGCCCACGGCTGCAACTCCATCATGGCCACGCGTATGGCTATGCGTTTTGGCGATGTCGCCATTACCGAGGCGGGCTTTGGTGCCGACCTGGGTGCCGAGAAATTCCTGGACATCAAGTGCCGCATGACGGGCGTTCGTCCCAACGCCGTCGTGGTCGTCGCCACCGCTCGCGCGTTGAAGTACAACGGTGGCGTCGCCAAGGCCGATCTCAACGAGGAGAACCTCGAGGCACTCAAGGCTGGCATGCCCAACCTGCTGCGTCACGTCGACAACATCCAGAACGTATATGGTCTGCCCTGCGTGGTCGCCATCAACCGCTTCCCGACGGACACCGAGGCCGAGCTCGCGCTCATTGAGTCCGAGTGCCAGAAGCTCGGCGTCAACGTTAAGCTTTCCGAGGTCTGGGCCAAGGGCGGCGAGGGCGCGCTCGAGCTTGCCGATGAGGTCATGCGTCTGATTGAGCAGCCGAGCGAGCTCAAGTTTGCCTATGAGGACGGCGCCGATGTGGCCGACGCTCTTGAGGCCATTGCCACCAAGGTCTACCGCGCCGACGGCGTCGACTTTACGCCGGCCGCCAAGCGCCAGCTCGCCGAGCTGCGCGAGAACGGCTTTGGCAACCTGCCGGTGTGCGTGGCCAAGACGCAGTACAGCTTTAGCGACAACGCCAAGGCCCTGGGCGCTCCCGAGAACTTCCGCATCACGGTGCGCGAGCTCAAGGTTTCCGCCGGTGCCCACTTTGTGGTCGCACTGACTGGCAGTGTTCTGACCATGCCGGGCCTGCCCAAGGTCCCCGCGGCCGAGAACATCGACGTCGACAACGACGGCAACATCACCGGCCTGTTCTAAGCCTGCTGTCCATAGCTGCTAGCCCGCCCCGCCGTGCCTACCAAGGCCCGGCGGGGCTTTTTTATCCTTAGGCCCGCGCATGTCTTGTAGATACCGACGGGCTCTGCCCATCATAGGTACCGTCAAGATTCTTTCGCAAATTGATCGAGGCGGCCTCGGCCCCGCCTT
>CAJMPU010000025.1 GCA_905215505.1 uncultured bacterium
AAAGGACCCCTTTGCAGAGGTCCTAGTCAATTCAAGGTGGCGGGGAAGGGAATCGCGCCCGCGCTCCGCGCGTGCGGACCGCTGCGGCGCTTCGCGCCTTGCGAGCTGCGCTGGCAAACGCTCACGCGTTTACTCAGCTCCGCGCCCTCACGGGGTTCGATTCCGCGTAGGGGCCATATAAAAGAAAAGGACCCCTTTGCAGAGGTCCTAGTCAATTCAAGGTGGCGGGGAAGGGAATCGAACCCCTGACACGAGGATTTTCAGTCCTCTGCTCTACCAACTGAGCTACCCAGCCATTTGAGGTGTGCCTTGTTTCAAGGCTTGATTAGTATAACCAAGGACACGCTCCGGTCAACCGAGAATTTTAAAAAAGTTTTTGCGCGCGACATCGGCCACGACCTCGATCCTATAGAACGGCACGTCAGAAGCATCAACCGGCCGCAAGAAGTTTTTCACTCAGGGCCGCACGGGCAAACTCACTTGGCGTCATCCCCTCGGCAGCCGCCCGTCGACGAATGGCCTCCTTCATTCCCAGAGGAATCTTGACCGATAGCGTTGCCGTTCCCTCACCTGAGAGTGGGGGCCGTCCATGCACGATCCCACCAACGGTGTGTTCGCCATCCGGAAACTCTCCGCGCTCGTACGACTCACACCACGCGTCAATCATTTCATCCGTTACAACCTGACCATTAGCGGTCGTATATGTCTTGCCCATCATCGACCCCTTTGCCGAGCCCGTTCAATCTCCTGCCAAAATTTCTTCTGGACTGGAGACAAGGCATGAATGATAAGCCCCCACGGACAAGCTCGACCGCGACAAGCTCCACGCTTCGTCCGTCTGGGAGCCATCCAATCGCAAGCCATCTCGGCGGCTCGTCCTTCGGCTCGCGACGAATGCACTCAGTAACCGCAAGCCAAGCGCTAAGCACCTGCTTTTCCGTCAGGTGCTTTTTAGCGTTGGGATGGATCTCAACATCCATGCATCTTCTCCTCCATCTTACCCAATTTCGTATGACGAAAGTCCGCTGTCGCCAATTCTTAAGCCGGCACGCGTTGGAGAGCAGGGGTCGAAACAATGATTGAAGGACGCTCTAGTACGGCCCAGGCGCCGGGGCAGGAGCACATACGCCAGGGACGTACGTTTTCGTAGCATACGAGGACATAGCCACGTGCATCGATAAAGGCGATATCGATGGGATAGGCCATAAAACACGTATGGACCGAAGAGCAGCGTGGAAACGCCATGACGAGCGGCAAGCCGTTGGCGGCAACCGGATGCCGTCCCAGCATGCCGCGCAGGCGCACGACAAACGACTCCGCCACCACAAACTCCGCCGGCGTCCAACCTAGCCTATTGAGTGCCCGTGCGTAGGCGATGTAGGACGAGACCGCGGTCACATGACCACCCCCGGACGCCACGGATCGACCGTCACCGCGCGCTCGTGCGACAACGTTGTCGGCGCCCCCAGCGGAACGCCAGCGATGCTGAGAGAAGTCGGCCAAGGCTCATAGTGCATGGTGCAGGTGTAGGTCCTAAACGTACCGGATAGGGAGAGCAGGCCACCATCCGATGCCTCCGCGCCTTGCTCGCTCGACACTTCGATCTGCAAGTCATAGCCCTCCATGGCATTCAGAATTTGAGTCTGAACCGTCGCCGAGGCATCGGCAGAGCTTTCGTCGCCCTCCCCCTCCGACGCCACGGCGTGCGCCAACACGATGTCGGGCACCACGCGGTCGAAGCGCGCGACAGCGCTGGCAAAGATCATGACGTTGTACACGATGAGTGCCAGCACCAGCAAAACGGGCGTAACCACTGCCATCTCCACCGTCGCTTGGGCGCGCTCCTCGCGCAGACGCATGCGGATACTCATTACGACCCACCGCCCAGAGCGCCAACCAGCGTGGCGACATCGACGGTGAGCGGGATGGAGCCGCCGCCGGGCAGAGGAATCTCCGCAAGCGTGAACATCGTACCGCTGATGGTGCGTTCGACTTGATATTCCAACGCCTCGCAAAGCGCCTTGGGATCGGTCACGCCCAACGGAATACTTCGCAGTTTGTCTTGCGCTTGAGAGAGGCCAGCAATGTCAGACCCCGGGCTCTTAATGACGTTGGCGGAATCGGTCAGCACCGGCTTTCGCAGGCGCAAGTCGCACGGTTCCAAACCCAGCGCCGCCACGGACGCCGAAACGGTATCGCCGAGCCACGATGCAATGGAGCCCAACGCGCCGCTGCCCCCTCCTAGGCCTTTAATCATCTCGTCCATAAGTTCGTCGGCCGAACCTTGGATGTCTCCGTATCCCACAAGCAGCCGTCCCCAGACATCCATGACGCCGTCGAGCACGCCGGCAACGCCGCCCGAGCGTTCCTTCAATGTCGAGAAAAATCGCGAAAGCACGTTGTTTTGCGCCGTCGCCCCATCGGGCGCCAGCACCGCGGCAGAGATGGCACCGCGATCGCCAAGTCTGACTGCCGTGTTAAACGAAGAGTTGAGTTCATCGGAGCTCGAGATGGCACCCGAAACCGCAAAGGCAACCACGCCGTTGCGACCGGGCGGAGCGATACGCGGGCGCTCACCGGAAAGTTCTTTGATGGCGGTATCGAACGCATTGCCCGCACGGTCGGCTTCGTCCTCGGTCTGACGCTCGAGCTCGAGCTCCTTGTTGCGACAGTCGACGTAGTCCTCCAGGGCGTCTTTAAACTTGTCAAAGTGATACTCGAAGCCGTTTTCGATAGAGGTTGAAGGCGCCGCAACAGCACCAAGCGACAAAACGCCAAAATGGCATTTGCTGCATTTATCCTGTCCATCGTAATCGGCAACCGAAGCAAATCCGCTCGGCGTCCCTTTCTTATAGTTAGGGCAGGTCGTCCCGTAATGCAGATACGCCTTGTCATCGTTCACGCTAGTCGGCCACACCGCATCGGTATAGAGTTCCGTCGCCCGAACCTCATCAGAGTTGCGCGGCAGCAGCGGAATATAGGAGGAAACCCTGTCTCCGTTCTCGGTTATATATGCCCGATCGACCTCCGCGTTCGCATAGGTATAAAACGCCTTACGCGCCGCAGACTCTGCCTTCATCTCGACACTCGAGCCCTGGGGCTTCTCATTTGTCAGACGCCAATGGTAGTAGTCCTTCGCGCGATCAAGGGCAACTTGAGGCTCCCACGTAACGCTCGATGAGTAATGCGGATTTTGAACACCGGAAAGATCCGTTAGGCTTTTCGCGCGCTCCCACATGCAAGAACAGCTGCCGACCGAGCCCTTGTCAGACCCACCACAATCCGCCAGCCAAGCACGCTCTTTAGCCTTCGCCGTGTCCTCAGAAGCCTTCCGCAGCTCCTCGGCCGCACGCTCTAAATCATCTGATGTGTCTTTAATGGTATCGGTCGAGATCTCTGACCCTTTGATCGCAGCGAAGTCCGACTCGGATGTCCTGGGCACGGCAAGCGCCGTACCGGTATAGGTCACACTATCGGTATCCTGCGCCGACACCGCCTGCGTGGCACGCGCGGCGATCAGATACGGCAGAGCCGTCTCGATTTTCTGTAAGCCTTCCGATGCGCTTTTGGCAAACTTGTTGCGCGTTTTAATGATCTCGATCCCGGTGTCGACCATATTGCCGGCAACCGGCTCGGCACCCGGGATGAGGATGGCGACCAGGCCCGTCCCGATCGTGGCAAACCCCGCCAGCCCCAGACTCAAGATACTCGCATCAACCACCGTGGCAGCCGTGTGATAGGACGACACCACGTTGGCACCCGCCAGCGCGCCGCTATCAGCCGCCACCTGGGTGTCCCCGGCACGCGACATGCTCCATATCGCCGCGGTCGACGAAAACAACAATGTGAGCACCACTAGGATGACCACGGCAGAAGAAAGCGTGGTATAGGCACCGTCTTCGATAAACAGATCGACACCGGCTCGACCCATAAAGCCGCCTCGCTTGCGATGGCAGCTCGGACGGTGCGTCAAAACGCGTCTAGACCAGAAACGCTTAATCCCATGCAGCAATCCACGAATCATAATCTCCCTCCAGCCATTCGGGACGCGATTGATACGAGACATCGACCTTGAGCTCAACGTAGCCGCCCTCGGCGGTACCACCCATAGCCTGCACAAACGCACCGATCACAGGCAACGGCTTGACCTCGCCGGAAACGGACACGGACGAGGCGCCACCCGCACCGACCCGGCCAAGCTCGATATCCCACGACAACGGCCCGCCGGCATGAAAGATCGAAACGTTGGGCACTGCGGCAAGTCGGCGGCGGGTGAACTCCTTAAGATCGTCGTCCTCCGCCGTCGTCGTGGTCATGAGCCGCGCGGTCTCGGCGGCGGCAGACTCCATGACCGCGCGCGTATAGAGCAGACACACCGGTTGCAGTGCGAGAAGGATGAGCGTCAGAAACGTCGGCAGCAAAAAAGCGGCCTCGACCGTAGACTGCGCCCGGTCCTCGCGCGCGATATCAATACAGCGCGATGTCCTCAGCACCCGCAGCAGCGTCGACAACCGATGTCGAGGTGACGCCGTGAGACGCCGCCCGCTCGACCAGCGCCGCCAAGCGCCCATCGGTGCCAGCACGCCAAAGCCCCGCAATCGCCAGCACGATCGATAACAGCGCCACCGTGACGATGGCGTATTCCACAGTCGCTTGGGCAACCTCCTCACGCAGAACGCCATGCATTTCACGACCCCTCCTTTGAGCTTATTGTTTGCGGGACCAGGCGCACGGCGCGCAGACGACACGAAGCATCGCCAGTATCCGCAGCAACCGTCACCATATCGACCCAGCCGCGTCCGTCACGCACGATGGCGCCCCACACGTTTCCCTTGATGTCGAGATAGCCGCTCAGAGCAAGTTGCGCCGTGGGTACCTCGCGATAGGCACGCAGCATATCCGCCGCCGCTTCGGTCATCGGTCGGTCCTCGGACCATGCAAGCCGGACCGCAATCGCGTTGCCCTCAGGCGAATCCGTCGCAGTGCCAGACCGCTTGTCGAGCGTCCGCAGAAAGGTTTGCGCCGTGACAGCGACATCCGAATCGTCCGCATCTCGCATCTCATCTTTTTGAGACGCCACCGCCGAATCTGAGCCCAAATCGGAGGCGGTCCCAGGACGCTGCTGCCGCGCGGCGTTAAGCCCCCAAAGCACCGCCGCTATCGCCACGGTCAGGCAAGCAAACACCAGCAGCATCCCGATGGGGCGCTCGCCCTCTACAGGCTGTTGATGCCCTCGCTGATAGCGTTCCATAGATCTTGGACCTTGCCCTTAAATGCGACGATGGCGATAATCGCGATCACCACGAGCACGCCGACCAAGATGGCATACTCGGTGGTACCCTGTGCACTCTCCTCCTGCAATAGTTCCTTGGCGCGCTGACGAACATGTGCCGCCCGGCAAAACGCCCAGCCCTGGACCTTGCCAGCAGCGTCAGTCATCGTGTTCATGTATTCCTCCCTACATCATCCCGCCTGCTCCCAGCAGCGGGCCCAATATGGACAGAAGCAACGCCGGCAAGATGAGCGTGCCGGTGGGAATCAGCAGCTTGACGGGCGCACGCTCGATCTCGCGCTCGACCGCGGCGCGATGAGCCGCACGGATCTCGCGACTTTGAGCGGCCAGCGTCTCGGCAAGTGGGGCACCCAGGGCGAGCGCCTGCCCCACCGTGATGGCAAAGGTCTCGAGCGCTCGCACGTCCAGGTCGCGCGCGACGGCCAACAGCTCGTCCTCACGCGTGCCCACGCCCACCTGCCACGCCATGCAGGCGCGCTCAAGGCGAAGAGCCAGCACTGACCGGCGGTTGGCGCAGAAAATCTCAAGCGCCGCATCAAACGAAAGACCGGCCGAAAGACCCAAGCGCACAACATCGATCATCTCGGACACTTCGCCGAGCGACACTCGCGCCGGGCCGCCCGCTCCAACCGCGCCCTTCACTCGCGCGGTCAGAGCATCGACCACCGAGCGACCCGCGGCAGCGACCAGCACCGCCTCGCGCTTGCAGGCCCCTGCGATCTTGCGTGCATCCGCCCGATCCAAACCCGTCGCGACAAATACACTCAGGGCGCACAGGCAAGCCGCAACTGCAACCGGGGCGCTCATAGCTCCACCCGCATAATGCGCCGGATAACCACCAGGGCAACGGCGTTGAGGGCAAGACCCAGCACCACAGCGCCCGCGCCGGCGGGCGTCGCAAGACCGCGACGAAAATCTGCCGAAAGCAGCGCCAACACCGCGCACATGCCCGCCGGCATCGCCGCGACCATATGCGCAGACATGCGAGCCTGCGACGTCTTAACATCCAGGCGGCGCTTGAGCTCAATGCGCTCCCCCACCATGCTCGACGCCTCGGACAGTAAGTCGGCAAGCGGAGCGCCGGTGCGCTGAGACACCTTAAGCGCCAAGGTCACAAGCGAAAGACCGGGGGCGTCGATACGCACGAGCAAGCCATCGAGCGCGTCGGTCGCCGAGATGCCGCAATCGATCGCCGCCGCCACCCGCAAAAACTCGGTATGCACTGGCTCTTGCGCATGAGCGCCCACAAAGCGCATGCCCTGGGCCAGCGAATGTCCCGAGGCAAGCGACATGGAAAGTGCGGTAAACGCCTCGGGCATTGCCTCTTCTGCATCGTGTTGCTCGCGCCGGCTCTCAAAGCCATCCCGAGCGGCACCAACGGCAAACGGAGCAACAAGTCCCAAGGCAAATCCGAGGGGCGATAACGACACCATCGTTAGTAAAACGCAGCAGACACCGCTCGATAGCAGCAGAAACGCCAAACGTCCCGAAGCATCTTCGATCACGAGGCCAAGGCGATGCGCCGGAGCCAGCGATGCCCACGAACGGGCGATCTTTTTCAGCAAATCGTTTTCCACCAGCTCACGCGGCAGCTTCTCTGCCACCGTCTCGAGCGCCTGACGTGCCAGCTCCGCCGGCGGCACCCGCGGCACACGAGGCTCTGCCCCACACACCGTCGCGACAGAAAGCCCTGCCAAGCCCCCTACGACGAGGGGCATAGCGATCTCCATTCGTCCACCTCCTCTTGTGTAAGCGTCCCCGACCGCAGGCCTTCTGCGATAAACGGCGGCTCGCGGTCGAGCGTCCAGATGCGCTCGGCGGCATCGAACGTCACATAGCGTTCGAGCTCAACACCGCCCGACACGCCGCGGTGAACCCCCGAATATGAGGCCACAAAGCGCCTGCCATCGGCGTGGCGCTCGGACATCACGATGCCGTCGAGCGCCATGGCGATCTGCTCCTCGATGAGCTCACTCGGCAGATCGATGCCATAACGTGCAAGCAACGTCAGACGTACCACGGTCTCCTGTTCTGAACCCGCATGAAGTGTGGTGAGCGACCCATCGTGGCCCGTGTTCATGGCCTGCAACATGTCGCAGCACTCGGCACCGCGCACCTCGCCCACCACGATGCGGTCGGGGCGCATGCGCAGGGCATTAGTCACCAGGTCGCGGATCGTCACCGCGCCCTCGCCCTCAATTGAAGCCTCGCGCGCCTCTAGGCGCACCACGTGCGGATGATGCGCAAACTTGAGCTCGGCAGAGTCCTCGATCGTCACGATGCGCTCGCCGGTGGAAATCTCACATGACAACGCGTTGAGCAGGGTGGTCTTACCAGATCCCGTGCCTCCCGCAACCGCCAGGTCCTGTCGCAGCGACACCGCACACGACAGCAGCTGCGCATACCAAAGCGGCAGCGATCCCAACCCCACGAGCTCGTCCAGCGAGCAGATACGGTCCGAGAACTTTCGGATGGTGAGAATCGGTCCGTCAATCGCCACAGGCGGAATCACCGCGTTGACGCGATAGCCCGTTTTGAGGCGGGCGTTGACGATGGGGCTGCGCTCGTCGATACGGCGGCCAAGTGGCGAGATAATGCGGTCGATAAGCACACGGATCTGCTCATCATCCTCAAACGCATGCTCGATGGGGTACAAGACGCCGCCGCGTTCAAAGAAAGCCGAGCGGCAGCCGTTGATCATGATCTCGGTAACGGTGTCGTCCTCGATGAGCGGCTGCAACGGCCCCAAGCCCACCACGTCATCCAAAATCTCGTCGATGATGGTCTCGCGCTCGGGCGTCGCGAGATCGGTCGGCTCCTCAACATTGAGCGCCGCCTCCACCGCAGGACGCAATTCCGAGCGGGCAAGTGCCGGGTCGATATAGGCGCTGATACGCGCCACTTCGTCGTAACCCATGCGGTCCATCACGGCGCGCTTGGTGCGTCGTTTCACGGCGCGGCGACGCCCCACATCTACAGGCGCTGCCGCCGCCGCAGCGCCGGCAGCCTTAATCCTCGTTTGCAGGCTCATCGCTGATCACCCTCGCGCGACCAGGGAAGGCGGATACGCGGGCGTTCGGTGCGCGTTGCACGGTCGGCGACCATATCGCTCCAAGGGCCGACGGCGCACCCCAGTTCCACGAGCATCTCGCGCGTGGCCTCGCGCACGCTAGTCGCAAAAGCGCTGGTCTGCCCCACTGCCTCGTCAGCGCGCCCAAACGCCATGAGCGCGGCGAGATCCTGCCCGCCATCGGCGATACGAATCTTGGAGCTTAACGCACAGGCAATCTCAAAGCGCATGGCGACGTCCTCGTCTGCCCCGCGCGCACCGAACCGGTTGAACACGGCGCTCATGCGCGTGCGCGGCACACCTACTCGACCTGCCAGTTCAATGACGCGCGATGCCGATGCCGCGGACGACACCGCCGCATCGCCAACGACCAGGCAACGGTCGCTCGCCGCCACCGCAGCCGCCACGGCGTCGCCCCAAAAGACCGAGGTATCGATAAAGACCACGTCGGATTCGCGACGCAGAACATCAAGCAGTAGCTCCACCGGACGTGCCATGAGCTCGGCTTGCTCGGGCGCCGCGACGGGACCCCAGAGCGTAACGCCCGGCGCCACGCGCATCGAAGCGGCTACGATATCCGGCTCGGTGAGCATGCCCGCCGCCGACGGCTCGATAAGTGCCGCCATATCGCGCGGAGCATCGACGCCTAACAAGTCGTAAAGGTTTCCAAACATCAGGTCCAGGTCGAGCACGGCGGCACGCAAGCCCAACAGCGACGATGTGTGTGCCATGGTGGCAACGATCGTCGACTTGCCGCAACCGCCCGAACCCGAAATAGCGCAGATGACTGGAGCTCGATGCGGCGGAGCGGTAGCGTCTGCCGGCGGCATCGGAGGCGGCGGGGCGGGCGTCGGTGACAGCGTCCCCGTCTCCCCCGCCGCAACCACGTGCTGCGTCCAAGCCGGCATGGCTGCTTGTTCGGTCTGCGAGGCAGGCTCGTTCTGCGCAATCTGCTCATGCTGCATCAGCGACAACTCGCCGCACCCGGCAAGGCCCTCAACTTCGTCGAGTTCATCCGCCAGATTCACGCCGTGCACGTATCCCATATCTACTGCCGGGGAGTCGCCAGCATGCTGCGCCGGCCCTCCAGCGTCATCGTATACAAGGGGGTTCCGGGGGCGCCGACCATGCTCGGCTTCCGCTTTTCCATAATCATCAACACGCGGGCCTCTTGTAGCGCGAGGCGCCCCGGGTTCCCTATCAACAAAAGCATCGGGCTCAATCGTCATGCGCCGATCGGAATCAACCGCTCCCTCGCCCGCGCGCCCGTTGCCGCATATACTGTGTGCAGCGATGACCTCGGTCGCCCCCGCGCGAAACAGCCCCTCGATATCCGACGGATCGAGCGCTTCTATCAACACGACCACGCGACTCACGCGGCCTTCGGCCGTCAGGCGCGCAACAGTCTTGCGCACATCTTCGGTATCAAACAGAGACGCCGCGATGATGGCAGCCCCGCGGCGCGACGGAAACGCCCGCGCCATGGAAACCAGCCCGTCCAGGTCGCCCACGCGAAGCACCTGTGCACCCGCATCACGGCCCTCGACTTCCCGCTGCAACAGCCCGTAATCGCCGCACGCGCAGCACGCAAGCCAGATCGCCTTCATCACTCGTCGCCTCCGCTCTTTTTGCCGCGCGCCGTGGCGGGAATCGTCAAGCTGACCGTTCCCTTGCCCGAGGCTCCCAGCAGTTCCTTGACGTCTTCGGGGTCAGCCGCCAGCGTCACCCATTCGATCTTGCCCTCGCGCGTGGAACCGGAATCCTCACTGGTATCGATCACGTACGCGCCGCACAGCCGATCGGTTACGCCGTCTTTTTGCACGTACACGTCCACGTAGCTGCCCACGCCCGCAGCACCGCCGACCGAGTGCTCGGCATCGACCGCCACCGAAACGGCGACCTTGCCCTTAGGTACCTCGAGCATGTGGCTCTCGGCCTTGGTGTAGACATTGCAGATCACGGCGTTTTTGGGAATACGCGAAGTCGTCACGTCGCCGCGCACCTGGCGTAGCTCGGTCGCCGCGTCACGCGGCAGCAGGCTCGTCAGCCACTCCTGGGTTATGACATTGGTCTCATCGAGGGTCTCACCCACATCGATATCGCGCGCCGCGACGCATACCTCGACGCGATCGCCACCGTACTTGGCCAAGGTCTCAGCCTGGACCTGTTCGGCTTGCGAGCGGATCGACGAGCCGTAAACCATGCAGAGCAGAGCAGCGAGCACGCCCGCGACCAGACTGATGGCGATGCGCTTGCTCTTGTTCACGGCCGCTCCTCTCATGGCAGTGCCGGGCGAATGCCCGTACCACCATTGTCTGAGCGGTCAGAGTGCAAAGCGGCGCAATCGCAATCTTGGTTTTCGATGTCAAACCAATCGCTGACCAAAAGCTGACCAGCCCGTCAAGCTCGTGGCAAGGTTTTGGTCAGCACGTCAGCAAACTGTATGTTTCGAAGCTTTTCCGCAGCAAAAAAAGCCGTCTCCCGAACAGTTGGGAGACGGCTGTCATAGGAAAAATCAATTACAGATGGACATCGGGATCGAGCATTTGAGCGCTCACGCGCATGGATGACGCCAGGTTTTGGAACGTTTCCAGACGCAGGCTATCGATCTGCCCGGCGTCCTCGGCCTCGCGAACGGCGCAGCCCGGCTCATGGACATGCGTGCAATCGCCAAACCGGCACGCGCGCGATGCCTCGACAATCTCGGGGAAAGCGCGCGCCAGACCCCGCTCGTGACCCACGAGCGGCAGGCTGCGCAGGCCCGGGGCATCGGCGATCACGCCGGCGTCGCCCGGCAGTGCCACCATCACGCGCGCGACGGTAGTGTGACGGCCCTGATCGTCGCGTTCGCGCACACCGCCGGTCGCCAACGTATCGTGGCCCAGCAGCGCATTGAGCAGCGTCGACTTGCCGGCACCCGACTCGCCCAGAATCATGGCGCAGCTCCCGGCGGGCACGCAGGCACGGACCTCGTCCAGGCCGCGGCCCTCGGCAGAGGACGTCACGATCACGCGCACGTCCGGACCCACCAGGCGGCGCACGCGGTCCAGATCGCGCTCGAGTTCCTCGGCATCGCAGCGGTCAGCTTTGGTGAGTACCACCACCGGTTCGGCATCGCAGTCGAGCGCCAACACCAGCGAGCGCGCCACGCGGTCGAGCAGCACCTCGCCGGCACCGAGCGCCTGCACGATTAGCACGCTATCCACGTTGGAGCAGAGCACCTGACGCTCCCCGCGGGCACGGCCGCGCCAACGCTCAAAGCTCGTACGGCGCGGCAGCACGCACTCAATCACGCCCATATCGTGCCCGGGAGCGCGGCGCACCGCCACACGATCGCCCACGGCAGGCAGCAGGACCTCGTCCTCGCCGCGTGACTTGGCAAACCCCACAGCATGCTCGGCACGAAACGTGTCATCGGCAGTCGCCACCAGTGGAAACCCGCGATCCAAGCGCACCACGGCGCCAAGCTGCATCTGCTCGGGCTCCTCGACATGCGCGCAGAAATCATCAAAGGCAGCCTGCTGGGCTTCATCGACCGGCAGGTCATCAAACGCCGGAACGTCCCGCAGCGCGTCAAGCCCCGGTACACTCGCCAGCAACTCCTCAGCAGATGCGGGAGCCTCGGTCGCGAGCTTCCGACGACGATCACGCTTAGCCCGCGCCCCCGTCGTCTTTTTCTTCGCTTTAGCCTTAGCCTTGCCCACAGATGCCTCCCAGCACAAAACCACACAACTGAGCAGGTATTTTACCCACAAAAAAGAGTCGGTCGAGCAAACGCTCGACCGACTCACATACTTTCCCTCAGCCAATGGTCCCGAGAGGTTATCCGAAGGCCCGCCCGCCGGGAGGGGTTTCTTCCGAGCGATCCCGCAGCGCGAAGCGCGAGGACCAGCGAAGAAGAAAACACGCAGGGGCGGGCCCGGACAGGTTAACTTACTCCTTCTCGACCGCGCGCATGATCGCCTTGTAGATCTCCATCAGCGGAATAATCAGGAAGGCAAGGCCCAGGGCAGCGACAACGCCCTTGAGCTCAAGCGTTACGGGGCCAAAGAACATCTCAGCAAGCGTCGGCTGCACGGTTACGATCACCGTCAGCACCAGCGCCAGCGCGGCGGAAGCCCACAGCCACTTGTTCTGCTTCTTCATGGTGAACAGCGACGCACGACGGCTGCGCATATTGAAGCAGTGGAAAATCTCGACCATGTTGAGCGTGATGAAGGCCATCATCACGCCTTCCTCGTCGGCATTGCCGGCGATCATATCGGCGATGTGGATGTAGCCCATGTCAAAGTACACGCCCACAAAGAAGCTCGCCAGCACCAGCACGGTGATGATTAGGCCCTGGACCACGCAGTCCAGACCCATATGTCCGGCAAAGACACCATCCTTGGCGTTGCGCGGCTTGCGCTTCATGATGTCGCCCTCGGCGTCCTCCATGCCCAGCGCGAGCGCAGGGAAGCAGTCGGTAACCAGGTTCACCCACAGCAGCTGCACCGGCTGGAAGATGGTAAAGCCGATGAGCGTGGCGATAAACACCGAGAAGACCTCGGCAAGGTTGGCCGAAAGCAGGAACTGGATGACCTTGCGGATGTTGTCGTAGATGCGACGGCCCTCTTCGCAGGCACCGATGATGGTGGCGAAATTGTCGTCGGCAAGTACCATGTCGGCGACGTTCTTGGTGACATCGGTACCGGTGATGCCCATGCCCACGCCGATGTCGGCGCGCTTGATGGACGGGGCGTCGTTGACGCCATCGCCCGTCATGGCCACGATCTGGTCACGCGACTTCCAGGCCTCGACGATGCGGGTCTTGTGCTCGGGCTGGACGCGGGCGTACACGCCGTAGTCCTCGATGTGCGCGTCGAGCTCCTCGTCGCTCATGCGATCGAGGTCGGCACCGGTGATGGCATGGCTGCGATCGGTGACGATGCCCAGCTGCTTGGCGATGGCCACGGCGGTGTCGATGTGGTCGCCCGTGATCATGACGGTGCGAATGCCAGCGTCGTGGGCCTCGCGGATGGCTTCGGCGACCTCGGGGCGGACCGGGTCGATCATGCCGGACAGGCCGCAGAAGACCAAGTCGTGCTCGAGCGCAGCGGGGCTGCAGTCGCTCGGGACCTCGGTGTAGGTGCGGCTTGCCAGCGCCAGCACGCGCAGAGCCTCGTCGGCCATGGCCTTGTTGGCGGCCACGAGCTCGGCGCGACGCTCCTCGGTCAGCGGGACGACCTTTTCGCCCTCGTAGATATGGGTGCACAGGCCGATCACCACGTCGGGCGCGCCCTTGGTGTACTGCTCGTACTCGCCATCCAGGGTCTCGACGATCACGGACATCATCTTGCGGCCCGAGTCGAACGGGGCCTCGCCCACGCGCGGATGCTCGGCAGTCAGGCCGGTGAGGCCAGCCTTGCCGGCGTCGTTGACGAGCGCGCACTCGGTCGGCTCGCCCACGGCCTCGCCCAGCTCCTCGTCCCACTGGGCATCGGAGCAAAGGGCCATACCGGCCAGGAACTTCTCCTTAGGCGCAGCGAGCTCGTGCTTGACGACGGTCATCTTGTTCTGGGTAAGGGTACCGGTCTTGTCGGAGCAGATGGTCTGTGTGCAGCCAAGGGTCTCGACAGCAGAGAGCTTGCGGATAATCGCCTGGCGCTTGGCCATCTTGGTCACGCCAAGCGAAAGGACGATGGTCACGACGGCAACAAGGCCCTCGGGGATGGCGGCGACGGCGAGCGAGACGGCAACCATAAAGGTGTCGAGCAGGGCAGTCGGATCGGTAAGGACGTTGCCCACGCCGTGGCGGAGGATGTCAACGCCAAAGATGACGACGCAGATGACGATCACCATGATGGTGAGGATGCGGCTGAGCTCGGCGAGCTTCACCTGCAGCGGCGTGAGCTCTTCCTTGGCCTCGGCCAGGGCGCCGGCGATCTTGCCCATCTCGGTGTTCATGCCGGTGCCGACCACGACGGCGCGACCACGGCCGTACACGACGGTGGAGCCCATATAGCACATGTTCTTACGGTCGCCGAGCGGCACGTCGTCGGTGCCGGCGGCGAGCTCGATCACGTTGGCGTGCTTCTCTACGGGCACGGACTCGCCGGTGAGTGCGGCCTCCTCGATCTTCATCGTGGCGCTCTCGAGCACGCGGCAGTCGGCCGGGACGGAGTCGCCCGCCTCGAGCATGATTACATCGCCGGGAACGAGCTCGGCGCTCGGCAGGTGCACGAGTTTGCCGTCGCGCAGCACCTTGGACTGCGCCGCGCTCATCTCCTGCAGGGCCTCGAGGGCCTCCTCGCTCTTGGCTTCCTGGACCACGCCCAGCACCGAGTTGATGATAACGACGAACATGATAATGGCGACGTCGGCAAAGTCGGGCTCGCCCTTGACCATGCCCGTGAGCGCGCTGATAACGGCGGCAACGATCAGCATGATGACCATGGGGTCGGCCATCTGCTCAAAGAAACGCTTCCACAGCGGCGTCTTCTCGGCTTCCTCGAGCTTGTTAGGGCCTGTCTTGGCGAGGCGCGATGACGCCTCGTCGCTGCTCAGGCCGAGGTTCTCATCGACACCTTGGTCGCTGAGCACCTCCGCCGCGGCGGACAGGTATTCCTTTTGCATATAGAGTCCCCTCCTGGGATTCGGGCCACTCAGCAGATTGATGCCCGATCATAATTCCCAGGAGAAGGGCAAGGGCTCATCAAGGCTGCCGTGCTGAGCGGCAGTTGATAGTGGAGCTATGGTACCCCAAAGCGGCGCGTCTAGCCAAAACATTCCAATTGGAAACACGGCTCGAGTGCAACGGTGCAGACCGTGTGATGCTCAATGTTGGTAAAACGTTTTTTCTTCGGCACTTCGTCAAACTGAAATATCGCCCAGATAACAGCGGTTAGAGCGGTTGGTAAAGATTTTTCATATACCGTTTTTCCCGCAAAAAATGAACTTCTTAATCGGCATACGGTCGTTTTTTTGGGGTATTCGGTCGGTATTTCGTTATAATCAACTCGATTTTATTTCTTATGGTTTATCTATCAGCGCAAGACGATGTCAGATGGAGGTCTGAATGTACAAGCGCACTAAGATTGTATGCACCATGGGTCCCGCCTGCGATAGCGACGAGACCATCCGCGAGATGATCAAGGCGGGCATGAACGTCGCCCGTTTTAACTTCTCGCACGGCTCCTACGACGAGCACCACGGTCGCATCGAGCGCGTCCGTCGTATTTCCAAGGAGCTCGGTCTGCCCGTCGGCATCCTGCTCGACACCAAGGGCCCCGAGGTCCGCACCGGCCTTCTGGTCGACGGCAAGAAGGTTGCCGTCAAGACCGGCGACAAGATCGTCGTCACCGCTCGGCCCACGTCCGAGGATTTCCACGGCACCGCTGAGCACATCTCCCTCGACTACCTGGCTCTGCCCTCCGAGGTCGAGAAGGGCTCCCTCATCCTGATCGATGACGGCCTGGTTGCCCTCGAGGTCGAGTCCGTCAGTGGCCAGGACATGACCTGCGTCGTTAAGAACGACGGCCTGATCGGCGAGCGCAAGGGCGTCAACATGCCCAACGTCAACATCTCGCTGCCCGCTATCACCGAGCGCGATCGTCAGGACATCCTCTTTGGCCTGACCGAGAACATCGACTACATCGCCGCTTCCTTCATCCGTGACGGCGAGTCCGTCCGCGGCATCCGCGAGCTTTGCCGCGAGAACGGTGGCGAGCACGTGACGATCTTCCCGAAGATCGAGTGCGCCCTGGGCGTCGAGAACTTTGACGAGATCCTCGAGGCTTCCGACGGCATCATGGTCGCCCGTGGCGACCTGGGCATCGAGATCAAGCCCGAGCTCGTTCCCCACATCCAGAAGGAGATCATCGCCAAGTGCAACGCGGCTTACAAGCCCGTCATCACCGCTACGCAGATGCTCGACTCCATGCAGCAGAACCCGCGCCCGACGCGCGCCGAGGTTGCCGACGTTGCGAATGCCATCTACGACGGCACTGACGCCGTTATGCTCTCTGGCGAGTCCGCTGCCGGTAAGTACCCGGTCGAGGCCGTCAAGATGCAGGCCAGCATTGCTCTCGAGACCGAGAAGTACCTCCCGGCCCACGCTCCGCTCGAGGTTCCGGCCGATGCTCACGGCACCCGCGTCGTCAACAACGTTGTGGGTATGTCCGCTGTGAACATGGCCACCACCGTTGGCGCCAAGTGCATCACCGTGCCGACGACCACCGGTCGTACCGCTCGTCTGATCTCGCACTTCCGTCCCAACATGCCGATCTGCGCGTTCTCCCGCCACGAGTGGGCCGTCCAGCAGATGATCATGTACTGGGGCGTTATCCCGCACCAGGCCGAGATTACCCAGGGCACCGTCAACGGCACGATCGTCAAGGCGATTGAGACCGCTAAGGAGCTCGGCTACGTCGAGGCCGGCGATTTGACTGTCGCTACCGCCGGCGATCCCCGCATGAGCGTCCAGCTCGAGGACAAGGTCTCCTCGACCAACGTCGCTTACGTCGCTCAGGTGCGCTAAATCGCACTTGCAAGCATATTTGCATTGCAAAGGGCCCGGAAGGCAAAGCCTTCCGGGCCCTTTTTAGACCTTCTTCATATGCCGCTTCATCGATTTGTGATCAGTCGCGAGCCTTTCCGATACTGAGTGCACCATCGAAGATGCCCTGCGGCGGGAACTGTTGGTCAATTGGGATGAACTGTTCACCGTCAAGTCGGTCGGCTAGCAGCTAGTGATCAGAGGGACTGCGGAAACGTCAGAAGCGGCAACGCGAGCTGCAAATCCCGCCTCGGTCAGCTCGATGACCTCGGTAAACGTTGCGTCGAAGAACTCCTCGGTCAGCAGACGGTATGGCGGATGATCGGGCTCACCGGGGTTTTCGCGCACGATCTCGTGCATAACGCCAATGGTCTTGAGCACATACTCCTTCTGAATGGGATACTGCCCAAAACGCGTCGCTGCAGTATACAGGCGATCGGTCGCGCGCGGAATCGAAACAATGCCGAGCGTCTTGCCAAACCAGTCAAAGTCGCCTTGCTTTTTAATGCGGAATTCCTCGCACGGCTTGCCGCCGTGCGCCTCCAGGTACTGATTCACACGCGTATTCCATACGGTATCGGCCACCAGATGCGACCAGACACCCAGTGTCAAATCGAGCAACGACTGCGCCACGTCCTCGGACGCAAGCGAGAACTCACGAGCGCCGGGACCGACAACCGGCTCGGCATCCCTGTAGCACTGGGGATAGTGCACGCGATTCAGTCGCTCGCGCTCCTCGACAATCGAGGTAGCCTCGGCGGGTTCGCCCGCGGGTGCGCCTTTAAGCAGCGGCGCCACATAGGTATCCCAGAACTCGTGCTCGCGCGGCTTAGGGATAGGCTCGGGCTTTGCAAAGTGCGTAATGCGATACGGAATGGGATCAGCGATACCGGGAACCATATAGCCCACAAAAATGTCCGGAACCACGCAGCCAAACAAGAAGGCATTGCGGTCACGAACGCTATCGGCAAGCACGCCAGCACGCGCCAGCAAGCGCTCCGTTTGAGCGATATGAATGTTCCAACTTGGCATAGCCACCCCCATAAAAACCTGGATAACTATACCATCACGGCAAAGCCGCGCGGACGGCTACGCACGCTCTACGCAGCAACTATTCCGCAGCACCGCTTTCGGTTCCATACGACGGCACGGGCGCCTCGACCACATGGTGATATCGATCGATATAGATGGCACGGGCCCCCAGGCGGCGCACCAAATCCTGGTGATGTGTACTCATCAAAACCGTCTTACCGGCGGCAACGTAGGCCAACAAAAAGTTGACCACAATGTCGCACGAGTCCTCATCGAGCCCGTTGGTGGGCTCATCGAGCACTAGGATATCGGGGTTCATCGACACGACTGCCGCCAGCGCCACACGCTTCTTTTGCCCGCCCGAAAGCTGATAGGGCGAGGCGTCGGCAAGGTCGGCAACCTGGAACAGCCCCATGGCATCGCGCACGCGGCGCTCGAGCTCGCCTGCCGGCAACCCCATTTGAGCCGGACCAAAAGCGACTTCCTCGCCCACCGTGGCGCAGAACAGCTGAGCATCGGCATTTTGAAACACAAAACCTACGCGCTGGTGGAAGCGCTGAGCGGCCGCAGAATCCTTTAGAAACGCCGCATCGATCACGTGCCCGTCAAACAGGTATGCCCCTTCGTCCGCAAGTTCAAGGCCGTTGATAAGGCGCATAATCGTCGTCTTACCGCAGCCGTTGGGACCGAGCAGGGCAACGAGTTCACCACGATCGACCTGCAGCGACACGCCATCGACAACCGTATGCCCCGCATAGGAGAACACTACGTCGCGAAACTCGATGAGCGGCGTGGCCTCGGCGCTTGCAGCACCGCTCGCGCCCATCGCGCCATTTGTATCATTTGCCAAAACGTCGCCCTTCCCTATTCATATCGACGGTTCGACCGCCCGCGTTACAGCACCGCGCGCAACACGGCAAGCAGAACCACAACGGCCGCGTAAACGACATCGCGCCAGCCAAAGCCGATCCGTGCAGGCGCCGGATACACGCCGGCAAAGCCGCGGCACAGCATGGCCTCGTCCATCGCGCGACTGAATTCCATCGCCTTGATAAAGGTCATGCCCATGATACCCGCGATCGAATCGGTACGCGAAAATCCCTCAGGCGCGGAATCGACGCTGCGCAGCATGACCGACTCGCACAGATCGTGCGCCGTGCGACCCAGCACCTCGATGTGCTTGAGCGCCATATCAAACGTAAAGATAACTTCGTCGGGTAGATGCAGCATTTTGAGCGCCGCCGACATGCGGCTCCACGTGAGGGTCCACGAAACACCCAGCACCAGCGACACATTAATAAACGTCTTGAGCGCGATCTTGAGCATGGCACCCGTGGCAGACGCGCCCAGCAGCAGGGCAGGCAGCGCCAGAACCACCGCGAGCCCCGCAGCGCCAAGCGCCGGTACAAAGGTCGCGCGCAGCCCGCGTGCGGGGCGCACCGCGACCAACACCAACGCGATCGCCGCCATCAACATCAGATACAGCGGGCTTTGCGTCAGGCACACGCACAGAACGCAGACAAACATCCCCACCAAACGCACCGGAGCCGAAACGCAAGAAAGGGCGCGGTCGACCATCGACCCGCCCTCGTTCGCGCCTCCACCCAGGCGAACCCGCTCAAGCAGGCTCGCCAGGTGCAGGACGTTCTTTTGCATCACACGATGCCGAGCCCCCGCGGGCTCGTATCGCTCCTCGGCCGCAAGCCAACTAGGCAGCTCGGCTATTGCCATGAGCACCGCTTTCCTTAACCGTCAGCGAGATCAGACGGAATGCGATGGTGAGCACCGCCACGCCAATCACGCCCGAAAGAATATACATGACAGCCTGGCCGGCAAAGCCAAGGCCCTGCTCCTCGGAATAGGCCTGCAGATAATCGCCCGTGGGCAAGGCATCGGCAAAGGTCGGGGTATCGAGGCCGACCGAAGCCTGCAGACTGTCGTCACCAGCCTCCTGAACGGCGGTCGCAGCGCCCTCGGCGTCCCACTCACCCCAGGCGTCACCGGTGGCAAGCAAGCCGAGCGGCGTAGCCACGACAAGCACGGCGACCAGAATGAGCGTGGGGATCAGGGAAGTCTTCTTGGCGGTACCATCGGCGGCAAGCTGGCCTTCGGCGGCCTCGGGGCCGACGATAATGCTCGGCGCCGTCTTCTTAATGAAGCCGTAGATGGCGGCCGTCGCCACGCCCTCGATCACGCCGGCAACCAGCATATGCGGGATCAACATGGCCGGAATAGCCACGGACAGCGGGAAGGGGCAGTACAGAGGGGCGCCCGAAGCGTTGGTGAAGAGCATCGGCTGAATACCAAACTCGATTGCCGCGCACAGGGCCGCCAGGCACAGGCCGACCCAACCGCTCACGATGGCAGAAACCGAGGTGCCCCAGCTCTTGTCGTGCAGACGGCTGTTGAGCGCACGGAACACGATAGCAGCGACAAACGGCAGCACAAAGGCCATGTTAAAGCAGTTGGCGCCAAACGACAGAACGCCGCCGTCGCCAAACAGCAGCGCCTGCAGCGCCAGAGCGACCGAGACAGCGATAGCCGCGGCCTCGGGGCCCAGCAGCAGCGCGATGAGTGCGCCGCCGACGGCGTGACCAGTGGTACCGCCGGGCAGCGGAACGTTGAACATCATGAGCAAGAAGGAGAATGCGGCGCAGATGCCCAGGAACGCCATATGCTCGCGATCGAGCGTGGCGCGCACCTTTTTGATGCAGTGAACCCATACGGGCACCATCGCCACCGCCATAACGGCATCGGTCTGCGGGGACAGATAATTATCGGGAATATGCATGAGCCCTCTCAATCAGAACGTTGTGTGTTACGTTTCCAACAATCCGTAACACCGACTCTGCATACTAACAAAAAGGCGCACCGCCCACAACGCAGCACGCCCTTGCAATACGTACGTTATTAGCCCAGGTCCACGCACCGCCCAATAAAGGGCCCATGCACTCCCAACTTTCCGGTCACCCGGAAGAAGGTGCGATCCGCTCGCAACAAGGTTAACGCAGGAACCCGCCCCCGAGAGGGGTTTTCTAAGGCAACATCCCGCAGCCGCGAAGTGGCGAGGACGTTGCCGTGAAAACCCCGCAGGGGGCGGGTTCCGAACAGCAAAGATTACGAGCGGACTTCGCCGTTTACGCCCTTGCACACCTTGGTGACGATCTTCTGGTGCGCCTTCTCGACCTCTTCGCTAGTAAGCGTGTGGTCGTCCGAGCGATACGTGAGCGCAAAGGCCATGGACTTCTTGCCCTTGCCGATACGAACCGGATCGCGGTAGACATCGAACAGGCGCACGCCCTCGAGCAGCTTGCCGCCGGCGCTGGTAATACGGCGCTCAAGATCCTCGCAGGTCACGGCATTGTCGACCACAATGGCAAGGTCGTGCTCAACGGCCGGGTACTGCGAGAACTCGCGGTAGTTCTCCTGGTTGCGGGCGCCCTTGATCAGCTTGTCCAGGTCAAGCTCAAAGGCAACGACAACCTCGTCGATGCCGCAGGCCTCGCGCGCCTCGGGGTGGATCTCGCCGACCCAACCCAGCACGGTGCCGCCGGACAGAACCTCGGCCGCACGACCCGGCTGCAAAAAGGCATAGCCCTCGCCCTCGACGGGACGGAAGCGAACCTTCTCGATGCGCAGCTGGGCGAGCAGCTCCTCGACGATACCCTTGCCAAAGAAGAAACGCAGTTTACGGTACTTCATGTTCCAAGACTGCTCGCTCCACTGGCCCGAGAGCACACCCGCGACGGACTTGGTCTCCTTGGGCAGGCTGGCGTTCTCGCGACCGTGGAACAGGCTGCCGACCTCGTACAGGTGCACGTTGGGCGTACCGTGCGCCTCGTTGTAGGCCACGGACTGCAGCAGGCCCGGCAGCAGCGAACGACGCATCTCGGTCTGCTCGGCCACCAGCGGGTTCATGAGCACCACGGGGCAGCCGCGACCCTCGGTGGGCATGCCGATCTTCTCCAGGTCGCCCGGGGCGGCAAAGCCAAAGGTCGTGGTCTCGTTGAGGCCGCAGGCGCGCAGGATCTCGCCGACCTTGCGGGTGAGCTTCTGTTCGCGGGTCAGGCCGCCGATGTGGTTCTTGGCAGCCGGGATGGTCGCCGTCACACGGCCCATGCCCCATAGGCGCAGGACCTCCTCGATCAGGTCAATCTCGCGCGGCAGGTCGGGACGGAAGCTCGGCGGGGTAACCATAAAGTCCTCGCCGTCGCGCTCGACGGTGCAGCCCAGACGGGTAAGCGAACGCTCGATAAAGTCGGGCTCGATGTCGGCACCGCAGATGGCATGCACGCGGGCCAGGCGCAGCTTGATGCTGTCGATGGTCTTGGGCGCGGGGAAAACATCGACATAGCCGGGAGCAACCTCGCCGCCGGCGATCTCCTCGATGAGCGCGCAGGTAACGTTGGCGACATCCACGCAGCCAGTCTCGTCAACCTGGCGCTCAAAGCGAATGGAGGCGTCGGAGATCAGCGACAGATCGCGGCTGGTGTGCGAGGTGCGACCGGCGTTGAAGCAAGCGCTCTCGACCATCACGTCGACGGTGTCGTCCTCAATCTCGGAATCCATGCCGCCCATAACGCCGGCCAACGCCACGGGGCGCTCGCCGTCGGTGATAAGGCCCATGCCGGCGTCGAGCACGCGCTCTTCGCCATCGAGCGTCGTGAATTTCTCATCCTGCTGGGCGGCGCGAACCACCACGCGACGGTGGCCATCGCGCTCGGCAAAGGTGTCCAGGTCAAAGGCGTGCAGCGGCTGACCGGTGAGCATCATCACGTAGTTGGTGATGTCGACGATGTTGTTGTGCGGACGCACGCCCAGGGCGTTGAGGCGCTTGACCATCCAGTCGGGCGACGGGCCGACCTTCACGTTGCGCACGATGCGGGCGACATAGCGGTCGCACAGGCCCTCGTCGGCAATCTCGACGGAAAGCTCGTCGTCGGTCGCGCGGCCAGTCTCCGCCTTGATGGCGGGCAGCTCAACGTGGAAATCGCGATCGAAAATGGCGCCGGTCTCGCGGGCCATGCCGATCATGGACAGGCAATCGGGACGGTTGGGCGTGATCTCGCAGTCGAGCACAGTATCACTCGAGCCCACGTACTCGGCAAACGGCATACCGCAGGGCGTGTCCTCGGGCAGAATCATGATGCCGGAGTGGTCGCCACCCAAGCCGAGCTCGCGCGCAGAGCAGTTCATGCCCATGGACACGACGCCGCGAAGCTTGCTCTTCTTGATCTTGACGTCGCCGGGCAGGACAGCGCCGATCATGGCCGTGACGATGTGGTCGCCGGCCTCAAAGTTCTGCGCGCCGCAGACGATCTGCAGCGGAGCGGGGTTGCCGTCAGCGTCGAGGTTCTTGTCGCCCACGTCGACCGAGCACACATACATGTGGTCGCTATCGGGGTGCGGGGTCTTGGTGAGTACCTTGGCGGTCACCACGTGGTCGAAGGACTCGCCCACGGTATCGATCGCCTCGACCTCGGTGCCGGTACGGATATATTCGTCCGAAAGGGTCTTGGGATCCTCCGGAATATCGATCATGGTCTTGAGCCAGTCGTAAGAAACGCGCATGTAGCTCTCCTAGTTCTTAATCTCCGCATAGGGAGGAATATCAAATGAAGACGTTCGCCTTAGGGTTGTCCAGGTGCCCCAGGTTGGCGTGAAAGAGGAGCGACGCGTACTAAAGGTACGCGAGCGACGGTTTGAACGCCAAGATGGGGTGCCTGGGCAAGCCTAAAACTGGTTCAGGAAGCGCATATCGCCCGTCATGAGCGTTCTGAGGTCCGGCAGGTCGTAGCGCAGGGCCGCGACGCGCTCGGCACCAATACCAAAGGCGAAGCCGGTGTACTTCTCGGGATCGATGCCGCAGTTGATCAGGACGTTGGGGTCGACCATGCCGCAGCCCAGGATCTCGATCCAGCCGCTGTGCTTGCAGAAGTTGCAGCCCTTGCCGCCGCACACGTGGCAGCTCACGTCCACCTCGCAGCTGGGCTCGGTGAAGGGGAAGAAGTGCGGGCGATAGCGCGTCTTGCGGTCCTCGCCAAACATGCACTTAACAAAGTAGTCGAGCGTGCCCTTAAGGTCGCCAAAGGTAATGCCCTCGTCGACGACCAGACCCTCGATCTGGTTGAACTGCGGAAGGTGGCAGGCATCGGCCGTGTCGGGACGGTAGACGGTGCCCGGGCAAATCATGTAGATGGGCGGCTTTTGCGACTCCATGGTGTGGATCTGCACGCCCGAGGTCTGGGTGCGCAGCAGCACGTCGGACTCGCCGTGGGCGTGGGCCTCGGGGTGCGCGACGCTGCCGGGGTTATTGTCGACCACGTAGAAGGTATCGCGGGCCGAGCGGCTCGGGTGATCCATGGGGGCGTTGAGCGCGGTGAAGTTGTAGTAGGAGGTGTCGACCATGGGACCGGACTCGACGGTGTAGCCGATGCCGCAGAAGATGTCCTCGGCCTCCTCGATGATCTGCTTGATCAGGTGCTGGCGGCCGATCTGCGGACGGATGCCCGGCAGCGTGATGTCGACGGCGTCGTGCTCGAGTGCGCGCTTGAGGGCGGCGGCCTTCATCTCGGTGTTGCGCTCGTCGAGCATGCCCTCGATCAGCTGGCGCATCTCGTTGGCGCGCTTGCCCATCACGGGACGATCCTCGGGGGCGAGCTTGCCCATCATGCGCATTAGGCCGGTGATGCGGCCCTTGCGGCCGAGCAGCTCAACGCGCGCAGCCTCGAGCTTGGCTGCGTCGTCGGCGCCTGCGACGAGCTCCTTGGCCTCTTCCTCGAGTTTGACCAGATCATCAATCAGACTCATGTCTTCCCTTTCGTCTCTCGCGCTCTCCGTTTGCCGAGGCGGCTGCCGCCGTCTGACGTTGCGAAAACGCGGCCCGGTTCGGTAATAAAAAAACCGTCCTCGGGCATGTGCATTGCCCAAGGACGGTTGAATTCCGCGGTACCACCTTGTTTGACCCGGCGGATGTCTGGCCCGCCGCGCCCACTCTGCGCCCCTTATCGCGAGGCTCACGGCTTCCCTACTGGGGCTTCGCCGCCGCTGGCCGCGCGCCCGTTGAGGTTGCTGCTCGGGAGCGAACGCTTGGCCCTTGCCACCGCAGGAAGGCTTGCAGCCCATGACCTTCCCTCTCTTGCCGGCGACGCGGCGGGCAAAACCCTCTCCGTCAACGCATTGGGCTATAGGATAACACATTCTGCGAGTATATCGCCGCGTTCCGCTTTGTTCGCACTGGGTACAAGGCAAGTAGCTGTGCAAACTGGCCGCGCCGCCGCATGCGACGGGCGACCTGCGAGATCAAGGATATGGTATGGGAAAGAACAAGGATAAGATGGCCAAGCCCGCAGCGGACAAGACGCCCAAAGGCATGAAGGTCGATAAGGCCGTCAAGAAATTCCGCAAGCTCGAAGGCAAACTGTGGACCCGCGAGTACCTGCTCAAGATTGCCGAGTTCGATGGCGCGACGATTGCCCCCGCCAACGGCGCCGCGGCCCGCGCCGATGCTATGGGCACCCTTGCCGGCGAACATCATAAACTCCTGACCAGCGAAAAGTCCGTTGAACTCGTGCGCTCTCTCGCGCGTGAGACGGTCGCGGGCGGAAAGATCGACGACCCGCAGCTGCTCGACGAGATTCGCGTACTCGGCCGCGACCAACGCGAGGCAAGCGCCATCCCCACCGAGGAGGCCGAGGCTTGGACCAGGCTCACCTGCGAGGCCGACGCCGTGTGGCACAAGGCGAAGACGGCCAATGACTGGGCGAGCTTTGAGCCCTATGTGGATAGAATCGTCGCCCAGCTCAAGCATCAGGCCGAGCTCATGGACCCCAAGCGCGACCCATACGACGTGTGGCTCGACCAGTATGAGCGCGGCCTTTCCACCGAGAGCTTCGACGCGTTTTGTGACGAGGTCAAAGCCACCGTCGTGCCGCTCGTTCACGCCATCGGCGAGCGCGGACAGCAGCCTACTGCCGACTTTTTGCACGCGCATGTGCCCGAGGCCGCCCAGCGAGCCATAAGCTTCGACCTGATGAAGCTCGTCGGCCTTAACCTAGACGACACCACGCTCGCCTTTACCGAACATCCGTTTAGCGAGGGCTTCTCGGTGGGCGACGCGCGCATCGCCACGCACATCTACGAGGACGACTGCATCTCCAACGTCTACAGCATCATCCACGAAGCCGGTCACACCATGTACGAGCTGGGCGTGAACCCCGCCTACGCGCGCACGTGCTTGGAGGGCGGCACCTCCATGGGCATCCACGAGAGCCAGAGCCGCTTCTTTGAGAATACCGTTGGCCGCAGCCGTGCTTTTATGGGACCGCTGCTGCAGGTACTGCGCCGTCACGCGCCCGAGGTCTACGGCGACGTCGACGAGGACACGCTCTACCGCGCCGTGAACATCGCGCAGCCGTCGTTGATCCGCACCGAGGCCGACGAGCTCACCTATCCGCTGCATATTATGGTGCGCTACCAGATCGAGCGCATGCTGTTTGCCGGCGAGGCCACGGCCAAGGACATCCCCGCGCTTTGGAACCGCTTTATGAACGAGTACCTGGGCATTCCCGTTCCCGACGACACGCACGGCTGCCTGCAGGATACGCACTGGAGCGGCGGCTCGTTTGGCTACTTCCCCACGTATGCACTGGGTAGCGCCTACGACGCCATGTTTGTGCCGGCCATGTGCCGCGACGGTGTCGACCTTAACGGCGCCTGTGCGAGCGGCGACCTGGCGCCCGTCCGCGCCTGGCTCGGCGGGCACATTTGGCAGTGGGGCCGCGCCAAGGACGCGCCGGAGCTCATCAAGGGCGCGTGCGGCATGGCCTTTGACGCCCGCTACTACTGCAGCTACCTGCAGGACAAGTTCACCACGCTCTACGAGCTGTAAAGCTTAAGCAACACACCAACACAGGGGGCGCCGCAGGATCTATCCCGCGGCGCCCCTTTTTCACCTAGTCATTGGGGACGTTCTTTAATGACTGGTCGTTTAAGAACGTCCCCAATGAATCAGAACCACCCTTAAAAAGGGTGGTTTGCTCTTAGGGTATAACCCACGGGCC
>CAJMPU010000026.1 GCA_905215505.1 uncultured bacterium
CAAGGCGGGGCCGAGGCCGCCTCGATCAATTTGCGAAAGAATCTTGACGGTACCTCACTGTGTCCAGGGGCATGGACCATCTCCTCCATCCTTCCTGCTCGAGCACGTCAGAGTAACCACCCGGTGAAACCATTGGCCGAGAGCTGCGCCCCCAGTCCCCGGGAAGCGGCCCTCTTGATTAAACTGCTCAGTATTTCGTGCTCACGGGCTCAATTCCCGGTGACCACTTGAGTCACTTCATAGTAGAGAGCAACGACAATGTCGACGCTGCAGGTCTTAAGAATACATTCGCAATAGATGTTCCGGCTGTTCACGCCACTGCAGTGAAGCTGACCGGCCTCGGCTTCTATGATCGAATTAAGCACCTGATCGGAGAGCCTGCGGATAAGCACCAGCTGTCGATCGTCCCGTCGCTGAGGTGGGGCTCAGCGAACATGTCGGGCGCGGCGTCCGCTAAGATCTACATTGCGGTCCTCATCCTTCTCAAGAACCTTCCTTGTGGTTATTTCAGATTCTAGTGCGAAAGCCGTTTTGCGTCAGGCAGACGTCATCACCCCCCCACGCTTACGCCATCTATTTTTTGTGCGATCCAAAGTATCGCTAGCTCACGCTCTTCACTATCATCAAATTTGCAGGTCTCATATTTGATGTTTCATTCAGCTCCTTAGAATCGATAACCAAATCCCATTGTCCATTTTGGCCCGGCAATGATCGGCAAAGTTGTTTGTTAGGTATACGAAACAATCGATTAACTGGAGTCAAACGCTTAACTCCAAAACATTTCAAACTGACAATTTCGATACATAATAAAGCTGCCAGTGAATTCAAACAGTTCTCCAAATTAGCTTTTCTAAAATACGTACCACGATCATGTTTCACAGCGTTATAGCTATCCCACCAAGTTAATTTTGCATACATTCCATTTATCCACGCATTAAAAGGTTTGAGTGAAATACTCTGGTTAATCGCAATGTCAACTACCTCATTTACAAAGGCAATATCATTCAAAGCAGACAGGCACTCGAATGCTTCCTTGATATTAGATGGTCTATTTCCGGATCGAAGTTCGACATAATCTTTAAAAACCGAATCAAATTCAGAACAAATCGATAAAAGCATCTTTGCAAATTCAACTGAATAAGTTGAGAAATTATCGTTGCTCAGCTCAACATAATTAAAGGAATTAACAAGCTCTCTTTCAAGAACCAAGTAGTAATCCCAATTTGATAAAGATAAACTCATAGACAAGCAACTCCCGTTAACGTAAATTACACCAAATTATCTTTCGAAATGCCCCCGTAGATATAGCAATCGCCAGCTCAGAAGTCTACTGACGCCCGATTCAGCTGACAAATAATTGACTATACGGCACTATTAAAGGATAACTAGCACTGTTCATCTACAGGAATATCCAGTTTATTCGCCGCGCAAATGCAAAGCTCTTTATCCTCTTGAGTCATCCTGCTCCCAAGAATAACTCGCAACGGCTTGCATGGGCGTTGTACATAATTCATCTCAAGCTCATCTGGCTCTGGTACAAGACGGGCACGATATTCGTTCTCCCGCTCAAACACACTGCCCTTTCTGTAAATTGCCCGTAGATCACTAAGCATGTCATCACTGCTCACATTAAGACCAAGCATCCTAGCAGCAGTCCAAGCAATTTGAGGGTCGCAATTAAATGGTTCGTCATCATATAAAATTGGTAATAATTCAGTGCGCATTCCGTTAGCTATGTTGCAATTGCGAATAGCTTCTCTGTCGTAAGCAAGAACGAAACCCGTTTGGCTTTCGGAATATGCATTCCACATATTCGAATCGCTAGGATTGTCCGTTAGGCACAAAATGCGACAACAATTTCGGCAGCTATTCTGATGAACTGGGGCAACAAATCCTCCAACAAATAAGCGCAAGTTTTTAACAGCCGAGCGAAAAAGACTAACTTTTCCCTCATCGGATAGTATCTCGAACTCATCTATTCTTGCTGGATTAAAAGGAGCCCCCAGAACCCCTAAAACAAACGCAAGTCGTCTAAAATCAATTTGATTTATTATCTTTAACGCTTGTTCATCATCATTGAGATTACTTTCGATTTCATCTATACCATTCCAGTTATAGATCGGTACCGAGTCGCACTGATCGCTGAAAACCTTTGGATGAGAAAATGTAACAGTCGCGTTTTCTAGATCGGCAAAAGCGTATTCACTTGGAGGTCGATAGCGGTAAAGCATTCGCGGGACGAGAGAAGTCGATAGCGCTTCCAGCTCCTTCTTTGCGGAAACAATGGAGGCGCCATCGTTTTGCTTGGCAACGAGATTAGCCAGCGTCTCCCGATATGTTTCTTTCTGTGTCAAGCTTAGCGCCATGCAATATCGCTTCCCGATCTAGCTAAATTAGATGCAGTTGATTTTATCCAGTGCAAAAATACTGAATGCACATACGAAGCAGAAGTCATGTCTATCAACTACCAAAAAATGATTCCGATTGGAACGTACCGGAAATCGTAAAAGCTGCCAACGGATATATTTATAATAGTCTGAGATGGCTAGAGATGAAAACATATAGTCATCAAGCAGTCTTGTCCTCCGATGAAGACGCCAGCTATGACATCGAATTCCACTCTCTGTCAGGTCGCTTTACCAATTACGGAGCGCCGCAGAGGCTGCAGAAGCAGTCGAGTATGCAGAAAAGATTTATATGGGCGCGTCAATTAAAAAAGCTCTGTTAGACCAGGATTGACACACATCTGTCCCCACGGCGCCATATCGTTAGCCTCGTAGACCGCGGGGCAGCATGAACGCCGAGGACCTGGTAATCGCCTTCAAACGGGACATGGCGAAGCTGAGCGGGACCGAGCGCCGCCGCGCGATTGAGTCCGTCAGGGACGTGATCCGCGCGGCGGCGTTCGACGACACGGCCGGCTCCGCCTACGAGGTCGAGCGCAGCCGCGTCTGCCTCAAGACCGCCTACGCCATGCGCCATAGGCTGATCGAGTGCCTCTCGGCCCACTGCCCCCATTCAGGGCCGGGCGGGGCTGCGGCGGCGAGCTCGACGAGATCTACTTCCCTGAGTCGCTCAAGGGCAAGGGCAACCGCGCGAAGGGGTTGTTCGCGATGCCGTATCGGCAGCATAGAGACGGTATGTCCATTTCGTCTCTTTTAGCGCTGAATACCATGTATCGGGTTCATTTTCTCATGCCTTATAAGGAATATATGAGACGGCTGAATTCGTAGATGCCTGTTGTAAATGAATGTATGTGAGAAAGCTAACAACTACATAATAAGAGTTGCGTTTGGCATCAGGCAACGAAAACCGTTGCATTTTGTCTCTTGCAACTAAAAGGGTTGCGTTTGGTATATAGCAACGAAAACAGTTGCATTATGTCTCATGCAACTAAAAGGGTTGCTTTTGGTGTCTAGCAACGAAAACAGTTGTGCACGGGCAAGATAACCCTCACGCTTTGCGAATGATATCTTTGTTCCTGCAAATTAAAACACGCAATGTTATAGATAGACGAAATCTGATTAGCGGGCGACGATGAATGCCACATCTCTATTATCACGGGGACTGCCGCCCCAGAAAAACCCGATATGGCAATCGACGCTGATAGCAGTCTTAAAGAACATGACGTCGCCCTCACTCGACCTAGAACCGTTCGAGAATCTCCTCGGCGTTCTCTCGCAGATAGATATCTAGGTCCGGCACGGCAAACTGCACGTAGCCCCTCTGTGGTGCCTGAATAACCTCTCTTTGTAGCAATTTGGCCCTAATAGAGCTGACCTCATTGGTCTTTTTACCCATGCGCTTAGCAATCTCGGCTGATTTGGACTGTTGTTTATCCTCGCACATCGCCAAAAGGTATTTGATATCGTTAAGTCCCAGTCCAGAAATCGCGGGCTCGTGAACAACATCGTGAAAACGAGCCTCTGCCAGCGCAATGCCTTCGGTGACGTCGCGCTCGCTCACAATGGCACTTTTGGCACGATGCAAGTTGGCGCGCTGCCAAATGGAATAACCGACCAGTTGCACCAGATAGGCATAGCCCTTAGTGGCCTTAGCGGCTCTCGACAGGAGATTGTCCTCTATGGTCAAGCCAGTCGCGACAAAGCTATCGCCCATAGAGAGCGCTACCTCCACCTGGTTGATAGGCGCCAGATCTTCGGGGAGGGCACGACGCAAGAACGTAAGCGCCTTGCCGTTAATAAGATCCATAACACCGGCGGGTAACCCGGCAAAGGCAAGTGCGATATCTACTTTTTCCCCTATCAAAAGCTGAACCGTAGACGCAATGGCACGCATATCGTCAATCGGAGCGTCCTGAACTTCATCGATGGCAATAAAAAGACCCTCGGATGACTTCGCCGCCGAACTTAGCAACTTTCTAAGGCTCGACTCTTTGGGTGCAACATCGACTTTCGCAGAAACAAAGCCGGCGTTTACACCGACCGAAGCATTGGCCGCAAGGGAAGAATCAGCAACCTGATCCTTCAAGTCCAGCAATAGGTTAGGGCCAGCAGAAACAATAGCGGTCTTCCATCCAAGCTCTCGCGCACGATCCCTAAGATCGCAGAGCAAAACAGTTTTCCGGAGCCCCTCGGTCCAGCAATACGCATGAGCCTCGCAGGTGCACCAATTCCCGCATTCAAACTCTCGGTAAACTCAAGGGCAATATCATCACGACCAATTATGCGCGGAGGCTCAGCGCCGGCAGTGGGACGAAACGGATTATGGAATGCTGTGGCGCTCACTTGTTTGCCTTTCTAGGGAATCGATTAACAGCCAATCATCGGTTAAATAATTATCGCAGACTATATCGAATAATATCGAGTTATATAAGGCTGTATAAACTTATCGCGGAAGTATCGAGCTTTCGTAATATGACTTAGTTAATAGTCCACCATTGCTTTCTTCCAAGCTCATAGCGAAAGAAAGTTCAGGACTTCCTAAACCCATTGCCTTAATACGAGAAATACTCGCTCTCGGCAGATAGGTTTGGCCCCAACCACGGATCGCCGCTGAGGAAGAACTCCGGCCAGCGCTGCATGAACAGTGCTTGCTCACGCTTCCAGCGGCGCAGCTTTTCCTCGTTGGCCTCTTCCCTGCCGCGCGAGGTGAACTCGTAGTGATACAGGGGTGAAGATAGGTAGGCCCGGCCGTGCGCGGTAGCTCCGCGGGCGGCCGGGCCGGTTTTGCCTCTTGGCAATGTTCAACTCATATTAAAAGGGAGGAGTCGACTGATCGGCCCCTCCCACGGCGTTTCGCCGTTTCTCTCTACACATATTAGCACACGGAAGGAACGTCACCGCTTGCGCCCGTAGCCATCGATGAACCCCTCAATAAATCCGTATTTCTGCCGGTCACCGCTTCCGACGATCATCATGTACGTATCAACCCCGACAGCGCTCTCGAGCTTCTCGAGCTCCCGCAGGCATTTCCGAAGAAAATCTCTGGAACGCTTCTTCTGATGCGTTAGCAAGGTCAATAGGTAGGCCAGGAGAACGATGTAGTCGATTATGGAATTGAAATTCAACCTGTACCCGATAGAAAGATCCTCATCGAGAAGCTCGCCAACCGCGGCCAGGTTTCTGTCGGTCTTGGGATACTTAACCGATTGGCTGAACCTCGAATCAAATACCGCCCCGTTATGGGCGACCGCGTTCCTTAAGGGACGAATCGTCTCGACGATGTTGATGACGATGCCGGGGTTCGCATGTAAGAGACCTAGGTCGCTTGCGATATCGGCGAGGATTTCATCGGGAAGGCTTCTGCATACGCTTGTGAGATCGCCGAGGGTCATCACCTCGAAAATGCTCCAAACGGGCGCGTCATCGTCGCGATCGACATAATGCTTCACGAGATCGTTTTTGTAACTCCGTCTCACGATGTTCTGAAGCTGGCTCTTGAGCTTGAGCTTTTCCCCCATCTGCCCGTTCACGACCCTTCCGTTGACATCCCTGCATGTCCGGAGGCCGCGCTTTAAGAAGGTCGCCAGCCCGGGGTCCTCTATGTTCTCAAGTATTCTGGCCAAGACTATGTTTTTAACCGCCGTTTCGATGAACATTATCTCCGGGTAGATTGCAGCCTTGATGGCGGAATCGAACCCGTATATGTCCATGAGTGCATCGAACGAAGGGAGGGGGAGCGCATTTTTGGGCTTTCGGACAAACCGGAAGCCTTTATAGCCATGGAAATAGCCCATGTTTCTCAGCAGTATCTTTCTGTCGCTCCCCCGCAAATCCTCCATACCGTGATTCGTCCTCATGTGCTTCATGAGGGAATTGATGCTCATGCCCTTCTTCATCGAACCTCCCTTGGCCTCCTTCTAGGAAATTATATCCCAGCCCGCCTCGACGGGGCGAGCCTGTCGTTGGCGCCGGCCTATTTGTGTTTGTTAACGTCGTGATTGCGGGTTTGATCACATCCGATTTTCAGAATTGAGCACGATAGTTTTTCGGTTTTGAGCACGGCCACGCCGACCAGACCGCATGCCTTAACGTTGTCGGTGCGTCGTATCGGCAACGAGCAAAGGCAGGAGGGAATGATCGACGTGGACAAGATAGAGGACGCAGGTGGCGGGCTGCAGGGCCATGCTCGAGGCCGAGCTCGCGCACAGGGACGCGACCAAGAGGGCACGGCTGCTCAGGCAGGCGAGGCTCCCCGTGCACAAGTCGGCCGAGGGGTTCGACTGGTCGCACGTGCGGTTCTCCGAGGGCTGGGGCCGCGACGACATGCTTTCGCTGGGCTTCGTCGGCCCCCGCGAGGACCTCGTGTTCTTCGGCAAGACCGGCAGGGGCAAGACCCACATGGCCGTGGCCCTGGCGATGCGCACGGCCGCCGCCATCTGGTCGTCGCCGAACACCGCGCCCCACCGGCTGAACTCCAGGTTCGTGGTGATGACCACCGACTGCCGCTCGTAGGCGTCGGCGAACACCTAGAAGAGCGCGCGCGCCGTCGAGATCCAGCGGCAGGAAGCCGAGCTCGTCGATGACGAGCAGCCTAGCGCAGCCGATGAGCGCGGCCTCACGGTCAAGGCGCCCCTCGTCGCGGGCGCGCCGCAGCCGCATGACGAGCGATGACGCGGTGAAGAAGCGGGCCTCCATCCTCCGCTCGCACGCCAGCATGCACAGCGCCGAGGCCATGTGCGTCTTGCCGGTGCTGACGTCCCCCACCAGCACGAGGTCCTCGCAGAAACCAGTTTCATGGAGCGTTTCATTGAAAATCCCCCTAATCTAGCAACGGTTTAAAGTCTACTAGATTGGGGGGGGACGCGAGCCAAGTCGACAAAGGCAGTTAACCGGCGGCTATTCATGCCTCGATTTAGAACCGCTCGAGAATCTCCGCAGCATTCTCTCGCAGATAGATATCTAGGTCCGGCACGGCAAACTGCACGTAGCCCCTCTGTGGTGCCTGAATAACCTCTCTTTGTAGCAATTTGGCCCTAATAGAGCTGACCTCATTGGTCTTTTTACCCATGCGCTTAGCAATCTCGGCTGATTTGGACTGTTGTTTATCCTCGCACATCGCCAAAAGGTATTTGATATCGTTAAGTCCCAGTCCAGAAATCGCGGGCTCGTGAACAACATCGTGAAAACGAGCCTCTGCCAGCGCAATGCCTTCGGTGACGTCGCGCTCGCTCACAATGGCACTTTTGGCACGATGCAAGTTGGCGCGCTGCCAAATGGAGTAACCGACCAGTTGCACCAGATAGGCATAGCCCTTAGTGGTCTTAGCGGTTCTCGACAGCAGTTAAACCATTGTCTAAAGCGAGAAATACTCACTCTCGGCAGATAAGTTAGGCCCCAACCACGGATCACCCGTCAAGAAAAACTCCGGCCAGCGCTGCATAAACAGCGCTTGCTCGCGCTTCCAGCGGCGCAGCTTTTCCTCGTTGGCCTCTTCCCTGCCGCGCGAGGTGAACTCGTAGTGATACAGCTCGGCATAAGGCGTATAGATGGTGTGGTAGCCCGCCTCCCATACGCGCAGGCAAAAGTCTGCGTCGTTAAAGCCAACGGCGAATTCCTCGTTGTAGCCACCGACGCGCTCAAATACGTCGCGTCGCACCATCTGGCAGGCACCCGTTACGGCGCTAAAGTTGCCCGGGCGCACAGCGCGGGCAAGATAGCCCTCGCGCTTTGCCGAGAAGTCCTGGTTAGCATGGGCAAGCGCACCACGCACGCCAACCAAAATGCCGGCATGCTGCACCAGATGATCGGCAAAATAGAGTTTGGCACCCACCACGCCCGCATCGGGACGCTGCAGATAACCCATCATCTCTTCGATAAAGTCCGGGCTTATGACCTCGGTATCGTTGTTGAGCAGCAGTAGATAGTCGCCCTTAGCATGCTCAACGCCAAAGTTGATGATCTGGGAGTAATTGAACTCGCCCGGCCAGTACACAACGCGCGCGCTGCCCTTGCCACCAGATGCAGCGGTTACGCGCTCCGGCAGGGTTTCGTAATACGCAAACGTCTCTGGGACTTCGCTGTTGTTCTCCACCAAAACGATCTCGTAGTTGGCATACGTGGCCTTCTGAGCGATCGACATCACGCAGGCGTCGAGCGTCTCGACGTGATCCTTGGTGGGAATCACAATGCTCACCAGCGGTGCAGGCTCTGGCAGCGCATAGCGCATACGGTAGACAAACGGAGTTTCGGACTCCTCGACCGCTCCATGAACGCCCAGCGAGCCAAAGTGACGCTGCAGGGCCAGGCGTCCGGCCTCGATGGCATACGGTTTGCTGTCGGCGGATCCGTCGGCGGTCGACCCCGGATGCACGCGCCAGTGATACAACACGTGCGCAATATGCTCAAAGCGCGCGCCCGCCGCAAGGCAGCGGAGCGTCAGGTCGTAATCCTGGGCGCCCGCGACGTCTTCCGGCGACATGCCAATGCAATCGATGAGCGCCTTCTCCACCATCAGGAAATGCGTCACGCAGTTATGGCTATAGAGCAGGTCGACGTTGAGTCGCGTCTTAAAGACCGGCTGGCCCCACTCCCCCGTTTTCTGGAACATGTCCTCGTCGCAGAACAGGACCTGGGGACGCTCTCCCTCGGCAGCCTTGTTCAGCGCAGAAACATAGTGGAATAATGCGTCCGGTTCCAGGATGTCATCGTGGTCCAAGAACGCGATGTAGTCGCCTGTCGCTTGCTCGATACCTGCGTTGGTGTTGAGCACAATGCCGCCGTTGCCGGAAAGCTCGATGCGGCGAACGCGCTCGTCGTTGGCGTCTGCCGCAAGAGTGGCCACCGCATCCCATTCGGGCGAGGCATCCATGAGCAGCAATTCCCAGTTGTCATAGCTCTGGGCTAGCACCGAGTCCAGCAGCTCGCGCAGGTAGACCCGATCAGTCTTGTAGCACGGCACCACAATGCTCACGAGCGGCCTATAGGCAAAGGCCGCCGAAGCGACACGCTGGCACACCAAATCGCCCGGCTTTGCGCGATGCTGTTCAAACCAACGTCGATAAGCTGCATCGTCTGCACGCGCGTCCTTCATGCGGTTCCAGCTGTCGTCGACCATGCCGTTGTACAGGCGACCATCCATGGCGCAAAACCCGCTCTGGATTAGGCCCGTGGGATCAGCCGCAATCGCGACAAAATCCCGTATATCCTGAGGCATCTCTACGCTCAGATACGTTTTATTGACGCGGCATCCGTTCTGCTGCGGCACGTCAACCTGCGATTCAAAAACATGCACGGTAACATCGATGGCGTTCATATGTGTATCGAAGATCTGGAACTCAGGGGTGCACTGGGGGTCTCCCGCCCAGGTAACCTCATAGCGCCACACCGCGCCGGCGTCTGCCGGCAAATAGCGAATGGCATCGATCTCGTAGCGACCGCAGCATTCGCCACGCTGCGCATCGCGGATAAGCGCGCACAGCGCAGGCTTTGCTTTGTAGTTAACCTTGGATTCCAGCTTGGCCACGCGGCTATCGGGGCGAATGGAGCCAAGCTTTTGGCCATCGGACGCAAATGCGACGTCAATCGTAGAGCCGTCCAAAAAGGGAAGCACCAAGACGGCGAGCTCGCGCTCGTAATCGGAAACGGAAGGGCAAAGCGCCAGCACACGGCCATGATCGACCGGGAGCACCAGCGACGGCACACAAGAACCGCTCGTCGTCGCATGGGCAAACGCTTGAGAACCCTCCCGTTCAATAAGCGCGGCGACATCCTGACCGGCAAAACGAAGCAGCACAAACAGACGGCCCTGACTGCGGCAAAGTGCCAAACGCTTGATACTCATCTACACTTCTCGCTTTCCCAGGGCGTTCGCTGCCATACGTTTGCAGGCACCCAGGCGTCCAAACCTCAAGACGTCGTAATCGAACATGAGCTTTTTGCACTCACGGGCATTGGGGGCCTTGCTGGTAAGCGCCGCACGCACCATAGCGGCAACAGAAGGAGCGCATTGTGCGAGCGCAGCATCGCTGCCCACGGCAGAACCGGCAAGCGCCGCGGCAACGGCGGCAAACACCTTGCCGCAGTCCGAACCCAGCAACCTGAGCGCATCGTACAGCACCAGATCGCATAGGAAGTACGCCAGGTCATCGGCATACTGGACATCGAGACCGTCGCGTTGCCAGTCAGCCAGCACCGCGGAGTAAATCTTCACGTGCTCCAGCAGTCGCGTCTCGTCGTCATAGCGCATGGTGTCCATAAGCGAGCCCTTGCGCGCCACGCGGTAGTCATACAGCTTGTTCGAGATAAGCGCGGTCTTACGCGAACGACCGTACACGGCAAAATCGAAGACCTGGTCCTCGCCATACTTAACGGTTTCGTCAAACACGATCCCGTTGCCCAGCAAAAACTCACGCTTGCAGGCGGTGCGCCATGCAAAGGGGCGAGACGCTTCCTTAAACAGCAGGTCAGAGCTATAGCCTTCAAACGACACATCGCGCGGGCTCAGCACATAGTTAAGCCACGGATACCCCGCCTCCAGCGGATACGGATTCGCGCCAAAGGTCAACACGTCGCAATCCTCGCGTTCAAAGGCATCGACGATCACGCGGCATGCATCGGGCGTAAAGCGGTCGTCGGAATCCAAGAACGCGACAATAGGCGCCGTGGACGCGGCGATGCCTGCATTGCGCGCGCTCGACAGGCCCCCGTTCTCTTTATCGACCAACGTAAAGCGCGCGTCCTTTTCGCAATAGGCAGCCGCAATATCGCGCGAACCGTCCGGCGAGCCATCGTTGACCAGCACGCCTTCCCAATCGGGCATGTCCTGCGCAAGCAGGGAGTCCAGGCACCAGGCCAGGCACTCCTCCACCTTATAGATGGGAACGACAACGGAAATCTTGGGGGTAGTCATAGCCAAGTGCTCCTACTGTGCGGCCGGCACGTCATCGGGATGCGGATTATCGCCGTAGGTGCGCTGATACGTCAGCACGCGCCAGACCAGCGGCAGGCCGCCAATCTTAAAGTAGTGCTTAAACGTATTGAGCTTGCCGGGCTTCTTAAAGTCAAAGCGCGAATCGATATAAGCACAGGGCGACTTGACCATCAGGCGCAAGTCGGTCTCGCCACGCGGGTCGAAGAGAGACAGGTCAAAGCGACCGGCATCCCAATCGGCCTTGAGCTCGGGAGATGCCTTCTCCCAAAACTGCTCGCGCAATTCATCGACCAGGCGCTCATCATTCCAACGGTACGTATCGACCTTCATGCGCATTAAAATACCCTGAAGCTGAGCCTTAAGCTCGGGGCGTTCATCCAAAAAGCGCTGCATCTCGGTATATTCGTCGCACACGCAAAACACCTTGTTAGGAGAATTAACGGAGCTCTTCTCGTTATCTTGGCGATAGCACAAAATGGGGTCCGCGATAAACGCAGCACGCTCGGCGCATGCCCAGACCTTAAAGTTAAAACCCGCATCCTGATACGAAGCACCTGGCGTGGGAAGGAACCGAATCTGATTATCGTTGAGGAACTCGCGCCGATAGATAGCCGACCAAATGGAAGGTTTGCGGTAGAAGATGCCCGGGCGATCGACGGGGCGATACGCGGCGCCCGTCATATGCTCGTCGATAATCCCAAACAGCTCACGGCGCTCGCTGGGCGTGGACCAATACAGGTAAAAGTCGCCCTTCACCACATCGGCATGCTCAGCATCGGCCTTGGCGACCAGCTTTTGGAGCGAATCCTCAAACATAAAGTCGTCGGACTCAAGGATGCCCACGTACTCGCCGCGCGCCATCTCCAGGCCGCGGTTCATCGAGTCACCGTAGCCGCTGTTGGCCTTGTCGATCATCTTCACACGGGAATCGCGCTCCATGTACTCGCGGATGATATCCGGCGAGCTATCGGTGGAGCCGTCGTTGATACAGATGATCTCGATGTCCTTGAGCGTCTGCGCCACGGCGGAATCGAGGCACTCGCGCAGGTAGCGCTCGACATTGCAAATGGGGACAAGCAGCGAAACTTTAGGGGTATCAGAGTTCTGCAAGAGAACCTCCTGTTGAATAGCGTGTAACAGGGTTATTTTAGCAGCCGAGTTGCGGCGGGCGGCAGCGCTTGGAATTAGATAAAGCGCTCCAGGCAGGCTTTGAGACCGCGAGTCGAAAGATAGAACAGCGTGGCGTCTGCCATCGTAACGCCCGAGGTCGCCGCAACGAGCTTGTGGGCAACACGACGAACGGCGCCTTTGCCGGGCGAATCCGCCCACTCCGCTCCCAGATACGTCGTGAATGCCCTGTTGACGCGACTGGCCACGCCGCGGAAGCAATCGGCATCCAAGCGCGCCAAATCGAAAACGATAAGGTCCAAGAACCAGGTGATCAGCTCGCCGGGACACAAATCCAAAAGACGGTAGACCGCCCAATCCTGCAAGACTTCCTCGAGCATCATCATATGGGCATCGAGTTTTTTGGCGCGGGCATCGGCGCTGTTGAACTCGTGCGTCGCCGATTCGCTCTCCATCACGTAGTGGTAGAACTTGTCCGGCATGACGACGGTCTTGCGGGCAAGCGCATAAGCCGCAAATTGGAAGACGACGTCCTCGCCCAAAGCCAAACCGGGGGCGAAGCGAATGCCTTCGCGATTGAGCAGCTCGCGCGAAAAAGCCGCACGGCAGGCATAGGGCTGCGCATTCGAATGGAACAGCAGTTGGGGATCACGGGCGCCGAAGGTACCAGCTTTGGGGCTCATGAGTTGCTGGACTCGTTTGGGGGCAGCATCGGCAGGTTCACAGACGCCGCCAAAAACGGCGGCCTCGGCATCTGCAGACTTCATGGCATGCAGCACGCGCTCGACCGTCTGGGCATCGATGTAATCGTCGGCATCAACAAAAAAGACGGTCTCGCCCTCGGCGGTATCGATACCGGCATTTCGAGCACACGAGACGCCCGCGTTTTCCTGGTCAATCACCAGTACGCGATCGTCGGCCTGCACGGTCTGGCGCAACACGTTCAACGAATCATCGGTCGAACCGTCGTTGACGCAGACAACCTGAATCGAGCGCTCGGACTGGGCCAACAGCGAATCGAGGCATCGTTGAATGGAGCGCTCAGAATTGTAAACGGGAACGACAATGGTCGCTTTAGGACACGAGGCCTCTCCCATGCCGACCTACCCCCTCAGCGATTCGATGAGGAAGGCGGCGACCACGCCTGGGCCTCCAACCGAGGCGTAATACTTAGCACGCCCCAAGGCACCATCCGTCGCAAAACTCGGATGCTCGTCAACCCAGCCCTCAGGATCTTTGAGGATGGCAGCGAGATTCGCGCGCTTCCACGGCTTGAGGTCGTCAAGCGAAAACTCCCCCGCGTCCAAGGCCGCCTGAAATTCCTTGGCCATCTGCGCCAGGAACTCCTTATAGAACTTAGGCGCCAGGCGCACGTAGTTCCACATGTACGAATCGTACTTAATGAGCTGACTGAACTTGAGCATGCGCGCGACGTCATCACTTGCGTGGTCGCGGGCATAATCCTCTCGAATCCAACGCTCAATCTCGGCATACTCGGAATTGACGCAAAAAACCTTAGCCGAAGAATTGACCGAGGAATTCTCGTTGTCCTGGCGATACGACAACACGGCATCATGCAGGTAAACAGCCTTATCGGCACACGCGATAACCTTAAAGGCGAATGACGTGTCCTGAAAGGATGCCCCTGGAGTCGGCAAGAACTTGATGCCGTTGCGCTCAAGAAAATCGCGACGGTACACGGCCGACCAAATCGACGGCTTTTGCTTAAAGAACTGCGTCGTGTCGCTCGGGTGCACCGGCTTGTCGCAGTCCTTGGCCTTAAACATCTCGTGCAGCGAACGGCGCTCCTCGGGCTTAGACCAGTAGAAATCAAAGTTAGCCTTCGCAAAGTCGGCATTATTGCTATCGGCGGCCGAGACAAGCTTTTCGAGTGCGTCGGGCGCCATAAAGTCATCGGACTCCAAGATGCCAACGTACTTGCCACGCGCCATCTCCAGACCGTGGTTCATCGAGTCGCCGTAGCCGCTGTTGACCTTGTCGATCATCTTGACGCGCCCATCGCGCTCCATATACTCGCGGATAATCGCCGGCGAGTTGTCGGTCGACCCGTCGTTAATGCAGATGATCTCAATATCCTTGAGCGTCTGCGTCAGGGCGGAATCGAGACACTCGCGCAGGTAGCGCTGAACATTGTAAATGGGGATAAGCAGCGACAGAACAGGGCTGCCAGAGGCGTTAGTAGACAAATGTGCTCCTTAGGAAATACCTGTCGTTTCATGGTATCAAAGGGTCAGCGCGCCAGCGGGCGTTTATATAATCTATGGAGCCTCTTGCGGGCAAAGTAGCCGCACGTCATGCGGCGGGCCCATGGCAGGTTCCTGCGTTTTATTCAAAGCTTGCCGACAAGGTGCGGTGAGCCTTTACAATAGAACAGTCCCAAGGACGTATTCGATAGCTTCCGCGCAGCGCTCGCCCGCCGCGCGTGAAAGGATATATTGCCCCATGCCTTCAACCCTTCCCGCTCCCATCGATAAGCTCGCCATCGTTGTCGTTACGTACAAGCGCCAGGAACTCCTGGCCAACCTGTTCGACTCCATGACCGAGCTCACGGCAACGCCCTGGCGCATCGTGATTGTCGATAACGAGAATTCGCGCGAGACCGAGGCCATGTGCACCGCATTCAACGAGCGCCTGGCCAGCCTGTGGGGCATCGACACCGAGCAGCCCGACGCGCAGGGCGGCACCGACCGTGTCATCTACGCCCCGCAGCTCGAAAACGGCGGCGGTGCGGGCGGCTTCTCCGCTGGCACTAAATGCGCCTACGATCTGGGGGCCCAGTGGTTCTGGGTGATGGACGACGACGTGCTCGTCATCCCCGAAGGCATCGAGCGTCTTGCCAAGTGGACCGACCGCTACGATGTCATCCAGGGTTCGCGCCTGGACTTTGACGGCGGCGCTTTCTTTTGGCAGTACCAGCTCATCCTTTCGCTCGGCATCCCTAACCCCATCGCCAAGTGGGACTTGGGGCCCGAGGGCTACCGCACCATGAACCAACTGTGCTTTGAGGGCGGCATGTTCTCGCGCCGCGTGGTCGACAAGATTGGCCTGCCCGACGCGCGCTTCTTTATCTACGGCGACGATGCCTGCTACGGCTACGTGGCCAGCCAGCACTTCCCCGCCGCCGTGGTTGCCGACGTGGTGCTCAAGCGCGCCCGCGCCGTCTCCAACTGGGATATCGCCGGCAAACGACAGCTCAACTCCACGAGCGACACCAACCGCTACTACATCATGCGCAACCGAGGCTTCCTCGCTCGCTATATGCAGATCTACGGTGACTACCACCCCATGCTGTTCCGTCTGGGCAATGCCGCGACCTTCTGCAAGGAGTTCATTCGTCTGGCAGCAGTCGACAAATGCTTTAAGACCGGCATTCCGGCGCTGCGCCGCGGCATGAAGGACGCCCGCAAGATCGTTAAGGATCCCAACTGGAAGCCCATGCCGCCCCTGAAGGACGCCGAGTAGTAAAGGGCTTTCGCCCGCCGCTACAGTCGTTGGCACACCACGGACACACGCTGACCGTCAAAGCCAAAACCCCAACGCATGCGCCCGACGGCGGGGCGCGGCACGCGGATATCATCGATGCCGTCGCGCTCTATGTCGAGCAGCGCCTGAACCGCCAACAGTTCCAGGCCCAGGGCATCGACGCCAGGGTCGTACAACATGTTGACCGTAATGAGCGGTCGCTCATCGAGCATGCCGAGCGTGTCGGCCACGTCAAACACCCGACCGGTGGGAATCACCTGGATATCCCAGCGATCCGAGACGCCACTTCGCTTGGAGCTGGGATTGCAATAGCCGGGCAGTCCAAAGCAGAGCCCCTGAAGCGCCAGATGATAGGCTGTCGGCATATCTGATTGGCCCACATCGATGCCCAGATCGCCGATAGCACAGCTCAAAGCTTGCTTTACAGTGTCCTCGTCTCCTCGACACAGCCCGTCATGGAACGAGTCGATAACTCCAACGTCCTCAACGGCGCACTCAAACCATTCCAGAATTACAAGACGGAGCGCCTGACGCACTTCGTTATTAGGCAGACGCAGGGAACGAAGGCACGCGCCGTCCTCCGAATGCCCCGTCATATCCGTCGTAAGGAATCCAGACAGATACAGCGCAGTCCAGATATCTTCGGGCTTGGCGGCATCGACCTCCTCGGCATGCATATGCACTGGCGCCTCAATAAACCCATGCGGCTCAACCAAATCGAACAATGTGGACAGGCGAATGAGATTCCAGTCGCCGACGCATGCGCCCAGACGGTCGGCGTAACAATACAGATCCGCCCGAACGGGCGCGACGCAATCGCGATGTGCGTAGTCCACCACGCGCTCCGGGCTCGAGCAATAAAAACCACCAAACAGATAGCCCTCGAGCCACTCACGCGCGTCATCCAGACAGCCGTTGCGACCGATGCAATCCAACAGCACTTGGACTTCGTCGTCCGAAAAACCGAACCATCGATCACACCAACTCGACAACGCTGTCGCCGACCGATAGGAAACCCCACGTTGGGACAACGCAAGCTCGGCAGGACCGGGGCGCTCGCCCATAAGACACGTCAATCGCAACGAGTCGCCGGCGTCGGCAATGGTGTCGAACAGCATTCGGCTGAGCGACTCTAGGGAATCCACGCTACCGTCGTCCTTAGCGTCCAAACGCTTTGGACATACCGCGTCGTAGTCGTCTATCAGAAGAACAACCTGCTCATCGAAAGCTGCCTGGAGCAGCTTGATAAGCACGCCAAGCGCCGCATCGATCTCCTTATCGCTGGCCACCCCACGCGCCGCCCTCTCGATAAGACGAACCTCACGTCTTGACAGATCAGGCGCGGCAAGCAGCGGCAGTAATCGGGCGCACTCGCGCACGACAGCCCCGCGAATTGCTGCCGCAGCACCAGCACCATGCCTCGAAGCGGCAGCTGTAAAGTCGAGCATGATGACCGGATAACTCGCGTACTCATCACGATAGCGACCGCCGCCCGCCTGCCAAATCTGGGTACCAGCGAACAGGCTTCGATCCGGCAGCCGGCGATCAGGTCGTTCCAAATAGCACTTGAGCATCGATAAATTCATGCTCTTGCCAAAACCCTTGGGCCGACAGCAAAGCGCAACAGGTGCTTCACTGTCCAATATATCGGCAATAAACATAGTCTTATCGACGAGTAAACACCGATTGATTGCATCGGAAAAGTCGCGTGCATCAACCGGTAGAGCTGCGCTATCCGCATGATTGAGCAACCGTGCACCAAACGCATGAGTAAAACCACAATTCACCTGTTCAGACACCGTAAACTCTCCTTCTAACGCAGCACGATGCCCATTGTAGCGAGCGGGTAGAGCGCAACAATATCGACATGCAAACGTTTCGGGCAGCGGTAGCAACAGACCCCCGAGGGGGCATAACAAATCGTTGCACAACAAAAAAAAGGGGGGGGCCGATGCCGCCGCACCGGACCCCGTCCCAAACTCTTATAGAAAACGATCTGGAAGATTACTCCTCCAAGCCGTCCTCCCCAGAAGCCTTCTTCTGCTGATCGAGCTTATGCTTACCACTTACGATAGACGTAGCGCCCAGTGTGGCCAAGCTTGCACTGGCAAGGCTCGCCATCACAATCAGATCGCCCGTCTTGGGCATGTTGCCGCCCGAGGACTTGGTAGTTGTAGTCGTCGTGGTCGTGGTGGTCACCGTTTTGGAGTCATTTTGCTCTTGGACCTGGTTGTCAGCACCGCTCTTGTCGTCGTCTTCGGACTGTTTCTTTTCGCCCTCGGCCTTGCTCTTGTCCTTCTCCTCAGATTCAGACTTCTTATCCTCGTCCTTCTTCTGTTCGGACTTGTCGCTCTTCTCCTCAGAGCTAGAACCCTTATCGGATTCGGTCTTCTCGGAAGCCTTGTCCTTGGAGTCGCCCTTTGCGGCTTCGATCTTTTCCGTGGAAACCTGATCAGAGTTGCCCTTGTTCTGGGTCGAGCCGTTATTGACGCCAGCCATCAGCGAAGAGCCCAGCGTAGAACCAAGCTGCTCGGAGAAAGAAGGCTTCTTGTCCGGCGAAGCAACGGGAACGTCCGGCGCCTTATTCGAGTCATCCTTGGAAGCATCGGAACCAGGGGTTGCGTCAGAGCCGGAGCCGTTGTTAGAGCCGGTGCCAACGGACGAATCGCTCGAGCCGGTGGATGAGTTAGAGGTGCCAGCGCCGGTCGAACCAGAAGCGTCGCTGTCCGTATTGCCTGCAGAGCTTGAAGACGAATCGCCCGCAGCAGAGCCGTTCGAAACGGAGCCGTTCGAGGTAGAGCCGTTGTTGGTAGTGCCACCAGCAGAGCCATCACCGTCAGCATCGGTCGAGGGCGAATCCATCCTGTCATCGTTGGCATCGTCGCTCGAGTCGTCATTCGAATCAGGCGTCGGCGTGGGCTCGGGCTGCACGGGCGTCGCAGCGGCAGCGGCCTCGTCCTCGGCGATATAAACCAAGCAGTCCTTCAGCTCGTTGCGGTAGCGGTTCTTCCAGCCCTCATGATACTGGGGCTGGCTCGAATACTTGGTCGCCACGTTATTGACCACACTGTTGGAAAGCGCCGTCACAAACTCGCGATCAGTCATACTGTTAGAAAGGTTTGCCCAACGGAAGAAGTCCCTGCAGCCACCGGTGCCGCACATGTTGGTGATGCTCCACACCATGCCCTTAACGCAATCGGCACGGCCCGAAATATCAATGCCCAGGCCGCTCTTGAGCCACGCCTCGGTCACCGCATAGTACGAGTTGTACGCATACGCATCCTGCAGAGCCGAGAACTCAACAGGGTCGGTGTTATAAGCACCTTGGAAAGCCTCCTGCGCAATACGGCCCAACTCGGTGAGCTGGCCGTTCTCGTACATGGCATTGCTCGTGTTGGAAATCTCGCTGCCGCGATCAATCGCATCCTTGAGCATGCTGTATTTTTCGGGGTTGTAGTTGTAGGCCTGCTTCATAAACGGAATGAGCGACCATCGACGGTCGAACTGGTAATAACCCAGCGCGTTATAGCCGTCGCCATACGAAAAGCCCTGGTTATAGTTGCCATGGCTCTCGTACTTGGTAAAGTACTTCATCTCGGGGGTAACGTTAACAAACGAAACGCCCTGGACCGACCTCAGCACGCCCGAGAAGGACTGCTGGGTATAGAGACCCTTATCGATATCGGTGGCACCCGAGGCAACGCCCGGCGTGGGCTCCTCGGCGGCAGCGGGCGCGGGTGCGGTAACGGCGCCAAACGAAAGCGCCAGCGTCAGGCCCGCGACAATCGCAGAATGCTTGGGCTGCATAAAATCCTCCCTGCATTGGTGTAGTTAAAGTGCAGTTTGCAAAGATAAAAGTAAGTATTGCAGCTCGCCCGTTGTTGCACAACAACCCCTCGGTAAACGGCAACAACCCTCCGCGAAAACTTAAGGAATTAAACAAACTGGTCGTCGGGCGCCATCAGAAGCTCGCCGTATCGCTCCATCAGCCCGTCCCTCAACTGACAAAAAGCGGGAATATATACGTTCAAGATGCGCTGAATCAAATCTTGAGCGAGCTTGTTGTCATAGATATGGACGTTCGTATTGCGGTCTTTGAGCATATCTAGCCAGGCCGCCTCATCAATAAAGTCGTAGAATCGGTAGGACTCCTTCAAGATGGCACGAGGAGACCCCGACGCGGCAAGCGTGGCGCCCTCATACTCGAGCAGACGCTTAAGGAGCTTCCAGCTCAGTTCAAATTGAAGATTGAACTTATTAATCAAACCACTCTGAACAAAATCATTGTTGAGATCCTGATTGGGCGCATCCTCAAGATTCGCCAAGGCGCTGACAAAGTTCTCATATTTTTTCATACAGAATCACACCATCCCTGGCAATTTCATCGAGCAATTGACGCGATAAGGACTCGTCGAGATTGACGACATCTACATCTAAAAGAGTATCAAGACGCTCCTCGATCAAATATGACAACCGGCCGAAATCCCGGCAACCTGCTACGGCGATGTCAATATCGCTCTTAGGCAAGTTGTCACCTCGAGCGCGGGAACCAAACAGCACAACCTTCTCGGCGTCACATTCCCGAGCAAAAACTTCAATTTGCTTATACACCTTGTCGAGAGATGTCATTTGCAGCCCTATAGTTTGATGTCGAAGTTGATCTCGGGGACGGCAGCAAGGTCGGCCAACGTCACGCCGTCGACGTAGTTTTCGATCACGTCGTCCAGGCCGCGCCAGAACTTGACGGTTGAGCACAGATCGCTACGGGCGCAGCTGTTGTCGATGCCGTCGCACGCCACCGGAGCCGTACTGCCCTCGACAGCGCGCAGGATGTCGCCAGCACGCACCTCGGCCGGGTCCTTGGCCATCATGTAGCCGCCGCCCTTGCCGCGCACGCTCTTAAGCAGGCCAGCCTTCATAAGCGGACGAACCAGCTGTTCCAGATACTTCTGCGAAATGCGCTCGCGGTCGGCAACCTCGCGCAGAGCAATCTTGCCCTCGGCGTCACCGAGCGCCGCGATATAGATCATCAGTCGGAGGGCATAGCGGCCCTTGGAAGAAATGAGCATACCTACCCTCCCATCGTTACTGGGACAAAACCAGGCTTGTTTGTCCCAAATCCTATGCAAGCGGAACAAACAAACCTGATTATTATGTCCCTCATCTAAAAAGTCGAGTGGATTAGTCGGGTTTTCCCTTGACTAACGCCGAACCCATAGTAACTTTATTCCGAGAAGATTCCTAGGGTTTAGTACACCCATGAGTACACCATACATAGAGAGGGACAGCATGAGCGCAAATCCGCTGCTTTCCATCGAAGGTCTGACTGCCTCCGTGGACGAGAAGACCATCCTCCACAACGTCAACCTGCAAGTCGCCGCCGGCGAGACCCACGTGCTGATGGGCCCCAACGGCGCGGGTAAGTCCACCCTTGGTCACCTGGTCATGGGCGACCCCGTCTACACGGTCAACGACGGCCGTATCGTCTTTGACGGCCAGGACATCACCGAGCTCAGCACCGACAAGCGTTCGCGCGCCGGCCTGTTCCTGAGCTTCCAGGCCCCGGTCGAGATCCCCGGCGTGCCACTGTCGAGCTTTTTGCGCGCCAGTATCGCCGGCCGCCCCGGCCTGGAGATGAAGGGCAAGGAATTCCGTCGTCGCGTCAAGGAGCTCGCGGCCGAGCTTAACATGGATACCGCCTACCTCAACCGTGAGCTGGGCGTGGGCTTCTCGGGCGGCGAGAAAAAGAAGGTCGAGATGCTCCAGCTTCTGCTGCTGCAGCCCAAGCTCGCCATCTTGGACGAGACCGACTCCGGCCTGGACGTCGACGCGCTTTCCACCGTCAGCCACGGCATGGACGCCTACCGCAAGAGCTGCGACGGCTCCATGCTCATCATCACGCACAACACGCGCATCCTGGAGCACTTGGATGTCGACCGCGTCCACGTTATGGTCAAGGGTCATATCGTGCGCGAGGACGACGCCTCGCTCATCCCCTGGATCGACAAGAACGGTTTTGAGACCTTCGAGCGCGAGGCCGCCGAGCAGCGCGCCCAGGCCGAGGCCGCCGCTGCCGGGCAGCAGGCGTAAAGGGGCGACGCAATGACCAAGAACCGCACCGAGGTCGCGGACATCGACCGCAGCCTCTACGACTTCACCTATGGCGAGGAGGGATTCGAGCGCCTGGACGCCGGCATTACGCCCGACATCGTGCGCGAGATCAGCGCCAAGAAGGACGAGCCACAGTGGATGCTTGACCTGCGCCTCAAGTCCCTCAAGATCTTCAACCGCTTCCCCGATCCGACGTGGGGCCCCTCCATCGAGGGCCTGGACATGGACAACATCGTCACCTATGTCAAGCCCAACACCGACCAAAAGCACGACTGGGAGTCGGTGCCCGACGACATCAAGAACACCTTTGAGCGCCTGGGCATCCCCGAGGCCGAGCGCAGCTATCTGGCGGGCGTCGGCGCGCAGTACGACTCCGAGCTGGTCTACCACAACATGCAGGATACGGCGTCCAAGATGGGCATCGTCTACTCCGGCATCGAGGAGGCCCTGCACGATCCGCAGTGGGAGCCGCTCATCCACGAGAAGTTTATGACGCTCATCCCGCCCACCGACCACAAGTTTGCGGCCCTGCACGGTGCCGTATGGTCGGGCGGCTCGTTTGTCTACGTGCCCAAGGGCACCAAGCTCGACTTCCCGTTGCAGAGCTACTTCCGCCTCAATGCCAAGGGTGCCGGCCAGTTTGAGCACACGCTCATCATCGTCGAGGACGATGCCGACCTGCACTTTATTGAGGGCTGCTCCGCGCCCAAGTACAACGTGGCCAACCTCCACGCCGGCGCCGTCGAGCTCTTTGTTGGCAAGCGTGCGCACCTGCGCTACTCGACCATCGAGAACTGGTCCAAGAACATGTACAACCTCAACACCAAGCGTGCGCGCGTGGACGAGGACGGCGACATCGAGTGGATCAGCGGCTCCTTCGGCAGCCACGTGGGCTACCTCTACCCCATGAGCGTGCTCAACGGCCGCCGGGCTCGCTCGAGCTTTACCGGTATCACCTTTGCCGGCGCCGGCCAGAACCTTGATACCGGCTGCAAGGTCGTACTTAACGCGCCCGATACCTCGGCAACGGTCGAGACCAAAGGTATCTCCAAGAGCGGCGGCATTCAGACCTTCCGCAGCTCTATCGTGGCCACGCCCAAGGCAGAGGGTTCCAAGGCAACCGTGAGCTGCCAGTCGCTCATGCTCGATGACCAGAGCCGCTCCGACACCATCCCCGCCATGGACATCCGCGCCAAGAACGTCGACATCGGCCACGAGGCCACCATCGGCCGCATCGGCGACGACAAGGTGTTCTACCTGATGAGCCGCGGTATCTCGGAGGAAGAGGCCCGCACCATGATCGTCAACGGCTTTGCCAACCCGGTCTCCAAGGAGCTGCCGCTTGAGTACGCCGTCGAGATGAACAACCTGATCAAGCTCGAGATGGAAGGAGCGATCGGATAATGAAACAGACCACCAACACCGCTGCTACCACCCTTGAGCAGGTCAATGCGATGCCGGCTGCAACTTGGGGCTGGCTGAAGATGAATCAGACCAAGCTCGAGCTCTCTGACGAGCTTGCCGCCGCTCCCGCCGAGACCATTGAGGTCGAGGGCTTGGACGAGCAGTTTACTGGCGTGACAGACGCGTTCGACGCCGCCATGGAAGCCATGGCCGAGCGTTTCCCCGAGCGCCGCGCCTCCGAGATCGGAAGAGCACACGTCTGAACTCCAGTCACGCCACATAATCTCGTAT
>CAJMPU010000027.1 GCA_905215505.1 uncultured bacterium
GGGCCGGGCGCGGGCTGTGAGATTTCCTGCTCTACAGTCCTGCTCGCACGAAGAGCACATTAAGTGCTCTTCGGCTCGTGCGGAACTCGCGATAAATCTCACAGCCCGCGCCCGGCCCCCTGTGGGCGAGCAAGCTGCGGAAACTCGGTCGGTCCAGAGCAATATCGTGCGAACGGAATTCTGGCTATTTTTTTGTTCGCCTGGTTGATCTAGTTGATGGAGCCTATCTATACCCTCTTGTGGACTGAGGACTGTCCCAAACTGCCGGCAGAAAAGGAACGTCCCTAAGTGCCGAGTAGGGATGAAAAAGGCGGAGGCCCTGGTGAGGGTCTCCGCCTTTTTACAGGGGGCAATATTAATCGCTGACTGCTGGATTAGACCAGGCGGGCGTTGATCGTCTTGGCGATCTCGGCGGCGTCGGTGGAACCCTTGACGGTGGCACGGAAGTCCTCGTCCATGAGCGCCTCGGCGACCTTGGACAGGATCTTGAGGTGCGTGGTACCAGCCTGAGCGCCCGGGATGAGTAGCGCGATGGCCACGTTGACGGGAGCGCCGTCCATGGTGTCCCAACCGGTCACGCCAGAGTCGTCCTTGACGACGATGACGGCAGCCTCGGTGATGGCGTCGGACTTGGCATGCGGGATGGCGAAGCCCTCCATCATGCCCGTGGTGCCCTCTGCCTCGCGGGCAAGGAAGGCGTTCATCACGGCGTCGGCGTCGCCGGCGATACCGGCTTTGACGGCCTGGTTGGATACAAAGCTCAGGGCCTCGTCACGAGAAGCGAAGTCCTCGGCGACAAAGACGTTCTCGACCTTCACGAAGTCAGCAGCCTCGGCCTTGGGGGCTTCGACAGCAGCGGCCTTGGGGGCCTCAACCGACTTGGCAGCGGGAGCAGCAGGAGTGGCCTTCTGATTCTTCTCGAAGTCGTACTTCTTGAAGGCCACGAACAGGATGCCACCGACCACAGCGCCGATGAGGATCGCGAGGACCCACAGCGGACCGTTCTCGACAACGGGCAGGACCAGGAAGCCGCCGTGGGGCGCCGGATCGTGAACGTTGAACATAATGGTCAGGATCGAAGCGATAGAGGAACCGAGCATCATGATCGGCATGACGGGCCAGATGTTCTTGGTCATGAACGGAATGGCGCCCTCGGTGATGTGGGTGCAACCAAGAATGAGGTTGACGACACCGGCGTCATGATCCTCCTGGCTGAAGTACTTCTTGCCGACGACGACGGCGAAGGTGGTGATCAGCGGCGGAACGATGCAAGCGGCGGAGACGGCAGCCATGAAGTTGGTGCCGAAGTTGTAGGTATCGGTGCCAACACCGGCGGCCAAGGCCTCGGTGAGCATAGCGGTACCGGTGACGTAAGCAGCCTTGTTGACCGGGCCCCCCATGTCAAAGGCGCACATGCAGCCGATGGCAAGACCCAGGACGACGGCGCCAGAGGCGGACAGACCCTTGAGGAAGTCCATCATGGCGGTGTTGATGGCAGCCATGGGGCCGGAGATGCCGAGCATGACCAGACCGACGATGGCGGTCGAGAACAGCGGGTACAGGAAGATAGCCTTGAGGCCGTCCAGGTTCTTGGGCAGACCGGCAAAGACCTTCTCGAGCAGCAGGATGACATAGCCGGCGAGGAAGCCGCCGACGATGCCGCCCAGGAAGCCGAAGCCCACACCGGTGCCGCCAGCGTCGATCATGCCGGTATCGGCGTTAACGGGCAGTCCCTGGATGGCGATCATGCCGGCAACAAAGCCGGGGACGAGCGCCGGGCGCTTGCCGATGGACTCGGCGATGTAGGCAGAGAGCACCGGAACCATGAGGTTCATGGCGATACCGCCGATAATCTTGAGCATCGCGGCAAAGCTGTTGTAGTCGGCAGCCGTCGAATCAAAGGACGTGATGCCCCACAGGAACGAGACGGCGGTCAGAACACCACCGGCAACGACGAAGACCAGCATGTGGCTGACGCCGTTCATGAGGTGCTTATAGATGACGTGGCCGATGGACTCCTTCTCCTCGACCTCATCCTCGACATCGGCAGCAGCCGCAACCGTGTCGTCGCCCTTGGCGGCGAGTGCGCGGTCGATCAGCTTGCCGGCAGCCTCGACGGACAGGGCCTTGGAAACACCGACGGAAACCATGGGCTTACCGGCGAAACGCTCCGCCTGGACATCCTTGTCGGCTGCGACGACGACGGCCTTGGCACCAACGATCTCGCTCTTGGTGAGCTCGTTCTCGACACCGACCTGGCCATGGGTCTCGACCTTAATGGTCAGACCGCGCTCGGCAGCTGCCTTCTCCAGTGCCTCCTTCGCCATGAAGGTGTGCGCGATGCCGGTCGGGCAACCGGTGGCGGCGATGATGTCAAACTTAGCCATGTGTCCCTCCTTCTTGAGTACTGCGCCCTCAGGCGCTCCCCTACACGCGCGTCCTTGCGCGCTTTTCCACAACTGAAAGATACCAACCCAGCGCTTTCGCGGAAAGAAAAAATGTCCCAATTCTCCGGTGAAAGGTTCTTTCATAACCGTAAACGGTAGGTGAAAGTTTACCATCAACACTTGAAACGGCAAGGTGTATCTTGTAATTAAAAATGCCCGTATACTATGGCATTGAAAAACGAGTCCTATATTTCATGCCAACCAGGAGCCATCCATGACCGATAGCAGCAAGAGCGCGCTCTCCCTTATTAGCACTCATCAGGGATATAGTGGATCCGAGCAGCGCATTGTCGACTATATATTGGAGCACCAGTCCGAAGCGCCGCGCCTGACGGCCGCCCAGCTTTCGCGTGCCGCAGCCACGTCCGAGGCGACGGTTTCGCGCTTTTGCCGCAAGCTGGGCTTTGGCAGCTTCCGCAGCTTTCAGTTTTCGTTGGCGCGCGACTTGGAGAGTCAGCGCAACGAGGGCCTGACCGACGAGGTCTCGCTCGACAACATGGAGCAGAGCCTTAAAAATATCTTGGCTGCCAAGGTCAGCGAGCTTAACGCGACCATCGACGGGATTGACCACGATACGCTAACGGCCGTTGTGCACGCGTTAAAGAATGCGGGCGTTATTGAGTTTGCGGCCGTAGGCAACACCAACGCCGTCGCGCTCGACGCGACGTTTAAGTTTTCGCAGCTGGGCCTTCGCTGCATGGCGAGCACCATCAGCGAGACCTCAATTGGTTTTGCGCTCACGTTGCGCCCCGGCGACGTTATCGTGCTGATCTCGAACTCCGGCAAGTCGCGCCGTCTGAATCGCATGGCAAAAGCGGCTCGCGACTGCGGTGCCACCGTGGTCGTCATCAGCAGCGACAGCAAGTCTCCACTTGCGCGCCTAGCCGACTACACCTTTAATACCGTCAATCACGAGGCGCTGCTGACAACGGGCGACTTCGCATTCTCCAAGATGAGTGCCACGATGATCATAGAGGTCATCTACAACTTCCTGCTACCCGAAATAGAGGACGCCCGAGAGCACATCAGCTACTACGAGGAGCTCATCCAGCCGGACAAGGTCGTTGAGTAAAACGCGTAGTGGGACAAAAATTTCAGTCTATTTTGTCCCACCAACACCGCTGATACGACCTAGCCTCGAACTTCTTCGAGCATCTGCTTTGCGTGGGCCAAGCTTGCCTCGGACTGATCGCCGCTGAGCATGCGGGCGATCTCGGCGGTACGCGCTTCGCCGGTTACCTCGTCCAAATGCGTCTGGGGAACATCGCCCGGCTCCTTGCTGACTACGTAATGCTTGTCAGCCATGACCGCAACCTGCGCCAGGTGCGTTACGACGATGACCTGATGCGTGGCGGCAAGATCGGCCAGCACACCAGCAAGAGCACGAGCCGTAGAGCCGCCGACACCGGCATCGACCTCGTCAAATACCAGTGTATCGACGCCGTCAGCATTACCCAAGACCACCTTGCTCGCGAGCATAACGCGGCTGAGCTCGCCGCCCGACGCAATTCGGCGCAGGGGACGCGGCGTCAAGCCGGCACCGCTGCGATACAAAAGCTCGTAACTCGAAGGACCCGCCGGCGTCCACTCAGCGCGCGGAAGATCATGCGACTCCCAAACGAGCTCGGCACCGCCCATCTCCAAGCGTGCCATCTGACGACCGACCTCGTGGCAGAAGCGCGGGGCCGCCGTATTGCGAGCGCGCTTGAGTGCCTTGGCGGCAGCGAACAGCTCGCGCTCGGCGCTCCCAAGTGCCTCACGCGCCTTTTTGATCTGTTCATCGCCATCATCGACCAGGGACAGCAGCTCTTGCGAGCGATCGCGCATGGCAAAAACATCGTCCATCGTGGGACCCCACTGACGCAACAGGCCCTTGAGGTCGGAATACCGCTCACGCATGCGAGCGAGCTCGCGCGGGTTGAAGGCGACGCCATCGCGATAGGCACGAAGCTCGTTCGCGCTATCCTCAAGGGAGATGCAGGCATCCGAAAGCGCATCGGCAATGTCGCCCAGTTTGCGATCGACGGTAGCCATACGGGAAAGCTCTGCCACGGCGCTGTTCACGGCATCGAGCGCTCCACCTTCGGCGGCAAGCGATGCATGGGCATCGTTAGCTGTGGCAACCAGTACCTCGGCATGTTCGGAGCGCGGCAGCAGTTCCTCGAGTTCCTCATACTCGCCCGGCTTGGGGTCGACCTCGCCGATGCGCTCGAGGGCAAAGCGAGCCTCCTCGACACGGCTCCCCTGCGCGCGTGAGGCTTCCTCCACGCGACGGACCTCCTTGGCAGCCGCACGCGACGCCTTGAAGCAGGCACGGTAACGGTCGAGCGCCTCGAGCGCAGAGCGACCAGCCCAGGCATCAACCATGGCAACATGATGCGCCGGATCGAGCAGACGCTGGTGTTCATGCTGGCCGCACAGATCCATCATCACGCCGACGCGCTCGGAAAGCTCGCGCACGCTAGCGATGCGGCCGTCAATCTTGACGCGGCTGCGACCCTCGGCAGAAAGGCTGCGCTGCACGGTAAAGCCCTCCGTGTCGTGCGGGTCGTCGAACAAGCGCGCCTCGACGCTCGCCAGCGCCTCTCCCTCGCGCACGGTCGACGAATCTGCACGCTCGCCCAAAATGAGCTTGAGCGCCGAGAGCAGCGCGGTCTTGCCGGCACCGGTCTCGCCAGTCAAAACCGTTAGGCCCGCACTCGGCACCAGCGTCGCCTCGCGAATGAGCGCGATGTTGGAAACCTGCAGCTCATCGATCATGGCGCACTCCATAGAACACGCGGCTCACCGAGTTATAGAAGCTCTCGGGACCGTAATCGAGCAGCAGCACGTCTCCGGGACCGCGACGCACCGCCACGCTCTCAACGGTGCCATCGCAGGTAATAAACTGTCCATCGATAGCGATCGCCGGAACACTCGGACGGTCATCAGACATAAAGATCTCGACGACATCGCTCGGCGAGGTCAAAAAGGCGCGAGCCTGAATGGTATGCGGAGCAATCGGCACACAGACCATGCCCGTGTAATCGGGGCTGACGATGGGACCGCCGGCGGATAGCGCGTAGCCGGTGGAGCCAGTCGCCGTCGATACAACCACGCCGTCGCCACGCAGTCGATCGATATGGTGGCCCGACACCGTGATGTCGAACTCGACCATATCGGACAGCGGACCGCGGGTAAGCGCCATGTCGTTGAGGGCGAAGGTGCGCACGACATCCTTCGTACCGTCTTCGCGCACGGACACGATATCCGCGGCGATGGTGGCGCGGCGGCTCACGTGCAGCTCGCCGGACAGGGCGTCGCTCACGACCTGCAGAATGTCGCGCTCCTCGGGGCTCGCAGCAGTTAAAAAACCCAGGTGACCATAGGAAAGACCGAGGATAGGAATCTCACGATGGTTGAGGATGCGGGCAGCGCGCAGCAGCGTACCGTCGCCGCCGAGCGTAATGACCAGATCGGAGCCGTCAATATCAGGCGTGCTTTGAATCTTCGATCGCTGGTCGGCAGCCCATGCGACCTCATAGCCCTGGCGCGTCAGCCAAAGCTCGAGCATCAGGCCGCTCTCGACCGCCTCTTGCTTGTAGTAATTGGGAACCAGAAAGACCTTCATAGCGTTGCAGCTTTCTCGCTCAAAACCGATACCTGGGATTGCAGCTCATCGTCGGCGCGCTCCCCGGGGACAAACCTTGTGCCGTACAAGAAAAACTCAACGTTGCCCTTAGCGCCATGGATGGGCGACACGCACACGTCAAGCGGGAACAGGCCCTTGACGGCAAAAAGCTCAATCGCTGCCACGAGCGTATCGCGGCGGACGGCGGGGTCGGTCACGATACCGCCCTCGCCCACCAGCGCAGCCGGTGCCTCAAACTGGGGCTTTACGAGCGTGCAGAACGAACCCGAAGGCTTCAGGCACGCCAGCACCGCATCGATAATGTTCGCGATGCTGGTAAACGACACGTCGCACACAGCCAAGTCGATAGCGCTCTCATAGCCAAGCTCGGGTAACTGCGTCACGTTGGTGCGCTCATGCAGCGTCACGCGATCGTCCTGACGCAACGACCAATCAAACTGGGCGCGACCCACGTCCACCGAAACAACGGTCGCAGCGCCGCGCTTGAGCAGGCAATCGGTAAAGCCGCCGGTAGAGCAGCCTACGTCCATGCAGGCAAGGCCCGTCGGGTCGATACAAAACGCATCGAGCGCACCCTCGAGCTTAAGGCCGCCGCGCCCAACGTACGGAATGCGCCCCTTCACGTGCAGAGGCAAGCCCGGGGTCACCTTAAGGCCCGGCGAAGTCAAGCGCTCGCCGCCACTCGAGACCAGGCCGGCCATAAGAGTGCGAAGGGCATCCGCGCGATCGGCGCAGATGCCCTGTGAAATCAGTTCGTCATCGAGACGCACGCGTTTCATGAATGCCATCAACCATTCGTATCCGGAGATGCGGCCTAGCTATCCTGGGATTCGTTTGCCGCATCCTCATCGTATTCCTGCTCGAGCTTATCGGCCTCACGCGGCGTCAGCTCAAACTTGTCGACCATATCGACCGCGCGGGAGCCCAGCTCAATCGCTTCGTCAAACAGATCGAGTGAACGCTCCAAGGACGTATCCTTGGAGCGAACGGTAGCGATGATCTGGTCCAGACGGTCCGAAATCTCGTCAAAGTTGCGGACAGAACCCTCTGGCATGGCTACTCCTCGACGGAGTCGGCCTCGACGGCCTCAGCAGCGTCCACATCCTCGGCAAGTACACCGGCGGTAGCCTGAGCGGCAGCGACCTTGGCGGCAGCCTCAGCAGCCTGGGCCTCCTCACGAGCGCGATCCTCGGCCAGCAGTTCCTGGTACAGGTCCTCGCCCGGCAACTCCTCGCTGCGCGCGATCTTGCCCAGCACGCCGTTGACGAACGACGCGGACTGGTCGGTGCCATAGGCCTTGGCAAGTTCGACGGCCTCGTTGATCACGATAGCGTCCGAGACCTCTTCGTCGGTGAGGAAGCGCATCTCGTAGACGGCGATACGCAGCAGATTGCGGTCGGCGCCGGGCATGCGCATAAGATCCCAGTTCTTGGCGACGGCGCGCAGGGCACAGTCGATGCGATCGATATGCTCGTAGGCACCGCGGCACAGCTCCAGCGCATAGGGGTCGAGGGGGCCCTTCGAGATCAGGAAATCGCCCTCGAGGACGCGCTCGAGCGGGCTGTCCGTGGCCTCGGCCTGAAACAGCAGCTGCAGCGCCTGACTGCGGGCAAGCGTACGCCCGCGATAAACCTTAAGGCTCAAAGGTTACTCCTTGGGGAAAACGAGGCCGTCGATGCAAACGTCAACGCGCTCGACCTCAACGCCCACCTGGGCATCGATGGCAGCGACCACGGCAGCGCGAACGGCCTCGGCGAGTTTCTTGAACGGATAGCCAAAGAACACCACAACGCGCACGGTGAGTGCGAGCTTGTCGTCGACGACCTCGGCCTCGACCGCCGGCTCGGAAGCCGGGGCCTTAGACGAAAGCATCATGGAGACAAGGTTGGTGGCAAGGTCCTTGACGCCCACGGAGGCGATGCCCTCGACATCCGTGACGGCGCGCGAGACGATGGCGGTCAGAACATCGGGCGAAATGCCGATGCCGTCAATCTTGATTTCCTGGGGCATGAGTCCTCCTAGAAGAGTTGGTTGCTAGACGCGGGAGACGAACTTGCCGTCGCGGGTGTCAACCTTGATGACCTCGCCCTCGTTGAGGTACATGGGGACCTGGATGACAGCGCCAGTGTCGATGGTGGCCGGCTTGGTGGAACCCTGGACGGTGTCGCCCTTAAAGCCCGGGTCGGTCTGGACGATGGTGGTCTCGATGAACATCGGCGGGGTCACGCCCATGAGCTCGTCGTCGGCGAAGAGCAGCTGGCAGATGTCGTTCTCACGCAGCCACTTGGAGTTCTCGCCCACCATGTCCTCGGGAACGGGAACCTGCTCGTAGGACTCGTTGTCCATGAAGATGTAGTCGGTGCCGTCGTTGTAGAGGTACTGGAACTCACGGGTGGTGAGCATGACGCTCTCGAACTTGGTGCCGGCGTTGCAGGTGTTCTCAACGACACGACCGCTCTTGATATCGCGAGTCTTGTAGCGCACGAAAGCGCCACCCTTGCCCGGCTTGACGTGCTGGAACTCGACGATGGTGTAAACCTTGTCCTTAATGCGGAGACCGAGGCCGTTCTTGAAGTCGGCGGTAGAAATGGTAGGCATAGCGACCTTTCTTGTTATGGGCAGAACGCACAGGCGTCCAAATTACATACGACCGAAATTATACACTTGCAGGCGGCGCCTGCGGCGAGCGCATAAAAAGAGAACGCGGGGCCCCAGAATCGTTCCGGACGCCCCGCCTCCAAAGTAGATTTTTGGGGCATGCCTAAAAATCTAACGGAGTGGATTAGCAATCGATGACGTGCAGGTCGTGCGGGGTCTTGGTGAAGGGCTCATAGCCGTTCTCGGTGACCACGCCGTAGTCCTCCAGGCGCACGCCGCCCACGCCGGGCAGATACACGCCAGGCTCCATGGTGATAACCGAGCCGACCTCGATGGTGTTCTTGCTGCGGTTGAAGTTGGGCAGCTCATGGATGTCGATGCCCACGCCGTGACCCAGACCATGGTTGTAGTAATCGCCATAGCCGGCATCGCCGATGATCTTCTTGGAAAGCTTGAAAATGTCGTTGCCCTCCACGCCCGGATGGATGGCGGCGACGCACTCCTCGTGTGTACGGCGCACGAGCGCGTACAGGTCGAGCTGCTCCTGGGTAGGCTCGCCCATCACGACGGTGCGTGTCATGTCGGAGCGGTAATCACAGTAGCCCGCGCCGTAATCCATAAGAACGAAATCGCCCTTCTCGATCACGCGGTCGCTCGGCACGGCATGCGGGTTGGCGGTGTTGGGACCACTCGCCACGATGGAGCCGAAGGCAAGGCTATCGGCGCCGTTGGCGAACATAAAGTTCTCGAGCTCGTTGCGAACCTGCTTCTCGGTCATGCCGGGCTTAATAAAGCCGAGCATATGCTGGAAGGCGGCATCGGTGATCGACTGCGCATGGCGCATGAGCTCGATCTCCTCGGCGTCCTTGATGGCGCGCATCTTGCGAATGTCGTCATGCATCAGCGGCAGCATGCAGGCGACGGAACGATCCTCCAGACCACGCTGAATGCCCTGGTAGAAGTTGATCTGCATGTCGTCCTCGACAGCGCAGACGCGGCACTTGTTGGCCGCGATCTTGCCGGCGACCCAACCGGGGATGGTACCCTCGTCCATGTCGTAGACCCAAGGGCTGCCGGCGGGCGTGTTCTCCTCAAAGCTGTTGAGGTAGCGCGAGTCGGTATGGAACAGGCACTGGTCAGCCGTAATAAACGCCGCGTGCGGGAACTCGAAGGTGTAATCGAAGACGCCCTTCACGCCCGTGAGCCAACGAAGGTTGGCCTCGTCGCGCACCACGATGGCATCGTAGCCGCGCTCGACCATCAGGGCACGGACACGCTCGATACGACCGGCAGGACCGGCAGCAAACTCAGACATGCAGATTCCTTTCTTGTTGCCTCTATAAAGACGGGACGGGTCTCAACCGAACGACAGAATCGCATGCGATCCGCAACCGACTGAAAACCCGTCCCTCAACATGATACGAAAGACGATGTATGTCAATAAATCCTAGAGAAGTTCTTTGCGAGAAGCCAAGTATGCGTGAGCATGGCGGTCGAGAACCTCGTCCTCAACGCTCGTTAGACGAATGGCGCCGAGCGCCGCGGGCAGCGGCAACATGCTGCGGTTCGAGCGAACAAACTGCTGCCTGCGGAACTCCTCGATATATGCGGCAGGCTCCAGATCGAAGGCAAGCTCCTCGATACCAAAGCCCTCCAGGCAGTCATCGACCTCAAAGACGTAATCGATATCAAAGTCGCAGGCATCATGTGCTAGGCGCGCCTCAAAGCGCATGCCCTCGGACAGCAGCTGGTAGGCAGGAACCTGCACCGCGGCTTTGCCCAGGCAGACGCGCAGGGTACGCTCCCCTGTCTTGCCAAAATCGAGCGCATGGCGGGCGCTCGGGTTCGTGGCCATCAGTACGTCCTTACGGGCAGTCTGAGACCACTGAACGGCATTGACGAGCGCGACCTCCTCGCCCGCGAGAATCTCGGGAATGGTCTCGGTAAACTGATTCCAGCGGGACTTGCTGCTCGAAAGCATGGTGCCAACAAGTACCGCATAGCCGAGCTTGAGGTCCTCGGGGTCCGCCTCGCGTACAAGGTCGAGGTCACACACGACCAAGCCCGGCTCGGGACGGAACGCGATAGCGGGAAGCGCATGCGCCGACGAGGCGACAAGCGGCTTCATGGTCGTCGCGACCGTGAGCATGGCGTCGAACGTCGTCGGCAGCAAGGCGCACTCGGTGCGACCGCACCACTGATTGGCGCACCAGCAAACAACCGAGCAGGTCGCCGTGTCGCCGACAGCGACAACGAGATCATCGCAGGTAATGCCGTTAGCCGACAGCGCGCCAAAGACGGTATCGGCATCGACCAGCGTAGCACCGGCAGGCGAAACCTCGAGGACGAGCGGCGACACGGCAAAACCGGCGTCAACAAGTGCATGCTCGACAACCTCGCCAAAACGCTCGGATGTGGCGTCGTTCCAAACCACCATCGCACGCTTAGGCTTGCCCACAGCCGAGGCAAACATGCGCGACAGCTCCTCGAACGCCCCCAATCCGACGCGGACATCGACACTGCGGTTTTGGAAATTGATAAGTTGACGGCGAATCATAGCAGTCCACGCTCCAAAAGCATCTCGGCACAAAGGTAGGAAACGTCCTCGAAGGACTTGTTGCGAATATCAAGGGTAATATCGGCCGCCTGGCGATACAGCGGACGGCGATGCTCAAACAAGCGCGCAGCGTGCTCGGGCGAGCGGAAATCGGGGCGCGTGTCGGACCGACGAATCTGGCGCAACGAGTCCTCAAAGTCGCCTTCGAGGTACACGCATGTACCCATCTCGTGCATCAGCTCAATGTTCACCGGCGTCTCGACGATGCCACCCCCGCACGACACCAGCAGGCTGCGCTCGCTTTGAAGCGAACGGAGTGCCGAGGTCTCGAGCTCGCGAAAACGATCCTCGCCCTCGGTCTCAAATATCTCGGTCACCGACTTGCCACATCGACGCACAACCAAACGATCGGTATCGATGAATCGACGCTTGAACATAGTGCCCACGTTACGCGCGAGCGTCGACTTGCCCGCGCCCAAAAAGCCGATAAAGAAAATATGGTCGCAGCCGTGTTTGATGTGCTGAGACATGGCGAAACCTATTCCTCGCAGGGAAGGTCGCGCAGGGCCCGGCGCTCAAAGATACGGAAGATCTGCGTGTACCACAGGTCCTGGGTTGCCTGCGGCTTGACCAGAATAGTGTCAACACCGGCAAAATTACCGCTCCACACGTCTGTGTACAGCTGATCGCCGATCAGCACCGCCTCGTCTGCCGTGGCGCCGAGGCGCTGAAGACCCGCCTTGAGGGCAAACGGCGCCGGCTTCATGGCGTGGCTGATGGCCTCGAGTCCCAGCTCGCGTGCAGAGCTCATGACCTGATCGCGATGCCAGTTGTTGGACACCATGCACAGCTTAAAGCCTTTGGCGCGGGCAGCGTCGAGCCAAGCGGAAACCGCGGCGGGAACCTGCTCGGTGTCGCGCGGCACCAGGGTGTTATCGCGATCGAGCAGAATGGCGCGTTTGCCGTCGGCCCACAGGGTATCAAGGTCGATGCGATCGACCGAGGCAACGTATCGTTTGGGGCTAAAAATCCTCATGCTAATTCCAAGACTGTTGATGCTCTTCGTAGGTTTGCGAGAAGTACTCCTCGTCCTGCGTAATGTAGAAATACAGGTCATCGGAGTCGGTCGGTTCAAGCGTGGCCTTGAGTGCCTCGAGCGACGGAGAGCAGATGGGCGTGGGTGGCAGGCCCTCGTGCTTATAGGTGTTATACGGGCTATCGCTCTGCAGGTCGTCGGCGGTAACCTCGCCACCGGTGACATACATCATGGTCGCATCGCTGTTGAGATAACGCAGACCGTCGAGCTTGCCGGCAAGGCGGTTGTAAAAAACCGAGGCCACGTGCGCACGTTGATCGGCGTTGAGGCCCTCGCGCTCAACAATAGAGGCCAAGTTGACGATGTCGTAGTCGGACATCTCCACACCGTAGCGTTCCTTGATCTTCGCCTCGCAGCTCGCAAAGTCAAGCGACTTGTACTCGGTCTTAAACTGATCGAGCATGGCGCGAATCACATCATCGGCCGTCGGCGAATCGCCCAGCGAATAGGTCTTGGGGAACAAGAAGCCCTCGAGCGAATCATTGGCCGCGCCCCTAAGGAAGCTATAGTCGTCCACGTAGTTGGAGGCCTTGGCCTGGTTGAGGAAGTCTTCCTTAGAGATGCTATTGTAGGCCTGGGCCACACGGTCGGCGACTTGATCGACCGTCAAGCCCTCGGGAATCGTCAGCGCATTGGAGCCAGCGTTGGGGCCTTCCATGAGTTGCTGAACCACCTTAGTCGCGTCCATGAGCGTGGTGAACGAATAAGTACCAGGCTTGAGCGACATATCGGCGTTGAGCTTTTTCACCGCCGCATAGTAATCCTTGGGATTTTCGACGATATGGTTCTCAGAGAGAATCGAGGCGATCGTATCGCCCGAAGCACCGTCAGGAATGGTCACCGTAACCTGCTGACCAGCCGTGACCTTCGAATCCTCACCGACAAAGAAGCCCTTGACGGCCGGCACGACAAAGAAAACGATCGCGACAAGCGCTAGCACGGCGGCGACGACGCCGATAATCATAGGCACCGGGGAGCTTTTCTTTTGGGCACCGCGACGAGCATGCGTGTTGTAGCTCGATCGCGTGGCCGGAGCAACGCCGTGCGAACCGCGAGCGTGATGCGAATGCGATTGGGGGGCCTGTGCTCGCTGGGTAGGTGCCTGCTGCTTAAAGCGGGTACCGCCTGCAGGCTGGGCCGTACGAGCAGTGGGCTGTCGAACCGTCCGCTGAGCAGGTTGAGCCAAACGAGAGGAGGACTGCACCGGGCGCGCGGCAGGCTGAGCTGCGCGCTGCGTCGGCTGTGCCGGACGCTGGCCAGGCTGGGCAGGGCGCGGCACAGGCTGACGTGTACGAATCGGCTGGCGCGGATCGGAAGCGCTAGGCATGCGAGACCTCCTCGTTTTTACGATCAAGCCATGTCTGCAAAAACAGGCTGGCGGCGATCATGTCAATCTTGCCTCTCATCTGTTTTTCGTTGAGGCCCTGCTCGCGCAGGATGCGTTTGGCCTCTTGCGAGGACAAGCGCTCGTCCTCAAACTCCAGCGGAAGTTCGAGCTTGTCGGCAATCTTTTGGGCCACGGCGGCAACGCGCTCGGCCTGGGGGCCGGGCTCACCGGCCATGGTCAAGGGACGTCCGCTTACCAGGATATCGGGCTCATAGTCCTCGACCAGGTAGCGAAACGTCTTGGCCATACCGGTGACCTCGGCAGCCGGAAGCACCTTGACAGGCATCGCCATCTTGCCATCACGGCTCGAGACGGCAATACCGATCCTGGTCTCCCCTATGTCCAGCGCGAGCGCGACCACAGCGACTTCTTAGGCGCCGAGCGCGGTCTTAGCGGCCGCGAGGGCATCGGCAATACCGGCGGCGTTCTTGCCACCGGCCTGGGCCATGTTGGGACGGCCGCCACCGCGACCATCGACCAGGCCCGCGATCTGCTTGATCACGTTGCCGGCGTGGAAACCGGCCTTCACGGCGTCATCGGAACCGGCGGCGAGCAGCGCAGGCGTGCCCTTCTCGGTCACGCTGGCGACGACGCAGGCGACAGGGCCGGCGACCTTCTGGTGCACGGTATCCCAGACGTTGCGCAGGTCAGCAGCCTCAAGGCCCTGGAGCTCAGCGACAACGAGCTTGTAACCGTTCAGCTCGACAGCGCCGTCGATGGCGCCGGAAATGGCATCGGAGGAGCCACCGGTCAGAGCCTTCTTGAGCTTATTGGACGTCTCGCGCAGGTCGGCCTGCAGGTTCTCCACGCGAGCGGGAACCTCGTCCGCGCGGCACTTGAGCGCAGCGGCAGCGGCGTCAACAAGTGCCAGGCGGTCGGCCATGTAATCGAGAGCGCCCTTAGAGGTCACGGCCTCGATACGACGGACGTTCGAGCCCGTAGAGGACTCGGAAATGATCTTGAACAGGCCGATCTCGGCGGTATTGGCGGCATGGGTGCCACCGCAGAGCTCGCGGGAGAACGGCTGGTCCTCGGCGCCCACGGAAACGACGCGGACGACGTCGCCGTACTTCTCGCCAAACAGGGCAACAGCACCGGCGGCCTTGGCCTCATCGATGCCCATAACGCGGGTCACAACCGGCTTGGAAGCGAAGATCTGCTGGTTGACCAGGTCCTCGACAGCCTTGAGCTGCTCGGAAGACAGAGCCTCGAAGTGCGTGAAGTCAAAGCGCAGGTGCTCGGGCGTCACCAGCGAGCCGGCCTGGGAGACATGCTCGCCCAGAACCTGCTTAAGCGCAGCGTCGAGAAGGTGGGTGGCGGTGTGATTGCGGCGCAGGAAGCCACGGCGCTCGGCGTCGAGCGCGGCGGTCACGGTAGCACCGACGGTCAGCGTGCCCTCGGCAACGTGCGCGACGTGAGCATACAGGCCGTTGTGGTTCTTGGTGTCGGCAACGGCCAGAACAACGCCCTCGGCGGAAAGCTTGCCGGCATCGCCCTGCTGGCCACCCATCTCGGCATAGAACGGGGTGCGGTCGAGCACGACCTCAACATCCTCGCCGGCAGCAGCGGACTCGACGGACTCGCCGTTGCGCACGATGGCGACAACCTTGGCGCCCTCGATGGCGTCGTTGTCATAGCCGTCGAACTCGGTCGCGGCAACCTTGTCGGAAAGCTCGACCCACACGTCGTTAAAGCTACCCCAGGCATCGCCCTTAGCGTTGGCGCGGGCACGGGCCTTCTGGTTCTCCATGCAAGCGGTAAAGCCATCCATGTCGACGTCGTGACCGGCGGTGCCGGCGATCTCGACAGTCAGGTCAATGGGGAAACCAAAGGTGTCGTGAAGCTTAAAGGCAACATCGCCCGGAAGGACAGCGCCGTCGGCGAGCGCGGCCAGGGCCTCGTCCAGGTAAACGCGGCCGTTGTCGAGCGTCGTTGAGAAACGCTCCTCCTCGGAGGCGACGATACCCTTAACGAGCGCGACGTTCTTGAGCAGCTCGGGATAAGCCTCGCCCATCTGAGCGTTGACCTCGTCGATAAACTTGGTCAGGAAGGCGCCCTCGATGCCCAGCAGACGACCGTGGAACACGGCACGACGGAGCAGGCGGCGCAGGACGTACTCGCGACCCTCGTTACCGGGCAGGATGCCGTCGGAGATCATAAAGTCGACGGCACGGGAGTGGTCGGCGATGATGCGCAGGGAGCGGCTGGCACCGGAGTAATCGTCGGCGTCATAGGTCTTGCCGCTGATCTTCTCACCGAGCTTGATGAGGTGCTGCATCAGATCGCCGTCGTAGTTAGCGGTCTTGTGCTGCATGATAGCGGCCATGCGCTCCAGACCCATGCCCGTATCGAGGTTGCGGTGCGGCAGCTCCGGCATGGAGCCGTCCTCCTGGCGGTCGTACTGGGTAAACACGAGGTTCCAGAACTCAAGGAAGCGGTCGCAGTCGCAGCCAGGCTTGCAGTCGGGGCTGCCGCAACCGACCTCCTCGCCCATGTCAAAGTAGATCTCGGAGCACGGACCGCAGGGGCCGGTGGGGCCAGCGGCCCAGAAGTTGTCGTCCTCGCCCAGGCGGGAGATGTGATCCTCGGCAACGCCCAGAGAGCGCCACACGTCGTGGGTCTCGTCGTCTTCGGTAAAGACGGTGAAGTACAGGCGGTCGAGCGGCAGCTTGAACTCCTTGGTGATGAGCTCAAAGGCCCAAGCGCAGGCCTGCTGCTTGGAGACGCCGCCAAAGGAGAAGTCGCCGAGCATCTCAAAGAAGGACAGGTGACGGCCGTCCTCACCGATGCAGTCGATGTCGTTGGTGCGGACACACTTCTGGCAGGAGATCGCGCCGATCTCTTTCATGGTCTTCTTGCCCTGGTAGTACTCCTTAAACTGGTTCATGCCGGCGTTGGCAAGCAGCAGCGAAGGATCGTCGGGGACGAGGGACGAAGAAGGATAGAGCTTAAGACCGCGCTCCTCAAAGAAGTTGAGGAACTTGGAGCGAATCTCGGCCGTAGTCATTGACGGGTAGTCAGCACTCATAGAGGGAATCTCCTCGGTTTCACATCGAAACAGTTCAAACGTAACGATATTACCATCCCACCGCGCCTGTGCAAAAAAGAGGGCCGCCAAACAGCGACCCTCCAGCGAAAGTGCACGTTATTTAGGTCTGTCAAATACTTTGAAAAAAAAATGATTTCGGTAAAATTTCATATAAGAATCGTCCGGAAGGAGCGATCGATGAATAGCAAACGGTTTGTCGTGAATGCACTGACCTCAGTAGCCCTTTTAGCAATCTTCGCTTACTCGAGCTGGTATGTGAACCAGCCGAGATTTGGCTACGCATTGTACGCAGTAACATCTGGCGATAAAGCGTATTACACCCTAAGCGCAATTGACGCCATCTTTTTCTATGTGGCTGGCCCCTTATCAATCGCTTTGATCGCGTTTATTGTTATGTAAACATCAAGAAACGCTAACAGGGCCTATTTGGAATCCGAATCGTCCATGGAGCCGTCGATGCCGGTTTTGGTGTCGTCGTCCGTATTGGAATCGTCATCCTTGGCGAAGGGGTTCTTGAAAAAGCCTGTCGCGTCGGGCTGCAGGCCTGAGAGCTTAATCCAGGGATTATCGAGCTCGGGCTTGGGCATTGCCTGGGCCTCGGGCGCGGTCTCGTTGCCGATAAGCTCGGACTCATAGATGAACGTATCGTCTCCGAGCGCGTCGTAGGCGGCGACCGGGTTACCCTCGGTATCGCGATACGGAGTGCCCTTAAACACGGCGCCGTCGTATGCCACGAGCTGACGGCCGGTCTCGTTCTCAAAGTAGTAGACGAAGATGCCCTTGAGGGCCGCGCACAGCGGAATGGCGATAACCATGCCGATGGGACCCATGAGTGCCGAACCGATAACGAGGGCCGTCAGGCTCATAACGGGATGCACCTGCACCGAGCTCTGCATGACCTTAGGCGAAATGACATTATCGGTGACATTTTGAGCCACCATGGTCACGACAAGCGTCCATAACGCCAGCATAGGGCTGAACATAAAGCCGAGCACCGTGGCGATCGCCGCACTCACCCAGGGACCGACAACCGGAACCAGGTGCATAATGCCGGTGAAGATGGCCATGAGTGCTGCATACGGATGGCCGATGATCGTAAAACCAATAAAGGCAAGAAAACCGCCACAGATCGATGTGATGACCATGCCACGCATGTAGCCGCCGACCGAACGCGAAAGGATGGCCACCATAAAGCGGTACGAGGTCTCCTTTTCCTGCCCGATGATGGTGCAGACCTCGTGGTGCATGCGGGGATAATCGCAGGCAAGCCAGTAGGCAAGCACCAGACCCAGGAAGATGACGAACAGCTGCGAGGCCGTGTTGGTAATGAGCGGAAACACACCGCGGCCGAGCTCAGCAGCGATTTGCGAGACGTACTTGGACGCTACGGTAACCAACGAAGAAAGATTGTCGTCCAGATACTCCTTGAGCGGCGTGTTGTTGAGCGTCTTAGCGTGCGAGAGCATCTCGTTGAGATCACCACCCGCAACACGAAGCTGCTCGGGCAGGCGGCTCAGGACTTCCATGATTTGACCGAGCAAAATAGGCGATAGGATGCAGACGACGCCGACGAGCACGGCAACAACCACAATGAGTGCGATGAGCGAACCGAGGCCACGTCCGACGCCGTGATGCTCGAGCCAGTTGGTGATCGGAGACATCACAAAAGCGATGATGGAACCGACAGCGAGAAACTCGATGACCGGTGCCAGGATGCCCATAAGGTTAAAGATTACGGCAGCGATGACAATGCAGCCGACGACGCCCCAAATGCGCAGCGTCAGAATGCGGGTATCGCGAAGCGTGCGGTCGATTTGTTGGGGGTGCTCACTCATGAACGAATCATCACTCCGTCGGGGTCGATCTTATCTTGAATCTTCTTAAGGGTACGGCGCAGCAGGCGCGAGACCTGCACCTGCGAGATGCCCAGCTTCTTGGCGATCTCGATCTGGGTCATGCCCTTTACGAAGCGCAACTCGATAACCTCGCGCTCGCGAGGCGAGAAATCGCGGATGGCTTCCTCGATTACCAGGCGGTCATCGGTAAAGTCGAGCTCATTGTCCTCGTCGGCATAGCGGTCAAGAATCGAAGGCGCATCGTCGGAATCGGACGCGCCAGGAGCCTCGATGGGCACCGAGGTGTAGGCCGAGGACGATTCCATGGCTTCGAGCACCTCGTCGACAGTCACGTCGAGGTATTCGGCGATTTCCTCAACCTTGGGCGAACGCTGTAGCTCGTTGGTGAGCTTATCGGTAGCCTGGTTGACCTTGGCCGAGAGCTCCTGCAAACGTCGGGGCACGCGCACGCTCCAGCCCTTGTCGCGGAAGTGGCGCTTAATCTCGCCCAGGATGGTGGGCGTGGCAAACGTCGTGAACTCAAGTCCGCGTTCAGGGTCAAAGCGGTCGATAGCCTTGAGCAAGCCCAGATAGCCGACCTGCAAAAGGTCATCGAGCGGCTCACCGCGGTTTTTAAATTTGTTGGCAAGAAACCTTACCAGGTTCATATGGGACATAACGAGCTGCTCGCGAGCATCCGGATCACCGGTCTCCTTATAACGACGAAACAGCTCGCGGGTTTTCTCCTTGTCCCAAGCGGTTTTGCCGCTCCGGGAACGTTCGGTCATATTAGATATCCGCCTTGAGGTCGAGGGAAAGCGTTAGGGGCGCCGCAGTCTTTTCGTAGGAATCGCACACGCTTGCAAGAATGAGCTCGGCATACACAGCAGCCTGGTCATCCTCGTCGACGGTGGCCTGTTCCCCAAAGGTAAAGGTCATGCCGACGTGAGATTCGTCCACATCAAATTGAATGGTGATGTCGTCGCAGTCGACCGCGGTGCACCCAAAGATGAAGGCTTCCTCGGCAGCCATGCGGATGTCCTCGATACGATCGACAGACATAGAGCACAGGGCGCCGACGTTGGCGGCCGTCATGCGCACCAAGCGCGCGAGACGCGGATCACCGGCAACGCTCAGCGTGATGGGACAGGTTGCTTCGCTACTCATCGCAGGACTCCTCGGAGGTCTCGGCGGGCGTATAAGTGTAATACTGAGCGGGCTTAGCAGCGGGCTTCTGAACATCATCGTCGTCAGCAGCGGCATCGTCATCGCCAATCAGAACGCGCTCAGTAGGCTGCTCGGCCTCGGCGGCGGCAGCGGCGAGCTTGCGATCGGCGTCGGCTGCAGGAGCCTTCACCTTATTGAAGAGCTTCTGCACGGCGCCAGCAGCAGAATCAGTCACGCTCGATACGGCATTGCTGGCCTCGGCCACGCTGCCCGTGACCTCGGAGATGTCGCGAACGACCGCCTCAACCTCAACGAGGTTAGACGTCAGAGCATCAACGGCAGTCTTGCTCGACTTGAGGAGCGGCTCAGCCTGTGCCAGCGCGGGGGTGAGCTCATCGACAGCGCCATCGAGCTTTGCCACCACAGGCTGTGCCTCGGCGAGCGTATTGTTAAGGTCACTCACCGTCTTGTCGAGCGAGTCGACGACGGTGCGAGTCTTGCGCAGCGTGAGCGCGAGCTCGACAACAGCCCACACGCCGGCAACGGCGAGCACCAGCAGGGCGATTTGAATGGGACTCATGCAAGCCTCCCGAAGGAATCGAAATACAGACGTTTTTCATGGTACCCCAAAGAAGGGCAAAGATACCCAAAGGGAATGCGCGAGGCGCCAATGGCCTACTTGGGAGCGTTGCCGCTACGGTCGCGCTCGCTTTGCTCCACACGCCACTCTTCCCAACCGCGGCCGGCAGGCTGCCAGAACGCGCCGCGCTCCAACCCCTCGGGCAAATAGCGCTGATCGACCCAGCCTTCGGGATAATCGTGCGGGTACTTGTATACACCGTACTCGTCGCTGCCGGGACGGTGACGATCGCGCAGGTAGCTGGGCACCTCGCGAAGACCACTGCTGTGGATATCGGCCAGCGCCGCATCGATCGAGGCCTCGCACGCGTTGGACTTAGGCGCCAGGCACACATAGAGCGCAGCCTGAGCCAGGTTGATGCGACACTCGGGATAGCCAATGACCTCGGCAGATTTAAATGCGGCATGTGCCACCAAAAGCGCCTGCGGGTCGGCGTTGCCAACATCCTCGGAAGCCTGAATCATAATGCGGCGAGCGATAAACTTGGGATCCTCCCCCGCATCAATCATGCGCGCAAGCCAATAAATGGTGGCATCGGGATCGCTGCCTCGCATGGACTTGATGAACGCGCTAATAATGTCATAGTGCATGTCACCGTTTTTGTCATACGAAAACCCACGACGCGGATTGGCGATCTTCACGTCGTCCACGGTAATGGGATAGCGTTCCCCCGCCGCCGGCGCTGGCGTTCCCTCGGTATCGGGACGCGTAACGGCAATCTCGCTCGCAAGCTCGAGCGTCGTGAGTGCTGAGCGAGCATCGCCCGCGGCCAATGTGCAAATGGTTTTAACCGTATCCTCATCGGCCGAGAACTTACCGTTTAAACCCTGCGGCGCCTCGAGCGCACGCTCAATGAGCGTGGCGATATCCTCGTCCTTCAGGTGCTCAAGCTCTACCACGCGCCCACGCGACAACAGTGCGGAGTTGACCTCAAAGTACGGGTTTTCCGTCGTGGCGCCAATCATAATGACGATGCGGTTCTCGACCGCATGCAGCAGGGCATCCTGCTGCGACTTAGAGAAGCGATGAATCTCGTCGATGAAAAGAATGGTGCGGCGGTCGTACGTATTCAGGCGCGTCTTTGCCTCGTCGATCACGCGACGCAGGTCCTTCACGGTGCCCGTCACGGCGCTGACCTCGACAAACTCACTCTTGGTATGGTTGGCGATAATATGGGCCAGCGTCGTCTTGCCCGTACCGGCGGGGCCGTACAGAATCACACTCGACAGCACATCATGCTCAATCGCGGCGCGCAGCCACGAGCCCTTACCGACGGCCTTTTGCTGGCCCACATACTCGTCGAGCGAATTGGGGCGCATACGCACCGCAAGCGGCGCATTTTTAAAGGAGCGCTCGCGCGTCGAAGCAGAAAAAAGGTCGTCCATAGCCATCCCGTGCATTAATCAAAATCGTTGTTGACCAACAGTATACCGAAAGGATACGAACTACCGTTCGTTAATATAGGTGCGGTGCGGAAACTTTAGACCTGGGAACAATTTGCTCGTCAGCTCGCAGAAATAACCATCCGTCATGCTTGCGATGTAATCGACGACGGCCTGATCCTTGTCATCCTGCCAGGCATAGGCGCGATCGTAGTAGGAAAGCTGCTGCTCAACACGCGAAATGTGGTGCTTAAAGATGTAGGAGGACTCGTCACCCTCGTTTATATCCTGCAGGCAACGGTCGTAGAGCTTTTCGAAGGCCTCGCGCAGTTCCACTTCGGAGTCGCCTTCGATACCGCCCTTGCTATAGATCTTCTCGTAGTTCTCGCGCTTCGCCCGCCGGATCTCCTCAAACAGGTCCTCGCTCATCTCGATACGCGGTTTGCCGTAGCTATGCTCAACGATATCGATAGAAGCGTGCGTGAGGATCCAGCTGTTGTAAGCCCCGCCCAGGCCATCGTCAAAAGCGTCGGGTGACAACAGGCCCGCCGCAATGGCGTCTTGGCGATCGCGCCCAACGTAGGCGAGGATATCCGAAATGCGGACCACACAGCCCTCGAGCGTCATGGGGCGCAGGTGCTCGATCGCGCCATAGCCTGTGGCAATGCAGTCCTCGACGGTTCGGTCGAACTGGTCAAAGGAGCCCATATCCGAGAGCTCAAACACACGTTGCTCGTACTCGCCGTTGTGGCACAGTACGCCGTCGAGCGTCTGGAGCGACACATTGCGGCCGTACAGCACGTCGAGCACGCGGACCGACTGAACGTTATGGAAAAAATAGCGGCCCGTGCGATCGTGATAGATATCGTTGAGGAATCGCTCACCGGCATGGCCAAAGGGCGTGTGACCCAAGTCGTGGCCCAGGCCAATCGCCTCGATCAGATCGCAGTTGAGCCCCAAGGCGCGGCCGATATCGCGTGCGATGCGCGAAACAAGCTGCACGTGCAGGCCGCGGCGCGACAGATCATCATTGCTACGGAAGCTAAAGACCTGCGTTTTGCCTGCATACCGGGTGTACGCCGGAAGATGAAGTATCTTTTCGGTATCGCGCATAAACGCCGGACGCATAAGCGTGCCCTTGTCGACAGCGCGATCAATACGACGAATGACCTGGTCATCGCCGCATCGATAAGGATTAACGAAACCGGAGGCGCGATCGGCGGCGATACGCTCGACCAACTCGGGCGACAACGCCGCGGGAATGCGGTCCATGCGCGCCTTAAAGACGGCCGTTTCTTGATTAGTTACCATGGCATGCTCCTTAAGAAGAATGCGCAATCGGTTACAATGTGCAGCCCACGACCTCGATTATGGCAAAAATCGGCACTAGAAACGGGAGCAATGGCAGAGAACGCGTTTTTGTGAAGAGGCAGGAGAGGGCCAGCACCAGGAGCGCGACGGCAAATGCCACGATGCCGCCCAGAGGGTCGAGCGTGCAAAGCGCGAAAAGCGCCTTGTCATCCGCCGTGCGGATGCCGGGGGCTTGGCGGCTGCGCCGCCAGCTCGACCCAGGGAGCACACGCGCAGGGTAG
>CAJMPU010000028.1 GCA_905215505.1 uncultured bacterium
CGACCATCACGTTTGGCCAAATCGAGGGCGGATATCGCCCCTACGTCGTACCCGACCGCGCCAAAGTTTGGGTCGACATGCGCCTGACCCCGCCGACCGATACGGCCGCCGCAATCAATATGGTCGAGCATGTCATCGCCGTCGCCGAAGCCACCGTTCCCGGTTGCCATGGCAGCTACACCGTGACGGGCGACCGCCCCGCCATCGAGCGCAACCCGAACTCTCCCCTTCTAGCAGCGCTCAAGCGTGCCGCCGATGACGTAACGGACGCGGACACGACCGTCGGCTTCTTTACCGGCTACACCGATACCGCCGTCATTGCCGGCAAGACAGGCAACCGCAATTGTATGAGCTACGGCCCCGGCTCGTTGGCGCTCGCGCACAAGCCCAACGAGTATGTGTCCCATGCCGATATCGTTCGCTGCCAAAACGTGCTCATCGCGCTTGCCGATAACGTGCTCTGGGACGCGAGCGGCCAAGTTGGGGCATAATAAGCCGCGAACAAACCGACTCGTGCGTTAGGACCGCCCATGAAAGCACTTCCGTTTCCCTGCATCCGCCCGGCTCAGGACCGCGTGCTCGAGGCACTACCTGCAATGGGCAGCATCCTGAGCGGCAACGATGCTCTGCGCGGAGCCATTGCCGATGGTCTGATGCTCAAGGACCCGGGTGCGGCGTATTACGTGTACGAATGCTCGGGCGAGCCGGGACGTGCGACGGGCGTCGTGGCGATTTGCCCGGTTAACGTGCTGACGGGCGGCGACGAGACTGCCGCCGAGAGCATCGACGCACTCGCCACCGCGCGCGCGATCGCCGAGCTCAAGGTGCAGCCGCGCCCCGTGTCGCTCGCCTACGAGGCGTCGCCCGTCATGGATATCATTTTGAGCGCTGCCAAAGAGGGCGCATCGCTCTACGCCGTCACCGATCCCGCGGGCGTCACACATCGCGTGTGGGAGGTCAAGCGCGAGGACGCCGTTGCCGCCATCCGTGCCATGCTCGATCAGGCGCCCGACCCGGTGTTCGCCGGTGACTCCGCCTATGTCGCCGCACTGGCTGGGGCATCGCAGATTCTGGCCGACGAGGCCCGCGCTGCCGGCGCCTACTCTGGCAAAGAGCCGTTCAACTTTGCTGTAGCCGTGCTGTTCCCCGCCGCGCAGGTCAGCGGCAGCGCGCCGCAGGTTCCGACGGGTCTGCTCACTCACCAGGTCTCACGGTTCTAGCGAACTCAAACGCTAAGCTGGAAAACCCAGCATCCAAACAAACAAGGGGCGGAGATGCAGCAAACGCATGCACCTCCGCCCTTTTCGCATCAAACAATTACGCCGGTAAACCGGGCCGCAACGTCAGCGTTATCCACGCTGCGGACCTGCCGCCGCCACGAGCGGCTCTAGCCCCAGCTCGCGCGCGTAGTCTTCCTGCGTAAAGACTTCGACCAGTTCAAACGTATCGGCCGCATCGTCAAACGCAAAATGCAGCACTGAGCAGTTGCCCGGCACGCGTTCGCGCTCGTCGGCCGCCGCGCCCCGCACGTGGTCCAAAAACTCCTTGATAGCTGAGCCATGACTTACCGCGAGCACGCACGTATGGTCCGGACGCTGCATAAGATCGGTCAGCGTCGCCACCATGCGCGTGCGCACCTGGATCTGGCCCTCGCCGCCAAATTGACGATAGAAATCGCGCCACGGGCGCTCGGGCATAAGCATCACGCGCTCGGCCTCAAAGTCGCCAAAGAACCACTCGCGCAGGCCGTCCAGGCGCTCGTACGCCAAACCCGGCCACATGTTGGCGATAGTCTGCTCAGTGCGATGAAGCGTGGAGGTGTAGGCATGATCGGGCTCGATGCCGCGCGCGCGTAAAAACATGCCGGCGCGCGCCGCCTGGTCGCAACCCAACTGCGTAAGCGGCGAGTCACTCCACCCCTGAATGATACGCTTAAGGTTGAATATCGTCTGTCCATGACGGACCAGATACAGATCTTTATTCATAGGGGTCCTTTCGTTCGTTACCAACCCAAGAGCGAAAACGCCCCGTCGCAATAGCCAAAATGAAGCACGGCACCGTTGTCGGGTAGCTCTCCCCCGCCAGTCACATACTCAAGAAACTCCTGGCAGGCTGAGCCGTGGGAAACCGCCAGCACGCAGTCGTGCTGCGGCCTGGCCATGATGCGGGACAGCGCCGCGACCATGCGCGACTGAAGCTGCACTTCCGACTCGCCGCCAAAGGCCACCGGATAATCGCCCCAGGGCTGCGGCGGCATCTCGCGATTTGATGTGCCCTCCAGCGAGCCAAAATGCCACTCACGCAGGTCATCGACCAGCTCAATGGAACGGTCCTCGCCAACGATAAGCTCGGCCGTATGCCGCGCCCGGCCCAACGGCGAGGAATACACATGATCGAAGGCCACGCCGCGCGCCGCAAACGCCGTACGCGCCGTCAGCGCCTGCTCGCGCCCGCGCGCCGTAAGCGGCGAATCGTGCCAGCCCTGCAAAATGCTCTGCACATTGAGCTCAGTCTGCCCATGCCGCACCAAATACAGATCCGCCACACACCCTCCCCTCGTACCACCACAAAGGGGACAGGAGCCTTTGTGGTGATTTTGCCGCCGGATTGCACCGCAACGACGCACAACTACAGCAGCACGTCGGCAAGCGGACGCTTGGGTACGTGGTGCACCTGCGCCTCGTCGCGCCAATAATTGATGGAGCCGTCGGGGTTGGAATCGATCGCATCGATCACCTGTGTCTCGGCCGGAATGCCAAACGCCATGATCAGCTTGAGCTCATACTTGTCGTTATCGAGCCCCATGGCATCGATCGCGTGGAGCGTAAAGGCCTTGAACATGCAGGCTGCCACCTCGGGCGTGGCGCTGCGGGCGGCGAGCATCATCGTCTGCGCGGCAATGCCCGTGTCGACCTCGGTAATGGGAGCGGCGGGCTTGCCCGGAACGGCGCGCTCGGCAAGAATCGCGATGTAGCCGGTCGGGCGCTCACCCTCGGCAGGACCCGGCCAGTCCTTAAGTGCGCCGGCCCATGCGAGCTCGTCAAATACACGCGCGCAATCCTCGGCACCGCTCACCACGTGAAAACGCAGACGCTGAGCATTGGCACCACACGGGGTCAGGTGCGCCAGTTCCGCCAGCTCGAGCAAAAACTCGCGCGGCACGCGCATAGACTCGTCAAAGCGACGGCACGTACGGGCACGACGGACCAGCGCATCAAACGCTTCCAGACCGAGCTTTTCGCAACCTTGCTTTGCCATCGATTCTGCGCTTACCGGCGCCGCGGGAACTGTTTCGTTCATAGGGACCCCCAATACAAGCCAATTGTCCTTAGGAAAATCTAACCTAAAACGTAGGCAATAACGAACAGGGCTGCAATGTTCTACACCTGTTGAATAGAAAATCGCGACGTGGGGAACAACGGAAACAATTCGGGACCTTTGGGTTACGTTTCGCCCTCCCCGACCCATACGCCAGCGCCTTTAAGCGATACTGGTTGTAACGATCAAGGCTTACGCCGCACGGAAAGGAGACATTATGGGCATCTTTAAGAACGATGACCAAAAATCGAGCCAGTTTGGATTTGACGAGAAAAGCATGGCGGGCAAAGCCGTCAAGGCCGTGCGCTGGATCTACGCCATCACGGGCGTCGTGGCGCTCATTGCTGGCATCGCGCTGCTTTTTGCACCCGCCAAGTCCCTCGTCTTTTTGACGACCGTCCTGGGTTTTTACTTTGTAATCACTGCTGCCATCAGACTGTTCACTGCCATTTTTGAGCCGCTGCTGCCCACCGGTTGGCGCGTGACGAGCATCATCTCCAACCTACTCATTATCTTGGGCGGCGTCATAATCCTGCGCAACCAGGCCTTCTCGACCGCGACGCTCACCACGATGGTGGTTATCGTGGCCGGCTTTGGCTGGATTGTCGAAGGTGTCATGTCCATTCTGGAGTCCGAGCTTTCGTCCAACCGCGCCCTCGCCATCCTGAGCGGCGCACTTTCCATCATCGCCGGCATGTTCGTGTTTATCTATCCGCTGTGGTCGGCCAAGATGCTCGTCATCTTTAGCGGCGCCGCGCTGCTGGTGTTTGGCGTAACGCTGATTGTTCGCGCTATTCAATTTGGCAAACTGGTGCGCTAGATGCCACGAACGCTCTTTATTGATGCAGACGCCTGCCCGGTCACGCGCGAGTCGATTGACTGCGCGCGGCGGGCGGGCGTCGCCGTTGTTATCGCCGGCAACAGCACGCAAAACCTGGAACGGCACATTCGCCGCGACGACCCGCGCGATGCCGAGCACGCGCGACGCGGCTTTTGGGTCACGACGCTCGACGTGAGCGTGGGCGCCGACAGCGCCGACTTTGCCATTGTCGAACGCCTGCAGGCGGGCGACGTGGTCGTGACGCAGGACATTGGCTTGGCGAGCATGGTGCTCGGGCGCGATGCCGCCGCTATCGGTGTGCGCGGGCGCGTCTACGACAAAGCAACCATCGACATGCAGCTGTTTATTCGCCACGAGGAAAAGAAGGTGCGCCGCGCCGGCGGACGCACTCGCGGGCCGGCGGCATTTACCAGCGAAGACCGCGCCCGCTTTAAACGCAACCTCACCGAGCTGCTGCGCTAACCAAGGTAGATTTTTGAGACATGCCTAAAATCTACCTTTTTGTTTTGCCGATTGACGCGCATCCAACGCCCAGGTCATGGCGGTGGAATTTATGGCATGTCCTAGTTTTACGGCATGCCCCAAACATCCACTTAGAACCCAAAGGCGGAAAGGATAAGGCCCCAGCCAGCGCCGATGACGTACATCATGATCAGGAACACGACATTTTCGCGGGCGCTGCGGTTGGTGCGGAACAGCACCAGATAACCCACGCCGGCGGAAATGAGCGTGCCGGCGAGCATCGGCGCCAGTTGCAGCGCGCCTTCCAGATACAGCTGTGTAATGACCACGCTCGCCGAGCAATTGGGAATCAGCCCGACAAGCGCCGAACCCAGGACAGCGAGTATCTCGTTGCCGCGCAGGAACTGCTCGATCGCGGACTCGCCGAACGTCTCGAGCACGGCGACCAGAATCAGCGTCACCAGAAAAATGAATACCGAGACCTGCACGGTGTGCGAGATCGCGCTGCGGATGATCGACAGGACAGGCGTCCCTTCGTGGGAGTGGGAGTGACCGTGACCATCATGGTGTTCATGTTCGCCCTCATGACCGTGATCGTGGCCATGTCCGTGTTCGTGCTCGTCCTCGTCTTCATCGCAACCGCAATGGTCGCGCTCGCACAACTCGTGGATGTGGTCGGCGCTCACGCCCGCCTCGGCCACCTCGTCGATGATGTCACCGCCGCTGTGGTCGTCATGCGCGCAGTTAACGTGCGCCGGATTGACAGTGGTCCCCAACACGGTACGACGAATCGCCGCATGCGCGCGGGCGTTGCGACGCAGACCGCGAATGGCGGCATCTACGATAAAGCCCGTGACCAGTGCGATAAGCGCTTTCGAAGCCAAAAGCATCGCCATAGTCTGCACGGGAACCTGCTCGGCAAGTAGCAGCGGCAGCATCTCGTCGGAGGTCGAAAGGAACACCGCCACCAACGTGCCCAAGGTCACGACACGGCCGGCGTACAGCGTGGCCGCCATGGCCGAAAAGCCGCACTGCGGCACCATGCCCAGCAGCGAGCCAACCACGGGACCCGCAGCGCCGGCGCGCTTGATAGCGCCGTTGACGCGGTCGCCCGCAACGTGCTCAAGTGTCTCGAGAGCAAGATACGTCACCAACAAAAACGGCACCAGCGACAGCGTGTCCTTGCCGGCGTCGAGCAGAATATCAATCAGTAAATCCATGACGGATGGAACCTTTCGTGTCTTTCGGCAGCATTGTAAAAGTCCTAGCGGTCAACTAGGGTATTGTAGTTGTCCCGGGCGCGGTGCCAATAGTTGCCTATGGTAAACTATCATCTCGCCATAACTCAGTAACCTCGAGCCGCACAACGCGGCCCGTCCAAGGAGTAGCATATGAACGTATCGCAAGCACTCGAATACGAGCGCCAGCCGTTTATCCCCATGTTTATCTACGGCGACCACGGCGCCATGGAGTCCGAGCGCCAGAAGGGCGAGGAGGCCCTCAAGGTGCTCGAGACCGAGTACTTTACCGCCGAGGGCGACCCCGGCTTCGACTTTGCCACCGTGCGCGACCTGGCCGACCGCAACCGCGACCTGTGCGACCAGATTGGCGAGGCGCGTCTGCGCAACGTGACGCCCGCGACGCTCTCGCGCGGCCTGTCCGATGCCGACACCTGCGCCGCCATCGGCAAGATGCAAAAGCGCACCGCCGCGTCCGTTATGCGCGAAATCCGCGGCGACCGCGACGCGCTCGGCGTGGCCTACGCCCGCAAGCCCATCCAGGGCACCGTGCTCGGTATCGACATCGAGACCACCGGCCGTGCACCCGAGCGCGGCTATATCATCAACGTGGGCTGGGAGATCATGGAGCTCACCAGCGACGCCGTCCCGCATGACGCCGAGGCACACTACTGCGGCCTGCCCGACATCTACCGCGGCGAGGATGTGCCGTTGTCGAATATCCACCACATCACCTGGGACGACATCGACGGCAAAAAGCCGTTCCGCGAGAACAAAGAGCTGCAAAAGCAGCTGCTCAAGCTTATGAAGAAGTACCCGTACATGGCACACAACGCCGCCTTTGAGGACAGCTGGTTCAAGATCCACCTGGACGGCTACGCCGAGGCACGCCGCGCCGGCAAGATCATCGTCATCGACTCGCGCCAGATCTGCCGCAGCCTGGACGCCGACGTGCGCTCGCTCCCCCGCGAGTCCGCCCCAGCCGCGCTCGAGAACTGGGCGCGCCGCCGTGGAACCCTCGCCGCCGACGCCAACGAGCAGCACCTGGGCTTGGACGACACCGACCTCATGCTCCGCACCGTCCAAGCCGAGTTCAACCTCAAGAACCTATTCGCGAAATAACCGATCCATCTGCGGGAGCGCCTGCCAGGCACAGCGCAATCCGTCTGGGCACACCGGCACGCAGTAAACTAGGGCGCAGCCTTATGGCTGCACCCTAGTTTTCATCAAAACGAGCAAATACGCGTGCTTCACATAGTCGGCAGGTTGGCCCACCTACATTTTTCGAGTTGTTCGGCCAGCTGAACCACTAGTCAAGGCCCCTTGAACCGCAATCGAGCGCTATAGTCGCCCCAATTTCGCAACCAAGCCCTATAAATCTATCTGAATCAATTCGAATAGGACGTTGCGATCGCACCATTCGTATAGGATAAGGCCGAATAACTCAAATTATGTTGGTGAGGCATCTGAGCGGTCGGCAAAAACGCTTAGAAGCTACGAATCCGCAACTAAAGTTCACCAAAATGGGGCAGCCGACAGAAACCTCCCCAGCCGAAGCTGCCCCCCCCTCAATACGACAGCTCAAAAACCCACCGTTCGCAGAAGATAAGCCGCGCCCCAATACCGTTGCCCGAAGTTTCGAGCGTATATGGCGTCCGCTATGCCATCATGCGCGTATGGGAATCGTTCTGTCACATACCACGGCACGCGCTGTATACCAAACAGTCAACTCGCTCGCAAGCCACGCGACCGATCCCATATCTATGGAAAAGATCAAGGTGTCTGCGCCGACCACGTCCAACCTGGAAGCGGCGCGAGCATGGCTCAACAGAAAGAATGTCGATTCTGAAAGCATCCATGTGCTGACGTTTTCCAATAATGCCAAAAGGCACCGCAAGGGCTGCATCTGCCACTGCACGCGCTATACGTTTGATGCAGAAAGCTACCTAGAACTCGAGCCGAACGTCTACATCGTCGATATCAAGCTGTGCGCGTTAGAAGCAGCAGCCGACCTCAACCTTTCGGAGCTCGTTGAGTATTACTTTGAAATCTGCGGCTCCTACGCGCTTGGAACGTCCGACGAAACTCAATATCGCGAGCGCCCAGCCCTAACCAGCGTTGAAGAGCTCAGAGCCTTCTTTTCAGAGGCATCGGGGTATCGTGGATCTAATAAAGCACTTAAGGCACTTTCTTATGTACGCGAAGGCTGTCGCTCCCCACTCGAAACGGCGTTTGTCATGATGCTGACAATGCCCAAGTCAATGGGTGGCTTAGCCATACGCGCTATCAAAACGGACTATCCGATCCCAGTCCCCAAAAGATACGCCGCCCTAACGCGACGGACGGTTTTCTACCTCGACGCGCTGCTCGAAAATTCGATGACCGATATCGAAACAACGGCTTTTACCACGACGAGCCCGAACAGCAATCAATTGACGAGGAACGCCGAAACACGCTGCGAAACATGGGATATGCCGTTATCACAGTTAGTCGTCATTCGTTTTTCAAGCAGTCCGCTTTTAGGCGGGTCATGGAAGCGATTCGCATTCGCGAGAAGATATGGCCCGGTCGACTCCCGGATAACTTCGCCATCCTGCAAGAAACTCTTCGTCAATTTGTCTTGCGGCGCTACTTCGAATACGGTCGCCGCGTCCTGGAGACACTCAAAGAAGAAGAGGCCGCCAAGCGCGAAATTGCAAGCCAATATCCGCAAGCTGATGACCCGAGCATCAACGATGTGCCAGAACCCGACGACATGCAACACGTCGGGGCCCTTGCTGAGGAAATCAATGGGCCTTGGGAATGCGACATGTTCGCAAAAATCGATGGAAACCGCACGGAAGACGACACGATTATTGATCTAATTGAGAATTCGCTCTTCTAAAGGCGATCTCTGCGGATGTCCACCTACATTTTTCGACTTATTCGGCCACCGATGTGCCAGATTGGCTGCAGCAATGCTCAATATAACTTTAGATAAAACTGATTCTGCAGGAACTCCCGTAGAGGAAGAACTGATTCTCGCTGTATTTAACACGATAAAGTACAAATATGAACAGTCCTAAAGCTTCTCAAGGTGGCTTTCTTAGCATGCTGGCCGAACATCTCGAAATATGTTGGCGAGCATTGCGTCGATGTCTCCCAACCCGCAGAAAATCGCAGAGGCGGCAAGCAGTCATCGAAGTTAACGTAAATTGTATTGACATATGAACATGCGCTCATATAATCGGAAGTAATTTATATGAGCGCATGTTCATATGAAAGGATATTGCAATGAGCATCCGCGTTGATGAAACGAAACCCGACATCGAGGCCACCGAGCCCGCGATCCCCACCACCTGCTCGCCCGAGGACCTTCCCGACGAGGAGCTGCTGTACGACCTTGCCGACCTGTTCAAGGTCTTCAGCGACACCACGCGCATCAAGATTCTCTATGCCCTCATGGGTCGCGAGCTGTGTGTGGCGGACATCGCCGAAGCGACCGAAACCTCGCAGTCGGCAGTATCGCACCAGCTGCGCACGCTCAAGCAGTCGCACCTGGTCAAGTTCCGTCGCGACGGCCGCAACATCCTCTACTCGCTTGCCGACGATCACGTCTACACCATGCTTAACCAGGGCATGAGCCATATCTGCGAATAGCAATCAACCACGGTATCAGCGCGGCCGACACCCAGACCGCCAACACAGGGAAAGGAATCCACCATGAAAAAGCAGTTCAAGCTCGACGAGATCGACTGCGCCAACTGCGCGCGCGAGCTTCAGGACGAGCTGGCCAAGCTCGAGGGCGTCAAATCCGTGTCCGTCAACTTTATGACCCAGAAGCTGACGCTCGAGGCCGATGACGCCGAGTTCGACGAGGTACTCAACCGCGTCGTGGAGTTCACGGCCGACGCCGAGCCGGACTGCGAGATCATTCTCTAGCCCAGGTTTACGCCAACCTGCAAGGCCGCGCTTGCCGCGGCCTTTGCTCGCGAAATTATATGAGCGAGTGTTCATACATTCAAATGGGAGGATACGAGTCATGGCCACCGCCGACCCCAAGAAGAAAAAGAAGAAGCGTAAGAAAAAAGAGTCGCTCGAGCATAAGCGCAACCGCATCCTGGTAGCGCTGGGCATTTTTGCCGTGGTGTACGCCCTCGATGAGCTCGGCACCCTCGCCGCCGCATTCGGCACCCCGGGTAACATCTACGCCAGCTTCGTGCTGTTCCTGGTGCCGTTCCTAATTGCCGGCTACGACGTGCTCCAGAAGGCGTTCAACAACATCCGCCGCGGCAAGGCCTTCGACGAGAGCTTCCTCATGGCCGTCGCGACCATCGGCGCGTTTGCCATGGTGCTCTTCCCCGATACCGACCCGCACATGGCCGAAGGCGCCGCTGTCATGCTGTTCTACCAGGTCGGCGAGCTGTTCCAGGCATACGCCGTGGGCAAGAGTCGCAAGTCGATCAGCGCGATGATGGACATCGCACCCGACTACGCCAACGTCGAGCAAGCCGACGGCACACTCGAACAGGTCTATCCCGATGACATCGCCGTCGGCACCGTGATCGTGGTCAAGCCCGGCGAGCGCGTGCCTATCGACGGCGTCATCGTCGAGGGCGAAACCCAGCTCGACACCGCCGCGCTCACGGGCGAGTCAGTCCCCCGCCCCGCCAAGTCCGGCGACGATATCATCAGCGGCTGCATCAACATAACGGGCCTCATCCACGTGCGCACCACCAAGCCGTTTGGCGAGTCCACCGTCGCGCGCGTCCTGGAGCTCGTGGAGAATGCCAGCGAAAAGAAGGCGCGCACCGAGAACTTCATCACGCGCTTCGCCCGCGTCTACACCCCCGCCGTCACCGGCGCTGCCGCGGTGCTCGCGCTCGGCGGCGGCCTGGTCACCGGTGCCTGGTCCGACTGGATTCTGCGCGGTCTGACCTTCCTAGTCGTCAGCTGCCCGTGCGCCCTCGTGATCAGCGTACCGTTGAGCTTCTTTGGCGGCATCGGCGGCGCGTCCAAGCTGGGCGTTCTCATCAAGGGCTCCAACTACCTCGAGACGCTCGCCGACGTGGACACCGTCGTCTTCGACAAAACCGGCACCCTCACCAACGGTACGTTCTCGGTCGTCGCGGTGCACCCCGAGGCCGGCTATACCGAGCAGTCGTTGCTCGAAGTCGCCGCCCTTGCCGAGTCGTTCTCCGATCACCCTATCGCGCAGTCAGTGCGCGCCGCCTACCAGGGCGAGCTCGACCCCAAGCGCGTGACAGATTCCGCCAATGACGCGGGCCACGGCGTGACGGCGACCATCGACGGCAAGCATGTCGTCGTCGGCAACGCCAAGATGCTCGCCACGGCCGGCGTTGAAGCGGCGGACTGTGAGGTTGTCGGCACGATCCTCCACGTGCTCGTCGATGGCATCTATGCCGGCCACATCGTGATTGCCGACACCGTAAAGGCCGATGCCGAACAGACGATCCGCGACCTGCACGCCGCTGGCATCAAGCGCACCGTCATGCTCACGGGCGACCGCGAGGAAGTGGCTGCGTCCGTTGCCGAACAGTTGGGGCTCGACGAGTTCCACGCGCAGCTGCTGCCGGGCGACAAGGTCGAGCGTGTCGAGGCATTGCTGGCGGCCGAGTCGGGTAAAGGTAAGCTCGCCTTTGTGGGCGACGGCATCAACGATGCACCCGTGCTCACCCGTGCCGATGTGGGCATTGCCATGGGCGCCATGGGGTCCGATGCCGCGATTGAGGCCGCCGACGTGGTGCTCATGGATGACAAGCCGTCCAACATCTCCCGCGCGATCCGCGTGGCGCGCAAGACCATGACGATTGTCTGGCAGAACATCATCTTTGCGCTGGGTATTAAGTTGCTGATCCTGGTGCTCGCGGCGCTCGGCATCGCCAATATGTGGCTTGCCGTCTTTGGCGACGTGGGTGTGGCGATCATCGCTATCCTGAACGCCATGCGCGCGATGGGTGTCAAGAACCTGTAGCGCCTGTGGTCCCTCCGGCCGGGACCGGGCTTGGTTTTGAAAACGTCCTCGACCAATGAAGCGCCCCCGTTCTGCTCCTTCGGAGCTACGAACGGGGGCGCTTCTGGTCTGCGGAGTGTTTTCAAAAACCAAGCCCGGTCCCGGCCTGCGGTAACGTTGCTGGCGGTTCTTGGGCATCGCTTGCTGGCGGGGTTCCTTGTCTGAGTTGGACTTGGTTGGCGGGGCTACTGGTCCCGGTCGCTGTCCCGTCCCAGCATCGCCCTCAGCTTCTCAAAGCTTTCCTCGCTCAGGCAGTGCTCCATGTGGCAGCCCTCTTGCGACGCGACCTCAGCCGAAACACCCGCATCCTCCAGCAGCCCCACGAAAAAGCAGTGGCGCTCCCACATTTGACGGGCAACCTCAAGACCGCGTTCCGTCAGATGCACGTCGCGTTTGCCCATCTCCACGTAGCCGGTGCTCTCCAAGGCCGCCATGGCTTTAGAGACGCTTGCTTTGGTTACGCCCAAGTATTCGGCAACGTCGATCGAGCGCACGATGCCCTGACGTTCCGATAGAACGTAGATCGATTCGAGATAGTCTTCTCCGGATTCACGCAGGGCCATGGGCCGCCTTTCGCGATGGCTTCTAGTTAGCCTTTGGATACTTTTGCTTGATTTACTTTACCGCAAAAGTTGCCCATGTCTTACTACGTTATTTAAAAAGTTAACCGTGTTTCACAAAACGCACGGGATGAAAACAAAACGGGGACACACCCCGCAAGGAGTGTCCCCAGCTGCCGGCACAAAAGGAACGTCCCCAAGTGCCGAATCCGCAGCTACACCAGCCCAAAGTGCTTGGCGGCGTTGTAGATGCCGTCGTCGTCTACGGCGGTCGTCACGTAGGTCGCTGCGGCCTTCACGGTATCCTGCGCGTTGCCCATGGCCACACTTGTGCCCACGGCCGAGAACATCGACAGGTCGTTCTCGCCGTCGCCAAAGGCGATCGTCTCGCTCGCGTCGACACCCAGGCGCCTGAGCGTCGCCGCCACACCCAGGTCCTTGCCGCCGTTGGCCGGAATAATGTCGCAGAACAGGTCGCACCAGCGCGTCGTGAGCGAATGCGACACCGCATCGGTCACGATATGCTCGTCGACCGGATCAACAAAGGCGCAAAACTGGTAGACCGGCGCGTCGAAGGCGTGCTCAAACGGTTCCTCGTGATAGATGATTCCCGCGTTGCTGCCGGCCGTCACCACGCGCTCGGACAGGCGGTTCACAAACGAGTTCTCACCCTGCATGCACAGCGAGTCGTAGCGCCCCTGCGCCACCTGGTCAACGATTACCGCGACGTCGTCCGGATCGATCGGGCAGCTGCGGTAGGTGCCCTTGGCATCAAAGCAGTGCTGGCCCGAGAGCGTAATGTACGCATCCCAGCCCAGGTCGAGCAGCCAATCGGGCATCTGATAGGTCGGGCGACCCGTGGCAATGACGCACGCAATCCCCTGCTCGTGAAAGCTGTCGAGCACCTGCTGCGCCGACGCCGGAATCCGGTGCGTCTCAAAGCTCAGCAGCGTGCCGTCGATATCAAAAAACGCGGCCTTGATCATCCTCGCCTACTCCTCGCCCTCGAGCTTTTCACTCGCCTCGAGCCACGCCATCTCCAGCTCGTCCATGGCGGCGTGGGCCTCGTCGATCTTTGCCTGCTGCTCGCCCAGCGCCGTGTAGTTGGTGGGATCGACCTGGGCCATGGCGGCCTCGGCCTCCTCCACGCGAGCGCGCTGCGTTTCCATCTTGCGCTCGAGCGAGCTCACCTCACGACGGAGCTTTTGGCGCTCGGCATTGGAAAGGCCGTTGGGCTGACCGCTCGACTTGGGCTTTTCGGCCGCAGCCGCCGCGGCACCGGTGTCGAACGTACCGGTCTTGGCGCTCGGTGCACCCACGGGCTCGCCCTCGGCGGTGGCGTTGCACAGGCGCAGGTACTGGTCGACGCCGCCGGGCATATGCGTCAGGTGGCCGTCGAGCAGCGCCCACTGCTGGTCGGTCACGCGCTCCATCAAAAAGCGGTCGTGCGTCACCAGAATCAGCGTGCCGGGCCAGCCGTCCAGCAAGTCCTCGACAATCGCCAGCATGTCGGTATCCAGGTCGTTGCCGGGCTCGTCCAGGATGAGCACGTTGGGCTCGTCCAGGATCGTCAGCAGCAGCGACAGGCGACGGCGCTGGCCGCCCGAAAGATCGCCGATGCGGCTCCAGAGCTGCTGCGTCGTAAAGCCCAGACGCTCGCAGAGCTTCTCGGGTGAAGTCTCCTTGCCGTCAATGACGTAGTACTTCTTATAGTGGCTGAGCACCTCGCGGATCGTGTCGCCCATGTAGGGTTCGAGCTCCTCGAGCTGCTGCGACAGCACGCCAAAGCGCACCGTCTGGCCGATCTTCACGCGGCCGCGCAGGGGCGCGATCTTGCCCTGGATCACGTCGAGCAAAGTCGACTTGCCGGCGCCGTTCTCGCCCAAAAGACCATAGCGGTCGCCCGCACCAATGAGCCAGGTCACGTCGTTGAGCACCTGCTTGGGCGCGCCATCGGTATCCGCATAGCCGGCGTCCACGTCGACCACATCGATAACCTGCTTGCCCAGGCGGCTCACGGCCAGGCGCTTGAGCTCCAGCTCGTCACGCACGGGCGGCACGTCGGCGATCAGCTCGCGAGCGGCATCCACGCGAAACTTGGGCTTGGTGGAGCGCGCCTGGGCACCGCGGCTCAGCCACGCGAGCTCCTTACGTGCCATGTTGCGACGGCGCTCCTCGGTAACCGCGGCCATGCGGTCGCGTTCCACGCGCTGCAGGATATATGCCGAATAGCCGCCCTCGAAGGGATCGACCTGGCCGTCGTGAACCTCCCACATGCTGGTGCAGACCTCGTCCAAGAACCAGCGATCGTGCGTGACCACGAGCATCGCGCCCTGACCGCGCTGCCAGCGGGCCTTTAAGTGACGCGCAAGCCAGTTGATGGTGCGCATGTCCAGATGGTTGGTGGGCTCATCGAGCATGAGCACGTCATAGTCGCCGATCAGCAGGCGCGCGAGGTCCACGCGGCGGCGCTGACCGCCCGAGAGCTCGCCTACCATGCCCTCCCAGGGCACATCGCTAATGAGGCCGGCGAGGATCTGGCGCGTACGGGGGCTCGACGCCCACTCGTACTCGGGGGCGTCACCCACAACGGCATGATGCACGGTATCGGTATCGACAAGCTGGTCCTTTTGGCCGAGTAGACCGATCGTGATGCCGCGGCGGTGCGTCACGCGTCCGTCATCGGGCTCCAGCGTGCCGGCGAGCACGCTCAGCAGCGTCGACTTGCCGTCGCCGTTTTTACCGACAATACCAATGCGGTCGCCCTCGCCCACGCCGAGCGTCACGCTATCGAAAATATGCTTGGTGGGAAACTCTAGGCTGACGGAATCGCATCCCAAAAGAATCGCCATATGCCCTGCTCCTTCGTAGAAATTCAACGTTGTCCATGATAGCGAAAACCACCACAAAGGGGACAGGCACCTTTGTGGTGGTTTTGGGCAAGCGCACCAGCACACGACACAAAAAGGCGGGCCATCTCCCGCAAGAGATGACCCGCCTCTCCAATCAGTCCCGCGACAACCGTGGCCGCCGCAGGCCTCAAGCATGTCCCGGACTAGGAGAACATGCCGGTGAGGTAATCATTCAGCCGCTTATCCTTGGGCCGTTGGAAAATCTCGTCGGTCTCGTCGTACTCGACCATATCGCCCATGTAGAAGAACGCCGTGCGGTTGGACACGCGCGACGCCTGCTCCATGTTGTGCGTCACGATGACGATGGCGCGGTCGGCCGCGATCGACGACATGAGGTCCTCGATCGCCAGCGTCGAGATGGGGTCGAGCGCCGAGCAGGGCTCGTCAAACAGGATCACGTCGGGGTTGAGCGCAAGCGTGCGCGCGATGCACAAACGCTGCTGCTGGCCGCCCGAAAGCGCGTAGGCGCTCTTGTCCAGCTTGTCCTTGACCTCGTCCCACAGCGCGGCGCCACGCAAGCTCTCCTCGACCATGCGGTCGAGCTCGTCGCGGTCGGTGATGCCGTGGCGCTTGGGCGCAAACGTAATGTTGTCGCGAATGGACTTGCGGAACGGGTTTGGCTGCTGGAACACCATGCCAATGGACCGACGCAGCTCGTAGGTGTTCTCGGTCTTGGTGTTCACGTTGCGGCCGCGGTAGTTGATCTCGCCCTCCACGCGACAGCCGCGAATCTCGCGATTCATAAGGTTGAGGCTGCGCAAAAAGGTCGACTTGCCGCAGCCCGAAGGCCCGATGAGCGCCGTGATCTCGCCCTTGTGAAAGTCGAGCGACGCATCGTGCAGCGCATGGTGGTCGCCATAGTACACGTTGACGTCCTTGGTGGAGACCACGACCTCGTCGCTCACGGCCTTGCCGCTCACGCGAACACGTTTCTCGCTCTCCCCCACGCTCGACAAAAAGTCCTGGGTGTCGGACGATGCCGCCTCGGTTGCGGGCGTTGTGTTCATCTCGCTCATTCGGCCGTCATCTTCCTTGCCAGTTGCTTGCCCACGATACGGGCGACTACGTTAAACAGCAGCACGCAAATCATCAGCAGTGCCGCGATGCCCCAGACGATCTGCTGGGCCTCGGGGCTGCCCTCGCCATAGATCTTGTAGATGTGCACGGCCAGCGACTCGCCGGGACGGAACACGTTCCAGGCGCAGGTGGGGCTCGACAGGTTAAAACTCAAGAAGTTCAGGCGAACCGGCGAGCTCATGCCCGAGGTAAACAGCAGTGCCGCAGCCTCGCCAAACACGCGGCCGGCCGAAAGCACGATGCCGGTCACGATGGCGGGCATGGCCTCGGGAATCAGGATGTGCAGTGTGGCCTCCCAGCGAGTGAGGCCCATGGCCAGGCACGCATCGCGCTGGGCCTGCGGCACGTCCTCGAGCGCCTGCTGGATCACGCGCACCAGGATGGGGATGTTGAACATGGTGAGTGCGACGGCGCCGGAGATGATGGAATACTTCCAGCCCAGCTGCACCGAGAACACCAAAAAGCCGAACATGCCGACGACGATGGAAGGCAGCGAGGACAGCGTCTCGATGGCGGTGGAGGCGATGTCGCGGATGGGTCCGTCCGGCGCGTACTCAACCAAGAACACCGCGCCGCCCAGGCTGATGGGCACCGATATACCTAAGGTGATCAGCAGCAGGTAGAACGAGTCGAACAGCTGGTAGAGCACGCCGCCCTGGGTTCCGTTGGCGCGCGCGGGCTGCGTGAGGAAGCCCGGTTGGAACAGCGTCGAGATGCCCTCGAACAGGATGTAGGCCACCATGGAGACGACGATGAGCATGACGATGGCGACAATTGCCGTCAGCACGCCCGTGGCGATGCGGTCCTGCTTTTGGACACGCCCGAGTCTCGCCTCGTCGATATGGATGCGCATGCTAGCCACGAGCCTTCGCCCCCTTGCGGCCAATGAGATGGATGATCAGGATGAAGATGAGGCTCATGCCCATCAGCAGCAAACCGAGCGCCCACAGGACATCGTCCTGGGCCGAGCCCTCGGCATAGACCGCCATGGACGTGGTGAGCGTGGTGGTGATGGTGGACGCCGGCGACAGCAGCGACGTCGGCATGGCCTCGATACCGCCGATCACCATGCGCACGGCGAGCGTCTCGCCAAAGGCGCGGGTCATGCCAAGGATGGCTGCGGTCATGAGCGACGGCATGGCGGACTTGAGCACCACGTGCCAGATGGTCTGCCAGCGGGTATATCCCAGCGCGAGCGAACCCTGACGGTAGCTGTCGGGCACGGCACGCAGGCCATCGACCGAAAGGGTGGTCATCGTCGGCAGGATCATGACAGCCAGCACGATGGCGCCGGGCAAGATGCCCAGACCCGTGCTCACGTGGAAAACGCTCTTCATAAGGCCGACGACCACGTGGAAACCGATCAGGCCAAAGACGACCGAGGGAATGCCGGTCAAAAGCTCAATCAGTGGTTGGAAGACCTTGGAGCCAAACTTAGGCTGAATCTCGACCGCAAAGATGGCAGAACCGATGGCGATGGGCAGTGCGATGAGCGTGGAGAGCACCATGACCGCAAACGAGGTGACGATCAGGGGCAGGGCGCCGGTATAGGGCAGGCCGCTTTCGGCTGTGTTGGCCAGGTCCCACTTGGTGCCGGTGAAGAACTCGACGACCGAAACGCCGTCCTTGAGAAAAGCCGAGAGGCCCTTTTGGGCGACCATGAAGATGAGCGCGGCAACGACAAGCGTCACGAGCGCTACGCACGCGCCCGTGACGCCCAGGCCCACGTTCTCAAGGTCGCGCTTTGGCAGCTGTTTTGCCATTGCAAACCTTTCCGGGGGCGATTACTTATTTAGCGGAGACCTTGCCACTGGCGTCCTTGACGACCTTCATGGCAGAAACGGGAATAAAGCCCTGCTCCTCGACGAGCTTGCCCTGGACGTCGTCGGAAAGCATGAACTCCAGGAAGGCCTTGGTGGCCTCGTCGGCGTCCTTAGCACAGTACATGTGCTCGGTCGCCCAGATCTTGAAGGAATCGTCGGTGACGTTTGTGCTCTTGGGCTCGACGCCCTCGACCATGATGGCGTTGAACTTGGAGTCATCGAAGTGCGAGAAGTCAAGGTAGGAGATGGCGTTGTCGGTGCTGCCCATCTGAGTCTGGACATCGCCGGACTTGTCGAGCTCGGCGTCGCCCTTAAAGTCGACGGCCTCGTCGCCAAAGACGGCGGCCTCGAAGGTGGCGCGGGTGCCGGAGCCGGCCTTGCGGTTGAGAACGACGATCTTGGCGTCGTCGCCGCCGACCTCCTTCCAGTTGGTGATCTGGCCGGAGAAGATGCCCTTGAGCTGCTCGAGGGTCAGGTCGTCGACTGTCACGTTCTTGGAGACAACGGGGCCCATGCCCACGACGGCGACCTCGTGGTCGACGAGGTTCTTGACCTGATCGGCCTCGAGCTTGGTCTCGGCGAAGACGTCAGAGTTACCGATGGTGACGGTGCCGGCGGCGACAGCGGTCAGGCCCTTACCCGAACCGTTACCCGAACCGGAGACGGAGACGTCCGGATTGGCATCCATGAACTTCTCGGCAGCGGCCTCGACGAGAGCCTGGAACGAGGAGGCACCGTCGTAGGTCACCTCACCGGAGACGGACTCGGCGGCAGCGGCGCTACCCTTGTCGGCGGCGTCGGAAGCGCCTGCGCCGCCGCAACCAACGAGGCCGAGGCCCACGATGCTGGCGAGACCACCAGCGAGGCCGAGGAACTGACGACGAGAATAAGCCTGATCGAGCATGATCTTCCTTTCATACAAGCGACTCGCGGGCACCCTGCCCGCTTTGCTGTTTGGAAAGATACGGTCTCGATCGGGCAGCGCCCGCGTCAGCTGCGCTTTATTACGGGCATCTGATAGACCCTTACCGCAAGCGCGGCAGGGCTTTACAAACGAATAACAATCCCGCCGACAAGCATGACCCGCCTTTTACACCAAATGATCCGTTTTCCTCCGTCCCCAAGGGATCATTTTCAGAAAGAGGACGGCATAGACCTTCTGGTCATGCCGTCCTCTTCGAAAGACAGGTTGTCACCCTGGCGTTCGCGTAACCTTAAAGCTCCAGCTCGTTCAAGCGCAGGATTGCGACGATATAAATCTTGAGCGCCTGCTTGAGCTGCTCTTCGTTGGCGCACTCGTTGGGGCCGTGCATCTGGCCGCCCCATGGGGGCAGCTCCAGGCCGGTCTCCTCGGGGCCAAACGAGACGGCGCGGGCAAAGTTGCGTGCGTACGTGCCACCGCCCATGGCGAAGGGCTCGACATGCTTGCCCGTAAACTCGTTATAGGTATCGATAAGCGCCTTCACAGCCGGATCGTCGGCAGAGACCGAGAACGGCACCTTTGCGCGATCCACGCGATACGTCACGCCAAAGCGGCCCACAAGTGGCTCGAGCTGCTCGCGGATGGTATCGGCGCTCGTGCTGTCGGGGAAACGCACGTCAATGACCTGCTCAATGTGGCCATCCACCACGCGGATGACGCCGGGGTTGCACGTGAGCGGGCCAAACGCCGCGCTCGTCGCATCGATACCCAGGCCGCGGCCATAGGCATCCGCATGCACAAAGGCCAGGAACTTGACGAACTCGTGCTCGGCAGGCGTCAGCAGGCGCTCGTCACGGGCACCAAACGCATCCTCGGCCTCGCGCAGATACGCCACGATGAGGCCGACGGCATTGATCGTTCCCTCGGGCATCGAGGCATGACCGCCAATGCCGTGGGCAAAAATCTGCGCATGCCCGTTATCGAGCGCCGTGATCTCCAGGCGGCCGGCATTCTCAACGGGCGCCGGCAGTTCATCGGCGGCAATCGCAAGCTCGCAGATAGACTGCGACGGAATGGCGTTGCTCGCCTCGGCACCGCTCCAGGACACAATGCGCCCGCCGTCGATCTTGGAACTCACAAACGTCGCCCCAAACTGGCCCTTCTCGGCATTACAGACCGGGAACTCGGCATCGGGTGTAAACAAAAAGTCGGGGTCTGCGTGGTTCTCCAGATAATGGTGAACGTCGGACATGCCCACCTCCTCATCGCAGCCCAGCAGCGCGCGGAAGGTGTAGCGCGGGGTAATACCGTGCTTGAGCAGATAGGCGCCGGCGTAGAGCGACAGCACGGCAGGACCCTTGTCGTCGATAACGCCGCGGCCGAGCAGCCAGCCCTCGCGACGCTCCATCGCAAACGGGTCGGTGTTCCAGCCGGGGCCTGCGGGCACCACGTCCACATGGCAAATGGTCGCGAGCTGCTTGTCGCCGCGGCCAGGGATATCGGCAATGCCCACATAACCCTCGTCGTCGCTCGTCTGGTAGCCGAGCTTTTGCGCAATGCCGAGCGCGCAATCGAGCGCGTCACGGACTGGACGGCCAAACGGCGCGCCGGGCTCCGCATTGGCAGAAACCGCCACGGACGGATAGCTCACCAGACGCTCGATATCGGCGACGACATCTTCCCAAACCTCGTCGACATACTCGGCAACGCTCTGCTCCACCTGATTCATGGACGACCTCCTTACCAATGAGCGGCGAGCGTGCCCGCCCCTCACATCACATACTTATATAGCGAAAAGTTTAGCAAGCTCGGCCACCGAGTGCACCACCGCATCGGCGCCCGCGGCCTCATGCTCACCCGGCGCCGCCGCGCCCGAATAGATGCCGATGCACGGCACGCCCATTGCGTGCGCGCCCTCCACATCGTTAAAGCGATCGCCGATCATCACGGCATCGTCCGCCGTCGCACCGAGCGCCGCCAGGGCATCGCGGACCGAATCGGCCTTGGTCTCGCGTCCCTGCGGCGGATTCATGCCAACCACTGCCTTAAACTGAGAAAGCCCCAGCTCGCCCACCATGTCGATGCACTTTGCCTCCATGCGCGACGTCGCCACGGCCAAGCGATGCCCCTGGGCGGCCAACCCATCCAGCAGCTCGGAAATTCCATCGAACACAGGGTACTCTTCCGGTCCCAGCTCATCAAAAAAGGCACGGTACTCGTCGGCCACCACAAGCGACTCCTCGCGCGAGAAGCCATAAAAGTCGTGAAAGCTCTTCCACAGGGGCGGCCCAATCATGCGGCGCAGATCACCCATCTGCGCCTCCGAAAACCCGCGCACAGCCAGCGTCTTGCGCGTCGAGGTCATCACCGCCCGGCCTGTATCGGCCACCGTGCCATCGAAATCAAACAGCACAACCGACCGCTTGCATATCTCCAGCTGCTCCACTGGCACCCTCTCTTCCCCAGTTGACGATTTCCACACCGACACTTCAAACTGTTGACTATTCAACAATTGAACCTAGTAATGTGGAACGACTCTACTATACTTGTCGCACTTTGCTCTCAGAAGGCGGCGCGCAAGCGCCCCAACGAAAGGTGCAATTATGTCTTTTGCCATCATAACCGACTCCACGTCGGACATCTCCCCCGCTCGTGCTCAAGAGCTCGGCATTTACGTGATTCCGCTGCATGTGATTATCGAGGGCGAGGACCTGCTCGACCAGGTGCAGATTACCGCCGAGGAATACATCGCCCGCATGGCTGGTTCCGAGCAGTTGCCGCACACATCGCAGCCGAGCGCCGGCGAGTTCAAGGCGCTCTTTGACCGCGTGCGCGCCGACGGCCATGATAGCGCCATCTTTATCTCGCTATGCAGCGAGTGGTCTGCCTGCTATGCCAACGCCAGCCTGACGGCCGAGACCCACGAGCTCGACGTGCGCTGCATCGATTCGCGCACCGGTTCGGGCGCCGAGGGTCTGCTGGTGGAGTACGCGCTCGCCATGCGCGAGGACGGCCGCAGCCTGGACGAGACCGAGGCGCAGATCCGCGCGACGCTGCCCGATGCACACCTGCTACTGATTCCCCGCACACTCGAGAACCTCGTTAAGAACGGCCGCGCGCCCAAACTCGCCGGCCAGCTCACGCAGATGTTCAACATTCGCCTGGCCGTTTCGCCGGAGTGGAAGTCAGGCGAAATCAAGGCCATCAAGAAGGGCCGCGGTGCCAAGCGCATCGTTGCGAACACCATGGCTGACTGCCTCGAATTTTTGACCGAGCACCCGGGCTCCAGCGTGCGCGTGCTCACGACCGGTGCTGCCGAGGAGCAGGAGCTCGTTAACCAAGCGCTCGCAGGCCAGAACTACGTAGACGCCGGCACCGGCCCCATCGGCTGCACCATCGCCACCCACGTAGGCGTCGACGCCATCGCCATCAGCTACTGTCCCCGCTACCAACCTGCCAATTAGGGACAGGTTTATTTTGGCAGGTTTTATCTGGGCAAACGTTAAACGGTAACAAAGGCTTGCCTGGCAAGATCGGACATGCCAAAGCCGTCGAACAACCGAAGTACACCCAGCCACAACAAAGCCATCACGCCGACGCGCCGCAACTCAAGGCGCGCCGGCGTCTTTTTAGGAGTCGCGGGTAGCGCGCAGAGATGTGGTGTAAGAGGCGGGGAATGCCCCGCCTCCGCCCT
>CAJMPU010000029.1 GCA_905215505.1 uncultured bacterium
GTGGGGGTAGGAGTAGGAGTAGGAGTAGGAGTAGGAGTAGGAGTAGGAGAGCCGCCCTCGCCGCCACTGCCGTCGCCGCCGGTCGCACCGTCTCCGCCGGTCGCACCGTTGCCGCCGGTCGTATCGCCACCCGTGGTCTCGGTCGTCGTGGTAGTCGTGGTCGTTGTTGTGGTGGTCCCACCCTTGTCTTCGTTTTCCTCGTTTTCCGACTTCCTCGCGTTGCTGGTGCCGTAGAACTTCCAGGCGTTATTGTTCTTGTACGTGGGAGCCGTGCCGGCCGGGAATTCCTCGCGCCCGGTGCCCGCAAGAACAGTGTTCATAAACTTCTTAAAGACGGGCAGGTTGGTGCTATCGCCCAGCAGGTCCATGCCGTACTTTTGGATGGGAATCTCGCCTGCGGAATAACCGGTCCACAGGGCGCATGCCAGCTGCGGCGTGTAGCCGCAGAACCAAAGGTTGGTGGTGTTGTCGGTGGTACCCGTCTTGCCGGCATAGGGCTGGTTGACGCTCAGCGCGCCGGCGGCACCCGTGCCGCTGCCCTGCATGACGCCGGTCAGGACGTCGGTCACTGCCGCGGCCTCGCCGGTGGAGAGCACCTGCGAGGGGTTATCGGTGTGCTGGTACAGCACCGAGCCAGTTCGCGAATCAATCTCGGTGATGGCGATCGGCTGGCGATAGTAACCGCCGTTGGCAAACGTGGCATAGGCCGCGGCCATCTCGAGCGGCGAGATGGAGCCGGTACCGAGCGTCATGACGGGAACGTCCTCGATATTGTCCTTAGATGGATCGATGCCGAGCTTTTTGACGAGGGACATGATCTTGTTATTGCCGATAGCCTCTGCAACCTGGATATAGCCGGTGTTGGAGGAGTATGCCGTCGCCTGCTTGAGCGTGATGGTGCCGTAGCTTTGGTTGGCATAGTTTTGCACTTTGGTCGTGGTGCCCTTGGCTGTTAGAGGCGAGTTGCAATTGAGGGTGACGTTGGGGTTCATGCCGTTTTGGATGGCAGTGGCCAGCGTAAAGGCCTTAAACGTAGAGCCTACGGGACGCTTGGCCGTGGCGTGGTTCACGTGGTTCTCGTCGGCGTTATAGTCGTAGCCGCCCACCATGCACTTGATGTAGCCGGTCTTGGGGTCGACGACGACCATGCCCATGTCCAGGCCGTCGAGCGAAAGTGTGTCGAGCTGGGCGCGCACGGCCTCCTCGGCGGTCTGCTGCATGGTCGGGTCGATGGTAGTCTTGACGGTTAGGCCGCCCTTAAACAGCACGTCGGTGGAGAACTCCTGCTCCAGCAGCTGCTTAACATAGGCGACAAAGTAGGGCTGCGAATACACGTCGACGCCACTGCCCGAAATTTCAGTTACGTTGAGGGTGATGGGCTCTGCCTGCGCGGCGTCGTGCTCCTTCTGGGTGATGTGGCCCAGGCGCAGCATGTTATCGAGAACCTTGTTGCGGCGAGACAGTGCCAGATCGGGATTGACCGTGGGGTCGTACTGCGAAGGCGAGTTGGGAAGGCCGATGAGCAGCGCGGCCTCGCTCAGGGTGAGGTCGGCGGCGCTTTTGGACAGGTAGGTCTCGGCTGCGGCCTCGATGCCGTAGGCACCGTGGCCGTAATAGATGGTGTTGAGGTACATCATGAGGATCTCGTCCTTGGAGTACATCTCCTCCATCTTGATGGCGATATAGGCCTCGCGCACCTTACGCTCGATGGTCGAATCGAACTGCTCCTCCTGCAGGATGGTGTTGCGTACCAGCTGCTGGGTGATGGTCGATGCGCCCTCGTGGCCACCGGAGACGGTTGCCACGGCGGCACGTGCGATACCCCACAGGTCGATGCCGCCATGCTCGTAGAAGCGCTCGTCCTCAACGTCGACGGTGCCCTGCAACACGTACGGAGAGACCTGATCTTTGGTGACGGACTTGCGGTTTTGCGTGTAGAAGCTCGCGATCTTGTTGCCGTTGCAATCGACGATCTCGGTGGGTTCACTCACCAGATAGGCGTTGGCGTCGGTATAGTCGGGCAGATCGGACAGCCAGCGATTGACGTTGCCGATCATGCCGATGCCAAACGCTACGCCCGCGATGAGCAAAAGGCCCAAGAACGAGAGCAGGATCATGGGCAGGGCATGCGTCTTGGAACGACCGCGCCCCTGTCGTTGGCGAGGACCCATATATTGACCTCCAGGTATGTCGTGCCGGACGGTGGATGTGCCGTCGGGGCAGGATGGACATAAGTTATTACACGATAAACCAAACGGGGCGCGCGAGGCCTCGTGTATGCTGGAAGACGGCATTTTTCAGAGTGAATGCATACCTTGGTAAGGAGTTTGTCGATGGCGATTCGGACGATGGGGCCGAGCGGACAATACGAGACTGGATTGGATGCTGCCGGTGCGGCGCTGCCCGAGCTGCTGGCGCCGGCGGGCGGACTCGACCAGATGCTTGCGGCCATCGCCGCGGGCGCCGATGCCATCTATGCGGGGTTGGGCGGCTTTAACGCCCGTGTGAGCGCCCATGGCTTTACGGATAACGAGTTTGCGCGCGGCTGCGCCGTGGCGCATGCCCATGGCGTGCGTGTGTACGTAACGCTCAACGTGTTCGTGTTTGACGATGAGTTGTCCGACGCGGTGGCGTTGGGAGCTCATGCACTGGAGCTGGGCGCCGATGCTCTGATTGTCGCCGATGCCGGGTTGGCCTGCGCGCTGCGCGCGGCGATTCCCGGGGTCGAGATTCACCTGTCCACGCAGGCGGGCGCTCATAGCGAGGGTGCCGTGCGGCTTGCCGCCGATGAGCTGGGGGTCGAGCGCGTGACGACGGCACGCGAGCTGACGGTCGACGAGATTGCGGCGCTATGTGCCACGGGCGTGCCCATCGAGGTATTCTGCCACGGTGCGATTTGCATCGGCTATTCGGGGGCGTGCGAGTTCTCGGCCCTGCGGCGTGGGCGCTCGGCGATGCGCGGCGACTGCACGCAGCCGTGCCGTCTGGCGTACGACCTAGTGGACGAGGCGGGGCAGAGTGTTGTTGCCGTCGAGGGAGACCGCCTGCTTTGTCCGCGTGACTATCTGGGTATCGCGCACCTGCCCGAGCTTGTTGCCGCCGGCGTGGCATCGCTCAAGATCGAGGGACGCATGAAGAATCCCGATTACGTATTCAACGTGGTGAGGGTGTGGCGTCGGGCACTCGATATACTGTGCGACGGCGCGTGGGACTCCGGTGCCGTGGAAGAGCTTGAACGCGAGCTGGGAAGGTCGTTTAACCGTGGGTTTACCGATGCTTACCTGCGGGGTCGTTCGGGTGCCGAGCTCATGAGCTTTGAGCGCGCGATCAACCAGGGCGTGCGCGTGGGCCACTTGGTGGCGGTGGGTCACGAAGAGGTGACGGTTGAGCTTGATGCCGCCGTGGCGGCGGGCGATACGCTCGAAATCCGATTTTACCCGGGTGCCGACGCGCGTCCCGATGTGCCCAAGCGCTGGCCACAGGTGCCTTGCCCCGTGGATGCCGCTGCGGGAGAGCGCATCGTCGTGCATTGCAAACGTAAGGTGGACGCGGGCTGCGAGGTCTATCTGATTCGCAGCGCCGGCGTGTTGGATCAGACGGCGGCGGTGTTGGAGCGCATGCGGGCCGAGGCGGATGCGATTGCGCCCGTTGCGCGTGCCGTTGAGGTGCTGCCCTTTGAGGACGTTGCGGTGGATAGCGGTGCGTCGCCGGAGTTGGTGGGGTCGGCGGGGCCGGCAAAGCGCGAGGATTTTGCTCGTATGGTCTTTGCCTGGGAGCTGATGGATGTGGGTCCGCGCGATGAGCGAGATCTGTCCGATACAACGGTGGTGCTCGACGAAGTGTGCCGCGCGGGCGACGCCGAGCGGACTCGGGCGCTTATGCAGCGTGCCGGGCGCGTCGTCTGCCGCAATCTGGGACAAGTGGCGATGGCCCGCGAGCTGGGCACAACGTTTGACGTGGCGGCGCCGGTGTTCTGTGCCAATCGGGCCACGCTTACCTGGCTGCGCGGACTCGGTGCGGGGCGGGTGTGCTTGTCGGCCGAGTTGCTCGGCAATGATGCGGAGCGTGTTGCCGAGCTTGCCGCTTGCCCCGGTGTCTTGGGGTCTGTCGATGCCGACCGTCCCGAGCTCATGGTGTGCGAGCACTGCTTGCTGACTGCCGAGGGCGCCTGCGCCACGGATGCAACGGGGCAGGTCCGTTGCCGTGACTGCTCGCGCCGTCAGCAGGCGCGCTTTTTGGTCGAACGTGACGGCACGCGTTTGCCGGTCGTTATCGACGCGTGCGGCAGGACGAGGATTTTCCTGTCGTAGGTGCCGCGTCGCGCTGTTTTGGTTATTATTAGTGGGTTTATGAACTTCCAGCACCGCCGTATCCGGTGAGGGTGCTATAGCAAAAGGAGGATACCCAATGCTGTCTGTTGACGAGCAAATGCGTATCATCACCTCGGGTGCAGCGCAGATCGTCCCCGAGGCCGACCTTCGCAAGAAGCTTGAGAAGGGCGAGCCCCTCAACATCAAGCTCGGCGTCGATCCCACCAGCCCCGACCTGCACCTGGGCCATGCCGTGCCCCTGCGCAAGATGCGTCAGTTCCAGGACCTGGGCCACAACGTCACCCTCATCATCGGCAACGGCACCGCGCTGATCGGCGACCCCTCGGGCAAGAACTCCACGCGTCCGCAGCTTTCGCAGGAGCAGATCGAGGCCAACGCCGAGACCTACGTGAGCCAGGCCATGAAGATTCTGGACCCCGAGAAGACCACCATCGTGCACAACGGCGACTGGATCCTTTCGATGGACCTGGCCGGCCTGCTGCAGGTGTGCTCCAAGTTCACCGTCGCCCGCATCCTTGAGCGCGACGACTTTACCAAGCGCTACCAGTCCCAGACGCCGATTGCCTTGCACGAGTTTCTGTACCCCGTGATGCAGGCCTTCGACTCCGTTCAGATCAAGGCCGACGTCGAGATGGGCGGCACCGACCAGCTCTTCAACCTGCTCGCCGGCCGCGAGCTCATGGAGAAGATGGGCATGGAGCCGCAGATTGCGCTCACCATGCCGCTGCTCGAGGGCACCGACGGCGTGCGCAAGATGTCCAAGTCCTATGGCAACTACATCGGCCTGACCGACGCTCCCAAGGATATGTTCGGCAAGACCATGTCCATCCCCGACGAGATGATCGGCAAGTACTATCGTCTGGCCAGCTCGCTCGCCCCGGCCGAGGTCGACAAGATCGACGCCGCCCTGGCCGACGGTTCTGCCGACCCCTACGAGCTCAAGCGCGCTCTGGGCCGCGACCTGTGCGATACCTACCACGGCGCCGGCGCCGGCGACGAGGCCCAGGCCGAGTTCGACCGTGTGTTCAAGGAGGGCCAGCTTGCCGACTTCCCCGAGAAGCACGTTGAGCTGACCGTCAACGACGAGGGCCAGATTTACCTCGCCGGCCTGCTCAAGGACCTGGGCCTTTCGGCCAGCGCCGGTCAGGCCCGCCGCGACATCGACGGCGGCGGCGTCAAGATCAACGGCAAGGCTGTGGCTCCCAAGAGCTACAACATCGACCCGAGCGCCCTCAAGCTGGGCGACACCCTCTCCGTGGGCAAGCGCAAGGGCTTCAAGCTTATTTAGTTACGCGGTTTTACCAAACCGCGTAACCGGTCGACGCTGCAAACCCGCCAGCGCGGCAATCTGCCTTTCAACTTCGGCGGCATGACCAGAAGGTCAATGCCGCCTCGTTTCAAGGCACCTTGCTCGCTCTGGCGGGTTTTCGCTGTCGTTGCCAAGACATCGGCGCTTCCGTTGTTGTAGGTGGCAGTTAGGTGCACTCATTGGGGACAGACTTAAATGAGTGCCCACAGAATGAGAGTGGATAATCTTCCGTTTTTGGCCTGCTTTGGGGTTCAAAGTGGGAGATTATCCACTCTCATCATTTTGCGGCACTTGGGGACGTTCCTTTTAATATGAGCAGGACATTGTCAAGAGGCAAAATCGGGCCTGGCCCCAACGATATGGGGTCAGGCCCTCTCCCTATATCAACCCGTCCGCGGTGACCTCGGCGTGTCTTACCGAAGCTCGTCTTTGCAGTTTAATATCCGCCCGTGGCGATCTCTCGCTGGGCAATCCGTTGCTACGGCTGAGGCTTCTACGTCGAACCGACAGTCTGTGCACGCGTGTGGCGCCCTGGGCGCTCGCAGAAAAGGGACCTGAGGTTCGCCTCAACGGCTTCGGATCGAACCGCTTCCGGGGTGATTGGCTTATGTGCGGGGGACCGCCCCCCCTACGCCTCCTCGGCCATGAGGCCGACCGCCCACACCCAGCAGGCGAGCTCGCGCGCCGTGGCCACGTTCGCCTTGTTGCCGTGGACCCCGCGCGCGAGCAGCGCCTCCCGCCTCTCGACCAGCCTCCGCACGCCCTTGGCGGCATGCCTCCGGGCGCCCCGGTCCGGGGCCTGGCCCTTGGCGAGGTCCTTCGGCCGCCCGGAGCACGTCAGGTAGTGCCACGCGGCCTCGACCAGCGTCTTTCTCAGGTGCTTGTTGCCGGCCTTGGTGATCGCGCCCCTGCGGTCGCTCTCCCCGCTGGAGTGCTCGGAGGGCGTCAGGCCGACCCACGCGGCGAACGAGCGGGCATTCCTGAACCTCGAGAACTCGCCGGCCTCGAACACGAGGTCGGCGGCGGAAGCGGTGTCGACGCCCTTGAGGCAGCGCAGGGAGTCGACCCTCCTCCTCCACCTGGGCTTGCGGGCCTCGCCCTCGACGAGCCTCTCGAGCCTCGCCTTCTCCTCCGCCGCCCGCCTGACCGCGTCGACGTAGTAGGCGAGCACCTCCTCGTCGGCCCCCTCCGCGAACCTTATCGACTCGATCCAGGACCAGTGGGCCCGGGTCCAGTTGCCCTTCCTGCGGCCGGTGGGCGTCCTCTCGTCGAAGACGAAGCCGTGCCTGAGCAGGAACTTGGAGAGCCGCTGCTTCGAGCGCGAGAGGTCGTCCCTCGCGTCCTCGAGCGCCCTGGTCAGGTCGCGGGCGGCCTCGCACTCGTCGTCGGGGACCCACACCTCGACCACGTTGCCGACCGACAGCATGCGGGCGAGGAACTCGGCGTCGTTGCGGTCGTTCTTCCTGCGCCTGTCCGCGCTGGGCTTGATCATCTTCGAGACGGCGCCGACCACGCAGTCGACCCCCAGGCCGGAGAGCCTCTTCTGCAGGTCGAAGCCCGTGACCCCGGACTCGTACACGCACCTGGCCCTGGGGTCCACGGAGCGGACCCACTCCGCGACGGCGCCGGCGTCGTAGCCGAAGGTCGCGGCGCGCACCTCCCCGGTCATGACGTCGAGGGAGACGGCCTTTATCGAGCGGGCGTGGACGTCGAGGCCGACGAAGGTGGTAGTATCGAGCATGGGAGCCCCTTCCATGAATGCGGCGTGGCCGCTGCGGCTGAATTAGACACTCACCATTGTCGGCCTAATCCGCGGTCTTTCATGCAGCAGGGGCTCTCAATGTTTTTATGTCCTGCTCATATCGTCTGTGCCGGCACTTTGGGACACTCCTTGTCATTGGTGCAAAGCAACCTGTCCCCATCGCGCCAAGCGGCGTGTGCCGTTAAGCGGAGGGGCGTATTGTTGGCCCATCGTTTGGGCATACAATGGCTATTGGCTTGCTGCGGTGAAGGCTCGTCCGCTCCGCAGCTGTTTTCTACGGTTAAAGGAGTATGTATGTCCGTTGAGGTCATGAGGTCTGTGATCGAGGCCGCCGAGGGTCGCGTGCCCGTCGACACGCTGTTTACCAATGCGCAGATTGTCGACGTGTACGGTCAGCGCGTGGCGCGTGGCAGCGTTGCCGTCAAGGACGGCGTAATCGTCGGCGTGCTCTACAACGGTCGCGACGATGCCGCCGGTACCTATGAGGCTGCCGAGGTTATCGACTGCCAGGGTCGCTATCTCGCCCCCGGTTTTATCGACGGACATCTGCACATTGAGTCCTCGAACATCCGCCCCGCCGAGTATGCGCGCATGGCGGCGACGCGCGGTACCACCACCGCCATTGCCGACAGCCACGAGATTGCCAACGTGGCGGGCCTCGACGGCCTACGCTTTATGATCGAGGACGGTCGTCGCGCGCCCATTTCCATCAAGTACATGATGCCCTCGTGCGTGCCCGCACTGCCCGATGAGCAGGCCGGTGCCGTCATCACCGCCGCCGATATGCAGGCGTTTTTTGGCGAGCATCCGGGCGATGTCTTTGGTCTGGGCGAGATGATGAACCTGCCGGGCGTCTTTATGGCCGATCCCGAGACCTGCGCTCGCATCGATGCTGCCAACCAGACGCCGTCAAAGCAGGTCGATGGCCATGCTCCGCTCGTTGCCGGCAAGGATCTCAACGCCTATGCCGCGGCGGGTATTATCGCCGACCACGAGTCGACGATTCCCGAGGAGGCGCTCGACAAGCTGTCTCGTGGCATGTACGTGATGCTGCGCGAGGGTACGTGCAGCCATGACCTGGCCAACCTGTCGCCGATGCTGCTGGAGAATCCCGCGCGCGCCCGCCGCTGTTGCTTTGCGACTGACGACCGCGCCCCTTCCGATGCGCTTGCGACCGGCATGATCGACAATGCCTGCCGCGTGGCGATTGAGGCCGGTATTGACCCCGTGGTCGCCATCTCTATGGCGTCCCTGTCCACGGCCGAAGCGTTTGGCCTGGACCACGGTTGCCGCGACCCGCACGAGCTGCGTGGCGCCATCGCCCCGGGCAAGCGTGCCGACCTGCTGGTACTCAACGACCTGACGTTTGCTACAGCTCCGCATTGCGTGTATGCCGCCGGCGCGCTCGTGGCACAGGACGGCACTTTTGTGGGCGAGGTTGCGCCCGAGATGGCCGAGGTTGCGGCCCTTGCCGATGAGCTGCGTGCTTCCGTTAAGCTGCCGAAGCTTTCGCTCGACGTATTCGACTATGCCTTTAAGCCGGGCGAGGCCGTGATTGACGTGGTGCCGGGCAAGGCCATCACGGGCATGGCTCGTCCCGAGAATGCCGAGGGCCTGCGCCGCATTATGCTGATCGAGCGTCACGGCCGCGGCGTATCGCTGCAGGCAGAGGGTGCCGACGGTGATGGTCCTGCGGGCCTGGGTCTTGTTGGCAAGCACATCGGTCGCGGCTGGGTGCGCGGTTTCACCATCACCGGTGGTGCCATCGCCTCCACGATCGGTCACGACTCGCACAACGTGTGCGTGGTGGGCGACAACGCAGCCGATATGATGGCTGCCGTCGAGGCTGTTGGCCAGGGCGGTCACGTGCTGGTACGCGATGGTGAGGTCGTAGCGCGCATTCCGCTGGCGCTCGGTGGCCTGATGAGCGAGGGCACGGCCGAGGATGTCGCCGCGCAACACGACGACTTTATGGTCAAGGCGCGCGCGATGGGTATTGAGCCGCCACTCGACCCCATTATGGGCATCATCTTCCTGCCCCTGCCGGTGATCCCGACGCTCCGCATTCGCCCCGAGGGCATGTTCGACGTCACTACCTTCACCTACGCCGACTAGTCATTGGGGACGTTCTTAAACGACTGGCCGTCGGGGACACTCTTTGGCGTGTCGCCTGACGCCACGACCGTGGGACCTCTGGCGCGCGTGAGCTATTTGCTAGGTCCTTGTAACGTTTATGACTGCGGGGTCTTATTTGGGCTCCCTTTGGGTACGTTGGAATCGGATACACGTCCGATTCCATCAAGCCCGAAGGGAGCTTTTCTATGTTTAAACTGATTGCATCCGATATGGACGGCACACTGCTTGACGAAAATGGCCAGGTGCCGCCTGAGACCTACGAATTGATCCTGGCGCTACGCGAGCATGGTGTACATTTTGCTGCATCGTCAGGCCGCCGCTACGATCGCCTGTGCGAGTTCTTTGCGCCCGTTCGCGACAAGATGGACTTTGTCGCAGCTAACGGTGCCCAGGTCTACGCCGACGGCAAATTGGTAGACCGCGAGGTGTATTCGCACCTGGCGATTCGAAAGCTCGCCCAGGCCGTCGCGACGTTTCCCAATCTGCATCTTGCACTCTTTGACCGAACCAAGTCCTTTTTGCTCGATGACGAGTGCAAGTTCGTGCGCGAGGTCGATAAGGACCTCCCCAATGCCGAGCGCATTTGGGAGCTGCCCGATCCCAGCGTAAATATCATCAAAGCGAGTATCTTTTGCGACGACGGTGCCGTTATGGACAGTGCGTACGTGCTACAGCGCGAACTCGGTCAGCTCTTTACCTTTGCGCCTTCAGGCAACGCGTGGATCGATGCCATGCAGCCCGGTGTGTCGAAGGCTTCGGGCATCGCACAGCTCGCGGAGCATTACGGCATTGGGCGCGATGAGGTTATGGCGTTTGGCGACTCTATGAACGACTACGAGATCATTCGCTTTGTCGGCACGGGTTGCGCGATGGAAAACGCGCGCCCCGCGCTCAAGGCGGTGGCCGATTGCGTGGTGGGTCGTAACCGCGACCACGCCGTTCAGCAGGAGCTCCGTCGCGTGCTGGAGAGTCTCGCTTAATCCGGCAGATGGGGACGTTCCTTTTCTGCCGGGTTGCTGCTGCTAGGCGAGGGCGGCCATGATGGTGCGGGCGACGCCGTCGTGGTCGTTGTCGTATTCGGTGATGGCGTCGGCGGCCTCGCGGTCCTCGGGCTCGGCGTTGATCATGGCCATGCCGTGGCCCGCTGCCTGCAGCATGGGGATGTCGTTGATGTTGTCGCCGAACGACCAGGCGTCGGCGAGACGCTCGCCCAGGTGCTCACATAGCCACGTGAGGGCCGTTCCCTTGGTGGCTCCCTCGCCCATGACCTCGATATTCATGGCGTACGAACGCGTGACCTCGATGCCTTCGAGCGTGTCGAGCGCTGCCGCGATGGCGTCGCGATCGGCTGGGTCGTGCCAGTACATGGCGATGCGTTCGAGTGTCTCGACTCCGTCGATCTTGCTGTCGATATCCATGTCGATCGGCGTTCGCGTGCGCTTGAGCGAAGCTGCGATGTGGGGGTCGCCGCCGCAGAATTCGTCCAGGCGCTCGTAGAGCGAGCGGGGGAGGAAGCACTGCCCGTCCGCGAAGATATCGAAGGTCACATCGTGGCCGGCGGCAATGCTATGGACGCGGTGGGCGATGGCGCGGTCGAGCGGTCGGCTCAAAATGCGCGTAGCACGTGAGGCATCGGTGGGCGTACCGTCGTCGAGCTGCCAGACGCTGGCACCGTTGGCGCAGACCGCGTAGTGTACGGCGGGGTGGGCGAGGATGGGCTCAAAGATGCCCGACAGCGGGCGCCCCGTGCAGGGCACAAACTCAACACCGCGGCGCGCAAGCTCGTCGAGCATCGTCCAGGTGGCGTCGCTCATCTGCTTATCGCTCGTCAGCAGCGTTCCATCCATATCGGAAAACACAATCATTCGATGCAGCCCTTTCTACTGGCATAAAAAGCGTGGCCGAGGGCGGTGATGCCCTGGCCACGCTCGGGTTCTATAACGGTCCGCGTCCTAGCGGTCGGCGAGCGGCTTGTACTCCAGCGGCTCGATAACCGGGCGATACGCGGGACGGATGATGCGGTGCGCGCAGAAGAGCTCTTCCATGCGGTGCGCCGACCAACCGGCCATGCGGGCGACGGCGAACAGCGGTGTAAAGAGCGTCTCGGGCACGCCGAGCATCTTGTAGATAAAGCCCGTGTACAGGTCGATGTTGGCGCAGATGGGCTTGGTCATGCCGTGCTCGCGCATCACCTGCGGTGCCAGGCGCTCGATGCGCTCGATGAGCGCGAACTCATCGCCCAGGTCCTTCTTGGCGGCAAGCGTGCGTGCGTAACGGCGGCACACCTCGGCACGCGGGTCGCTCAGCGTGTAGACGGCGTGGCCCATACCGTAGATGAGACCCGTGCCGTCGAAGGCCTGCTTGTCGAGGATCTTGCCCAGGTAGGCTGCGACCTCGTCCTCGTTCTCCCAATTGGAGACGTGCGCACGGATGTCCTCGTGCATGGACACGACCTTGGCGTTGGCGCCGCCGTGGCGCGGACCCTTGAGCGAGCCGATGGCCGCGGCATAGGCGGAATACGGGTCGGTGGCCGAGGAGGACAGCACGCGGCAGGCAAACGTGGAGTTGTTGCCGCCGCCGTGTTCGGCATGCAGCATGAGCATCACGTCGAGCAGCATGGCTTCGTCGCGGGTGAATTCCATGCCGCCGCGCAACACCTGCAGGATGGTCTCGGCGGTGGAGAGGCCGGGTGTGGGGTGCGGTACATGAACCTCGGAGCCGCGGCGCTTGGCGACCGAGGCCATATGCGCGAAGGCGGCGATGCGGGGGAGACGGGCGAGCATGGAGATGGCCACGTCGATTTCGTGCTCGGGTGTAATGGCGTCGGGCTCGGCGTCGAAGGCGTAGAGCAGCAGTACGGCGCGCTGAAGCACATTCATGATGCTCGACGACACCGTGGTCATGGGGAACTCTTTGACGTACTCGTCGCTCAGGTGCCTAAAAGCGCCCAGACGTCCGCAAAAACCGTCGAGCTCCTCTTTGGTGGGCAGCGAGCCCGTGATGAGCAGGTAGGCGACCTCTTCGTAGCCATAGCGATCCTCGGCCTGGGCGTTGTTGACCAGGTCCTCGATGCTGTAGCCACGAAGCGTGAGTTTGCCCTGATCGGGCACGACCTTTCCGTCGACCTTGTTGTAGCCATGCACATCCGAGATGCGGGTAAGGCCCGCGACCACGCCCGAGCCATCGGCATTGCGCAGGCCGCGCTTGACGTTGTGCTCTACGAACAAGCCCTCGTCGTACGGGGCGGTCGGCAGGCCGTGGTAGAGGTTTTCGCTTTCAGGCGAAATCTGACGGCTCGCCTCGTAATCCAGAACCAGGCGGCTCAGGTGATCGTCGAAGCGGTAGTAGATTTTCTTGGCGTCGTAGGCCATGCGCGCTCCTCTCCGGTCCGCTTTGGGGCCGCGCGCTTGGACGATATGACGTCAAGCTGCCCCGAGCGGCTTGTTCGCTACAGGCGGTACATAAAGTTAAAGACGTCCTCGCGCTGGATGGACACGTTGACGCCCGAAAGCTCGCCGGCCTCGGCCAGCGCCTTCTGCAGCTCGGCGAAGTCGAGCTTGGACTCGGCGGTGTCGGCCAGCATGGTCATGGTGAAGATGTCCTCGATAATGGACTGCGTAATGTCGCGGATGTCGACGTTGGCCTCGCCCAGAACACGGGTGACGCCGGCGACGATGCCGGGGCGGTTCTTGCCAAGGACGGTGATGACGATGCGGGAGGACGAGATCTCGGCCATGGGAAACCCTTTCGCGTGGTTGCGGCGCGCGGGGGCGCTCCGCTACGGTACAGTGTTCATCATTGTACCTGTCTGGCGCAAAAAAGGCGCGCTCGCTGCGGCGTTACATGCCTGCAACATGAGCGTAAGGGGGAAGGCCGTACGGGGAAGAGCCGTCTGGCGCGTGTCCGGCTCGTGTTGGGTTGATTTCCGATCTCAGCCGAACACATTGAGCGGACAGGCCGTTCCCGCAGTCAGCCGAACGCCTCCGACGGCTGATTCCGAACTGGAAGCGGAGGGCATCCCCGCCCTTCGGTAGGGGGTACCGCTCCGCGGCGCATGCCGCGGGCGGCGCCCCTATCGGACCACCGTGACCTCAGTTGGGATGGGCCCAGCACTGCCGCGTACTCGGTGAGCTAGAGCCAACTGTTCGTCTTCACGTCGCGTATGGCGATATTTCGGTCGTCCGGCTCGGTGATGCCGTAGCCGAACGCCTGGAGCGTCTCGATGGACTCCTGGATCCTCTGTTGGAACATGGGACCCGGATCGACCCTCGGCCCGAGGTGCCCGCGCCAAAGGCACGACGTGGCGCGCAGCATGTTATGGATTTTGGAGATGGGCTCGATGTCGGCGTAGACGTTGAGCGTCGCCATGGCGTCCTTGTGGCCGAGGATCGATTGGAGCGCCTTGATATCGCCGCCTTGGCGGATCCACTGCGTTGCGAACGTGTGGCGAAGGCCGTGGAACGTGATCAGCTCGTCGTTGGTGCCCATGAGGCCGTTGGTCTCCGAGAACGTCTTGAACGCCCTGCGGATATAGCTTGTCGTCGCGAAGGTCGCGCCCGGCTCCGACAGGATGTAGCAGTCCCCGATCTCGACCGCCCCGGTAAGGCCGCGCAAGCGCAGCTTTCCGCAGTCGATCTCGTGGGTCTCCTTCAGGAAGGGGAGTAGGCCGACCGGGTCGATGGGGATACCCCTGGCGTCATGGGTCTTGGTGTCCTTGATGAACGAACCCATTCCCTTCGCGTACGCCACCGAGTGTCTGATCGAGATCAGGCCCGTCTCGAAATCCACATCGCACCACCGAAGGCCGCAGACCTCGCCGATTCGCATCCCCGTGTGCAGGGCGAGTACGACCGCCCTCTAATCCTCGGCGGACCAATCGAGTCCGAACTCCTTTCGGGCATCCTCTTCGCTCATGACTTCGAGAAGGTCTCCGGGTTGGCAACGAAGGGCGAGGCATAGCTGCTCGAGTGTGTTGAAGCGAATGCCGCGAATATGCCCTTTTTTAATACGGGACAGGTTCACGGGCGTGGTTCCAATCCTTTCGGCAAGTTCGTTCGAGGAAATCTTTCGCTCGGCCATGATCTTGTCGAGGCGAACAATTACGGGCATGGCGTTTCCTTACGCAATCTCGTCGGAGTCGAGGTACAGCTCTCGGGCGTACAAGAAGAGCTGGGAAAGCATGAACAGGACGATGCCGAGAACCAGAGAGGTCCAATCGAATGATGAAGCGATCTCTTGGGCGCCGACGGCCCCCTCGCCGCCAAACATCGAAACGGAGGTTTTGAGTGAGCCGGCGTAGAGGCTGGTGGCAGCTTGAACAACGAAGAGAATGCCGAGCACCTTCAAGCATGTCGCAGACCCTTTCTTGAAGGGGTCTCCGCTCTTGATCGTCCACACGAGAACGGCGCTGAGGATGGTCGTAGCGATACCGATGACGGCAGGGACCAATGTCGAGATCGCAAGGGCTGGATACGCGGGGGAGTCTGCAATTACAGGGTTGTCGAGCACTTCGATTGCTGGCTTTAAGGAGAACGCCACTTGTGCGATGGCGGTGGCGCAAAGGGTCGCAGAGGCTATCGCACATGCGATGCGGAAGGAATGAAGCCGGGGAGTGCGATTGTCGGAACTCATAATAACCTCCGAAGAATTTAAAAAACTCAGGTTACTTTTTAACAGTTTATGTTAAATTGACTTTGCCGGCAAGTAATAAGGGCCGAGCATTTTGTTCGGCCCCTCTGTTCCGACTGGATGAGGTTAAGGTTGGCGATGAATATGCTCAAAATCTCGAAGGCGATCTTTAGGTCGCTTCTCTCCTCCAGGTCGCTCTGTGTTGTCGTTGTTGCGTTGATGGTTCTTTGTGCTCTGCCCGTCTTCAGGAGCGCGGCTGGCATCGACGGACGGGTCGAATACCTCGAGTCGGGAATAACCCGTGTTGAGCAGGAATTGTCAGCATCCTATGCGGATGCGCTTGTGAATGCGGGGGAGGACGGTGTCTATACCTCTTCATCAAGCATGCCCGCGCTTCTGTACCCTCTTGCCGCGGGACGTCTTATCTTGGCACCGCTCTCTCCCCTACTTCCGTTTCTGCAGATATCGGATGGAGAGTACACCTATTATGACGGATCGAAGGAGTACTTGCTATGGGTCGCAACGGCCGTTGCCGTCTCGTTCCTTGCCGCACGTCTTAACAAACGTGAAAAGCTCATCATCCAGGCACCGATGGGCGAGCTGGGTAGACTTGTTGCATCGAGCGTATGGGCGAGTGTTTTTGCAATGCTTGCCGTCCTCGCCATCAATCTTCCAGGGATAATCGCCGCGCTTGTGAAGAATGGCCCGGGCTCGCCGTTCTATCCGATAGGCTACATTCAATATGCGACTCCGGTTATCAAACCGGCTTGGCTGGTGTTCGCGCAGACGGCCATCTTGCAATTCTTGGTGGCAGCGTTCATCTCGCTTGTCGTTCACCTTGCCGTGAAGATTGCCAATAACCCTACGCTTGGAATCGTGTTCGTATGTGCCCTGATGGGGGTGACGATGGTTCCCGGGTATTACGGAAGATCCATCGCTTTGCGTGAGTTCGCCCTGTTGAATCCCCTTACGTATGCGAACACTGAGTTGACCGTCGGCGCCTATAGCCCGTACCCGACAACGCAGATAGTGAATCTGCCTGGACTTTGCTTCGAGCGTGGCGCGATTGCCCTCGTATGCGCAATCGGGATCGAGGTGCTGGCAATTAGCCTGCTTTGCGTTGCTGGAAAGAGCGGCTGCGCGCGCCCGATATCCCCGATTTGTCTTGAGAGAGGTTCCTTCGCTGCATCGAGAACGGCAACTCGTTCGAGCGCTTGTGCCTCCGCCGTTGCATACGTAAGAACGATGGGGAAACTGCTCCTGCGTTCTCCTACCCTCGCCGTATGCGCGATTGCAATGTCGGCGACGATGCTGGCCCCGGCTCTGGTCGAGATGTTTCCTGACGCCGATAACGTTTCCGCTGTTCGGTATAGGGATGGGGAGCTCCGTTCAATAGATCGGTATCTAGAGCAGAACGCTGCGAATATGGACGTCGAGGGCAAAGCGGCCCTGGAAGACATGCGGGATGCTCTTTCGGGTTTCGTGTACGCGCCTATGCCTGCGGAGGGGTTTCGAAGCCTTGCGACGTACGAGCGCGCTCGAGGTGAGCTGGGCGCGGCAGATGCGACTCTCCTGCAATCGATCGGAATCGAGCCGGAGACTCCTTCTCGTGCGGAGGCGCGCGCCCTTCTGCTTGAGTCGATCGCGAGCTTGCCGGACCCCAAGGTTTACGAGTTAAGTACGAAGATGCCCCCATTAATCCTCCTATCGTATCTCCAGGCAGCGCTTCCCTCCTTATTTTTGCTGTTGCCCGTGGTTGTCACATCGCTCGCGTGCACCCACCTGCAGTGTCGTTCCCTTCTGGTTCTCCAGATCCCCGCAACAGCGCATGTGCGTTTTCTGACGGCTGTTGCGCTGGCTCTCCTGCTTGGCTTGGTGCTGCTTTTGGTGTCGATGGTTCCCGCTGTCGTTGTGTCCGTGATTAAGAACGGTGCGGGTGGATCGGAGTATCCCGTCGCTCTCATTCGGGCGGGAGCTTCGACAACGTCCATGGTGGGGGAGGCGGTGTTGTGCAGTATTCCGTTGCTGGTCATGGCATACGGCGTGATTTCCGTCGTCGCTGCGTTGACAGCAGCGATTAGCCGCAACCCCGTTGTCACCGGAATGGTTTGCGCGGTTCTCTTGGTGTTGGGTTCGTTGAGCGCTCATGTTGAAAGCGTGGGCATGGGCGTCGCGCTGCTGGCTCCATTCGCCTCGTTTGATCCCGCTTCCCAGGTGGGGACGATTGGGTTCCTTGGGCGAGGGACGAACGCGATGCCTTTTGGAGAGGTCGTCGGCGCATCGGGCGCTCTGCTGGTGGTCTTGGGCGCCGTATCTCCGTTGATGGTGCGCCTGAGTGTTCCAAAGATCGAAAGGGGATGATCTCGATGATTGACCTTCAAACGCTGACGATCTCTTATGGAAAGAAGGTGCTCGTAGATTCGGTGAACGCTGAGTTTGCCCCGGGTACGGTCTACGGTCTCGTCGCTCCGAACGGGCATGGAAAGACGACGTTGCTGCGTGCGATGGCAGGTTTGCCGGGTCCTCGCGTGGACGGGAGCATCGTTCTGGATGAGGTGCAGGGTACGGGTGCGAGAGAGGTCCGTTCTATGATCTTCTATGCACCTGGTGAGGGGACGCTGCTGTATCCCGGATTGCGTGCGGAAGATCACCTCAAGATGGTTTGCGATATGTGGCCGCATGCTCGCGATATCGAAGAGATAGTGGAACAAACGCAGATAGGCGAGTTCGCGAAGATGAGGATCCGCACTCTGAGCCAGGGCATGAAGCAGCAGCTTACCCTGGCGATTGCGTATGCGACGGGCGCGCGGTACCTTCTATTAGATGAGCCCATGAACGCGCTCGACCCCAGCAGGGTGGACTTGCATTCCGAGATTCTCAGGAAGCTGGCCGATTCTGGTACGTGCATCATCATGTCATCCCACATCTTGGATTCGGTCGATAGGCTGTGCGATGAGATTCTGTTTTTGAAGGATGGGAGGCTCATTAGAAGCATTCCGCAAGATGATGCTGCGCCGAAGTCTCCTGGATCCCATTTCGCAAAGCCTGCCGGACGCGCCGAGGGTGCGCTAAGCACGTATCGGCGACTCTACGAAAAGGGCGGGTAGAAATGCAAGTTAAAAATCTATGTGGTCAATATAATACCGTTGAACCAGCGTATCGATACCGCTCAGCCATTCGCCTCGCCCCCGTCGCACGCATCTTCATTCGGTCTGTCATTATTAATCTAACAATTCTTTGAGGAACGTAGGTGCTTCTAAATGTACTGTCGACTTCTTCTCAAACTAATCCTAAGAGACAGGGCCGTATGGATCTCTACGCTCGTTCTTGCCGCGGCCTTCTCCATCCCCATTGCGTTCAATTCACCCATTTACGGACCCTTCTTTATGAAACAGGGCATGCAGAGCTTTGTCGACGCATTCAATACGCGCGCGCCCCGGGCCAGCGGCACAGACCTATCTCCAGAGCAGCAAAATGACGCGGAGCTTTCAAGATACGCGAACGCCGCCCTTGCCGCTCAAACCGACGCCGCCTTTCTCGATTCTGCCGAGAGCTACTACGCGCTCATGGGCGAAGGCTTCCAATCCGGGTCCATCGTGGGAGACCGAGAGACCAATGACGCGGAGCTCGCATATTGCCGTGCTCTGAGCAGTTCCGGCATCACGGATATCCCGGCCTCCGCAAACGACCTGCCATTCCTTTCCTTCCTGCCTTACGCCATTGCCACGGCGCCGTCTTTCCTTCCCTTCATCCCCTTCCTTCTCTCGTCGATACTCGTGCTCGGCGCCACAAGGCCTGCGACCCTGGCGGCGAAGGCGCCCGTGCCCAAATTCCGGCGCCTTATCCAGATCGTGTTTTCGATAATCGCCGCGGGGACCGCGATGCTCCTCGCCGGCCTCGCGCCCGGGGGCATTTACGCCTTGGCCCTAAACGGCTTCGGGCAAATTGGGTACCCGATCGCCTTCTTCCATGACGGCGCGCTTACCACCACGACCGCGGGAAACGTCTTCACAGCCCTGCTTATCGCGCTTCTTGCGGGCGGAACCTTAATATCCGTTTGCTCCGCCGTCCTATCGACCGCAACGAGGCGCGTCCTCGCGGGCCCCCTTACCTCCGCGCTGCTTGTCGCGGCCCCGGTATTCCCGTTACTGTCCGATTCGGCACTGGAGCATAACGCCGCGCTCAATCTCCTGCCGCTGGCCGTATTCTCGCCTATCGAGGCAACGGGTTACGTAGGATGCTTCCCAACAGAATTCATTGGCTCCGGTTCAGGCAGCGCATCGATGCTTGCCGTGGCCCTGGCATACGTCGCGGTCTTTTTTGCGGTCGGCGCCGTTGCGACACGTTCGCCCAAACAGCCTGGACCCGCGAAAAAGCGCCATGGGCTCGAGCTTCTGGACGCGAGCGTGGGATACGGAAGCACGACGATACTTTCAATCGGATCGCTTTTCCTGAGCCCGGGAACGGCGGCGGGCCTCATTGCTCCCAACGGCTCGGGGAAAACCACCTTTCTTGAAGCGCTGTCGGGCCAATTTCCCACCCGTATCCACTCGGGAAGCCTGGTGGCAGACGGAATCAGCCAACGTCAATCAGCCGAATTTGCAGAACTCGTCTACCTGAGCTCTTCAGGCGGCACGGATCTCTACCCCACGCTATCAGCCCTCGAGCACCTTGCTTTCGTTAGGGAGGCGTGGAAATCGGCCACCGACATCGACTCGCTCTGCGACTCCCTCGGAATCTCCCCATATCTCGACAAGCCGACCCGTAAACTCTCGACAGGAATGAAGCAGCAGGTAAAGCTTGCCATGGCGATATCGACCGATTGCCCGTACCTCATCCTCGATGAACCGCTGAACGGCCTCGATCCGGGAAAGCGGAAAACCTCCTGCGACGCGATGCGCAGCGAGGTGGCGCGGGGACGAAGCGTGCTCATTTCAAGCCATCTGCTCGACGACCTGGCAGACCTCACCGACTCGTTCTACTTCATCGAGGCCGGCACGCTCGTGGAAAAGATCGAGTCGTCCTCGCAGACGCTCAAGCAGGAATACCTCGATACATACGAGGGAGGCGAATGACATGAAACTATTTGAACAGCTGAAGTCCAATGCGTCGCGCATGGCTGTCTACGCCATCCTCGTGGCAACGGCTTTATGCGGAATCGCGGCACCCGTCTATGCGCTCAACGGAGAGAAAGGCGATGTCGAACCCGCGTACATGGCTTCGACGGTTAAAGACCGGTACAAAGCCTTCTCTGGAGACACGTTTTACGTAGCAGAGTACGACACGACCTACCGTCAGCTTCGCTACAACAAGGGCTACGACTATCTAGGCGCAGAGGCAATCAGCTATACGTCGGGTTGGTACCGCTCCAACTATGGACACATAACCCAGTTCAAGTGTAACTACCGTGTGTACAACTAAAGCAACCGGCCGGGACGAGGGGTGACGCAAAAGCGTCGCCCCTCGTTTTTAACCATGTCAACTGAACCTAGTTCAGTTTGGTTGATTTCCGATCTCAGCCGAACACATTGAGCGGAAAGGCCGTTCCCGCAGTCAGTCGAACGTCCCCGGGGCCCTTCTCAGGCCCCGGGGACGGCATTTTCCCAGTTGAAGGAACGGTGGAGATGTGTTTCGATGGGTCAGATTCGTGTCGTTCCGAAAAGACCGTGAACCTTTTGTGGGACGCGCGGCGCCGTGGTACCATAGCCAAGTTTGTTGTCTTGGTCGGAAACCAAGACGCCTTATGCGCTGATCGGTAACCAGCGCCTGACCAATAAGGAGTCCTACCATGAAGCAGGGTATCCATCCCCAGTATGTCGAGTGCACGGTGACGTGCTCCTGCGGCAACACCTTCAAGACGCACGCTACCGTGTCCGAGATGAAGGTCGAGCTTTGCAACGAGTGCCACCCGTTCTACACCGGCCAGCAGAAGTTCGTCGACACCGGTGGACGCGTCCAGCGCTTCGCCGACAAGTTCGGTGGCGCCGCTGCCGCCCAGCTCAAGAAGGCTGAGGAGGCCAAGGCTGCCAAGGCCGCCAAGGCTGCTGAGGCCGAGGCTGCTCGCAAGGCCGCCGCTGAGGCTAAGGCTGCCGAGAAGGCTAAGCGTGCCGCTAAGTTTGCCGAGGAGGCTGCCAAGCAGGCCGCCGAGGCTCCCGCAGAGGCTCCCGTCGAGGAGGCCGCTGCCGAGGCCGAGACCACCGAGGCTGCTGAGTAAATAGCTCGCCGCGGAATCGCTCGCATTCATGGCATAAGGGCCGTGCATCCGTTCGGGTGCGCGGCCCTTTTCTTTTTATTGGTGCAAGCTAGCTCGTCCCCATTGCACCAGATTGGTGCGAAGGGGACAGGTTGGTTTGCACCAAATGGCAGAGTGACGGCGTTTTCCCAGATAAAACCTGCCAAAATAAACCAGTCCCTTTTTGGCAGGTCGGTCGGGTCGTAGTTATTACGTGGCGGTCGAGGTCGACCGTATAGGCCGCGTCCTGTTTGGCTAAAGTACATTTATCTGTGTTTAACTCGCCCGAGGCTGCATGGCGTGGGCGATGGCCAAAAAGGAAAACCACATGGGATTCATGTCAAAGCTGCTGTCCTTTGGATCCGATAAGGACCTTAAGCGCTACTACAAGATCGTCGATCAGATCAACGGTCTTGAGCCCCAGTTTGAGAAGATGACCGAGGAAGAGCTCCGCGCCCAGACCGATAAGTTCCGTGAGCGTTACGCCAACGGCGAGTCGCTCGACGACATGCTCCCCGAGGCTTTTGCCACCGTGCGTGAGGCTTCCAAGCGCATCACGGGCATGCGTCACTTTGACGTGCAGCTCATTGGCGCCATGGCACTGCACGAGGGGCATATCGCCGAGATGAAGACCGGCGAAGGCAAGACCCTGGTCTCCACGCTGGCCGGCTACCTCAACGCTATTGCCGGCAAGGGTGTACACGTCGTTACCGTCAACGATTACCTGGCCAAGCGCGACTCCGAGTGGATGGGCCGCATCTACAAGTACCTGGGAATGACCGTCGGTCTGCTCCAGAACAACATGCCGCTCGAGCTCAAGCGTCCGGCCTACCAGGCAGACGTCACCTACGGCACCAACTCCGAGTTCGGTTTCGATTACCTGCGCGACAACATGGTCACTCGCCCCGAGCAGCGCGTGCAGCGCGGCCACCATTACGCCATCGTCGACGAGGTCGACTCCATCCTGATCG
>CAJMPU010000030.1 GCA_905215505.1 uncultured bacterium
CGTCTCCCTTCTCCGTGGCGGCACTTTTGTGCGCAGGGGAGGAAGGGCCGCCACGGAGACGTCTCCCTTCTCCGTGGCGGCACTTTTGTGCGCAGGGGAGGAAGGGCCGCCACGGAGACGTCTCCCTTCTCCGTGGCGGCACTTTTGTGCGCAGGGGAGGAAGGGCCGCCACGAAATCGGCCCATCTACTACGTTTATCCCCTTACCCCCAACCATGCCAAAAAACGCGAAAACAAAACCGCAGGTAGAACGCCTGCGATTTTCTGGAAAACGGGGGTATGGTTGGGGGTATCGAGTCAAACGTAGTAGATGGGCCGATTTCGTGGTTGGCGCCGCCAAATGATCCCCCGGGGACGGAGGAAAACGGATCATTTTTGGCCCCACGCGGCTGGTGGGTGCGTTCGTGCAGGACCGTTCAAACAGAACCATGCCGTTTTCGGGGCTAAACTCAGGACTCCCATCCATACCCGCGTTTTCTGCAAAATGACGGCTCGTCTACCTGCGGTTTTATTTTCACGAATATCGGCATGGTTGGGGACTCGTGACTCAGCCCCGGAAACCGGCATAGTTTTGAAATGGCATTAAATCGGTGGCAGCCATTTTGCTATGCCGGAGCGGTTGATCCTCGGGCAACTACCCTCGCAGGTAGGCGATGGCGATCTGCGTGCGGTTGCGCAGGCCCATTTTGGCTAGGATCGAGCTGATGTGGTTGCGCACGGTGCCTTCGCCCATATAGGCGGTGGCAGCGATCTCCTTGTTGTCGAGGCCGCGGGCGATGAGCTCGGCGACTTCGAACTCGCGGTCGGTCAGGCCGGCAAAGGCCGCGGGCCGGCGGGTCGCGCCGGCCTCGTCGTCCGCCCCATCAAAATCGATGTCCTCGATCGCCTTGCCCTCGAGCACGCGTTTACCGTCCATGACCTGCGCCAACGCTGGCGGGATGACGGCGACATCGGTTTTAATCAGGTAGCCGCGGGCGCCCAGCTTGAGCGCCGACACAATGTACTCGTCATCCGAGAACGTCGTCAGAAATACCACGCGCGCCGCAGGGTCGCGCTCAAGGATCTCGCGCGCGGCCGAAAGGCCATCGCGTCCCGGCATCTGGATGTCGAGCAGCGCGATGTCGGGCGAGTGCTCGGCGTAGAGCGCGACCGCGTCGTCGCCGTTGGCGCCGGTGCCCACTACCTCGATCTGCGTCTGGGCGCCCAGGATAATCTTGAGCGAATCGACCACCAAACGGTCGTCGTCGACAACAATGAGCCTCATCGGCCCTCATCTCCTTGCTGTTTGGGAACGGTGGCAAACACGCGCCAGCCGCCGACGCCGGCGCGCGGGCCGGCGGTGAAGGTGCCGCCAAGCGCCTCGACGCGCTCGCGCATGGAGCCGAGCCCCATGCCCTCGGCGACGCCGCGACCGCCCGTCTGGGTCCCGCCCACGCCGTCGTCGGTAACGATGAGCTGGTAAAACGACGGATGTTCCATGCATCGTACAGTGACGGTCTGGGCGCAAGCGTGGCGCATGGTGTTGGATAGCGCCTCGCGCAGGACCGCCGCAAAGCAGTTGGCGACATTTGCGGGCGCATGCTCGGCCAAAACTTCAAGCTCAATCTGCGGGCCGCCATCCGAGCGTGCGCCTTCGACAATGCGTTCGAGCTGCACGGAAAGGTCGACGGCGTTGTCGTTGAGCGCATGGACGCTGGCGCGTACGAGCTGGAGCGCCTCGTCAACCGTGCGTTTGACGTCGGCGAAATCGACGGCGACGCCGGGCTCGTCGGCGTGGACCACGCGCAGGGCTTCGGCCTGCAGCGAGGCGCGCGTGAGCTGATGCCCGACGTTATCGTGGATCTCGCGCGCGATACGGGCGCGTTCGGCGAGCGTCGCGAGCTCGATTTCGTAGTCCTGGCGGTCGGCGAGGTCGCGGTTGCGTGCCTCGAGTGCCAGGGCGCGTTCTTGCAGCTTGTCGCGGGTGCGACGCATGCGTTTCTGTTCGCGCTCCAGCTGCGCGGTGCGCAGCGACAGCAACGTGGCAGCGATCGAAAGGATGGCGGTTAGCAACAGCGTTCGGGTGGTGAGCGCGCCGCCACGAAGGTCCGCGACGAGCGCAAAGACAAAGGCGACGCCAATGCCCAACGCGACCCAAACGCGTTCACGGCGCACGCGCCGCGCGATGTCATAGAGGGCGAGGGGCGCAAACGGCACAAACGGCGGCACGAAGACAGCCGCGATGATGTAAGCGTAACTCGCGGCCTCGCTGGCGCGCTCTCCCTGCGCGAGCTCGGCCAGTGAGGTGGCGATAACGCCAAGGCAAAACGCCGCGACCAGGCGAGCATCCACAGCAAGGCCCAGAGCGGCTGCGATACAGCACGCCAGCACGATCGATTTGTCGAAAAGCCTGTTCATACGGGTATTGTACGCGAAGCCGCGCGTGGTGGAGGGACCGCCTGCGCAACTGTGACATTCCTCCCGCGCGGCAAAGCGGCGTCGATCGCTCGCGCGAGCGGGGGTTTCGCCTCTGCCCCCTCGCACTCGTGACAAAGCTCACTGGTGCGCGCCGTCCGCTCCTGCGATGATGCAATCGTACCGGGCCACGACCAACAGAAGGGCCGCCTCATGACAGATATCGTCCACGTCGAAAACCTCGTCAAGCGCTACGACGATCTTATCGCGCTCGACCACTTTAACCTGAGTATTGCCCCTGGCGAGATCTTTGGCCTGCTGGGCCCCAACGGCTCGGGCAAGACCACGTCCATCAACTGCATCCTGCAGCTGCTCGCCTACGACAAAGGCACCATCGAGCTGTTCGGCGAGCGCATGACGCCCGCCCGCTACGACCTCAAGCGCCGCATCGGTGTGGTGCCGCAGCAGGTGGCGGTGTTCGACGAGCTCACCGTGCGCGAGAACATCGACTATTTCTGCAGTCTCTACGTCAACGACCGCAAGCGCCGCCGCGCGCTGGTGGACGAGGCGATCGACTTTGTCGGCCTGGGCGACTTTACCAAGTTCCGCCCCGGCAAGCTCTCGGGCGGCCTGGCGCGTCGTCTCAACATTGCCTGCGGCATCGCGCACAAGCCCGAGCTCATCTTTTTTGACGAACCCACGGTGGCGGTCGACCCGCAAAGCCGCAACGCCATCCTGGAGGGCATCTGCCGCCTGCGCGACGAGGGCGCCACGGTGGTGTATACCAGCCATTACATGGAGGAAGTCGAGCAGATCTGCAGCCGCATCATGATCATGGACGGCGGCCGCGTGCTGGCGCAGGGCACCAACGACGAGCTCAAGCGCATGATTCAGATGGGTGAGAAGATTGTAATCGAGGTCGGCGAGGTTCCGAGTGCGGCGCTCGGTGCCGTCGCAAGCCTGCCGCACGTTCTGGACCTTTCGGCAACGGCGGGACAGCTCACGTTTTCGTGCGAAGCGAGCCCGCACAACCTGACGGACATTCTCGATGCGCTGCGCTCGCATGACGTGCCGCTCGGCCGCATCTATTCCGAACCGCCGACCCTCAACGACGTGTTCCTCGAGATCACCGGCCGCGAGCTGCGCGACTAGGGGGCGGCCATGTTCAACACCATCATCACCACGGTCAAGACGCTGCTGCGCCGGCCGAGCACGTGGGTCTGGGGCGCTCTCTTTCCTATCGCGCTTTCCACGATGTTCATGTTTATGTTTGCGAACCTCAGCTCCGACGGCACGGTCGACCCGGTGCCGGTTGCCGTCGTGGCGGACGAGGCCTGGGATGCCTCGACCTTTAAGGATGTGGCGGCTTCGCTTGCCAAGGCAGGCGACGACCAGCTGCTCGATGTGAGCGAGTACGAAGACTTGGCTGCCGCGAACCGTGCGCTCAAGGCCGGCGAAGTCGCGGGCGTCTACACGGTCGATGCCGCGGGCGCGCCCAAGCTTACGTTGCTTTCGAGCTACGATAGCTCGCGCGCCAGTACGGCGCTCACCGACCGCAGCATCCTGGAGACGGTGGCGAGCTCGTATACGCAAAATGTCGAGCTCATGCGCCAGATTGCCCAAGACAACCCGGCGGCGCTCGCCGACCCGGAGGCGGTTGCGCGCGCCCTGTCGCTCGAGGGCGGAACCCGCCGCGTGAGCCTGACGCGCACCACGCCCGACGGCACGACCATTTACTACTACGCGCTCTTTGGTCTGGTCGCGATGATGTCTGCCGAGTTTGCCGCTTTGAGCGTCGTCGATTTGCAGCCCAATCTGTCGGGCCTTGGTGCGCGCCGCTGCGTGGGCGGCCTTTCCAAGACAGCGTCGCTGGCCGGCATCTTTGTCGGCTCGTGGCTGGTCTCATTTGCCTCGATGGCGGTCGCGATTGGCTACGTGCGCCTAGTCGTTGGCGTCGACTTTGGCGGGCGCGAGGGGCTGTGTCTGGTGGGCGGTGCTGCATCCGCGCTTGCCGCCACGGGCCTGGGGCTCTTTGTGGGCACGCTTCCCGTTAAGGGCGGCAAGGCGTCCAAGTCCGGTATCCTCACGGGCTTCGCTACCACGTGCGCCCTGTTCGCCGGACTCTACGGCGAGCCGGCGATGGCGCTTGCCGACGATGTCGCCCGCGCCTGCCCGGCCGAGTGCTGGCTCAACCCCGTCAAGCTCATCTGCGACATGTTCAACCGCCTGTATTTCTTTGAGGATCTGGGGCCCTTCGCCGTCCGCGCCGGCGCGCTCGTCCTGATGACCCTGGTGTTTGTCGTCGCCGCTACGCTGATCTTTGGAAGGAGCCGCTATGAGCACCTTTAAGACCGCGCTTCGCATGGCGCTCGCGCACCCGTTATACCTGCTCATCTATACGGTGTTCATCTCGCTCATGGGCGTATTCATCGCGGCCTCGGTGAGCTGGAACTCGTCGCAGCTTACCGAGTACAAGCCCTACGACACCAATGTGATCGTGGTCGACCGCGACAATAGCGACCTTTCGCGGGCGCTTACCAAGCACCTAGGCTCACGCTTTGACCTGGTCACGGGCGTTGGTGACGACATGTACGACCTTGCGGATGCGCTCGCCAAGAGTAACAGCGCCAAGGGCAGCGCCGATTGCGTGTTCTTTATCCCGGAGGGGTTTGAGGACGATCTTGTTGCAGCCGCGCGTGCGGGGGAAGACCTGCCCAAGCTCGATGTGACGTACGGCTCCGGCACCATGGCGGCAGCGCTTTCGTCTGCCGAGGCCTCGCGGTGGGTCTCGCTCGCGGGTACTGCGGCGGCACTTGAGCCAGCTGCTTCCGACGGCGATGTCGCCAAGGCCGCCGAGCATGCTGCCGCAAAGCGTGCGGAGGTCCAGATCGAGCAGGTCAAGGTTGACTCGACTGCCGCCGCTACACTCGAGTCGTACTTCAACTTTGGCGCGTATGCGATCATCTCGTCGGTCATCGTGTCGGTGGGGCTGGTGTTCTCGGGCATGAACGAGCCCGAGCGCGTGCGCCGCATGGAGGCCGGTCCGCTCTCCGAGCGCCAGCGTTCGCTTGCCGTGTTCGCGGCCGCCGCCGTGCTCACTGTCTGTATCTGGTTTGTGTCGAGCATGATGGGCGTCGTGGGCTTTGCCGGCGCGGTCGCCGAGGTCGGCGTGGGCCGTGTGTGCCTGGCGCTGGCGGCAACGTTTGCCCTGGCGTGCACGCCGCTGGCCGTTGGCTTTGCCCTTTCGAGCCTGGGCGCGCGCGAAGAGCTGCTCAACGGTGTGGGCAACCTGCTTGGCTTGCTCATGACGTTTTTGGGCGGCGCCTGGATGCCGCTTTCGATGATGGGCTCGGCCGTGCAGACGGTGGCGCACTTTGTGCCGACGTTTTGGGTGAACGACGCGATCGGCAAGGCGCTTGCCTCTGATTTGACGTCTACCGTGCTGGGCGACATCGCCTGCGACCTGGGCGTCACGGTGCTCTTTGCCGCCGCCATCGCCGCCGTAGGCCTGGCTCTCGCACACGCCAAATCCCGCGCCTAGCCACCTAGCCATTGGGGACAGTCTTTGCCGATTCGCCGGCAGGGCTGGCAGGGACTGTCCCAATATGTCGGCACTTGGGGACGCTCCTTTCCTGCCGGCACTCATTGGGGACAGACTTAAATGAGCGATTTCACTCATTTAAGTCTGTCCCCAATGAGTAGGTTGGAAAAAAGCCGCGCACGTCGCTTAAAAATAGTTCGCCCGGGTTTACTATTAGCCTAGAAAGTAGCAGGTGGCTAACAACGGGGGATAAGATGGCGGCAAAGCGAGCCTACGTCCAGGTCAGCGGGCTTAAGAAACACTACGGCGACGGCGATGCACGCCTGACGGTGCTCGATGGCATCGATACGTCCATCAATCGCGGCGAGATCTGCGTCATGCTGGGGCCCTCGGGCTCGGGCAAGTCGACCTTTCTCAACCTGATCGGCGGCCTGGAGGATGCCGACGGCGGCTCCATCATGGTGGACGGCTGCGATCTCACGGCGCTCAAGCCCGCCGATCTGGGCGAGTACCGACGCCGCGAGCTGGGCTTTGTCTTCCAGTTCTACAACCTGGTGCCCGACCTTACCATCAAGGAAAACATCGAGGTCACGGCGCACCTGTCCAAAAAACCGCTCGACGTCGACGGTCTGCTGCGTTCGCTGGGCCTCTACGAGCACCGCAACAAGTTTCCGCGCCAGGTCTCGGGCGGCCAGCAGCAGCGCTGCGCCATCGGCCGTGCGCTCGTCAAAAATCCGGGCCTGCTGCTGTGCGACGAGCCCACGGGCGCGCTCGACTACAAGACATCCAAGGAAATCCTGCAGCTCATGGAGGACGTCAACCGCACCTACGGCTGCACCATCATCATCGTCACCCACAACGCCGCCATCGCGCGCATGGCCAATCGCGTGCTGCGCCTGCGCGACGGGCGCATCGTCGAGGACGAGCTCAGCGAGTCGCCCGTCGCGGCCGCCGAGCTCGATTGGTAGGCGGCGCCATGACACCTCTCGCAAAACGACTCCCGCGCGAGCTGCGCCGCAATATCGGCAAGTACCTGGGCATCTTTTTGCTTATGTGCGGGAGCATCGCTCTCACCTCGGGCTTTTTGCTCGCGGCGCATTCCATCGGTTGCCTTATCGACGACATGCGCGATGCGTACACGATTGAGGACGGCCGCGTGACCACCTCCTTCGAGGCTACCGACGACCAGCTCAAGGCAGCCGAGGATGCAGCCGACGACGTCGGCGGCGTCACGCTCTACAAGAACTTCTCCATCGACGCCATCATCAAAAAGACCGCCGGCGACGATGGCACCAAGCGCACGCTGCGCACCTACGCGCACCGCGCTAAGGTGGACATTGCGTCCTACTGTGAGGGCAAGGAACCCAAGGCAGAAGACGAGGTTGCCATCGACCGCGTTTTTGCCACCAACAACGACCTCGCCGTGGGCGATAAGGTCGAGCTTGAGGGCCGCACCTACACCATCTGCGGCATCATGACCCAGCCCGATAGCCAGGCGCTGTTCCTCGACAATTCGGACTTTACGGTGAACACCATCACGTACGGCGTGGCCGAGGTCACCGACGCCGGCTTTGCCGCGCTCGAGGATGCCGGTGGTGCACCTGCCTACACCTACTCCTTTGCCTTTACCGATCGCGACCTCCCCACCGCGGATCGCATCGATGCGGAGCAGGATATGGTCGAGGCGCTGACCGATGCCGATGCGCGCGTGGACGATCTGATCGACGCCGATTCCAACCAGGGTATTGGCTACGCGCGCGACGACGTAGACGGCGACTCCATGATGTGGATGACGCTGCTCGACATTATCATCGTGATCATGGCGTTTGTCTTTGTGGTCCTTACCGACGCCACCATCGAGGAGGAGAGCGCCATCATCGGCACGCTGCTCGCCAGCGGCTATCGTCGACGCGAGATCGTGCTGCACTACCTGGCGCTTCCCGCCATCGTGGGCGTGCTCGCGGCGCTTTTGGGCACCGCGCTCGGCGTCGCGTTCTTTACCGAGCCCATGCGCGGCCTCTATTACGGTTCGTACAGCCTGCCTCCCTTCCAGGTGTACTGGAGCTGGGAGATTTTTGTGAAGTGCGCCGTGGTTCCCGCTGCCGCGCTCATCCTCATCACGCTGGTGGGCCTGCTTCGCAAGATGGGCAAGACGCCGTTGCAGTTCCTTCGTCACGAGGCGAGCGGCAAATCGGGCACCAAGCGCGGCTTGCAGCTGCCGGAGCGCATGGGCTTTGTCTCGCGCTTCCGCCTTCGTATCTTCCTGCGCAACCTAGGCAACTTCGCCACGCTCTTCGTGGGCATTGCGTTTGCCTCGCTGCTGCTGCTCTTTGGCCTGGCGATTCTGCCCACGATGACGCATTACGCCGACAACCTGGAGACAAGCCTGGTCGCCGAGCACCAGTACACGCTCAAGGCTCCGCTGGAGCTCGAGGGCACTGCCGAGGAGCGCGAGCAGTGGTCGGCACTCGAGCGCTTGCAGTCGGTTGACGGCGCGCTGCTCTCCGCCGCCCAAGATGCCAGCGACGAGCTCGATGACGCGGCCGATGCGGCGCAGGCGGCAGCCGATGCCGCGACCAGCGTTCCGTCTGCCGAGACCCTGGCCGCGGCGCAGGACGCGCTCGCCAAGGTCCAGGACAAGAAAGATGTGCTTTATGCGCGCCTCGATGACCTTGCCGATGCCCTCGGCTGCAACCGCGACGAGGGCATCGACCTGATCGACAAGGCCTCTAAGATCGACACTGACAACGACGATATCCACCCGGTCAATTCGACCGACAACGGCGCGGGCGCAATCGCGCAGGCCGAGAAATATGCCGTCTACCAGCTGCAATACGACCGCGGCGATGGTAATGGCGAGGAGACGATTTCCGTCTACGGCATCTCGCCCGATTCGCGCTACTGGAAGGGCCTCAACATCGGCGACGGACACGTCGTCTTTGGCGGCGGCCTGCTCGACAAGTTTGGCTGGAGCGAGGGCCAGAAGGTCGAGCTTCGCGACAAGTACGAGGCTCGGGATTATTCCCTTGAGTACGCGGGCAAGGGCTGCTCCTGGGGCTCAAAGTCGGACATGAATATCTATATGAGCATCGATGACTTTAACGAGCTGTTCGACAACGATGCCGCCTACTTCAACGGCTATGTGAGCAACGAGAAGCTCGACCTCGACGCGCGCTACTTTGCCGGCGACACCACGCCCGACGACATGCGCGCCGTGGGCGACCAGTTTATCGGCATGATGAGCAAAATGATCGGCATGATGGTCGGGCTCGCGGTGTTTATCTTCCTGCTGTTTATGTACCTGCTGACCAAGGCGGTGATCGACCACAGCGCCCGTTCGATCAGCTACATGAAAGTCTTTGGCTATCGCGATAGCGAGATCTCGCATCTGTACATCCGCTCGATCACGCTGTGCGTGGCGGTGTCACTCGTGCTGAGCCTGCCCGTGATCATTGGCTCGCTGACCGCGATTTTCCGCTCGATGCTGCTCGCCTACAACGGCAATATCGAGATCTACGTGCCCGCTTGGTCCATGGCTGCATGCGTCGGCATCGGCTTTGCGACCTGCCTGGTCGTGGCGCTGCTACACACGCGCTCCATCAAGCGCGTCAGCCTGGCCGAAGCCCTCAAGGTGCAGGAGTAGTCATCGGGGACAGTCTTTGCCGATTCGCCGGCCGGGCGGCAAGCACTCATTTAAGTCTGTCCCCAATGAGTGGCTGTGCTTGACTTCGACCCTACTTTAACGGGTACCATCCTCTATGTCTGTAACGCCATATAGACCGAGGGGATAGATCTATGACCGCAACTGCACCCGCAGCGCCCGCTAAGGTGTACTTTACCAACCTGCGCACGCATGCTCGCGAGAGCCAGCTCGACAAACTCAAACGCCTCATTCGCCGCGCCGGCATTGAGCAGATCGACTTCGAGAACAAGTTCGTCGCTATCAAGATTCACTTTGGCGAGCTGGGCAATCTGAGCTTTTTGCGCCCCAACTACGCCCGCGCCGTTGCAGACGTCGTGAAGGAGCTGGGCGGCAAACCCTTTCTCACCGACTGCAACACGCTCTATGTCGGCAGCCGCAAAAACGCGCTCGAGCACATTGACACCGCTTATCAGAACGGCTTTACCCCGTATGCTACGGGTTGCCAGATCATCATCGCCGACGGCCTCAAGGGCACCGACGAGGCGCTCGTTCCGGTCGAGGGCGGCGAGTACGTGCGCGAGGCAAAGATCGGCCAGGCACTCATGGACGCCGACATCGTGATTAGCCTCACCCACTTTAAGGGCCATGAGCAGGCCGGCTTTGGCGGTGCCATGAAGAACCTGGGTATGGGCGGCGGTAGCCGTGCCGGCAAGATGGAGCAGCACGCCGCTGGCAAGCCGAGCGTCGATACCACCAACTGCGTTGGCTGCCGTGCCTGCGAGAAGATATGCGCGCACAGCGCCATCACGTTTGACGGTACGCGTGAGCGCGAGCTTGCCAACGGCAGCACTCGCACGGTTCACGTGGCTGCCATCGACCACGATCGCTGCGTGGGCTGCGGACGCTGCATTGCGGCGTGCAACCAGGACTGCATCAAGCCCGACTATGATGCCGCGGCCGACGTACTCAACTACAAGATCGCTGAGTACACCAAGGCCATCGTCGACGGCCGCCCGAGCTTCCACATCTCGCTCGCCATGGACATCAGCCCCAACTGCGACTGCCATCCCGAGAATGACACGCCCATCGTCAACGACATCGGCATGTTCGCGAGCTTCGACCCGGTCGCCATCGACCAGGCCTGCGCCGACGCCGTCCTGGCGTCCGAGCCGCTGCCTAACACCGAGCTTACCGACAGCGCGGCCAAGATGGAGCATAATCACGAGCATCTGGAGGGCGAGCAGGCCAAGGATCCCTTCTGCATCACGCATCCCGACACCGACTGGCGCGCGTGCATCGCGCATGCCGAGAAGATCGGCCTGGGCACGAGCAAGTACGAGCTCATCGAGGTCAAGTAGCACCTAACCATTGGACATATCAAGCGCTTTTGTAGTGCAACGTTAGTAAAAGCCGCCCGCGAGCACAGTGCCCACGGGCGGCTTTTCGGAAGTGCTAGGGGTCAGATAGACCAGTAAACCGTACTATTTGCCTAAAAATACTCGTCGAGGAAGTCGTCGACCGTGTTCCAGTAGAGCTCGGGGTCGACTTGCGCGCTCTTGGCATGGGTGGCGCCGTGGATAGTGAGCTTTTGCTTGACCTTGCTGGCGCACGCGTCGTAGTTTTGGTCGAGCATGCTGTACGGCACAAAGGTGTCCTGGTCGCCGTGGATAAACAGCATGGGAACCGTCGCGTGTTCGAGTTGCTCCACACTGCTCGCCTTATGAAAGTCGTAGCCCGCGCGCACGTTGCACACCAAGTTTGCTACATCGAGCAAGGGAAAGCTGGGCAGGCCGAACACGTCCTTGAGCTGCAGAGAAAACTCGTCCCAAACGCTCGTATAACCGCAGTCCTCGATAATGCATTTCACGTTTGCGGGCAGAGATTCCCCCGCGACGTTCATGGCGGTTGCCGCACCCATCGACTCGCCAAAGACCAAGATGCGCGCCTCGGGGTCAGTCTGAACGATTCGCTCGATCCATGCGACGATGTCGAGGCGCTCGGGCCAGCCCATGCCGATATAGTCGCCGCCGGAGCGCTCGTGGGCGCGCGCGGCAGGTGCGAGCACGTTCATGCCGCGGTCGTGGAATCGCTTGACGTATCGGGCCATACCGATGGGCTCGTTGGTATATCCATGCAGGCAAACGGCGTAGTCGTGCGTGCTCTCCGACGCAGCAAAATACCAAGCGGCAAGTTCGGTTCCGTCATCTGCGGTGAGGCTGCTGCTCTCGCGGTTCTCTTTAAACCATGCCCGCGCCTCGGTGTCCTCGGCATCCGGCTGCTCACCTTCTTTGTCGTCCTTGCCGTCCTGCATCATCTTCATGGTGTATGGCGCGCGGGGGTTCAGCGCGAAGTCAAACAGAAAGTTGCCGGCAAACCCCAGCAGCGCGACAACGACTACCAACGTAACAATGCCTGCTATCTTGAGCTTTCGATGGGGGTGTGCGTTTTGAGTCATGCGGTATTCTCCTATAAGATGTTAATACATCAACATTTAATGCAAGCGCATTATGGACGTTCACCGTTGATGCGTCAACAGGCAAAGAATGGGTAAACAAAGGGTCACGTATGGTGCAAATTTCGCACGCACCCAGACGCTTTGATATAGTGTTGAGAACTCTTTACGTTGGAGGATGTAACCGGCATGTCCGATTCGAGCGACAGTTCTAAGCCGCGACCCAAGACCGCGGCCGTTCCACACTACACGGTGGGCGAGGAGATCATGAACTCCGTCACCCATGGTGTCGGCTGCCTGCTGGGTATCGCGGGCCTGGTGCTCCTGATCGTATTCGCTGCCCTGCGCGGCGGAGGCCCGGCCCACATGGCCGCGGCGATTGTCTATGGCGTCAGTATCATCCTCGAATACTTGGCCTCCACGCTCTATCACGCGATTCAGCCCGCTCGCGCCAAACGCGTGTTTCGCATCATCGACCACAGCTGCATCTACCTGCTCATAGCCGGCAGCTATACCCCGTTTTGCCTCATCACACTCGCAAACGACGGCGGCCCTGCGCCGTTCTTTGCCGTGTGGGCCATCGCCATCATCGGCATCGCACTCGAGTGCTTTTTGCGCGAGCGTCAGCCGCACTGGGTAAGCGGCCTGGTCTATCTGCTGATGGGCTGGCTCGTCGTCTTTAAGCTGCCCGAGCTCGTGTCGCTGCTCAACCCCGTGGCACTTGCCCTGCTCGCCGTTGGCGGCGTGTGCTATACCGTGGGCGTGCCGTTCTATATCGCCAAAAACGTGCGCTATCTGCACAGTGTTTTCCACTTGTGGGTGCTCGCCGGCAGCATCTTCCAGTTCATGGCGGTGATCCTCTTCGTAATCTAGCGACCACGCCCACGGCCCCGCTCGCACGGGCAACCGGCGCAATTGCCCTATCCGTCACCTACGCTTACTACCCAACGTCCCGAATCTTGGAGGTTCGAGAAACTCCCGATGGACATAACCATCTCCCTTATTACCACGCTCGTTTTAACGCTTATCAACGGCTACTTCTCCATGTCCGAGATGGCTCTCACCACGGCTAAGCGCGCCGTGTTGGAACACGATGCCGAGGAGGGCGATAAGCGCGCCGAGCGCGCCGTCCAGCTTGCCGCCGATTCCGACCAGCTGCTCGCCACCATTCAGGTCGCCATCACGCTCGTGGGCTTCGCCTCGTCCGCCGTCGCCTCGACGAGCCTGTCCGACCCGCTCGCCACATGGCTCATGAGCTTTGGCATCGCGCCGCTTTCCGCCATCGCGCGCGGCCTGGCGCCGGTCATCATCACCGTCGCGGTCGCCTTTGTGTCCATCGTGATCGGCGAGCTCGTGCCCAAGCGCATCGGCCTTGCTAACGCCGAGGGCGTATCCAAACAGGTCGTGGGACCGCTCTCCGTGTTCCAAAAGATCGCCCGCCCGCTCGTGTGGCTGACCGGTGCCTGCTCCGACGGCCTGGCCCGCATCCTGCGCATCAAGAGCGCCGATGACCGCCAGAACGTCTCGGAGGAAGAAATCAAGTACATGGTCTCGGAGCAGGACGACCTGCTCGACGAGGAAAAGCGCATGATCCACGAGATCTTTGACCTGGGCGACACCGTTGCCCGCGAGGTCATGGTGCCGCGCGTGGACACCACCATGTGCGAGGACGACGAGACGGTCGCCGACGTGTTGTCCACCATGCGCCAGACCGGCTTCAGCCGCATCCCCGTCTATCACGAGGATCCCGACAACGTCGCGGGCATCGCGCACATCAAGGACCTGATCCAGCCCGCGCTCGACGGCAAGGGCGACCAGCCCATCGCTGGCTTTTTGCGCGATGCCACCTTTGTGCCCGACACCAAGGACATCCTGCCGCTGCTGTCCGAGATGCAGACTTCGCACGACCAGATTGTGGTCGTCGTGGACGAGTACGGCGGCACGGCCGGCATCATCACCATCGAGGACATCGTCGAGGAGATCGTCGGCGAGATCGAGGACGAGTTCGATCCCGACAACAAGTACCTCACGCGCCTCTCGCGCCGTGAGTGGCTCGTCGATGGGCGTTTTTCGTGCGATGACGCGATTGAGCTTGGTTGGCCGCTCGAGGAAAGCGATGATTATGAGACCATCGCCGGCTGGATTTTGGAGCTTTGCGACTCGGTGCCCGACATCGGAGAGGTGTTTGAGGTCGCAGGGTACAAGTTCAAGGTACAGTCGATGCGTGGCCAGCGTATCTCGCTCATTCGCGTGATCGCTCCGGCCGAAACCGATAAGAAGGATTCCGAGTCTTCGGCAGAGAAGCCGGCGGCGTCGGGTGCGGGCTCTGTGGATCCGCACGATGGCGACGAGTAGGGCAAGGACGAGTAGGGGAGAGTTATGGCAGGCCTGTTCAACATCCTTAAGGTCACCGTCAGCGAGGACAAGATCTGCGCGCATGTGCTGGTGAACCCCGGCATGCCGCTCATGACCTCGGAGGACATCGAGGCCACGGCGCGCGTGTACTACCTGGTGCCCGCGATTGCCAAGCATCTGTGCCTGGGCGATTCCGGTCGCGAGTTCCAGGACTGCATGGGCCAGACCGAGCTTTGCCACCTGCTGGAGCACGTGACGGTCGAGCTCATGAACGAGACCGGTCTTGCCGGCAGCATCTCGTGCGGTCGCACGCGCGTGAGCGAGCATGACGAGCGTGTCTTTGAGGTCGAGCTTTCGTGTCCCGACGACGCGCTGGCCATTGGCGCGCTGTCGTCGGCGACCTTTATGATGGACTGGGCGTACCTGCACGCCGATCAGCCGGCCCCCGACGTGGAAGGCACGGTCGCGGGTCTGCGCAACCTGGTGCTGGGCATGCGTGCCGAGGCCGAGGGCAAAGATCCGCACGAGGCCGTCGCCGTCGCGAACGGCGAGGACGTGGCCGAGGATGCGTCCGAGGACGACGCTCCTGCCGACGCCGGCGCTGAGCCCGTTGCCGAGGCGCCTGCTGAGCCCGAGTCTGCGGAGCCCCAAGGCGTCCCGAGCTTTGACGACGAGCCGCAGATGCCAATCGATACCGAGGGCGCGGTCGTCGAGAACCACGAGGCCTCCGCGGCCGTCTTTGGCGGTGCGGCAACGGCTCCGTCCGGCTCGGCGCACGAGGGCAGCCTGCCGCTCGTCGATGGCGCCGGCGAAGACCCGGCCGCCACGGTGGCCATGCCGGTTGCGCCTCAGGAGTAGGCTCACTCGCTTATCACCATCATGTACCTGCGCCTTTACCGTACGCAGATGAGCGTGACGGCAAGTGTTGCGCTGCGGGTATAATGGACAGCATTCAAACGGTGGGCATCGAGGTGCCCGCAGGAGAGGAATGATCATGGGAAAGACTTTCAGCTTTGTCTCCGGTGCGCTCTTTGGTGCTGCCGCCGGCGCTATCATCGGCGTTGCTCTGGCCCCGCGCTCGGGTGCCGAGACCCGCGCCATGGCCGCCGATATCGCCAACGATGCCTGGGACAACATGCGTGACACCTACGAGCACAGTGCCGAGGAGGCTCGTGCCGCGGTCAACGACTTTGGTCCGATGGTCGACGCCAAGACCGATGACCTGCGCGCCAAGGTCGACCTGGCCCGCGAGCGCATGGACCAGCTTCGCGAGCAGCTCAACGACGCCATCTCGGGCGGCAACGTGACGCCCGCTGCTGACGTCGTGGTCGAGAACGTCGCTGAGGCCGACACCGAGGCCACGGAGCCCTCGACCGAGGCATAATGCGCGCAGGGGATTTTGTCGGCGTCAAGGTTTATCGCAAACCTGCCGAAGACAAGCGCACCAAAAAGGACGGCACGCCGCGCAGCCCTAAAAAGCTCGGCAAGATTCACTTTCCCGTCTTTACCCCGGGCGGCACGCGCGTGGTGGGCTTTATGGTCCGCCAGTCCGATATCGCGGGTATGATCGAGCGTCCCGACCGCTTTGTGGCGCTCGATGCCATCGGCGTCTATGAGGGTGCTGTCGCGGTCGACGACGTCAAGGGCACCTACGATGCCGCCGCGGCCAAGCGCCTCGATATCAACCTGGACGATTGCATCATCTGGGTCGGCATGGACGTGCGCACGGAATCGGGCGATGTCGTGGGCTACTGCTCGGACGTTGAGTTCAAGCCGCGCTCGGGTATTGTGCAGATGTTCTACGTGACCGCCGGTGCCGCTTCGAGCGTGTTGGTGGGCGACACGCAGGTGCCGCCGACGATGCTGCGCGGCTACGAGAACGGCGCGATGATTGTCTCGGACGAGGTCAAGGCGCTCGGGTATTCGGGCGGCGCGGCCGCCAAGGCTGCCGAGGCCAGTGTCGTGGTAGGCGATAAGGTCAAGAAGGGCGCCAAGGTGCTCGATGACAAGGGATCGGTCGCCGTGGACAAGGGCAGTCGTGCACTGGGCAAGCAGCTCGGCAAGACGCGCGGTATGTTCAAGGCCTTTAAGGACGAATATCAAAAGGCGAGCGGGGGCTCGTCAAAAGCTAGTAAATAGCGACGTACCACATGATGGGAGGCAAGCCGGAGACCTGTTGCTCCGGCTTGCTGTGTTTATGGGGGAGGGCACATGCGCCAAAACGGATCCTATTCACACGGGCACTCGGGTGCGCGCCCGACGGCGCGCCGCGACCTGGGGCAGCTGCCCGGCGGTCAGCGCAAGCGCCGCCGTAAGCCCGGCGCGATGTATCTCAACCATAGCCGCGGGTTTAGCGACCGCAGCGCCCGCATCGGCAACAACCGCACGCCCCGTCGCCCGTCTCGCCTGCCCTACGCGCTCATCGCCGTGGGCTGCGCGCTCGTACTGTTTATCGCTGCCGTCGTGGGCTACGTTAACCGCAGCGTGGATGTCGTCCTCAACGGTCAGCAGACCGCGGTGCGCGTTGGCTCTACGTTGCAAAATCTCATCGACGATCAGGAACTGACTGATACCTTCGACGCCGGCGATTTGCTGGCCGTCGACGATAGCGTGCTTACCCGCCATGGCGGCGAAAAGCTGTCGGTAAAGGTGGACGGCAAGCGCGTGAAGCAGAGCAAGTGGAAAAGCCACGAGCTTACGGGCGGCGAGAAGGTGACGGTCAAAGACGGCCGCGACACGTACGAGAAGCACGAGGTCCAGGCAACGGTTATCGAGCCAAAGCTTAAGGTCGAGGGCACGGGTGCCATTGAGTATGTCAAAGCCTGGGGTGTTCAGGGCCGCTCCGAGGTATGGGTCGGCGAGCAGTCGGGCAAGACGCAGGACCGCGGCGAGGTCGTGCCCGCCACCGACTGCGTAGTCGAGTGCGCAAGCGTAGCGCCCAAGGGCAACGAAAAGTACGTGGCCCTGACATTTGACGAGGGTCCGAGTAGTGCGACCAAGCAGATCTTGCAGGTGCTCAAGGAAAAGGGCGTCACGGCGACGTTCTTCCTTTCGGGCGATGCCGCGGAAGCCTCGCCCGCTACTGCCAAAGCGATTGTCGATGCCGGGTGCGAGATCGGCTCCAACAGCTACAGCGATGATTCGCTCAAGGGCGAGGATCGCGAGACGGTGCGCAAGCAGATCACGAAGGGCACCGAGGCGATTAAGTCGGCGACCGGCGTCGAGACGATGTTGCTGCGTGCCCCCTACGCCGCGTTTGACGAGCAAAACTGGATCGATTCGATGGACCTGGTGTCCGCCGTGGTTTCGTGGAATATCGATTCGGGCGACTGGCTGCTCAACGGCGCTGACGAGCAAGTATCGACCGTGCTCGACTCGGTGACGCCGGGCAATATTGTGCTGCTCACCGATAGCGATGAGTGCGCCGAGCAGACGCTCGAGGCGCTGCCGCAGATTATCGATGGCCTTGTCGCCGACGGCTACAAGATCGTGACGCTCAGCGACCTGGTCAAGACGGACACGGCATTGAGCAAAAAGCTCACCTCGCTCACCAAGGTTTCCATGCCCAAAAACGCTGTGTTCCCCCAACTTCCCGAGGACGACGACACCACGGACTAGTCATGTAAGAACGTCCCCAATGACTATGTCACGGATACGTCAGTGTTTGGTATGCCTGCAATGTGCAGCGCATAAATTCGGTGCCGCAGCGCGATGCTGATGCTATAGTTACTGCGGTTAATGAGGGTCAAGAGAAAGGTTACAGGTGAAATCCAAACCTCGACCATACAGTCGATGACCCCATGCAGGTGCTTTCTGCGCGTGCACGGGGTGTGAGCGCCGAGCGGCGTGCCGCCCGCGCATGCGTATACATGTCTAAAAGTCCACGGATTGCGTGCCGGCATGGTCACGCGGTCCGCAGGAATAATGATGGGGAGCACCATTGAATTATCTGAGTGAGATGCTCAAATTGCCGGTCTTGGACGTCGATGGCGAAAAACTCGGCGTTGTGAACGATTTTGGCATTGCAACCGGCGAAGTTTTTCCGCACGTGACGTCCCTCGCGTTCCGTGGTCCCGGCAAGACGCCGTTTATGATCAGCTGGCGCAAATGGGTCGACCGTATCGACGAGACGGGCGTGCACCTTAAGACGTCGGCCACCGAAATCCGTTTTTCGTACCTGCAGCCGACTGAACTCTTGCTCGCGCGCGACGTGCTCAACAAACAGATTGTCGACACGCAGGGCATGAAGGTCGTGCGCGTCAACGACATCAAGTTCTCCATGTCGGGCGAAAATCAGCTGCGCCTGCTGGGTGCCGAGGTCGGCGTCCGCGGCCTGCTGCGTGCAATCAGCCCCGCGCTCGAGCACGTCGTCGAGGGCTTTATGAAGCACCTGGGCAAGCCGCTCAGCGAGGACATTATCGCCTGGTCTTATATGGACCTGCTCGATCGCTCGACTAAGAACATCCAGCTCTCGGTGTCGCACAAGACGCTTGGCGAGCTGCATCCTGCCGACATTGCTGACATCATCGAGCAGCTCGATCCGCGCCTGCGCGCGCAGGTGTTCGCCCAGCTCGATACGGCACAGGCCGCCGAGGCCATCTCGGAGTTCGATGACGACGAACTCATGACCGAGATGCTCGAGGGCCTGTCCGATACCGACGCATCGTCGATGCTGGCCATGATGGACCCGGACGACGCTGCCGACCTGATCGACGAGCTCGATTATGAGAAGGCCGAGAAGCTCCTGCGCCTGATGGGCGTCAAGGAGGAGAAGGCGATTCGTAATCTGCTGGGCTACGAGGACAACACCGCCGGCCGCATCATGACCTCGGAGTTTGTCTCGCTGCCCGCCACGGCGACGGTCGGCGATGCCATCGAGGCGATTCGCAAACTCGACGAGGACTTTGAGAGCGTCTATTACGTCTATACCGAGGATCCGAGCGGCATGCTGACGGGCGTGCTTTCGCTGCGCACGCTGATCGTGGCCGACCGCGACGCCACGCTGGGCCAGCTCGCCTATCGCGATCTGGTCTACGTGTCGCCCGACGAGGACCAGGAAGACGTGACGGACGAGATGACCAAGTACGACCTGGTTGCAATCCCTGTCTGCGACGAGAACCGTCATATCCTGGGTATCGTGACCTTCGACGACGCCATGGACGTTATCGCCGAGGAGCATCAGGAGGACCTGCAGATCGCCGGTGTCGGCTCGGGCGATAGCGCGTCGGACGACTCGACGAACGTGCTCAGCTGGTTCGTGCATCGTCAGTACTGGGTCGTCGTGTGGGGCATCGCCTCGTGCATTATGGCGACGGTGCTGGGGACGGCGCTGGGTTCCGCGCATCTGGTGGTGTTCCCCATGTGCGCCATGCCGCTCGTGCTGCTGGCTGCCTCGCGCATGGTGTCGTTCGTCAAGAACTACTTCCTCGAGTACGACGGTCACGACGACGAGCCCAAACCGTACCTGGGATTCTTCTTCCAGAGCACGGGTATGGGCCTGATCCTTTCGCTTGTTACTTACCTGTGCGCGCAGCTGGTGCGCACCGCCGCGTTCCCCGGCGCGCCCATGTTTGAGGAGCAGCTCTTTACCGGCTGCTTTAACATGGCCGCCATCATCTGCCTGGTGGGCAACATGAGCGCCGTGATTTACCTGATAGTGCTGTTCTGGCGCGATGAGCACGACCTTAACACATCGGGTACCGCCATGAACGTCATCGCCGTCATGATTTCGTGTGTGGCGTACTGCATCGCCGCGGTGCTGCTCACCATGTCAGTCATGGGTTAGGTGGTCGCGTGCAAAACACGAAGCAAAAGGCGAGCACCAAGCAAAAGCTGACCATTGCGGCCATCTTTGGCGCCATGGGCCCCGGTCTGTTGGCGGCGCTTTCGGGCAATGACGCCGGCGGCATCGCCACGTATTCCAGCGCGGGCGCCAGCTATGGTTACAAGATGCTCTGGATGCTTCCCGTCATGACCGTGCTGCTCATCGTGACGCAGGAGACCGCGGCGCGCTGCGGATGCGTCACGGGTAAGGGCCTGGCGTCGCTCATTCGCGAGCGCTTTGGCGTGCGCAAGAGCGTGCTGGCCATGGCGGCGCTGTTGATCGCCAACACGGCCGTGACCATTTCGGAGTTTGCGGGTATCGCGAGCGGACTTGCCCTGTTTGGCGTGCCGGCGAGCATTTCGGTGCCGCTCGTGGCGCTGCTGGTGTGGATGCTTACCATGTCGGGCAGTTTCCAGCGCATCGAGAAGATTTTGCTGCTGGTAAGCTGCGTGTTCGTGACCTACATCGTCGCCGCGTTTATGGCCGGCCCCAACTGGGGCGAGGTCGCGGTCGACTTGGTCGTCCCCAATATTCAAAACGACCCCAGCTACGTGTCGCTCGTGGTCGCAACGATCGGTACCACCATCGCACCGTGGATGATCTTCTTGGCTCAGAACAACGTGGTCGATAAGAATGCGGGCGAGGACGACATCGTGCTGCAGCGTATTGATACCGTGAGCGGTTCGATTGCTGCTGATATCATTGCGGGCTTCATTATCATCACGACCGGTACGGTGCTGTTCCCGGCGGGTATTCAGATTAGCGATGCCGCCGATGCCGCCCGCGCGCTGGAGCCCATCGCGGGCCAGTGGTCCACGGTGTTGTTTGCCTCGGGCCTGGTCGCAGCGAGCTTTTTGGCTGCCTGCGTGCTGCCGGGCGTTACGTCGAGTGCCATCTGCGAGGCATTTGGCTGGGAGCGCGGTGCCGACCGCAGCTGGGACGAGGCCCCGGTCTATCGCGGCATCATTACGGCCATCATCGGTATCTCTGCCGTGCTGGTGCTTATGCCCGGCGTCGATCTGTTCCAGATTATGATGACCTCGCAGGTCATCAATGGCGTGCTACTGCCCGTGGTTCTGGTGTTCCAGGTGGTTATCGCCGCCGACCGTCACATTATGGGTGCCAACCGCAACGGTCGCGTGTGGAACGTGCTCACGTGGGCGACTATCGCCGTGATTACGGTGCTGACGGTCGTCATGTTTGTCCTGCAGGCGATGGGCTACAGCGCTTAGCGTCTCTTTTGGACTCCAAACAGGCCGCTGCCATGGGTTGCGGCCTGTATTTTGCCTGTTATAGGGGGTTAGTAATATGCGAGTGGACAAAAAATGCCAAATATGAGTACTGTTGCCTGGCCGATAGCATTTACGACCAAGAAAATAATGAACATAGCTAAGAATCTGTTCATTAAAAGCGGGTCTCCAAGTCCTAAGCCGGCTATTCTGGTCAACTGAAAGGGTCGCGCGCTACCGCATGAGCGCCATTTTGGGTGGTTTTGCCTGCTACTAAAATGGCAACAGTACTCATATTTGCCCCTTTTTGTCCACGACCTCTTGGAGCCGGGTAGCGCGCAGAGATGTGGTGTAAGAGGCGGGGAATGCCCCGCCTCCGCCCT
>CAJMPU010000031.1 GCA_905215505.1 uncultured bacterium
CGCCGGGGAGAGGGGGGCGGCCCCCGGGCCGGCCCTCCCCCCCCGGCGCAAAAAGGGGCCGCCACGGAGAGGGGGGGCGGGGCGGGGGGGGGGGGGGGTGGGGGGGGTGGGGCTATGTTCTGGCTCCCCGCCGGTCGCCCGGGGCCTTTTGGCCCCGGGCGCTGCCAGCGTGCCTAGCGCTTACGGATACCCCAGACCAGGGCTCCGACGCCGGCCATGGCAATAACAAATGCCATGAGCAGTGCAGCGGCCTGCTGGTCACCCGTGGTGGGCAGGAAACCCTTGACCGTCTTGACGATGTTCGTCACGGTCTTGGGCGTGCCGGGGTCGGGCGTCGGCGTAGGGGTCTCGGGCTTCTTGTACGTGTTGTTGAACACGATACCCTCGACGCTCTTGTCGCCCTTGGTAAAGGCGACGTTCGCCTTGAGGTTGCCCTCGCCGTCGTCGACCACGTTGACGGTCGCGGTAAAGACGGACTTGTCGTAGGTCATACCGGCCTCGTCGCCCTTGACCTCGCTGATGGTGTAGACGTACGCACCAGGCGCGTCGTACTCAAACTTGTCGAAGTTGATCTTGCCGTCGGCATCGTTGGTGACGGTGGACTCGATGTCCTCGCCAACGAGCTTAAAGCTAAACTCGTCCTTCTTGAGCTCGCGTCCCTCGAGCACCTTGATGGCGCCGATGGAAACCTGCGTGGGCATGGCGTGATACTTGTTGGTAAAGCCAGCCGACTCGGTGGTTCCCTCGAGCTTGTGCGTCGCGGTCAGCGTGCCGTCGCCATTGTCGGAGACGGTGGTCACGACGGTGTAGGTCGTACCGTCATAGGTGACGCCCTTGTACAGGCCGAGCGCGTTGGGGCAAGCCTCGCGCAGCGTGTACGTGTGCGTGCCGGGCGCCTCGTAGCGGATCGGGCTCAGCGTAACGTTGCCGCTGGCGTCGTTGGTGCCACTAGCGACAGTCACGCCGTCCTCGAGCAGGTCAAACGTGAACTCGCCAGCTGCAAGGTCGCGTCCGGTCAGACGCTTGACCGTCTTGACCTGATCGGTCACGGACGAATCGGTGGGCGTCACGCTGTAGGTGTTGGTGAATGTGAAGGCCGCACCGTCGTCGCCGTTGCGCACGACACTCAGGTGTCCGGCACGGTCGTCAGTCACTGTGTAGGAAACCTTGCGCGCGGTGTTGGCGTCGTTAGTCACGCCAGGGGCGCTACCGGACTCGGTCACCGTGTAGGTAAAGGTGTGCGAGCGCGGAGCGATGGGAGCCGCGGGCTCGGACTCGTCGCTGGGCTCGTCGGCGTTGGCATCAGCGTCGGCGTCGGCCTCTTCAGCCTCTGCCTCGTCGGCCTCGGCCTCGTCAGCTTCGTCTGCCTCGGCCTTATCGGTCGCATCGTCCGTCACGCCCAGGGCGCGGTTGAGGTCCTCGAGCGTAAAGTGGATCTTGCCAAAGTCCACGTTGCCGGCCGCGTCGTTGGTTGCGGTCGTGCGCTCGGGCATCGGAGCGCCGGCCTCGTCGGCAGTCACGGTGAAGGTGAACTTGCCCGTGATATCGGCCGGGGTCAGGCCCTCGGCAGCCTGGAGCTTCTTGGTGCCGGCGAGTGCGGCATCTGCGACCTCGGCGCCGTAGACGTTCTCGAACAAGGGCTGAATTCCGTCGTAGGCGGGCGTCGCCGTCAGGGTCCCGTCACCGTTGTCGACGACGATGACCTTAAAGCTAAAGCTCGGCGTTGCGGCCGTGATGCCCTTTGCTGCGAGCGGAGACGTGTACTCGAAGGCCGTGTAGTTGATGGTCCACGCAAGCTTGGCATCCGTGTCGGTGCGGATGGCGCGTTTGGCGCTTACCAGGTCGGCGAGCATCTCGGTCGTGTAATGCAGAGCACCAAAACTCACTTGGCCGTTAACGTTGGTAACGCACGTACCCTCGATGGCTTCCGTCTCGCCCGCATAGGCGATGCCAAAGTAGAACTCGCCGTCGACCATCGGGCGACCGGTCAGGGTCTTGGTGGCGACAATCTGCGCAGGCTTATCGGTCGATGCGCTATAGCTGTTTTTGAACGGGACCACAGCGCTCTCAACCTTGTTCTCGCCGCTCTTGTAGATCGTCTCATGCGTGCCCTCAGGGCCGCCGGAAACGGTCGTCGTAGCGGTAAGCGTGCCGGCACCATCGTCGGCGATAGCGATCGTCACGGTGCGCGCGGCATCGTCGTAGGTGTAGCCGGGCTTGCCGTCGTTCTTCTCGGCCACGGTGTATTTGAAGGTCTTGCCGGCGTCAGCCTGCTTAAACTTGACCTCATGGCCCGCCAGAATGTCAATCAGACCGACCGTTGCCTCTGCCGTCGCAGGGGATTTGAAAGTGTTGGCCCCAGGCAGCAGGCCAAGTGCGCCAGCCGAAGCCTCGTCGGCGGGCGTCACGGTAAAGCTAAACTGGCCCTCAGTCATGGGACGGCCGGAGAGGGTCTTGCTGAGCTTAAGGCCGCCGGCCGCGGCGTAATCGAGCTCAGTGCGGTACGTGTTGGTGAAGCGGCCGCTTTCCTTCTTGGTGACGTTGGCGGTCAGGACGCCCTTGCCGTTATCAGTCACGGTCACTTCGGCGGTCGCGACATGTCCGTCATACGTCATGCCTGCCGCATTGCCCGCGTTCTCGCGAATCTCGTACTTGTAGGTTCCGGCAGCCGTGTAGCGTATCTCGCCGAAGTTGATGGCGGCGATGCCGTCCTTCGCGTCCTTCTTGCTCACGGTCACGGTTGCGGGGTCGGGCAGCGGGGCGTCCGTACCCTCGGCTGCGCTGATGGTAAAGCTGAACTTATCGGCGTCCGTCCAGTCGCGGCCGTCAATGGCCTTGCTCAGGCCAAAGTCGAGCTCAGTGTCGAGCGGGGTCACGCTGTAGGTGTTCTTGAAGATTGCAGCCTCGGCGTTCTTCAGAACATGCTGGGCGCTGAGCGTGCCGTCGCCGTTATCGGTGATGGTCGTCTCGATGGTGAACTTGGCGTCACTGTAGGTAATGCCCTTGCTAGTGGTTCCACCGTTGACCTCGCGCAGCGTGTAGGTGTGCGTTCCGGCCTTTTCGTACTTCACGGGGCTCATCGTAATCGTGCCGTCGGCGGCGTTCTTGCCGGTGGCGACGACCTTGTCGCCCTCGACGAGCTGGAAGGAGAACTCGCCGTCCTTGAGGTCGCGCCCGGTCAGGACCTTGGTCGCGGTGATCTGGTCGGTGACGCTAAATTCGCCGGGGTTCGGCTTGTAGGAATTCTCGAACTCAGCAGTCTTGGCATCCTTCAGCTCGTGCTTCGCCACGAGCTTGCCCTTGCCGTTATCGGTGATCGTAGTCACGACGGTATAGGTCTTATCGTCGTAGGCGATGCCGTTGCCTTCGGCGCCCTTGGCCTCACGCAGGATATAGATATGCTCGCCGGCCTTGTCGTAGGTGATTTTGTCCATGACGATCTTGCCGTCGGCATCGTTCTTGCCGGTGGCGACGACCTTGCCGTCCTCGACGAGCTCGAAGGAGAACTCGCCGGCGGTCATGTCACGCCCGGTCAGGAACTTGGTCGCGGTGATCTGATCGGTGACACTGGAGTTCACGGGAGTAACGCTGTAAGCATTCTCGAAGATAGCCTTCTCGACGTCCTGCAGCTCATGCTTAACCGTGAGCTTGCCATTGCCATCATCGGTGGCGGTGGTCACGATGGTGTAGGCCGCGGTGCTGTAGGTGATACCGTTGTCGGCGTCGACCTTGGTCTCGCGCAGCATGTAGGTGTGCTCGCCAGCCGCAGTGTAGGTGATCTTGTCCATCGTGATCTTGCCGTCGGCCGCATTGGTGCCCCTGGCGACGACCTTGTTACCCTCGACGAGCTCGAAGGAGAACTCGCCTTCCTTGAGGTCGCGGCCTGTCAGGGTCTTGGTCGCGGTGATCTGGTCGGTGACGCTGGACTTATTCGGGGCAGTGTTGTACTTGTTCTCAAAGCGTGCCGGCTTGGTGCCCTCGAGCGCATGGGTCACCTTAAGCGTGCCGTCGCCGTTGTCGATGACGCTCGTCTTGATGGTGTAGTTCGTCTTATCGTACGTAATCCCGTTGCTCAGCCCCGCCTCGTTGGGGAGCTTCTCGCGCAGCGTGTAGGTGTGATTGCCAGGCTTATCGTAAGTGATTTTGTCCATGGCAATCGTGCCGTCGGCAGCGTTAGTGCCCTTGGCGACGACCTTGTTACCCTCGACGAGCTCGAAGGAGAACTCGCCCTCCTTGAGGTCGCGCCCGGTCAGGACCTTGGTCGCGGTGATCTGGTCCTCGACAGGCTTCACGCTATAGGTGTTCTTGAACTCGGTCTCGCCCGAGATCTTTTCAACGTCGGCCTTAAGCTCGCCCTTGGCGTTAACCGTCACAGTCACCTTGAACGTGGCAACGTTCTTGCTGTAGGTAATGCCACCGGCGTCGCCCTTGACCTCGCGGACCTCATAGGTGTACTCGCCCGGCTCGGCATAAGTAATCTTGCCAAAGTTAATGGCTGCCTTGCCCTTGTCGAGATCGGCATTGGTCACAGTTACGGTCGCGGGGTCGGGCATCGGGGCATTGTTGTCGGACGTCGCGGAGAGCTCAAACTCAAACGCATCCGTATCCGCCCACTTGCGGCCCTCGAGCACCTTGGTCAGACCAAAGTCAGTCTTGGTATCAACCGCTGTCGGCTTGGTTGCAAGGCTAAAGATAATCTTGCCGTTGTTGCCCAGGTGCGAATGCACGTGCGTGGAAGTCGCAACGGAGGAAAGGTCATTCCACCTGGGGTTAAGCACGTCGCGCGCGGTCTCGGTCTTGTTGCCGTTCGCCTCCACATCGTCCTTGGTGGTATGCAGCTGGTCGATATAGGCCAAGCGCGCGGTTCCCTTATTAAAGGACCAATAGCCGTCATCTTTGACCAGAGCGCCGTCGTAGCTGGCGATCTCGTGCCCCTCAAACTCCACAACGGCATAGTCGTCCTTCGGCTTGCCGTTTGCGCCCATCGCCACAAACTCGTCCTTGTAGTAATAGACGTCGTTGCCCTGCGGCTTTACCGTCGCGCGCTGGGTGCATTCCTTGTCCGTGTAGATAGGCGTGATTTTTTGGAAGTAATAGTAGCTGTTGGTATCGGCGGGCTCAAACTCGGCGACAACATCGCCCAGCTCGCCGCCCGACCACTTGTTGGCCAGGAAGTAGACCGTCTGGTTGTCGGCACCCTTATGTTTCTCGATATACTTCTTGAGTCCGTCATCGGGCGTAAACAGGTTGTTACGCGCGGCGTCCTTGACGCTCGAGGTGTATTTAATCTGAATAGGCTTGATGTCATTGAGCGACGTGCGCTCAAAGATCCCGTTTTCCATGTCCACGTGATAGCGGATCAGCGGAATCAGTGATGCGGGAATCTTGACCGTCACGATATCGCCCTGCTGCGCATTGGCAGAGCGCTCGACGGTGATGACCAGGTCCTTGGCCACGCCCGAAAACTCGTACGTGTCCGTATTGCCCTTGGTTGTCTTGGTCACTTCATCAAAGGGGACGCCATTAATCTGAGCGCTGACAAACGTATCGACCTGCATAAAGTCGCCCAGCTCATCACTAAAGGTGATGTAGCCGGACTTGCTCTCGTCGTAACCATCCTCGATCTGAGTGGGAGAGCCCTTGCCCGAGGTGATAGAGCTCGAGATATCATCAAACACCTTCTTGAGCTCATCGGCGTTCGACGCAGCCTTGTAGAAATCGGAATTCTCCGTGCGCTTACCAAGCTCATTGGTTGTGTAGGACGTGGCGTTTGGATAGTTGCTCGACACGGCGTGCATGAACTTGTTTTCGTTGCTCGTCCAGTAGTTCGTAGGATCGGCAACGGGATTCGCACCATTAAAGATGCCGATCGTATAAATGTCGGCACCTTTATTCTTGAGACTCTTGGCGCTTTTGACGGCGCTATCGGCAACACTTGCTTGGAATCCACTAGAACTCGTAGGTGAACCATCAGCGAAGAAGACAACGATCTTCTTGGCGTCGGCGCGACCAGACGAAAATACCCCATCAGCCAGCTGTAAGCCATAGTCGGCGCGCGTGGCGCCATTAGGACTGATGGAGTTGACCGTACTCTTAAGGCTCGTCGCGTCATCGCCCGTGCAGGGCGTCAGCTTCTTCATGGTCTGCGAGTAGTTGTACCTATACCCCGACTCCCAATACGTGTCGTTGCCGACCCAATCAGCCCTACTTCCCGCAAACTTTACGATGGCAACCTGATGCTGCTTGGAAGCATCGATCTTTGCATTCTGCTCGGCAATGGCGTCGATAAAGGAACTGGCAGCGTTCTTAAGTGCGGTGATGCGTTTGGTCTGATCGTTGCCGCCCATGCTCTCATCCATCGACCCGGAGGCATCAAGCACCATCACGATATCGAGCGGTTTAGTGACCAGCGACGTTGTGTCAGAAGTCGAAGACATCGTGGAGAGCGTTGTCACAAAGTCGGACTTTTCGTCCTCTGCGGGCTCGACCGTCTTGTCCGTCCAGATTCGGCCTACATAACGTGTCGTCTGGTCCTGCTCGCCGCCCGACGCCCAGTATTGCCAGCGGCCGGTAGTGTCGGGGTCGACTATCTTTTTGCTCGCCGTCGGTCCGTCCATTCCGGTGCTGGACCTGGCGTTGGCCTCGGGCAGCATGGCAAATGCTGCAGCCGGCAACACCAGCACTACGGCCAGTATCACCGCCAAGAGACCCCTCGTGTACTTACTCATCGCGTCTCCCTTCTCGCGGTCTCAGACCTTGCATCAGCCTAAAGTTACGGAATGAGACACAATTAGGGCAGGTGACACATGTTCCAGATTCTGTTTTGGGCGTGAGACAAATGTCTCACCAAAGTTGAGACACGGCGTTTTCGCAGGAAAATAGGTGCGACTCAAGATGGACGGGGCAAAAGGGCCCGTTTTCCTCCGTCCTTGGGGGATCAAGGGCCGTCACCGATATGGCGCCATTTCAAAACTATGCCGGTTTACTACGATAAAAATAAGATCCCCGACCACGCGTGACTTTTTCGCAAAACCGCAAGCCGTCTACCTGCGGTTTTGATTTTGCCAAATGCGGCGCGGTTGGGGGTAGGCGATTTATCGTAGTAATCCGGCATAGTTTTGTTCGCGGCGGCACAGCCGCGCGTTTAAGCGCGGGGCCGGTGGGGCAATTTTGCCCCACCGGCCCCATCCCAGTGCTATTCCGGCTTGGTTTCTACCGTGGGAGTCTTGTCCGCCGCGACTGGAGTGCGGGCGGTGTCCATAGTCAGGCAGTGTTTGGGGCAGCTCTCGATGCACTCGCCGCATACCACGCAGGCATACGGGTCAATCGACCACGTTCCTCCCTTGCGATCAACCGCGAGCGCGCCCGCCGGGCAGCGGCGCGCGCACATGCCGCAGCAAATGCACACGTCCATGTCGTTAACGATGTGCCCACGCAGGCGCTCGGGTGCCGCGAGCTTCTCCTGCGGATAGCACACCGTTACCGGCTGCTTGACCATAGAACCCAAGGCCGTCTTGGCAAATGTCAGCAAACTCATGCCGCGCCTACCTTTCCGTGCAGCTAATACAGGGGTCGATGGTCAGGATAATCATGGGCACGTTGGCAATGAGCACGCCCTGCAGCGCATGCGTCAGACCCGCCAGATTTTGCGACGTCGGCGTGCGCACGCGAAAACGGTCCAAGTTCTTGGTGCCGTTGCCGCGCACATAGTAATACGCCTCGCCGCGCGGCTGCTCAATCACAACCTCGCCGCGTGCGCCGTCGGCCGGCGTAAGCTTGGCGCGCCCGCCGATCCCGTCGTGCGGAATCTTGCCCACAAGCTCCTTGATGATGTCCATGGCCTGCGTGACCTCGGCGCAACGCACCTGGCAGCGGGCATAGCAATCGCCATCGGTAGCAACGATGGGCTCAAACGCAGCCAGGTCCGCATAGGCACCGTCGCCGAACATGCGCACGTCGTAGTCCACGCCCGAGGCGCGCCCAAACGGGCCGACCATCGAAAGCTCCAGCGCGTCCTTCTTGCTGATCACGCCCACGCCATGCAGACGCTCGCCGCAGCTGTCGTCGTCCAAAAACGTATGCACCAGGGCCTCGTAGTCGGGACGCATGGCATCGAGTGTCTGGACAATGCCCGCCAGCTCGGAGTCCTCGATATCGTGCTTAAGGCCGCCGATCTCGTTAATCGACAGAATCACGCGCCCGCCGCACGTGCTCTCAAAGATCTTGAGAATCTGCTCGCGCAGGGTCCACGACCGATAGAACAGCGCCTCAAAACCAAAGGCGTCGGCGAGCAGGCCCAGCCACAGCAGATGCGAGTGGATGCGCGAAAGCTCGTGCAGAATGGTGCGGATATACTGCACGCGGCCGGGCACCTCAATGTCGAGCATACGCTCGCAGGCGCTGGCATAGCCGTAGCTGTGACCCACGGCGCAAATGCCGCAGATGCGCTCGGCGATGTAGCCAAACTGATGCATATCGCGCTTTTCGGTGAGCTTCTCGAGTCCGCGGTGCACAAAGCCGATCTGCGGAATTGCCTCGATGACGCGGTCGTCCTCGATCACCAGGTCCAGATGAAGCGGCTCGGGCAGCACCGGGTGCTGCGGGCCAAACGGAATAACGGAGCGATGTGCCATGGGCCTTACGCCTCCTTTTTCTGCTTGTCGCGGGCGGCCTTGGCGGCAAGCGCCGCACGGACCTTGGCCGCTTTCTCGGGATCCATGGCGGCGAGCTTTGCCTCTATCTCGGCAACCTTGAGTGCGGCCTTCGCAGCAGCCTCATCGTGCTGAGCATCGGAGCCGGCAGCCGCAGCGGGCTGAGCGGCGACGCCCGCGGCATCGCCGGCGCTCGCAGCGCCCTCCCCTGAAGCAGCCGCAGCCGCGGCGGCCTTCTCGGCCGCGGCCTTGCGCGCCTTGGCCTCGGCAGCGGCACGGACCTTCATGGCTTTCTCTCGCGCAGCCTTCACCTCGGGCGTGATAACGCTCATGGGCTCGGCAGTCGAGACCTGGTAGAAAAAGCCCTTAAAGTCGATCTGCATGTCGGTAATGGCAAGACCAAACAGGTCGTGGACCTCATTTTCAAACGGGAATACCGCCGGATAATACGAGCTGATGGACGGAATCTCCTGGTACCGGTCGATTCCCTCGACTACCAGGTTCTCAATCGCATAGCTGCCGTCCTGCGCAATATGCTCCCGAGCGGCATGAACGTTGATAAACGTATAGACCAGGCGATACGTGCCGTCGTCGACGTTGCGCTCGGCGTGCATTTGCACAAAGCGCGCGCCGACGCCCTTGAGCGCCTGGACATGCGACAGCAACTCATCGATCCCGACTGTGGTATAGATTGCCTCTTGCATTACTCGGCCTCCTTTGCAGCGGCGGGCGCACCGTCAGCCGTGCCTGCGTCGACACCGGCCCCGGCACCCGCAGCAGCCACAAACCCGTCCTCGCCCAGCTCAACGCCACCATCCCAGGTAGCAGCGCCGCCTACGGTAAGCGGGTCGCCGCCGGCACGCATCACGGCCTCCTTCTGGTCCAGGATGCCGCACGCCTCCACGATGGCATCGATCACGGTCTCGGGGCGAATGGCGCATCCGGGCGCGTACACGTCCACGGGAATCGCGCGGTCCACGCCACCGATCACGTTATAGGCATCGCGGAATACGCCGCCCGAGCATGCGCAGATACCGCAGGCCACCACGCACTTGGGCTCGAGCATCTGGTTGTAAATCTGACGCACGACGGGCAGGTTCTGGGCATTGACCGACCCCGTCACCAAAAAGATATCCGCATGCTTGGGGTTGCCGGTGTTGACCACGCCAAAGCGCTCCGCATCGAACAGCGGCGTGAGCGAGGCCAGCACCTCGATATCGCATCCGTTGCAGCTCGAGCCGTCGTAATGAATAACCCACGGCGAGCGCGACATTTTATGATCCATGGATGCCGCCTCCTAAATAAACACGTCGACGAGGATGGGCATAAGGTTGAGCAGGCCAAACACCAGCGCCACGCCCCAGCCGAGCTTAAAGCAGCTGCGCCAGGTGCTGCGTGCGAAGGTGTTGTCGATCAGCACCTCGACAAAATACGTCGCGGCCATCACGACCAGGGCTACGACCCAGCTCACCGGGTTGTCCCAAACAAAGAACATGCCCACCCACATCAAAAACAGCACGGTCTCACACCAGTGCATAAGGGTCATCTTGGCCAGCGTGCCGCCGCTCATCTCGGTGGCGACGCCCTGGACAATCTCCTGATGCGCGTGATGCGAGTACGAAAGGTCGAACGGCGACTTGCGTAGCTTGATGGTGAGCACCGCAAGCAGCGCCAAGAAAATGGGCGCGCTGTACACGATGATGGGCGCCGACTGTCCGGTCACGGCGATGGAATCAAAGCTATCGGTGGCAAGGTACAGGCCCACGCTCATCAGCAAAACGGCGGGCTCGTAGCTCATGACCTGCAGCAACTCGCGGTCGGCACCGACCTGGGCAAACGGGCTTTGCGTCGAGGCGGACGCCAGCACCACAAAGATCGCGGCGAGCGTCACCATAAAAGCGCACAGCAGCGTGTTGGAACCCGACACAAAGATGCCGCCGCCTACCACGGTAAAGATGAGCGCACATGCCATATAGGTATCGTCCATGGTGTTTACGCTGGCAGGGGCCTTGCGCAGCAGTTTGGCAACGTCGTAGAAGGGCTGCAGCAGACGCGGACCCACGCGGCCCTGCATGCGAGCCGAAAGCTTACGGTCAAGGCCGTCGATCAGGCCGCCCGCAAGCGGCGCCAGCAAGGCAAACGCCACGGTGCCAATAAAGATGCCCACGACGCCCGAACCTTCGAAATACTTGCCGCGCAGCACCGAGGGCGCGCTCATGGCAAGCCGCTCGGGCCCAATCCATGCGCAACACAGCAGCGCAAACAAGATAATGCTGCAGCATACGACGCTACCCGCGGGGCCAATACGCTTCTCGCCAAGGGCGTCCTCCGAGTACCAATTGCGCTTTTCGGCCTTCACCTCGTGTCCCATCGAGCCGCGGAAATGGCGATATTTGTCGGTTCCCACGCCCGAAAGGTACACGTTGACGTGCGGTTTGTTGCTCGCGCGGAATGACGTCAGCAGCACCACGGCGATAAAAGCCACGATAACCACCATCAGATACATGGCGTCCTTGCCAATAACGTACGGCACGCGGCCAAACACCATGGCCAAGTAAGGCGACACCAGACCGCTCGAGATAACCGGAAACGCCACGCAGCACAGAATCAGCAGCGCGGCGATGGTGTTGAGGGCCATCCATTCGGTCTTATGGACATTGACCTCAACGTTTTGAGCCGTGGGGTCGACGCCCGAAAGCTTGGCAAGCCACTTGCCCCAGAAGTAAAACGTCGCGGCCGAGCCAAAGGCTAGCACCATGATCATGAGCACGTTGCCGGTCTGCGCAAACGCCACCAGGGCGCCCCACTTGGACACGAGCATGCCAAACGGCGCCACAAACATACCCATGATGCCCAGCATCATCAGACGCGTCAGGTGCGGCATGCGGCTGAACATGCCGTCCATGTCCTCGATATTGCGGCTGCCGATATGATGCTCGGCCGTGCCCACGCACAGGAACAGCAGCGACTTGGCCACCGTGTGGAACAAGATCAGGAAGATGGCCGCCCATACGGCCTCGGGCGCGCCGACACCCAAGCAGGCACTGATGAGGCCCAAGTTGGAAATGGTGGAGTACGCGAGCACGCGTTTGGCGTTGCTCTGCGAGATGGCCATGAGGGCAGCGAGCAAAAACGTGATGGCACCCACACTCGTGACCATAAAGCCGGTCACGGGATAGATGGCATAGAGTGGGCTGAGCTTGACCATCAGGAACACGCCGGCTTTGACCATGGTGGACGAGTGCAGCAGGGCACTCGTGGGCGTGGGGGCAACCATGGCACCCAATAGCCAAGTGTGGAACGGCATCTGTGCGGCCTTGGTGAGCGCGGCAAGCGACAGCAACAGGACCGGCATCACCAGCAGCGCGGATTGCGCGGTTCCGGCGCTGGAAAGCTCGATCATGCCCGAGATGGTCAGCGGCATGCCGTTAACGTGCAGGTACATGAGTCCGGCCAAAAACGCGATGCCGCCCAGCATGTTGAGGATGATCTGGGTGAAAGCGTTTTTTATGGCCTCGGGCGTGCGCGTGTAGCCAATCATGAGGAACGAGCACACGGTGGTGATTTCCCAGCCACAGAACAGCCACTCAAGGTTGTCGCTTGTCACGATGACGAACATGGCCGAGAGGAACAGGAACATAAGCGCCAGGAACTGCGGGCGTCGGTCGGGCGCCGCCTGCCCGCGCAGCGCTGCCTCGTGCTCGTCGTGGGCCTGGAAGTCCTTCATGTAGCCCAGGGCGTACACGCAGATAAGGCTGCCGACAATGCCGACGGCAAGCACCATGATCACACTCATGTAATCCAGGTAGAGCGGCGTGGCGGTGACAACCTCGGCAGCGGGCAGCGTCATGGCAGCGAAGGCAACCGAACCCACCAGCTGCACCACGCCGAGCACCGTGGTGAGCGTGCTCTTATATTTACGCGCGTTGTACAGGATGACGGCGCACAGGATCACGTCGATGACGGAGCTGATGATCGAGAGCACATGCGAGGTGCCGGGGGCAACCTCAAAGCTCTTCGGGCCCGTGCCAAAAAACATGACGGCGACTACAACCGTCACCGCCATAATGATGCCAGAGCCTACAAGCCCTAGCGCATCGCGGGCGCGGTCACCGCGCGCGAGCAGCATGCCCAGCGCCGGTACCAGCGGAAACAGGGTAAGGAAATACAGTAGCGTCATACCATCACTCCCCCATGCAAAAACGCTGCAATTGTTTAACGTTATAGCTCAGTTGAGGAGTAGCGGCGGCGGGTTTTCGGTCAACTGGGGAGTTTTAGGCGTACGGGGTAACGAGTCTGTCCGCTTTGGAGCAGAGAGGCGACGCTCCCCCTATCGCGGCGGCGGGCGCACGGGCCACTGCGCGCGGTTTATTAACCGCTTTGGAGGATGTTCCAGTAGGCTCACGACGGTCCAAAAAGTTGGCGCGGCAAGAAAAATGCGCCCCTGTGGGCGCACCATCCCGTTCGCTATTCCGCCTTTTTAACGCGCGGCTTATCAACCAGCGCGGACTCACCGCTCTCGCGATACTGGCGGCACCAAGCCTTGACCGAAGACTCGCTGGGAATCTTGTGCTTGATCATGGCCTCGCGAACCGTTAAGCCGTTTTCCAAGCGGTCCTTGACCACGGCGAGCTTAACTTCGTACGAATAGGTGTGATGATGCGAACCGGCGTTGAGAACGGCGTCGGCACCGCCCACGGCATACGCGCGGGCCCACTGACGAGCCGTGGCCTGGGGAATGCCAAGCTCCGCGGCGAGGGCGCGATGACCGACCCCCTCTTGGAGGATCTCGACGGCGCGCTGCCTAATCTCAGGCGCATGCGTGCGAGTCCTGGTTGCTTCCGACATACCTGCCACTTCTTAGCCTTAACCGTTAATCTGCTTTCTTACGTGCAAGTTAGATAGTAGCATTTTATTGTTTGCTCAAAGCAGTTAATTAAAATAGACGCGGCGTTATCTGGGCATTTGGCACCAATTTACGACATTTCTTTATCGATTATTTACGCTGGTAGCTGACTCGCAGCCAATCGTCATTCGCCTGTCAACAAAATTGACACCTCTTTATGTCCTTTGCTATAGCGGATATGATTATTAACCCCTCCCCCAATAATTTTGAGTAATCGGCAAGGCAGTAGACGTCCTTACTCCTCATGATTACCGCGCATTGCCATCCACCGAAGCAAAACAAAAAGGGCGGGACCTGCTGCGCTTGCAGACCCCGCCCCGGTTGACACTCGATGGGACGCAGCCGGGCGAGACGGATCCGTGCTACAGCCCCGCCTGGCCGCGATGTTAACTACAGCTCGTTGGCCGCGTGATATGCCGTGCGAATGGCGCTCGCAATGTCGGCGGTGCGCTCGCCCGAGCAGTCGCCCACGCAGATCACGGGCACCGTCACGCCATCCAGGTCAAACGCGTTGGCCTTGGAGCCCACGGCCATCACCACGTAATCGCAGGCGATCTTCACCGGCTCCTCGGGGCCGTCCTCGGTGGTGTGCACGGCCTCCACGCCCTCGTCGGTAACGGCGGTCAGGCGGGTCTTAACGTGCTGTTCCACGTTGTGGGCGGCGAAGTCGCTCATGATCAGCGGCAGAATGGTCTCGGACTCGCCCGCGGCAATCTTGTCGAGCATCTCGACGATCGCCACCTCGCAGCCGTGCTGCAGCAGGTACTCGGCAGTCTCGGTGCCCACCAGGCCACCGCCAATGACGGCGACGCGCCCGCTGAGCTCCACCTTGCCGGCCAGCACGTCCCAGCTCGAGACGACCTTGTCCGAGTCGGCACCCGGAACGGGGATGACCACGTCGTGCGCGCCCACAGCCACAATCGCGGCGTCGGCGGCGTTGAGGTCCTCGGCCGTAGCGGCATGGTTGAGCTCGACCTTTACGCCCAGGCCGGGCAGAATCTTCTCGTAATACTCCACCGAGCGCATGATCTCGTCCTTGCGCGGAGGCGCGGCCGCCAGCACAATCTGGCCGCCCAAGTGATCGCTCGCCTCATAGACGGTCACGTCGTAGCCGCGCTTGGCCGCCACGCGCGCGGCCTCCAAGCCGGCAATACCGCCGCCCACCACGGCGACCTTCTTGTCGCCCTCGCCCGGCTTGATGGCGATGGTCGCCTCGTCGCCGTTCTCGGCATTGAGCACGCACGAGATGTACTTGCGGTTTTGAATCGCGTCGACGCAGCCCTTGTTGCAATTGAGGCACTCGCGAATGGGCTCACCCGTGGCGGCCTTCAGCGCAATGTCGGGGTCGCACATGAGCGAGCGGCCGTACGCGATGATATCGGCCGAACCGTCTTCCAGAATCTTCTCGCCGGCCTCGACCGAAACAACACGGCCGACAGTGGCCACCGGCACGGAGACCAGGGCCTTGACGCGCTCGGCCACGGGCAGCGTCCAGTTGTAGGGCATGGCGCCCATGGGCGGAATGGTGTCGCCCATGTTGCCGGTATGGTTGGCCTGTGCAACCTGGATCATGTCGATGCCGGCGCCCTCGAGCAGCTTGGCAAACTCGCAGGCCTCATCGGGCTGCAGGCCGCCCTTGCCGCGCGGCGTGCCGTCGGGGTTCTCCATGATCACGGGGAGCTTGTACTCCACCATCAGCTGCGGCGCGGCTTCCTTAATGGCGGCGACAACCTCGAGCGCATAGCGAACGCGGTTCTCGAACGAGCCACCGTACTCGTCGGTGCGCTGGTTGAGGATGGCCGAGCACAGCGAACCCACCAGACGGTCGCCGTGAACCTCGATGGCGTCGATGCCGGCCTGCTGCGCGCGGGCGGCCGAGGCAGCGATGGCCTCCTTGATCTGGGTGAGCTGCTCTACGCTCGCCTCGTTCACAAAGTGCTGCATGTCGTGGTGCAACTTGGCGTAGGCCTGCTTGCGGATCTCGTTGGACTCGGCCATCTTGGCGGCGAAGGTCTCCTCGTCGCCGGCGGCCTTGGCCTCCTGCGCGGCCTTGGCGGCGGCCATGGAACCCATGACCATGCGGCCGACACCGGGCACGTCGTACTCGGGGTGGAACAGCTGCAGCGCGACCTTGGCACCGTGCTTGTGAACGGCGTCGGCCAGCGCCTTAAACGTGGGGATCTGGGCGTCGGTCGCCAACTTGGGCGTGGGGCTTGCGGTCATAACGGGAGCAACGTCGCCGATGACGATGTAGCTCACGCCGCCACGGGCCAGGCGCTCGTAAAAAGCCAGGCTGCGCTCGCCAATGGAACCGTCGCGCTCCTCGTAGCCGGTGGTAAGCGGCGGGAACATAATGCGGTTCTTGAGCTCAAGGGGGCCAACCGTAATGGGCTGGAGCAGCTTGGATGCAGGTGCGGTCATGGACATTCCTCTCTTGTAGGCGCGGCGGCGATGTTGCCGCGTAGTTGTTTAGAGGATATGGCATGGGAGCACAGTGGCGCAACGGAAATCGGCAGACAGCAGGTAGCGGCAGGTGGATGGGGCGGGGCGGCCCGTCGGTTTGTCTCAATCCGTAACAGTTAGGCCCACTTTTGGCCTCCACCTGTTACAGATCGAGACAAACCAACCCGGCCCGCTAGAACATCTAAATCTGTAACAGCTACTCGGCAAAATCCATCCCTCGTGTTACAGAATTAGATAAACGGGGGCCGGCTGCCGAAAAATCTCGTTCTGTAACATCTATCGGCCAAAAACGGCCCCACGTGTTACAGATCAAGACATTCCCCTCGGCCCATCCTCAACAATCTCAATCCGTAACATCTAGGCCCGCTTTTGACCCCTACCCGTTACAGATTGAGATTTTGTTTGAGATTTGCCGAGGGACTATATCCACGCGTCATCGAAGCCACTGCGACAGAAGTGCGACATTACTGCGACAGAGGTGCGACATTACTGCGACAGAGGTGCGACATTACTGCGACAGAGGTGCGAAATAGATCGACCACCTTACCTTATCGTGTAGAACTGTTTTGGGTCGTTATGGGATGAGCCGTGCCATTCGAGCAGCCCGTCTTCCTCAATTAACTTACCAAGCACCCGGCTTGCTGTGCGGCGATTTCTCCCGATGTGCGCTGCAAGCTCCCTTGCTGTCACCCTTCCGTTCGCAAAGGCCAACCTGACGGCGGCGAGCTCATACTCCCCCAATGAGGCGATCACCTCCGGTGATACCTTGTCCTCGAGAGCCTCGCTTCTCCTTACGGTTCTGGCAACGATATTGTTCTCAAGCGTTAGCTGAACCCTTGCCCCATCAGGTTCCGTGTAGACCGGATCATTGAGCAGAGAGTTTTGCATCTCGGTATAAATGCGCTTGACGCCCTCGTTTAGCTCCCGAACCCAACCAAATTCAACCAGCGTGCGCGCGATGCGTGGGTTGCGCGAGTAACGAGTGGTCCTCATGTTGTCGAGCGTCACGATATTGGGAAGCGCGCCTGGACTGATGATTTCCAAACGGTCGTCGAACATCGAGACCCGGATGTAGTCGCCGCGGAACGAGTAGTCGCGATGTGTCACCGCGTTGACCAAGCCCTCGAACCAGGCGAACTCAGGATACTCAGGCACGGTCTGGAATTTCCCGTCGGGCCCCAGGAACTGAAATTCGCGGAGCATGCTCGAGATGAGTTCGTAGGCGTCTTGGATCACCTTAGGCAGCGGCCCACAGAAGCTTCGTTCTTTCGTGATGTTGAGACGCTCGCCCGTCTCCATTTTGACGCCGTCGTAGCGCAGGACACGGACTCGCGCCTGTGGCATCATCGCGGACGGATCCAGCGCGAATAGCAGGGCTCCAGCAACGGTCAGCTTTCCGTCACGCATAAAACGACGACTTCCAAGGACCTGCTCGTCGGAAACTTCGGTTCCAAGAATCCCTTTGTAGCGATCAAGCACTTCATGGTCCACGTCATCTAGGGAGGAATCCTCAACAAGCTCGTCCTCGAAGATTCTCTGCCCCTTATCGTACTCGAGGGCAAATACCTGTTCGCGGCTGAGCCTCACGCTCTTGTCGTCCTGCCGCAAGAAAACCTCGCCGTCGCTCACGCGAGCAACAGAGTGGTTGGTCGAGGCATCGATGTCCAAAACGAGAACGAAGTCCTCCTCGCCCGAAGAATTGACCACGGGGATTCGGTCTTTGCGGACAATAGGGGTTGGCGTGCAAGTCGTGAGCGCAGCGCGCTCGAATTTCTCAATGTCGCGCGCGCCGTTACGCTTGAAGCCCGTTACCTCACCATTATCCTCGATACCGATAACGAGCTTGCCTCCCGCCGAGTTGGCGAATGCACTAATATGCTTCGCAATCTCCTTGTCATCCTTGCGGGCGCTCTTTCGATCGAAGTACTGATTCTCCCTGAGAGTGGAAAATAGAATCACATCGTTTGTCGCAATGGGTTGCTGCATTGCCGCCTCCTTACATGGCTCCATAAAGAAGTGTAAGTCAAAGGCATCGTATAGACGGCCCCTACATAGCGGCCCCTTTATTGTTTTTAAGACGTCACTGTTTCTAGTTAAGGATCGTTAAGGGTCGTCGCAGCTCCTTCCAATTGGAGTCTATCAATCGACAAGTCAATCCATCCGGCCCGTGATTATCGATAGCCCGTCCGCCTCACATAATAAAAAGAGTCAAGATTCACTCATAAAGGAGAGCAACAACAAAATCTCAATCTGTAACAACAACTCGGCAAAATCCGTCCCTCGTGTTACAGATTTAGACAAACGGGACCCAACCCACCGGTAGATCTCGATCTGTAACACCTGGCCGCCCAAATCGGGTCTAGATGTTACAGATCGAGATTTTGTTTGAGATGTTGGGAATTGGGCTGAGAGAACAGTCCCGGAATAACAATCAGAACCACCCTTAAAAAGGGTGGTTTGCTCTTAGGGTATAACCCACGGGCC
>CAJMPU010000032.1 GCA_905215505.1 uncultured bacterium
TAACGTTAGGTATCCTAGCACAAGCTGATAGCGAAACCGATTTGGGCAGTACTGGACAACATTTCGTTCATATAGCGTGTTCAAGGAGGCTGTTTTGGGATGTTGTTCACATTGATGCAGGTTATTGAGGTACTGATGGTGATTAGGGGCGGTCCTGAAACCCAAATGAAGCAGAGAGCTGCACCGATAATCGCGTTTGTCTAACAAACTATGTACAGACATGGGAAATAAATTGTGCAACTTTTTGTTGGAGTGTGCGGGGGTTTGTGGTGCGAGGTGTTTTGGCATTAAAAAAGGCCTTCGGAATTTCGAAGGCCTTTGCATTCACGATGGTGGAGACGAGGGGGATCGAACCCCTGACCTCTTGACTGCCAGTCAAGCGCTCTCCCAGCTGAGCTACGCCCCCGTGACGAGGAGATAGTATAGGGGAATGTTTTGCTTGATGCAAGGGGGAATTTTGGGTTGTTGGGTTTACTTACGGGATTTTTGGGACAGGTCCTAAAAATCCCTACCGCAATAGGAAGGCGATTGCGGTTCCTTGGTGGACGGTTATGGTGGCGGTGGATCGGACTATGTTGCTGATGCCGGTGTCGGCTAGTAGGGCTAGGGGGCTGTGGTCTAGCTCCCATTCTAGGCCATGTTCGCTTACTACCGTCCCAGGGGTAATGGCGATGATGGAGAACGTCTTGCCTTCGACGCCCTCGATGGTCCACGAATCACCTGCGTGAAGAATGCGGGCGACCACCTTATCCTCGGCAATCCAGACGGGGGCGTCATCGTAGCCTGCAAGCAACCCAAGTACGGAAAGCGCCATATCCGGACGGCCGCCGGTGGTGCAGGTCGCGACCACTTCGGCACCCGGCCAGCGACGGCGGACGGAATCGAGGGCCAGTGCTAGATCGGTGTAGTCCTTGTAGGGGTCGTGACGCTCCACCTCAAAGGCTTCTGCGGCATCGACCAGCGCGCGACCTGCATCGCTCACCGTGTCGGCATCCCCTACATATACGTCGCAGCCCAGGCCGGCGCCCAACAGCGCATCGAGCCCGCGGTCCACGGCGACAACGTGATCGCACTCCCCCGCTAGCCTACGCAATAGATCCGCGCTCGCCACCAGAGGCGAGCCGCAGACCACCAATACCTTACAAGCCACAGCCCTCGCCTATCCCTCAAACGAAAGCACGCGGGCCAGATCCAGGTCCTCGTAGCTGTCGATAAAGATATCGCAGTTGTCGTGCACATCGTCGCGCTTCATGCGGCCGTGCGGATCATAAATGCCTACACACTTAAAGCCGGCGACCCCAGAGCTCTTTAGGCCAAAGACGGCGTCCTCAAACACCCACGCGCGCTCAAACTTGTGCCCGTGGCGCTCCTCCAGGCGGCGCAGCGCCAGCTCGTATACGTCGGGGAACTGTTTGGAGCATCCTGCCTCGCCCGTCGTGGTAACAAACTCCATGTACGCGTCGAGCCCGGCGCCCGCAAGCGCAGACTTAACCAGCTCGGCCGGCGTGGACGTGGCAACGCACATGGCAATGCCCGCCGCCTTCGCCTGCTCCAAAAATGCCAGAAGCCCCTCGCGCGGCGGCACCTTGGAGTACCCATCAATCAGGATGTCGCTCAGCTCGCGATACAGCTCCTCGCCATTCTCGCCAATGCCCCACGTGTCGTGGTAGGCCTGGCATTCGTCCTCCAGCGAGAGATGCTCAAACTGGGCAAAATCGTCGACCGTCACGTCAACTCCGTGGCGGTGCAATAACTCGGGCTGGGCATAGGCCCAAACGGGGGTGCTATTAACCAGTGTGCCGTCGCAATCGAAAATAAAAGCAACGTTGGGGGCGGCGGTCTGGGACATAAACGAACCTTTCGATGTCAAATGGTAAACATCCTGCTAAAAACGTTTTACCAAACGTCAAACTAACAATCTTGAAACCCTAATTGGTAAAACTGTCAAGAGTTTTACCACGGCAATTCTGCCAGTGGTCTAAACATGGCGCTTACCGATTAAACGCCGCCCTAAAACCACTTTCCTTCATAAAAGTAACGTACAGGTGTTATCGTAGTTTCTGCCGAAAGTTCCACCGAGCACGCGAGGTGGAACGAATCATAGAACTATCGCCGTCCCTTCGATTCGTGCAGCCTTGGACCTTTCGCATCTAGTCACCAAGGCAACACGCTGCCGCGTCATGATGGGATCAAACGTGAGCGATACAAAGCTAAAGCCAACGGCTAAAAAGCCCGCAACCCGTAAAGCCGCCCCGCACGCACCGGAGCTCACCAAGGACGATGTCTATCTATTTGGCATCGGCACGTGGGAGCGCAGCTGGGAAAAGATGGGCGCGCACCCCGACACGCAGAACCGTACGCGCGGCTGGCGCTTTTGCGTTTGGGCGCCCGATGTAAAGAGCGTGCATGTCATTGGCGATTTTAACGGCTGGGATGAGGAAGCCAACCCTCTGGTGCCCGTGCATACGAGCGCTATTTGGGAAGGCTTTATTCCTGGCGCAGAACAAGGTCAGCTCTATAAATATCTCATCGAGACCAACGAGGGCGAAAAGCTCTACAAGGCCGATCCGTATGCCTTTAGGGCCGAGTGCCCTCCGGGTACTGCGAGCGTGCTGTGGACACTCGACAGCTATAAGTGGAACGATGCCGCGTGGCTCAAGCGCCGCGCTGGCCACAACCACATGTCGCAGCCGCTCAACATCTACGAGGTGCATATTGGCTCGTGGAAGCGCCACGGCGATGCGCCGCAGGGCGAGCCGGACGAGTACGGCAACTACCCAGGCCCCATGGACCCCTTCCCCGCGCAGCGCGGCGAGTTTTACACCTACGACGACCTGTCGGTGGAGCTCGTGGACTACGTGCGCGACATGGGCTACACGCATATCGAGGTCATGCCGCTCATGGAGCATCCCTTCGATGGCTCATGGGGCTACCAGACGACCGGCTACTATGCCGCCACGTCGCGCTACGGCAACCCGCAGCAGCTCATGCACTTTATCGATGCGTGCCACGAGGCAGGCATTGGCGTGATCATGGACTGGGTACCCGGCGGTTTTTGCGCCGACGCCCATGGCCTTGCCTCCTTTAACGGCCACATGCTGTTTGAGCACGAGATTCACCCCAACTGGGGCACGCACAAGTTTGACTTCGCCCGCGGCGAGGTCCGCTCCTTCCTGGTCTCCAACGTGCTGTACTGGCTCGAGAACTTCCACGTTGACGGCATCCGCATGGATGGCGTGTCCAGCATGCTGTACCTCAACTTTGGCATCGACGATCCGGGCCAAAAGAAGTTCAACAAGTACGGTACCGAGGAGGACCTGGACGCCAGCGCTTTTATCCGCCAGGTCAACTGCGCCGTGGAGGCCCACTTCCCTGACGTGATGATGATGGCTGAGGAGTCCACCGCGTGGCCGCTCGTGACCTATCCGCCGCAGGACGGCGGCCTGGGCTTCCACTACAAGTGGGACATGGGTTGGATGAACGACACCCTGCACTACATGCAGACCGATTTTCCGTGGCGCCCCAGCAACCACGGGCTGCTCACGTTCTCCATCATGTACGCCTTTACCGAGAACTTCATCTGCCCGCTGAGCCACGACGAGGTCGTACACGGCAAGTGCTCGCTGATCGGCCGCATGCCGGGCGACTGGTGGCGCCAATTTGCCGGCCTGCGCACGCTGGCCTTCTACCAGATGACGCACCCCGGCGCCAAGCTCAACTTTATGGGCAACGAGATCGGCCAGTTTATTGAGTGGCGCTACTACGAGTCCATTCAGTGGTTCCTGACCGAGGAGTACGAGACCCACCGTCATCATCAGGCGTTTATCAAGGCGCTCAACCACCTGTACACCGCCGAGCCCGCCCTGTACGAGCGCGGCTACACCGATGACGGCTTTACCTGGATCGACGCGGACAACTCCAAGCAGTCCATCGTGAGCTTTGTGCGCCAGGGCGAGGACATCGACGACGACCTGGTGATCCTGATCAACTTTGACCCGGCGAGCTACGAGAGCTTCCGCGTGGGTGTGCCGCGCGAGGGTGACTGGGAGGTCATCTTTGACTCCGACCGTCCCGAGTTTGGCGGCAGCGGCTATGCCGGCAAGGAGCCCTACACCTGCTCGAGCGAGCCCTATCCCTGGAACGGGCAGATGGACTCCATTGAGATTAAGGTGCCCGGTCTGGCAGGCGTGGTGCTTAAGCGCCGCGGTCCCAGCAGCTATAAGCCGCCCGTGGTCGAGGAGCCCAAGGCTGCGCCCAAAAAGCGTATGTCTTCGGTGAAGCCCAAGCCTGCGGCTGCTAAGAAGGCTCCGGCAAAGGCGAAGGCAAAGACTAAGGCTGCAAAGCCCGCCGCTAAGGCCACGGCCAAGAAGACGGCCACCAAAAAGGCTGCTCCCAAGTCCAAGACAGGCGCTGTTAAGGCATCTGCCAAGGATGCGTAACAAAACCGTTACAGCTGTAATTACCCGCCCCGACGAGGCGTAGGATACAAGTCATAACCGTTCCGGGAGAAACATCCCCGGGGGAAGGAACGTATGAATAAGATCTTCGACAACAAGCAGGAGTTTTCCGAGCTCTATCGCGATGCCGTCATGAGCATTAGCGGCAAGAGCGTCGAGGCCGCCAGTGACCTCGACCGCTTTAACGCCCTAGCCAAGCTCGTGGCCGAGAAGGCGCGCACCGTTGCCACCAAGAGTGACGCCCGCGTCACCGCCGAGGGCAAGAAGCGCGTGTACTACTTCTCGATCGAGTTTTTGATCGGTCGCCTGCTCGACAACTACCTGCTCAACTTTGGCGTGCGCGACATGGTCGCCGAGGCGCTCGACGACATGGGCTTCGACCTGTCCGTCATCGAGAAGCAGGAGCCCGATCCGGCCCTGGGCAACGGCGGCCTGGGCCGTCTGGCCGCATGCTTCTTGGATTCCATGGCAGCCGAGGGCATCGCCGGCTATGGCAACGGCATGCGCTACCGCTACGGCCTGTTTAAGCAGGAGATCGTCAACGGCAGCCAGGTCGAGACCACCGACGAGTGGCTCACCCATGGCTATCCCTGGGAGGTCCGCCGTCAGGACAAGGCCGTGACCATTAAGTTTGGTGGCCATGTTGAGGGCTTTGAGGAGAACGGCCGCACGTTCTACCGCACGGTGGACACGCAGGACATCCTGGCTGTCCCTTATGACATCCCCGTCGTGGGCTATGCCGGCGAGACCGTCAACAAGCTGCGCGTCTGGGCCGCCGAGCCGGTCGAGGAGCACTTTGATCTGGAGGCCTTCAACCGCGGCGACTATGCTCTGGCCGATGCCGAGCGCGCTGAGGCCGAGGCCATCAGCGCCATCCTCTACCCCAACGACGCCGGCGAGCACGGCCGTCTGCTTCGCCTGAAGCAGGAGTACCTGTTTGTTTCGGCCGGTATCTACAGCCTGCTCGACACCTTTGAGAAGGAGCACGGCGCGAACTGGGAGCTGCTGCCGCAGTTTGTGGCCATCCACACCAACGATACCCACCCCGCCATGTGCGGCCCCGAGCTCATGCGTATCCTCATCGACGAGAAGAAGCTCGAGTGGGATGACGCCTGGAACATCGTGACGCAGGTCGTGAGCTACACCAACCACACCATCCTGCCCGAGGCCTTGGAGAAGTGGCCTATCGGCACGTTCTCCAAGCTCCTCCCCCGCGTGTACCAGATCATCGACGAGATCAGCCGTCGTTGGCACGAGTCGTTCGACACCACGAAGGAGGGCTGGCAGGAGCGTCTGCGCCAGACCGCCATCCTGTGGGACGGCGAGATTCGCATGGCCAACCTGTCTGTGATCTGCAGCCACAGCGTCAACGGCGTGGCCAAGATCCATTCCGACATCATCAAGAACATCGTGCTCAAGGACTTCTATGCCCTGACGCCCGAGAAGTTCAACAACAAGACTAACGGCATCTCGCACCGTCGCTTCTTTGCCGAGGCCAACCCCACCTACGCCAAGCTCGTGACCGAGACCATTGGCGATGGCTGGCTCAAAGACGCCTTTGAGCTTGAGAAACTCAAGGAGTTTAAGGACGACACCGAGTTCCTGAAGGCCGTGGGTGCCTCCAAGCGCGCCAACAAGGAGCGTCTGGCCGCCTACGTCAAGGCCGAGACCGGTCTGGTTATCGACCCCAGCACCGTCTTCGATGTCCAGGTAAAGCGCTTCCACGCCTATAAGCGCCAGCTCATGAACATCATGAAGGTGATGGACATCTACAACCGTCGCATCGCCGATCCTAACTTCCACGTGACGCCGACGACCTTCATCTTTAGCGGCAAGGCTGCCTCGAGCTACACCTTTGCCAAGGAGACCATCCGCCTCATTAACTCCGTGGCCGACGTCATCAACAACGATGCCCGCGTCAACGAGGTCATGAAGGTCTGCTTTATCCCCAACTTCCGTGTGAGCAACGCTCAGCTCATCTACCCAGCCGCCGAGATCTCGGAGCAGATCTCCACGGCCGGCAAGGAGGCCTCGGGCACGTCCAACATGAAGCTCATGATGAACGGCGCCATTACGCTGGGCACCCTCGACGGCGCCAACATCGAGATCGCCGACCTGGCCGGCCGCGAGAACGAGGCCATCTTTGGCCTGACCGCTCCCGAGGTCGAGCAGCTCTGGGCATCCAACAGCTACTTTGCGTGGGATACCCTCAACGGCGACCGCGAGCGTCTGGGCCGCGTGATGGACGAGCTCAAGGACAACACGTTTGCGGGTCTTTCGGGCAACTTCGAGAGCATCTACAACGAGCTCATGAACAACAACGACCCCGACCTGGTCATGGCTGACTTCCGTAGCTACGTGGATGCATGGGAGAACCTCACGGGCAGCTACGGCGACCAGGAGACCTGGAACCGCAAGGCCCTGCTCAACACCGCCTCGAGTGGCTGGTTCTCGTCCGACCGTACCATTCGCGAGTATCGCGACGAGATCTGGCACGCATAAAGCGCGCGAGCTCCCTTTGCCGCACGGCATTACTCGACGGGCGTGACAGTGCGCCGCGCCCGTCGCTAATGGGTTAGGAACATCGATGACAGAAGGAGAAATCGATGAGTAAGAAAGAATGCATCGCGATGCTCCTCGCAGGAGGACAGGGCAGCCGATTGGGGGCACTCACCCAAAAGATCGCTAAGCCGGCGGTTAGCTTTGGTGGCAAGTTCCGCATTATCGACTTTTCGCTGTCCAACTGCTCCAACTCGGGCATCGACACGGTGGGCGTTCTGACGCAGTACCGTCCCTACCTGCTGCATGCCTACGTGGGCTCCGGCGAGGCGTGGGATCTGGACAGCCGCGACGGCGGCGTGTCGATCCTGCCGCCGTACGAGACGCAGACCGGCGGCGCCTGGTATGCGGGCACGGCCGACGCCATTACGCAGAACCTGGACTACATCAAGGCCAACGACCCCAAGTACGTTCTGATTCTTTCGGGCGATCACCTGTATCGCATGGACTACCGTAAGATGCTCAAGACGCACATTGATAACAATGCCGACCTCACGGTGAGCGTTATGCCCGTGCCGTGGGAGGAGGCCAGCCGCTTTGGCATCCTGACCACCGACCCCGAGGACGGCCGCATCACTAAGTTCACCGAGAAGCCCGAGAAGCCCGATTCGAACCTCGCATCCATGGGCATCTACATCTTCTCGGCCGACGTGCTGATCGAGGCGCTCGAGGAGGACGCTCTGGACCAGCGCTCGAGCCACGACTTTGGCAAGGACATCATCCCCAAGCTGCTCGGTGAGAACAAGCGCCTGTACAGCTACGAGTTCCACGGCTTCTGGAAGGACGTCGGCACCATCGCCAGCTTCCATGAGACCTCGATGGACCTGCTGGGTAACAACCCCGAGTTTGATCTGTTTGACAAGAACTTCCCCATCATGTCCAACATCACCACGCGCCCGCCGCACTACATTGGCCCTGACGGCCGCCTGGACGACTGCCTGGTCTCCAACGGCTGCAAGATCTACGGCACCGCTCGCCACTCGATCCTTTCGACCGATGTCATCATCGAGGAGCGCGCCGTGGTCGAGGACTCTGTGCTGCTGCCGGGTGCGCACGTTAAGAGCGGCGCACACATCTGCCGCGCTATTTTGGGCGAGAACTCCACGGTCGAAGAGGGCGTGAAGCTCGGCTCTGTCGATACCACCAAGGATACGGCCGTCGTTGGAAATGACGTCGTTATCGGGAAGGGGGAATGATCCGATGATCAATCGTAAGGCCATCGGTTATATCACCGCTAACTACTCTTCGTCCTACGGCAGTGTCCTGCTCAAGGACCGCCCCATCGCGTCCGTTCCGTTTTTGGGCCGCTACCGCCTGATCGACTTTCCGCTGTCCAACATGATGAATGCCGGCATCAAGACCGTTGGAGTCGTCATGCCGGGTAACTACCGCTCGCTGATCGACCACGTGGGCTCGGGCAAGGACTGGGGCCTGGACCGCAAGAAGGGCGGCCTGTTCATGGTCCCCGGCAACGCGTATGGCACCACCAAGGGCGGCATGCGCTTCCTGCTGCGCGACATCATCTCCAACAAGACACTGTTCCAGCGCTCGCAGAAGCCCTATGTTGTGATGATGGGCACCAACATCATCTTTAACATGGACCTCAACACCATCATCGAGGCGCACGAGAACTCTGGCGCCCAGATGACCGTGGTGTACTGCAAGGCCACGCGCAACGTCGATGACGAGACCAAGCTCGAGATTAACGAGAACGGTCGCCTGACGGGCGTGAGCGCCGGCGTCGTGTACGGCGACAACGCCTCTATGGACTGCTGCATCGTCAACCGCGAGACGCTGCTCGAGATCATCGACCACTACCAGGCCGCCGACTATCTGGACCTGCTCGAGGCACTCCAGGGCGACTTTGGCAACATCGACGTGTGCAGCTACGAGTACAAGGGCGAGGTCGTGGGCGTGTTTAGCGAGAAGTCGCTGTATCGCCGCAGCATGGACCTGCTCGACCAGACCGTGGCCGACCAGCTCTTCGATCCCGAGCGCCCGATCCTGACCAAGGCTCACGACGTGCCGCCTTCGCGCTATGCGACCGGCAGCCACGCGTGCAACTCCATCATCTCGGCCGGCTGCATCATCAAGGGCACCGTGCGCAATTCGATCCTGTCGCGCGGCGTTGTGGTTGAGGAAGGCGCATCGGTGACAAACTCGATCATCAACCAGAGCTGCATCATCAAGAGCGGCGCACGCGTTGAGAACGCCATTCTGGACAAGAACAACGTGGTCCCCACCAACACCGAGCTTCGCGGCACGCCCGAGAACATCCTGGTGCTGGGCAAGGCTCCGTTAACTTCCGACACCACCATCGTACGTTAACGTTGGCACCGCAACATCGCTCGTAACATGTAGAATAGCCGCCCGGTTAGCGCCAGGCGGCTATTCTCGAATTGCAACATGGGAGACAATATGGCAGATTCCAGCAAAAAGATGCAGATCGTGTTTGCCTCGGCCGAGTGCGCACCGTTTGTAAAGACCGGTGGCCTGGGCGACGTGGCGGGCTCGCTGCCCGCGGCGCTTGTGCGCGCCGGCGCCGAGGTCATCGTCATGGTGCCCAAGTACGCCACCATCAAGGACGAGTACAAGGCGCAGATGGAGCACTTCTCCGACTTTTACGTGAGCCTGGGCTGGCGCAACGAGTACTGCGGTCTCGAGAAGCTCGAGCACGACGGCGTCACCTATATGTTCATCGACAACAAGCGCTACTTTGCGCGCGACTATCCGTACGGCTTCTTTGATGACGGCGAGCGCTTTGCGTTCTTCTCCAAGGCCATCACCGAGAGTCTGCAGCACCTGCCGGCCGGTTTTGAGTGCGACATCCTGCACTGCAACGACTGGCAGACGGCACTGGCTCCCGTGTTTTTGCGCGAGTTTTACCAGGGCCTGCCGCTGTATGACCGCGTCAAGACCGTGTTCTCGATCCACAACGTGGCGTTCCAGGGCCAGTTTAGCGACACCGTGATGGAGGACATCCTGGGTGTGGCGCACATTCCGGCGGCCGCCTCGCAGCTGCGTTGCGACGCCTGCAGCATCAACTACATGCTGGGCGCGCTGCGCTATGCCGATGCCATCACTACGGTGAGCCCCACCTATGCCAACGAGATCCAGACGCCCGAGTTTGGCGAGGGCCTGGACGGCGTTCTGCGCGAGCGTTCGTACGCGCTGCAGGGCATCCTCAACGGCATTGACGTGGCGGGCTTTGACCCGGCGACCGACAAGCGCATTGCCGCCAACTACACGGTTGAAGACCGCTCCGGCAAGGCCGTGTGCAAGGCCAAGCTGCAGGAAGAGCTGGGGCTCGAGGTTCGCGACGACCGCCCGCTCATGGTGATGGTCACGCGCCTGACGCGCCAAAAGGGCATGGACCTGGTCATGTACGCGCTCGACCGCATTCTGGCCGGCGGCGTGCAGGTGGCGGTGCTGGGCACCGGCGACCGCGACTACGAGGACGGCCTGCGCTACTTCCAGGACAAGTACCCCGGCACCATGGCCGCGCGCATCGAGTTCGATCCCGCGCTGTCGCAGCGTATGTATGCCGCCGCCGATATGTTCCTGATGCCTTCGAAGTTTGAGCCCTGCGGACTGTCGCAGATCATCGCCATGCGCTACGGCACCCTGCCCATCGTGCGCGAGACCGGTGGCCTTAAGGACACCGTGCAGCCGTACAACGAGTTTACCGGCGAGGGCACGGGCTTCTCATTTACCAACTTTAACGGCGACGAGATGGGCGATGCGGTTTTCCGCGCGGCTCGTCTGTTCTGGGATAACCGCGACGCCTGGAACCAGCTGGTCACGCAGGCCATGAGCCAGGACTTTAGCTGGACGCGCTCGGCCGACAAGTATCTGGATCTGTACTTCTTTATGCATCCGGAGATTGAGAGGCCTGCGGCTGTTGTCGACGAGACTGAAGCTGTTGCTGAGCCGGTGGCCGCTGAAGAGCCCAAGGCCAAAGAGAAGCCGGTTGAGGCTGAGCCCGCAAAGGCCGAGCCTAAGGTGAAGGCTGAGGTTGCTCTTGAGGCAGAGGACGAGGTCAAGCCCGCTGCAAAGCCCGCAGCTAAGAAGACCACGACCCGCAAGACGACCACTAAGAAGGCTACGACGACCAAAGCTGCCGCGACAAAAACAACGGCTGCCAAGACAACGACCACGCGCAAGCGCACGACCGCCGCTGCCAAGAAGGCCGCCGAGGCCGAGGCTGCTCCCGAGGTAAAGGCCGAGGTCGCTGAGGCCAAACCGGCCGCCAAGGCTCCGGCAAAGACCGCTGCCAAAAAGACGACCACGACTGTCAAGAAGGCAACAGCTGCCAAGAAGACCACGGCAACGAAGTCGACGGCCGCCAAGGCTACTGCGACCAAGGTCGCTCCGAAGGCTGCCGCAAAGCCCGCCGTCAAGGTCGAGGAGACGCCTGCCGAGCCCAAGGCCGAAGCAGCTGTCGAGGCCAAGCCGACCGCCAAGACCACCACGCGCAAGCGCACGACGACGGCCAAGAAGACCACGGCAAAGGCTGCCGCTCCTAAGGCAGAGGCTATGCCCGCCGCCGTCAAAGAGGAGACCAAGCCCGAGCCGGCACCGAAGGCCGCCGAGGTCAAGGCTAAGACCAAGGCTGCCCCGAAGGCAGAGGCTAAGCCCGAGCCTGCCAAGGAGACCCCGGTCTCCCCTGCCGCTCCGACCGAGAAAAAGGCTCCGACCAAGAAGACTTCCGTCCGCAAGGCAACGGCCACCCGCAAGCGCCGCTAATCCAGACGATCCAAAACCTCATCAAACCCTAAGCAAGGGGCGCTCCAACCGGGCGCCCCTTCTCTGTTAATAGTTGGTAAAACGATTTTCTAGGACAACCGTTCGCCGATGGTAAACGGATGTTGTTTATACAGCCTGTGTGCAACAGATATACTTACATCCTGTGCGTAAAGCCCATGGCCCACAGGCCGTGATTCTATTGAACTGGACCGTATTATGAGATTGATTCACAACAGCCGTCTGCCGCAGTTTCGCACTCCGTTTGGCGCTGTGACCACTGGAACTTCCGTTTCCCTCTCGGTGATTTTGGAGGATGCCGATCCCAACCAGGCAACGCTTACGTTGCGTACCTGGGTCGATGAGATCGGTGAGTCTCGGTATCCCATGACGCACGAGGGCGACGGCATATTTACCGTAGAGCTTGAGTGCACCGAGCCCTGTCTTATCTGGTACAGCTTTATCTGCAATATCGAGGGCCAGCCCGAGGTCCGCTTGGGCGCACCGCAGGGTCGCACCGGTGGCGAGGGCGTAACTTACGACTACGCCGAGGTGCCGTCCTTCCAGATTACCGTCTATAAGCACCGCGAAGTGCGTCCCGAGTGGTACGAGCGTGGCATGGTCTACCAGATCTTCCCCGATCGCTACGCCCGCGACGAGCACTGGCGCGAGCGCACGCTGGCCGAGGTCGAAAAACCACGCAACGGAATCCAGCGCCGCATGGTCGAGGACTGGAACAAGCCGCCCGTGTACGAGCGCGCCGAAGACGGCTCCATCAAAACCTGGGACTTCTACGGCGGGTCGCTCAAGGGCATCCAGGAAGACCTGCCTCGCATCGCCGAGCTGGGCTTTACAGCCATCTACCTCAACCCCATTTTTGAAGCCGCGAGCAACCACCGCTACGACACGGCCGACTACACCAAGATCGACCCGATCCTGGGCACCGAGCAGGACTTTACCGAGCTGTGCCAGGCGGCCGAGAAGCTGGGCATCTCCATCATTCTGGATGGCGTCTTCAACCACACAGGCGACGACTCGATCTACTTTAACCGCTACGGCAACTACCCCGGTGTGGGCGCGTGGCAGAGCGAGGATTCGCCGTGGCGCGATGCGTTTTATTTCCACGAGGACGGCTCGTACGACTGCTGGTGGGGCGTGGGCAACATGCCCGCCATCAATGAGAGCTCCGAGCTGGTACGCGAGCGGCTTCTGGGCAAGGACGGCGTGATCCGTAAATGGCTACGTGCCGGCGCTCATGGCTGGCGCCTGGACGTCGCTGACGAGCTTTCCGACGACTTCCTGGCCGAGATCAAGAAGGCCGTACTTGACGAAAAGCCTGACGCACTGTTGCTCGGCGAAGTCTGGGAAGACGCCTCCAACAAGATTAGCTACGGCCATCTGCGTCGCTACCTACAGGGCTCCGAGTTGGACTCTGCTATGGATTACCCCTTCCGCGACATGGTCATCGGCTTTTTGATGGGCTACAAGAACGCCTACGAGGCCGCTGAGGATATCGAGACCCTGCGCGAGAACTACCCGAGCGAGGCATTGTCCTGCGCGCTCAACCTGCTGTCGAGCCACGACCGCCCGCGTATCATCTCGGTGCTCGGCGGCGGCCCCGACGAGTCGCAGCTGCCCGAGTGCGAGCGCAGCAAATGGCGCCTGGACGAGAACTCGATGGGCCTGGCCAAGAGCCGTTTTTGGCTCGCCACGCTCATGCAGATGACCTTCCCCGGCGTGCCTTCGATCTACTACGGCGACGAATACGGCCTGGAGGGCCTAACCGATCCGGGCAACCGCCGCACCCTGCCGACCAAGGACCAACTGCACGACTTCGACACGCTGGCTATTGTCAAAAACGCCTCCGCCGTACGCCGCGCACTGCCGTTTATGATCGACGGCGAGATCAAGGCCTTCGCGCTCAACGACGAGGTGCTGGCATACAACCGCACAGGCAAGGATGGCGAGGCCGCGACGGTTATCATCAACCGCAGCCTGCGCAATTCACACCGCGTGACGATTCCGGCGCTCGACGAATGTGCGAGCGATGTGATTAGCGGTCACGAGTGCGAGATTCACAATGGCACCGTCACGCTCGACCTGTATCCGCTGGGATCGTCGATCATCTATCACCACGCCGAGCAGCGTCTGCAGGAGCCGCTCGATCACGGTGCGGGCGTTGTGTGCCATATCACATCGGTGCCGACCGACGACGGTAAGCCCGGCACGATCGGCGCGCCCACGCGTCGTTTTATCGACCATATGGCCGCTATGGGCATGCGCTACTGGCAGGTCCTGCCTGTCAACCCGACGGACTTCTTTCGCTCCCCTTACGCCGGTCCTTCGGCCTTTGCAGGCAATATCGACCTGCTGCCCGAAAGCCACGAGGAGCTGGCGGCCGACTTTGAAACTTGGAAGGCCCGTGGCGGCGAGGATGCCGATCCGCTGTACACCGCGTTTAAACATCGCAATGCCGATTGGCTCGAGAAGTACTGCGTCTACATGGCCGTCAAGAAATACTTTGAGGGCGAGTCGCGCCACGATTGGCCGGCCGATGTCGCGCGCTACAACGAGCAACTGATTGACGACAAGCGTTTCCACGACGAGGCAGAGCTGCAGGCTTACATGCAGTACCGCTTTGACCTGGCCTGGTGCGAGCTCATGAACTATGCACACAAGAAGGGCATCGAGGTCATCGGCGATATTCCTATGTACGTGTCCGACGATTCGGCAGATGCGTGGAGCGAACCCGAGAACTTCTGGCTGTCCGATACCGGTAAGGCAATCGAGATCTCCGGTGCGCCGCCCGATAACTTTGCGCCCGAGGGCCAGGTGTGGGGCAACCCAACGTTCCGCTGGGACCACATGAAGCAGAACGGCTATAACTGGTGGATGGATCGTCTGCGTCGTGCGTTTTCGCTCTACGACCGCGTGCGCCTGGATCACTTTCTGGGCTTCCACAGCTACTTTAGCATTCCCGCGGGTAAGGCCTGCGCCGACGGGCGTTGGCTGGCAGGCCCGGGCAAGGACCTGTTCCAGACCGCCTATGACGAGCTGGGGCCGCTCAACTTTATCGCCGAGGACCTGGGCTATCTGACACCTGGCGTTCGTGCGATGGCCTCGACCTGCGGCTTCCCCGGCATGGACGTGCTGGAGTTTAGCGACTACGACGTTCGCTGCGGAATTCATCCCACACCGGGCAAGATCCTGTACACCTCGACGCACGACACCTCGACGCTTGCCGGCTGGTGCACGCGCTCCTTTGCGGGTGGCGACGAACCGAGCGGCATTGCATTGGCAAGCGAGCTCATGGGCAACGCCCTGACAAGCGACGCTCCCCTGGTGATGATGCCGCTGCAGGACGTGCTGGGGCTTGGCGACGACACGCGCATGAACGTACCGGGCGTGGCCACGGGCAACTGGACCTGGCAGGCTGACGAGGCCGACGTTGCGGCCGCTGAGGGCAAAACCGCACAACTCCTGCGCAACACGCATAGATTCTGGGGCGAAGCGTGATAAAACGCCCGATATAGGGTACAGTTACAGACGTTTGAATTTTTGCGGGCAGAGCAATCTGCCCGCTTTGTGCTGAAAAGGAAGTATTATGGCGCGCTACGATTACAAGTGCTCGAGCTGCGGCAACGTGTTTGAGGTTGAGCATCCCATGTCCGAGACCCCCGAGGTCGTGTGCCCCAACTGCGGCGCTCCGGCCGCCAAGACGTTCTCGGCCAGCGGCATCAAGTTTGAGGGCAGCGGCTTCTACAACACCGACCAGCGCAGCGGCGGTACCGTCAAGATTCTTTCGCAAATTGATCGAGGCGGCCTCGGCCCCGCCTTG
>CAJMPU010000033.1 GCA_905215505.1 uncultured bacterium
CGAGTTCGCAACCGGCAAGGCCGTCTTCTACCAGAACGGCTCTTGGGCCTACGCCAACCTCCCGCTCTACTACGAGTTCGAGAAGGAGCACAATCAGGAGGACGACGAGATCAAGGGCGAGTATCTCGACAACTTTAAGCAGATCTTCGACCTGTATATCACCGACTCCACCTGCGATCCTTCGCAGCTCGCCTCCAAGACCGGTGACGACGCCACCAACGAGTTCGCAACCGGCAAGGCCGTCTTCTACCAGAACGGCTCTTGGGCCTACGCCGACCTCACCAAGGCCGGTATGACCGACGACCAGCTCGGCATGCTGCCGATCTACATCGGCGTCGACGGCGAGGAGAACCAGGGCCTGTGCTCCGGCGGCGAGAACTACTGGTGCGTCAGCTCCCAGGCTTCCGAGGATGCCCAGAAGGCCACCGAGGACTTCATGTATTGGTGCGTCACTTCTGACACCGCCACCAGCATCATCGCTGACAAGATGGGTCTGACCGCCCCGTTCAAGAGCGCTAAGGAGACCACCAACGTCTTCTCGCAGCAGGCCGTTGCTATGGCCAAGGACGGCAAGAAGACCGTCGCTTGGGACTTCGTTTACATCCCCTCCGAGGAGTGGAAGAAGAACCTCAAGCAGGCTCTCATCGCTTATGCTGCCGACAACACCAAGTGGGACGGCGTCAAGAACGCCTTCGTCGATGGCTGGAAGACCGAGAAGGCTGCTTCCGAGTAAGCAGTTGCTGCCCAAGCTATCTGATTAGCGACAGGGGGCGGGCAGACGTAGGTTTGCCCGCCCCCTGCATATTGAAAGGACCCTTCTATGGGCAAAGCACTCAAGCGCTGGTGGCCGCTCTTTATGCTGCCCACGTGCCTGGCGTTTATGATCGGGTTCGTGATTCCCTTTATCCAGGGTTTCTATCTCTCGTTCTGCCAGTTTATTACCATCAATAACGCGCACTTTGTCGGTATCGAGAACTACGTGCGCGCGCTGTCCGATCCGCAGTTCTCCACGTCGTTCTTCTTTACCGTGGCGTTTGCCTTCCTGTCGACGGTGCTCATCAACGTGATCGCGCTGGCCATCGCGCAGGCGCTCACCCGCAAAGCGCTCAAGGGCACCAACATCTTCCGTACGATCTTCTTTATGCCTAACCTGATCGGCGGCATCGTGCTGGGCTACATTTGGCAGATTCTGATCAACTGCCTGCTCTCCAACGTGGGCGCCCAGCTCATCGCCCTTAACTCTGCTGCTGGCTTCTGGGGCCTTATCATCCTGACCCTGTGGCAGCAGGTCGGCTACATGATGATCATCTACATCGCCGGTCTGCAGTCCATCCCGTCTGACTACATCGAGGCCGCCAAGGTCGATGGCGCTACGGCATGGCAGACGTTTTGGAAGGTTAAGATCCCCAACCTGATGCCGACCATCACCATCTGCCTGTTCCTGTCCATCACCAACGGCTTTAAGCTGTTCGATCAGAACCTCGCCCTTACCGGTGGCGCCCCGGCGCACTCCACCGAGATGCTCGCCCTGAACATCTACAACACGTTCTATTCGCGTGCTGGCATCGCATGGCAGGGCATCGGTCAGGCCAAGGCAGTTATCTTCTGCATCCTGGTTGTCGCTATTTCTATGATCCAGCTTAAGGCCACGAGGTCCAAGGAGGTGCAGCAGTAATGAAACGCGATAAGGCTATCAACCGCGCGCTCTCGATCTTCTTTACGATTCTGTCGCTCGCATGGATCTACCCCGTGTTCATGATTGCGCTCAATTCCTTTAAGAAAGCGACCGCAATCAGCACCACCACGGCGTTCGATCTGCTCACGCCCGAGACGTTCAACGGCCTCGCAAACTACGTGCACGCTCTGAACGAGCAGGGCTTTGCCTCGGCGTTTATGTACTCGCTCATCATCACGGTCACGTCGGTCGTGCTGATTCTGGTGTGCTGCTCCATGTGCGCTTGGTACGTGGTGCGCGTCAACAGCAAGATCTCGAACTTCTTCTATTACCTGTTCGTCTTCTCGATGGTCGTACCGTTCCAGATGCTCATGTTCACGCTGTCCAACCTCGCGGACCGCATCGGCTTTAACACGCCGTTTAACATCTGCTTCATCTACCTTGGTTTTGGCGCGGGCCTCGCGGTCTTTATGTTCGCCGGCTTCGTCAAGAACATCCCGCTCGAGATTGAGGAAGCGGCCATGATCGACGGCTGCAACCCGGTCCAGGTGTTCTTTAAGATCGTCCTTCCCATTATGAAGCCCACCTATCTTTCGGTCGGCATCCTTGAGACCATGTGGGTCTGGAACGACTATCTGCTGCCCTACCTTACGCTCGACTCCACCAAGTACAAGACCATTCCTATCTTGATCCAGTACTTCCGTGGCGGCTATGGCCACGTCGAGCTCGGCCCCATGATGGCATGCATCATGATGGTCGTCATCCCCATCGTCATCATGTACATCTTCTGCCAGAAGTACATCATTGACGGCGTTGTGGCAGGTGCCGTCAAGGGCTGATGCCGTAACTGTTTTGCAAGTTTTGGCGGCGCCCCTCAGCGTGGCGCCGCGTATCGAAAGGTAGAGACATGGCCGAGATCGTTCTCAAACATGTTCAGAAGGTGTATCCCAACAACGAGTCCAAAAAGAAGGGCTTCTTTGGCAAAAAGAAGAAGACCGAGGAGAAGAAGCACAACCTCAAGGTTACCGAGGACGGCGTGCTCGCGGTGGAGGACTTTAACCTCACCGTGCATGACCAGGAGTTTATCGTCCTCGTTGGCCCTTCTGGCTGTGGTAAGTCCACGACGATGCGCATGGTCGCCGGCCTGGAGGACATCACCTCGGGCGATGTGCTCATCGATGGCAAGCGCGTCAACGACGTCGCTCCCAAGGACCGCGACATCGCCATGGTGTTCCAGAGCTATGCTCTGTACCCCAATATGACGGTGTACGAGAACATGGCGTTTACGCTCGAGCTCAAGAAGGTCCCCAAGGACGAGATCGACCGTAAGGTTCGCTCCGCTGCCGAGATCCTGGGTATTACCGAGTACCTCGACCGTAAGCCTAAGGCGCTCTCCGGCGGTCAGCGTCAGCGCGTCGCCATCGGCCGCGCCATCGTGCGTGATCCTAAGGTCTTCCTGATGGACGAGCCGCTGTCCAACCTGGACGCCAAGCTGCGTAACCAGATGCGTGCCGAGCTCATCAAGCTGCGCCACGAGATCAAGGGCACGTTCATCTACGTCACTCATGACCAGACCGAGGCCATGACCCTCGGTGACCGTATCGTGGTCATGAAGGACGGCGTCGTCCAGCAGATCGCCACCCCGCAGGAGGTCTTCAACCATCCCGCGAACATCTTCGTCGCCGGCTTTATCGGCGTGCCGCAGATGAACTTCTTCGATGCCCAGCTGGTGCGCTCGGGCAACGGCTTTACCGTCAAGACCGAGGATATGAACGTGGCGCTCGCCCCCGAGACCTGCGCTCAGCTTGCTCTCAACTGGGACGGCGGCGACGTGAAGGAGATCACGGCCGGCGTGCGTCCCGAGCAGATTCTGCTTGCCGACAAGGACGAGGAGGGCGCGCTCCAGGGTACCGTCGAGGTGACCGAGCTCATGGGTTCGACCGAGCATGTCCACGTGACCGCTCCCGATGGCCAGTTCGTCCTGATCATTCCCGTTGTCGACCTCGAGGCCAAGGGTGCGCTCAAGGCGGGCGACCCCATCTGGTTCAAGTTCGAAAAGAACGCGACCCACCTCTTCGATAAGGTGTCAGGCAAGAACCTTATCTAGGCCCGGTGCATCCAGGCCCTCCCTTTGGGCGACTGCGGTATTGCCATCCTTTTGCCGCGGTCACATATAAGGCTCCCCTCCCGTCCACTAGGCGAGAGGGGAGCCTTTCTTTGTGTTGGGACTGTCTGACCGGTCGTTTGTCTCGATCTGTAACGGATAGGGCCGATTTCGGACGTTAGATGTTACAGATCGAGACGGTTCCGCTGAGCTAACCATTTCATCTAAATCTGTAACACCAAAGGCGAATTTCACCTGCTAGATGTTACAGATTGAGATAAACCCAAGGGGAGGAGCCGGTATGTCTCAATCTGTAACAGCTGGGACCGTTTTGGTTGAGTAGTTGTTATGGATCGAGATTGTTTGGCCGAGTCGGATCACAGGGTAACGTGCGGGCACAAAAAACGGAGCCGCGTTGCCGTGGCTCCGTTTTCAAGAGGATGGGCGATGAAACCGAATTAGCTCAGGTGCCAGATCTCGTCGTTGTACTGGGAGATCGTACGGTCGGACGAGAAGGTGCCGGCGTTGGCGATATTGATGAGCGCCTTGCGCATCCAGGCGTCCTGGTCCTCGTGGTCGGCCAGCACGCGCTCCTTGGTCTGGATGTACTCCTCAATGTCGAGCAGGGCCATAAACCAGTCCTTGCCCTTAATGTCGTCGTGCAGGCGCTGCAGGCGCTCGGCGTTGCCGGTTGCCATAAAGGCCGGGTTGGTGATGAAGTCCACCAGCAGTTTAATTCCGGGCTTGCGGTAGAGCGTACCGGCGTTGTAGGTGCCGTCGGCGTAGAGCTGCTCGACCTGTTTGGACGAGGCACCAAAGGTATAGATGTTCTCGTCGCCCACGAGCTTGGCAATCTCCACGTTGGCACCGTCGAGCGTGCACAGGGTTAGGGCGCCGTTGAGCATGAACTTCATGTTGGAGGTGCCGCTCGCCTCCTTGGAGGCCAGGCTGATCTGCTCGGAGATGTCAGCGGCGGGGATCACGCGCTCGGCGGCGGTGACGTTGTAGTTCTCGATCATGACAACCTGCAGGTAGGGAGCCACGTCGGGGTCGTTTGCAATCCACTGCGACAGCGTCAGGATCAGATGGATGATGTCCTGCGCGATAGTGTAGGCAGGCGCCGCCTTGCCGCCAAAGATGATGGTGACGGGGTGCTTAGGCCTGTTGCCGTTCTTGATATCGAAGTACTTCCAGATGATGTAGAGCGCGAGCATCTGCTGACGCTTGTACTCGTGGATACGCTTGACCTGGACGTCGATGATGGCGTTGGAGGGAATGGTCACGCCCTGCTCGAGCGCCATGAACTGGCGCATGATGGCCTTGGCCTCGACCTTGGTGGCGGCCAGGCGCTCAAGAACGTCCTTGTCGTCGGCGAACTTGGCGAGTTTGCTCAGATCGCCGGTGCTGCGCCAGTCGGTGCCGATTACATCGTCGAGCAGGCTGGCGAGCGCGGGGTTGGCCCCATGGATCCAGCGGCGGAAGGTGATGCCGTTGGTCTTGTTGGAGAACTTCTCGGGATAGATCTCGTAGAACGGATGAAGCTCGGTGTCCTCCAGGATCTTGGTGTGGAGGGCGGCTACGCCATTGATGGAGAAGCCAAAGTGGATGTCCATGTGGGCCATGTGGACGGTGTCGTGCTCGTCGATGATGGCGACGCGCGGGTCATCGTGCTCGGCTTTCGCGATCTCATCGAGCTTGACGATAATGTCGGCGATGGCAGGGGAGACCTTCTGCAGGCTGACGAGCGGCCACTTCTCGAGCGCCTCGGCAAGAATCGTGTGGTTAGTGTAGGCGACCATGGAGCGTACGATGGTCACGGCCTCGTCAAACTCGATGCCATGCTCGGTGGTGAGCAAGCGAATGAGCTCGGGGATGACCATGGTGGGGTGCGTGTCGTTAATTTGGACCACGGCGTAGTCGGCCAGATCGTGCAGGTTGCTGCCGCGCTCGATGGCCTCGTCGATCAGGAGTTGGGCGGCGTTGCTCACCATGAAGTATTCCTGGTAGATGCGAAGCAGGCGGCCCTGCTCGTCGGAATCGTCGGGGTAGAGGAACAAGGTGAGGTTCTTGGCGATCTCGGTCTTGTCGAAGTCGATGGAGCTGCCGGGGACCAGGCCGTCGTCGACGCTCGCCAGGTCGAACAGGCGCAGACGGTTCTTGGTGGGCTGGCCGTAACCGGGCACGTCGATGTTGACGAGCTTGGAGGTAACGGCAAAATCGCCGAACTCGACGGTGTAGGAGCGGTCGTCGTCGACTAGGATGTCCTGCTCACCGAGCCACTCGTCGGGGACGGCCTTCTGCTGGTTGTCGACAAAGCGCTGGCGGAACAGGCCGTAATGGTAGTTGAGGCCCACGCCATCGCCGGTCAAGCCCAGCGTGGCGATGGAATCCAGGAAGCATGCGGCCAGACGGCCCAGGCCGCCGTTGCCGAGCGACGGTTCGACCTCGAACTCCTCGATCTTGTTGAGGTCGTGGCCCGCGGCGGTGAGCTGGTCCTTAACCTCGTCATAGATGCCAAGGTCGATCATATTGTTGATGAGCAGCTTGCCGATCAAAAACTCGGCAGAGATGTAGTAGAGCTTTTTCTTGCCGTTGTTGAGAGGACAGGCGGCAGAGCGCTCCTGCACGAGCTTGGCCAGCAGCTTATAAATACGACGGTCATCGAGCTGCTCGAGCGAGGTGCCAAAGGACTGCTCGGCAAGATCCGCAAGATTGATACGGGGCATGTTTCCTCCTGTGATGGGTTGATTACATGTCAGAAATTCAAAAGAAGCCCGCGCGAGGGATTGGAGTGGCCTCGCGCGGGGAAAACGGACGCGTCCGCACGATGGGGTGGGGTCGGGCGCGGTGGCTCCTATTGGGGAAGCTCAATTTCGTCTTCCGACGGGATGCGGAAGTAGGTCTCGGTCCAGCCGGTGAGCTTGTGCTCGAGCTCGCGGGTGATGGCGCCATCGAGCATGCGCCAGGTCCAGTTGCCGCCCATGGTGGCGGGAGTGTTGATGCGCGCCTCGTTGCCCAGGTTGAGCAGGTCCTGCATGGTGTAGATGCAGGTATCGCTTACGCTGGCGGCGATGGCGCGGTTGAGTGCATCGGCCATGGGCTCGCCTGCCTGCTGGTGGGTGTACAGGGCCGCCTGCTCGCGCTGACGCGGGGTGGCCGTTCCCTCAAACCAACCGCGCGCCGTCTCGTTGTCGTGTGTGCCCACATAGGCGACGGTGTTGGCAATGTAGTTGTGCGGCAGGTAGTACGAGTTGGTGCCCTCAAAGGCGAACTGCAAGATCTTCATGCCGGGGAAGCCCGAGTTGTCGCGCATGTCGATGACGCCGGGGGTGAGGAAGCCCAGGTCTTCGGCGATGATGGGCAGCGTGCCGAGCTTTTCCTCGAGCGTCTTGAAGAACTTGAGGCCGGGGCCCTGCGTCCACGAACCGTAGGACGAATCGGGTGAGGAGAACGGCACCTCCCAATAGGCCTCGAAGCCGCGGAAGTGATCCAGGCGGATGACATCGTACATGTCGAGGGCGGCGCGGATACGGCCCTCCCACCAGGAGAAACCGTCGGCTTCCATGGCGTCCCAGTCGTAGATGGGATTGCCCCAGTACTGGCCGGTGGCCGAGAACTGGTCGGGCGGCGTGCCGGCGACACTCACAGGATTACCGGCGGCGTCGATCTTAAAGAGCTCGGGCGTGGCCCACATCTCGACGGAGTCGCGCGAGACATAGATGGGCAGGTCGCCGATGATGAGGATATCGCGCTCGTTGGCATAGGCCTTGAGGCGGCTCCACTGACGATTGAAGAAGTACTGCGTCATCTGGTGGTAGAGCATGCGCGCGGGATGGGCGGCGCAGACCTTGGCAGAAGCCTCGCCGCGGGTACGGAGCTCTGCGGGCCACTCCCAAAAGGCCTTGAGACCGCACTCCTCCTTGACGGTCATGAACTCGCAGTAGGGGATGAGCCAGTCTTCGTTTGCTTGGACAAAGTCGTCGAAGTCGGCCGGCTTGTCGGCGGCAAAGCGCTCGGCGGCGCGGTCGAGAATCTGACGACGGCCACCAAAGATGGCACCATAGTCGACATTGCTGGGGTCGGAGCCCAGGTACACGCCGTCGATATCGCACTGCTCCAGATAGCCGGCCTCGATAAGCTCGGCAAAGTCGATGAAATTGGGGTTGCCCGCACGGGCCGAGAACGACTGATAGGGCGAGTCGCCATAGCTCGTTGTCGTAAGGGGGAGAATCTGCCAGTAATGTTGTTTGCACGAGGCGAGGAAATCGACAAAGTCATAGGCGTTCCAGCCAAAGCCGCCGATACCGTAAGGTCCGGGCAATGACGAAACGGGCATCAGAACGCCGCTTGCACGCTCCATGGATGCACTCACCGTCCTTTTGAATAAGGGGCTGCGCCGTAGATGGATAGACGGCTCGTCCCGAGTTTCCATTGCTATTGTCCCTATTGTAGAACATGTTGTTTAAACATGTATAGAGAGAATGAAAAAGTTGCCGACTTTCGGTGAATGGTAGTGCGCCATAGACGATATGAGTTGAACATTGGGAGCTCCTCCCCTTGCGGCTCTTTTGTGGGTCGGGCGACAATGGTCGTCGTCATTAAAGACCGGCTGCCAGCCAGGTTGCAACAATGCAAGAAGGGTTCACATTCAGTTGGCCGTTGACACAAACAATCGCGCGAAGACCTCGTCTTCTTCGGTAAGTCCAGGCGCGGCAAGACGCGCATGGCAGTCGCCCTCACGATGCGCGCGGTCGCCGCGGACATGTCGGTCAGGTTCTGGCAGACCGCGCAGCTGGTTCTCGAGCTCGGCAACGCGAAGCGCAAGGGAACGCTGTCGAAACTGTTGAACGACGTGTCGCCCGCGAGGCTGCTCGTGCTCGACGAGTTCGTCTACGTCCCCTGCGACGTAGACGGTGCGAGGGTTCTCTACCAGGTCATTTCCGTCCATGTAGTGCTCGTAGGCCGCGGCGTCGTCGGGCTCGTCGAAGGAGAGGGACTCCGTCCAGTCCCAGTAGGCCCCCGTCCAGGCGCCCCTGCGCCTGCCGGCCGGCGTCGTCTCGTCGAAGACGAGGCCGTGGCGCAGCAGGAACTTCGACATCCGCTGCTTGGCGTGTTGCAGGTCGTCGCGCGCGTCCTCGAGGGCGCTCGTCGGGGACCCACACCTCGACGACGTTGCGGCGCGCCAGCATGCGTGCCAGCCACTCGGCGTCGCGGCGGTCGTTCTTGCGGCCGCGGTCGGCCGCGGGCCGGTGCATCTTCGGGACCGCCCCGACGACGCAGCCGAGGCCGAGGGCCCGCAGCGCGCGGCCGCGGTTGATGGTACGACCATTGTCGCCCGACCCACGAGAGAGCTGCAAGGGGAGAGGCCCCAATGTTCAACTCATATCGTCTGTTGTGCCAGAGTCGCTCGGGAAAGCGCGACCGACGCAGCGCGCTGTTTTCCAGTCACATCCAGTTCGGGTTGATTTCAGCATGCGATAAGAAACTGGATTTGAATTTCGACTCGAAAGATGGGCAATGCTGATGAGAAACGCTTGGAGTTCGGGATTGCGCGGCGTGAAGCGACCCTCTTCTTATCGAGTTCGTTACAATGTAGGAAAAACAGTAAGTAAGAAGACCTCTGATTGCTTTAGGAGGAGCTGTGGTGAATAGCGCCCAGAAGATCGATAAGTCCATCCAGAAGATGATGACTCTCGGAAGAAGGCTTGGGATTCTGTTTACGGCGCTGTTTATAGCGGTGTGTTGCTGTTCGGTGGTGGTGGTTATTTCCATTGGGCTTATGGCTGCTCAAGGAAACCTATATGATCCATCAAAGACGGTTTCCGTAGTGGTTCCTTTGATGTATCTTCTGATTTCCGGAGGGGCCACATGGACCCTGCGGGGAATCAGCATGGACATGGCTCATGGCGAATCGCCCTTTACCCTTTCGCATGCTCGAAGAATCTCGATTATCGGGTGGCTGTTTGTTGCAGCGGCAATAGGTGACCTCTTGTTTTCTCCGGGGTTTCTTTCGATAGTGATTGGCCCCTTCGACTTGCTGGGGAACGCCTATTCGATGTTTGAAAACCTGGCCCTGCCCATAGATATTGGTGCTGTGCTGGGGGCCGTTTGCTGCTTCTCGATTTCTGCGATATGGCGCTACGGAGCTCTGCTTCAAGACCAGACCGAGGATTTGGTGTGAGGGGCGGCATGGACTATCTGATTATTGAGCTTGAAAGCTTATTGCTTCGACGCGGAAAGACGAGTACGGATATCATTCGGGCGACCGGGCACACACCGGCAAGTATCTCAAAAATACGAAATGGCAAGGTGAAGGCAATTAGGTTAAAGACATTGCTGGATATTTGCGTAGAGCTTGATTGCCAGCCTGGCGATCTTATTAAGCGCGTCAACGAAAGAGAACTTGAGGAACTGGCGACGCGGCGCGCCCGCAACGCGCTGAGCAGGGCGACCGCGACGGGTGATGACCCGGTCCTGGAGTCAGATCATGTTTACGTGGTCGATCTTAGAGACGACTGAGGCTGGAGAATAAAAAAGTATTGAGCAGGTGCAGCCCGTGAAAACAACGGTTTTCACGGGCTGTTCATTCAACGTCCTGCAGTGGCCTGTATTTCTCGCCGCGTCACTGGGGAACGAGAGAGTCATTTCCTGTGCTGGATGCAGGGGGGTGCTTACCTTGTGTAATATATAAATAAGCTTATATTGAAATATGATACATATCGAATTAGAATAACATTATCAATTCGGTATGCAAGGAAAGGAGGGAGAGATGGATTGGATTAACGAGCCGGAGGAAGGCGTTGCACCCGCGTGCGGCAACTGCTTCTTCTACGCGCACGGGGGATGCACGAAGAGGTGCCCCAATCAGTCCTGCACGTTCCGTTTCTAGGGGGCAGAGATGAACTGGCTTTCTACCGCGAAAGGAGGGGAATGAAATGGAATGGATTACCGAGCCGTCAGCCGGGGCTGAGCCCATGTGCAGCAATTGCTTCTTTTACGCGCACGGCAGCTGCAGCACCAAGTGTTCTTCACAGGAGTGCACTATCCGCTTTTAGCGGATAGTGCACGCCGTACGGCGTGCACAGACTGTTCAAAGATATTTTGGCCAGCAGCGCCTGAGGGGCGATGTGGCATTGCAATATGGGGGGCGAACCGACGTTACCTATAACCCCGCACAATTGCCATGTCGTCCCTTTTTATTGACGGGGAGGATGTCGTCCATGCGGGAAGTCCCAGTTGAATTGCGTGCCATATCCAAGAGATATGGCGGGTTTGAAGCGGTTAAATCAGTCTCGTTCTCTTTAATGGAAGGCGAGCTGTGTGCCCTCATTGGGGAGAATGGTGCCGGCAAGAGCACGTTAATTCGATTGATCACGGGGCTTTCGGAGCCATCGTCAGGAACGATCTCGATGTTTGGGCAAACCGGGAGACGTGAAATACGGAGCTGCAGGGAAAGGCTGGGTTATATGCCCGACCTCAATGCTTCGTATCCTAATCTGACCGCGCGAGACAACTTGGTCGTTCGCTGTATTGAGTGGGGGCTTCCCACCGATCGTTCCATCGACGGTGTGTTATCAACCGTCGGTTTGGGGGAGGCCGGCGGGAAGAAAGTGAAGAACTTCTCAATGGGAATGAGGAGGCGTCTCGATCTGGCCATAGCGTTGCTGGGCGATCCGGAGCTGTTGATCCTGGACGAGCCGACAAACGGCCTGGATCCGATGGGGATAGTCGAAGTAAGAAAAATCCTTACGCATCTTAACAAAGATCAAGGTAAAACGATTCTCGTATCCAGCCACAATCTTGAGGAGATGCACAAGCTGGCAACTGATTACCTCTTCATAAGTCATGGTCGCCTCATTCGAAGGATGACCGCACCTCAGCTGGAAAAGTCATGCCGCGGTGGTTTCGTGTTGCATGTGGACGATCTGGAGCGAACGAGATCGGTTCTCGGAGATGAGACCTCACATTCTTTTCTGCCGGACGGCAGCGTCCTTATGCGCTATGAGGAGAAAAAGGAAGGGCGGGGCATTGCAATCGAAGCGCTCTCGACCGCAGGTGTGAGGGTTGCGGAGGCGTATTCTCATAGGAAGAGCCTTGAGGAGTTTTATTCGGAGCTCATCGGTCGAGAGAGCGAGCTGTGATGAAACGCGAGTTCATCTCAGCTTTTCGGAGCGAGGTATGGTTGCTCGCCAGGCACCCGGCGACCGCTCTGATGATTGCGCTTGCGGCTGTGCTGTATGTGGTTGCGGCTGCGACTTCGTCTGAGGTGCTGATCATGGTCGCCGGTGATGACCCGTATACGCTTGGAGGGGCTATAGGTTTTATTGGAAACCTAGTGGATGCAGGGGACGTTTTGGGCTCTGTTGCCCGGACGTCTTTTGCGTCTACAGTGGTCTGGATTCCGGTGACGATTCTCTACGCGGTTTACGCTACGTCGAGAGACTTTGAATCCGTGGCTTACGCCGTATCGAGATCGCGAGGGGTGTCGCAGGCGGCGATTGTGATCACGAAGCTGTTGGTGAACTGCACTCTGGTCGGTGCCGTGTATCTTCTTTCTACGACTGCGCTGTATTTAACCAAGATGGCCCAATGGGACGTTGGGGCCTCGTGCTCAGGGTTTGCCCAATTTGTATCGATTGCGCTGATGATCGCGCTGCTGCTCATTTCGATGTACGCCGCTACCTTCGCCCTGTATTTGCTCACGAGGAGTGTGGTGGCGAGCAGCGTCGTTGCAATAGCGGTTTCGACATTTGTGATGGTGTGGTTCCCAAGTACATACGGAAGCGGTCAGCCCAGCTTGCTGCTCATGCTCTCGCCCGTGTATTACCTGATGAACCTGTGTTCCCTGAGTATGCAGAATGTTGGTGTAATTCAGGTTTTGCTGTATGCGGGCGGCACTGTGCTTGTGTCGGTTGGAGTTGCGCTCGTCTCGCTATTTGTAAGGACGGCGGTTCGATGAATCTTGGGATGTCGGTCAGGGCGGAACTGTTCCGCGCAAGGAGAATGAAACTCGCCGTGATAATAGCGCTGATGTATTTGGGCATCGCGGGGATTTATGTGTTTGCCGGGTCCGGCGCATGGGTCTCCGCAGGGGGAGAGGGCCAGTTCTTTGGCTTTTCCGCCGATCCGGGCTATCTTTTCTCGATAGGGGTTGGGCCAACGGGTATCTCTTCCTGGCTAAGTGTCGTCTCCATGGCGCATACGGTGTTCTTCCCAATCGTCTCTGTTGTTGTGGCGGGGACGCTATTCGGTGATGCGACGAGCGTGTCGGCAAGGGGAGTTTCGATTGCTCGGGGCTTCCGCAGCTGGCAGCTGTTTGCGGCAAAGACATTGGCTTGCGAAGTGTATACGCTGTGCCCCTACATCGTGTTTACTCTCGGTGTCGCTGCGGTCTTTGCCGTGTGCTCCGGAAGCGGTCTAGACAGCCTTACGGTTGGTAATGTGACCTCGGCACTCCTGTCGAATATCGTTATAGACGCCGCTTATACGCTGATGGTTGCGGTTGCATATGAGGTGTTCAGGATCAGATCTCTTGTGTCGGGAGCCTTGCTGGTCGCAACGTTCGCGGGCCTTGTTATCGCGATGAGTTTCCCAACCGTTTTACCCCCGGTTCACATGGCTTATTGGATGAGGGCGTGCGGGGCTGCCGGCGGGACGGTCCTGATGGCTGCATGCGGCCATGCGGTCATCGTGTCGCTCGCATGTCTATTGCTGCTTTCGTGCAGTTTTTATCGAAGAAGGTAGTGCGCTGGCGTATGCGCAGCGTCTGAGGGTCGATATGGATTTGGTTGGAAATGGAGATGGTGCGAAGTGAAACTGTCGCAATTTAATGTGGTGCATGAACATAACGGAAGTCTTCTTATCATGAATGCGCGAACCGGCGGCATCCTGTCGTTAGGTACCGTCAAGATTCTTTCGCAAATTGATCGAGGCGGCCTCGGCCCCGCCTT
>CAJMPU010000034.1 GCA_905215505.1 uncultured bacterium
GCGAGCAAGGTGACGTGAAAGAGGAGGGCATTGACCTTTTGGTCATGCCCGACGATTGTACGTCAGATTGCCGCTTAGGGGCGTTTGCAGCGTCAATTGGTTAGGCGAACACTATCAAGTTGTCCCTATGGATCGCGGGCTTCTCGGCCAGGTCTGCGAGCAGGCGGTTGCTGGCAATCTGGTCCTGGCGGCGGCCGGCTGCAAGCTCCAGCACGTCCGAATCGGCCTCGGCGATACCACGGGCGACAACCATGCCGCTCGGGTCGCACACGTCGAGCACATCGCCCTCGGCAAACTGGCCATCGACCTCGCGAATACCCACCGCGAGCAGCGACGATCCGCGGCTGACCAGCGCCTTCGCAGCGCCATCATCGACCGTCACCGAGCCATGCGCCTTGTCACCCAGTGCGATCCACAACTTGCGCGGCGCAATGTCCAGGCGCTCCGCCGGCGGATCGAACAGCGTACCCACGCTCTCGCCGCGGGCCAGACGCACGAGCGCATCGGGCTCCTCGCCCGAGCAAATCACGCTTTGAATGCCCGCCGTCATGAGAATGCGGCTCGCGCGAATCTTGGTGATCATGCCGCCCGTACCCACCGATGTGGAAGAATCGCCCGCCGAGGCGATAATCTTGGCATCGATCTTATGCACGACCGGGATAAACTCGGCCGTCGGATCCTCATGCGGATTGGCGGTGTAGAGGCCATCGATGTCCGAGAGCGTCACGCACAGATCGGCAGAAACCAGGCAGCTCACAAGCGCCGCCAGCGTGTCGTTGTCGCCGAACTTGATCTCATCGACGGTAACGGTGTCGTTCTCGTTGACGACCGGCACCACGCCCAGCTCCACCAGGCGCAGCAGGGCGTCGCGCGCGTGCAGGTAGGACGTGCGGCGCGCCGTGTCGTGACGCGTGAGCAGCACGAGCGAGGTGAGCAGGTCGCGCGCATGGAACTCCTCGTCGTAGGCCGACGAGATGATGCACTGACCGGCCGAGGCGCAGGCCTGCAGGCTCGGCAGGTCACCGACCGGCTTGCGGTCGAAGCCCAGCACGGGATAGCCGCAGGCAATGGCACCCGAGCTCACCACGACCAGGCGCCAGCCAAGCTCGCGCAGCGCTGCGGCCTGGTCGGCAAGCCCGCCGATAAAGGCGCGGTTGACCTTGCCGTCGGCGCCCACCACCGTGGACGAACCGATCTTTACCACCATCGTTTTATAAGAAGTCGTCATACGTCAAACCAATCGAATGTCGAGCGTTCGGGCGAGCTGGGGCAGTCGGGGCGCCTGGTGCGGAACGGACGAAAATGATCCGTTTTCCTCCGTCCCCTTCGGATCATTTTGCCCAGGGGAAGGCCGAAGCCGCAGCCATGTTCTTGCGCACGAGCTCGTCGCGCACCTGAGCCAGGCCCTGCTCCATGCCCACCACATAGGTCTGCGGGTACAGGAAGCGCTTGAAAGCTGCGTCCAGATGGTCAAGTGCCCAGGCGCAACGCTCGCGCGCGTCCTGGATGCTCTCACGCGGAGCCACCGCACTGCCATCGCGCACGATCGGCACCAGCAGCTCGCGATACTCAAGTTCGGACACGTCGGTCACCAGAGCGGCATCATTCACGGCCACGAGGGTATTGCCGCGCGCGGCGCCCTCCCCCGCCAGATGGTCCTCGTCGTAGATCATGTCGCAGACCGGGCCGCCAAAGCCGTCGTAATAACGGCGCACGCGTTGCACACCCGGGATCGTGCGCTTGTAGGGCTGCTCGGAGAGCTTGACCACCGGCGTCCACGGGTCCGTCTCACTCGCACGGCGGGCGGCGAGCTTGTACACGCCGCCCAGCGCCGGCTGGTCGTAGCAGGTCGCGAGCTTGGTGCCCACGCCAAAGCTATCGATAGGCGCGCCCTGGTCGAGCAGCGACTGAATCGTGTACTCATCCAAATCGTTAGAAACCGAGATCCCCACATAGGGCAGGCCCTCGGCATCAAAACGGCCGCGCACATACTTGGAGAGCTTGGCGAGGTCGCCGGAGTCGATGCGAATGGCCGACAGGCGCTCGCCCACCGCTTCCATCTCCTTGGCAACCGTAATGGCATGCTCGCAACCCTCGCGTACGTCGTAGGTGTCGATGAGCAGCGTGCAATTCTTGGGGCTCGACTTGGCAAAGGCGCGGAAGGCCTCGAGCTCGGAGTCGAAGCTCATGACCCAGCTGTGCGCATGCGTGCCAAAGACGGGAATACCGTAGCGGCGGCCGGCGAGCACATTGGACGTAGAGGAGCAGCCGGCAACGTAGCTCGCGCGCGCGACGGCCAGCCCGCCATCGGGACCCTGGGCGCGGCGCAGGCCAAACTCGGCAACGGGACGGCCGTCCGCCGCCAGCACCACGCGCGCCGTCTTGGTGGCGACAAGCGTCTGGAAGCCGACGATGTTGAGCAGCGCCGTTTCGAGCAGCTGGCACTCCAGCGCGGGACCGGTGACGCGAACCATGGGTTCGCGCGGAAAGACGAGCTCGCCCTCGGGGACGGCGTCGATGTTTACATGTGCACGAAAATCGCGCAGGTAGTCGAGGAATGCAGGCTTGAACATCGCACCGCCGGCCGGGGCCTGGAGTGAGGCGAGGTAGTCGATATCCTCGGGCGTAAAGCGCAGGTTCTCGACCAGCTCGGGCAGCTCGGCGGTGCCGCACATGACGGCATAGGCGCTGCCAAAGGGATGGTCGCGGTAAAACGCGGTAAAACAACCCTGCTCATTGGCCTTGCCGCTCTCCCACAGGCCCTGGGCCATAGTGAGCTCGTACAGATCGGTGAGCATTGCAATGTCGGTGGGATGCGAGATGTCGGTCAAAGCCATGGGGCGACCTTTCGGATGCGTTGTGCAGAGGTTGAGGGTTGGAAAAGGGCAGAGTGTTCGGGCATGGCACCCAGCGCGAATGGGCTAGAGCAGGCCCATGCTGGTCAGGATCGTGTAGCCCATAAAGATGACAAACGCGATGAGGGCAAGGACAATGATGATTTTTTGAGCCGGCGCCATGCCAGGGATCTCGTTCTCGCCCGTAGGCTCCTTGGAGGTAACCATGCGCTGGGCAAAGGTCATCTCGTCACGGCTCGGCTTGGGCTCGACGGACTTGGAACGAGCGACCTTTTTAGGCTGAGGTTTAGGTGCGGTGGGCGCGGGCTTCGCGGCGGCGGGCTTGGGCGCGGGGGCGACGTTCGCGGCGGCCTCCTCGGCCTTCTCGCGCTCGGCACGCAGGGCGGCCAGCTCCTCACGCTCGCGGCGTGCCTCTTCCTGGGCCTCGCGACGAGCTTTCTCGGCGCGGAGCTCTTCCAACTCGGCGCGTTCCTCGGCAGACAGTGGTTGGGACTCAAGCTTGGCCATGGTACAGCCCTTTCTTTTAAAAAAAGCCGCCGACACAATGTCAGCGGCTTATCAAATCCAAGGGTGGAGACGAAGGGAGTCGAACCCTCGGCCTCTGCCATGCGACGGCAGCGCTCTCCCAACTGAGCTACGTCCCCAGGACAAGTCGATATTTTACCTACGGCTCGCCAACTGTCAACGCCCAATACCCAGTCTTTTTGGGACGGGGCTTTTTTGACTACTTTCGGATGCCGGTTCGGCCCCACACCGGGAGTAGTCTTTTTGGGACGGGGCTGTTTTAGCTACCCCTGCCGCTGTTCGGCCAAACCGTTCGCGTTGCCTGTCGGGGTAGCTAAAACAGCCCCGTCCCAAAAGACTACTTCTAATGATTTTTTAATCCCCGTCCCAGAAAAATCATCGGCGAACGCGCTACTTTGCGCTGGTGAGGACGCCGGTGGTGTCGAACGCCGGGGTAAAGCTCTCGTCTACCGCGCCGCCTTCTTGCCAAAACATCGTCGTAAAGCCCAGGTCGTCGGCATGGTCGAGCACCTGCTCGTACTCCTCGCGCGTCACGGCGCGCGCCAGGTCGCCGCCTTGTTCGCGCATGAGGGCATTGGGCGTGTACTGGTTCATGACCGAGATCGGCACGTCGCCCACCGTCTGCCACACCAGGTCCAACACGCGGCACGAATCGTCCGCATGCCCCGGCAGCACCAGATGACGCACGATTATGCCGCGCCTCATGAGCCCGTCCTCGTCTACCAGCTCTCCCCCGCGGCGCTCAATCTCGCGCGCCATCTGGGCCAGACCCGACACGGCCACGCGCGGGTAGTCCTTAATATGAGAAAGCGACTGCGCAAGCCCGGCATCGGCATATTTAAAGTCCGTAAGCCACACGTCGACCAGGTCGCCCAGCGCCGCCACGGCACTCGCGCGCTCGTAACCACTCGTGTTGTAGACAATTGGGATGACCAACCCGCGCGTCCGTGCCGCGGCAATCGCGGCAGGCAACAGGTGCGCATAGTGCGTCGCCGTCACCAGGTTGATGTTATTGGCGCCCTGGTCCTGCAGCTCCAGCATAATCTCGACCAAACGCTCGGGCGAAATCTCAAGACCGAAATTGCCCGTCGAGATCTCGTGGTTTTGGCAGTAGATACATTTGAGCGAACAGCCGCTAAAGAAAATCGTACCCGAGCCGGCCTCGCCCGAAATGGGCGGTTCCTCCCACATATGGAGCGCCGCGCGGGCGACCTTAAGCGTGTTGTCGGCGCCGCACACGCCACGCGCGCCCTCGTCGCGCGCCGCACCGCAACGGCGCGGACACAAATGGCAGGCGGGCGAAAAAAGTTCGGTCAACGACGTCGGCATAAAAACATGCTCCAAAACAATGATTCAGCAGCTCAAACGTAAAGGGACCAACCGCACAGACGGCTCGAGCCCAAGGCGCCGTAATCGTCCGACACGATTTTTATAATGTCAAGACTGGAATCGACAAAGTGCCGCTTTATGATGTAGGTATTCCGCCCCCCGCGGAGCAACTGGGTGAACCGTCGCGTTTATTTAGGGAGCCCACACAGTCGTACCTAGTACAGGTATCCTTCGTTGTTAAGGACGCTGGAACAGTCGATGAGGGCACCCACCTGTTTTAGGTGGGTTCATTTTCGTAACGTGGGGGGTGGTTTTCATTTGCCGAAAACCACCATTACAGCCCATATGGATCCCCGCCGGTATCCCGACAAGCCATCGACAACATCCCAATATCTGGTAAGCGCGTGATTATCGCTGCATGCAATTCCATGCACCCCCCGTGGTCGAGTATCATGGTTCGGCTATGCCCTTTGCGCATGGCGTTCTTCTGACCTTTTCCTTCGACGCTTGGCGGTTTTTAGATTCATGGCTTCATCCCCGAGCTACATACCGTACCTATGCGTGGCAGCGGCGGCCTTTATCACGACCTTCCTCATGGTGCCCCTGGTCAAGCGCTTGGCAATTAAGCTCGACGCCGTCGACTATCCTTCCAAGCGCCGCATCAACACCAAGCCCATCCCGCGTTTGGGCGGAACGGCGGTGTTTTTGGGCCTGGTCGTTGCCTGCATTGTGCAAATCCTAGGCACCTGGCACCTAGGCTGGCCGCCCGTCCTGGTGCCGCACCCGCGCCTTCACATTAGCTATCCCATGCTGGCGCTCTCCTTTACCGTCATCTTTGCGACCGGCGCTATCGACGACGTCTTCCAGCTCAAGCCCAAGCAAAAGCTGGCCGGACAGGTCCTCGCTGCGCTCATCGCCTGCGTGGGTGGCCTGCGCATCGGCGTCATCGTCAACCCGTTTGCCCCCGGCGAAATCATGCTCGGATGGCTCGCCTACCCCATCACCGTGATCTATCTGGTGGCATTCACCAACATCATTAACCTCATCGACGGCCTCGACGGCTTAGCCACGGGCATCTGCGGCATCGCGTCGTTCACCATGTTTTCGATGGCCGTTCTCTCGGGCCGCATCGACGCCGCCGCGCTCTCCATTGCGCTCTTTGGCGCCTGTCTGGCCTTTTTGCGCTACAACTTCAACCCCGCAAGCATCTTCTTGGGCGACTCGGGGTCGCTGCTTCTGGGCTTTGCGCTGGGCTCCATCTCGCTACTCAACGTGAGCCGCACCGCCGCGCTCACCTCGCTTATCATCCCGCTCATCGTTGCCGGCGTGCCCATCATCGACACGTTTAGCGCCATCGTGCGCCGCAAGCGCGCCCACATTAGCATCGGGCAGGCCGACAAGGGCCACATCCACCACCGCCTGATCCAAGAGGGCTACAACCAAAAGCAGGCAGTGCTCCTCATCTACGCCTGGTGCATTATGCTTTCGGCCGGCGCCGCCGCGATCAACCAGGTCGAGGTGCCCATGCGCGTGCTCATCTTTACCGTGCTCGCCATTGGCTCGGCGGCCTTTGCCAAGCATCTACATCTGTTTGAGCCCGTGCTGCGCCACCATTACAACAAGCGCACGCACGAGGATGAGCTCGTCACCCCCGACGACCCCGCCTTTAAGCAGGAGGAGCAGGCAGCCGAGGAACGTAAGGAAGAGCGCCACCACAAGCTCTAGGGTAAGCTGCCGAGAATGTGCCAAGGCATCGCTGACCAAGTGCAACTACATCGCATCAATCGCGTAAGCCACCCCTTGCCAGCCCCTCGCCTACTTACGCCCCGCCCCTCCAATAAACGCGTTATCATCTTGACCCATGAACATACGTTAGGAGCAATCATGCCAAACGAGAACAGCTACGAAGTCGCGCTGCAAAAGAGCAACGCCATTCGCGAGGGCCTGGCCAAGACGCCCGAGAAGTTCACCATGCTTACCGGCGACCGCCCCACCGGCCGTCTGCATCTGGGTCACTACTTCGGCACCCTCAAGGGCCGTGTGGAGCTGCAGAACATGGGTGCCAAGACCAACGTACTCATCGCCGACTACCAGGTCATCACCGACCGCGACACGACCGAGCACATCCAGGACAACGTGTACAACATGGTCATGGACTACCTTGCCTGCGGCATCGACCCCGACAAGACCATGATCTACGCGCACTCCGCCGTGCCCGCCGCCAACCAGCTCATGCTGCCGTTCCTGTCGCTGGTCTCCGAGGCCGAGCTGGCGCGCAACCCCACGGTCAAGGCCGAGATGGAGGCCTCGGGCCACGAGCTCACCGGCCTTCTGCTCACCTACCCGGTGCACCAGGCCTGCGACATCCTGTTCTGCAAGGGCAATGTGGTGCCCGTCGGTCGCGACCAGCTGCCGCACATCGAGCTCACCCGCACCATCGCCCGCCGCTTTAACAACCGCTACGGCAAAGTGTTCCCCGAGGTCGAAGCGCTGCTGTCCGAGACCCCGCTACTGCCGGGCCTGGACGGTCGCAAGATGAGCAAGAGCTACGGCAACGCCATCAACATCTCGATGACCGCCGAGGAGACGGCCAAGCGCATCAAGAAGAGCCAGACCGACTCCGAGCGCATGATCACATTCGATCCCGAGAACCGCCCCGGCGTGTCCGGTCTGCTTTCGACGGCCGCCATCTGCACTGGCCGTTCCGAGGTCGAGATTGCCGAAGAGATTGGCATGGGCGGCTCCGGCCAGCTCAAGAAGTACGTGACCGAGGCCGTCAACGAGTACTTCGCGCCGATCCGCGAGCGTCGTCAGCGCTACGAAAACGACCTGGATTACGTAAAGGACGTCCTGCACGAGGGCAACCGTCGCGCCAATGAGATCGCCGAGCAGACCCTGGGCGAGGTTCAGGACGCCATGGGCATGGTGTACTAGGCAAAGCGCCTTCGCACAACATAGACGGTGAGGCTGAATCCTCACCGAAACAGGAACAGGCCCGCTGGCAGATAGTTGCCAGCGGGCCTGTTCCCGAAGTACACCGTTGAATCGCACAGAGGGGAGGAATGCGAATCAAACTCAACAGGGCAGGCTTTTTCATCGCCTATTGCCTGCTCCGTTGCTGAAAACAATATAGTTCGCCGTGGTTTACTTTGCTGCGACAAACCGCGCCGCCATACCTTCTCCATAAGTTAACCTCGGTAAACCTGCCAAAACCACCACAAAGGGGATAGGCACCTTTGTGGTGGTTTAAGCCACGGCAGAGCCGCTAGAGCCCTGCAGGCCAGCGACAGGCGGCCAAGTCGACGTGCATGTCGTCCTTAAACGCCACACCCTCCCCTAGCAAAAACTCACGTTGAGCATCGGGACCGCCAAAAGCAAAACCATCGCATATGCGGCCATCGGCAAACACCACGCGGTGACAGGGAATCTCGCCGGGGCGCGGATTGCCATGCAGGGCATACCCCACGTACCGCGCACTTCGTGGACGTCCAGCAAGCAGCGCCACCTGACCATACGTGGCGACCATCCCCTCGGGAATCTGCTCGACCACCTCGTACACCCGCTCAAAAAAGCCCTCAGACGCCATTGCTCGCTCCCTTCCACCCGGAATAGCATAAACCACCACAAAGGTGCCTGTCCCCTTTGTGGTGGTTTTGGCAGGTGGGCTAGTTAACGGGCTGGAAGAAGGCTACGGCTACGGCGCCGGGGCCTACATGGGTGCCGATGGTGGCGCCGATGGTGTGAACGGGCAGTTCGCCCTCGGTGTGGCCAGCCCACAGTGCCGCGCTGTCCTCGATATACTTCTTGAGCACCGCATCCGAAAGGCCCGTATAGCCGAGCGCCAGCGGCATGGAAAAGTCGATGCCGCCTGCCTTTTCGACCTTCTGGTTGAGCAGGTTACGGCCGTTCTTGGAACCGCGCGCCTTGCCCAGCTGCACGATCAGACCGTCCTCGGCAGCCACAACGGGCTTTACGTTGAGCAGCGTGCCCACGGCGCCGGCAGCAGCAGACAGGCGACCGCCGCGCACCAGGTACTCCAACGTCTCGAGCAGGCCGATGACGACCACGCGGTCGCGCACGGCCTCGACAGCCGCCGCAACCTGAGCCGCGCCCTGGCCCTCGTCCACCAAGCGCAGGGCATACTCGACCAGCACGCGCTCGCCCAGGGTAACGTTATTGCTATCCACCACGTACACATCGCCGCCCGGGGCCTCGGCAAGTGCGGTGCGGGCACTCTGATTGGTGCCCGAGAGCTTGGCGCCCACGGTAATAATCACGGCCTCATCGCCGGCCTCACGCGCTTCGGCAATCGCCTGCGAAAAGGCGTACGGGTTGACCTGACCGGTCTTGGGCAGCTCATCGCGCTCCACAAGCATCTCGTAAAAGCGCTGGTGATCGATGTCGACGCCATCCATATACACATCGGTGCCAAAGGTGACGGACAGCGGCAGAACACGCAGAGCGGGGTGCTCCGCCGGCGACATATCGCTTGCGGAATCGGTAATAATGCGGACGGACATAACGAATCCTTTCTTGCGCAGGTCCCGCGCGGGGAATTTTGACAGCAATGCCCCGGCACGGCATACGCGCTCAAACGGGACTATGCAGTTTTTAATGGGAAGCAAATGCCTTGGCGGCCTTAGATCTCACGCAGGGTGTTGAGAATCGTACGCAGCGACGCATACATCTGCTCGCGCTGCTCCACACCCATAGCCTTACCGGTGGTGTCGAGCACCTCGCGAATGATGCGGTCCGCCTCGCTCATGCTCTCGCCGCCCAGAGCGGTCAGGCGCACCGGGGCACGATACTTAACGGCCGCATCACCCGAGTCGTCGACCTCGACGTAGCCGCCCTCCTCCAGATGCGCGAGCGTGCGCGAGACGGCGGCACGGGTCACACCTGCCATGCGAGCCAGGTCAGCGCCAGTCAGGCCGTCCTTGCTGCGCTCAAGATAGTACAGGCACATAACGTCGGAGCCCTTGAGGCCCAGCCTTGCGCCCTCGGATGTCTTAATGCGCTGGATCTCCTTGTAGAGCCCGCTGATCAGTCCGACAAAGTCCTCGAAACGTGTCTCGTCGTTCTGCTGCATGGGAGACGACCGCCTTTCGCTTACATGATGCTAACGGGTAAACATCTTAGCCGCACGAGGCAACACCCATACCCAAATATCCCATTTGTTAACCCATCAACATAAAAACCACCGCAAAGGGGACAGGCGCCTTTGTAGTGGTTTTGACCGGCGAACATGATCCGCAGGCGTCGCTACAGTTCCACGCAGGGATTGTCGCGGGTCACAAGCGTCTTAACGACAACCGTCGCTCCCAGATAGCGCTCGAGCAACTCGGCGAGACGATCAACGGCAGCCTGGCAATCCCCCATCCGCTCGGGCTCCACGCACTCAATCGCCAGGAATGCATCGGCCGAATCGTCGGACAGCGCCGTGCGAACGCCATCGCGCCAGTTCCAGCAGCGGCATACGGCGCCCGCATCATCGATGTAGGCGAGCTCGCCGGGCAGCGTCGGGTCATCCGTTTCCTCGCCAAGTGGCAGGAACGCATCGCCGCCGTCAGTCACCTTCAAGCGAAGATCCCCCTCAATCGCATGCAGGTCCTCGCCGCCAACGGGCAGCGCGTAGGTCAGCGACACCGTGTTGTAGATATCCACCGCGGGCGTAATGTGGCCCACCGGTTTGCCCTTGAGCACGCGCTTGAGCAGGTTCTCAATTGAGCAACGCGCGCCCTTTTTGGTCTTGAACAGCCGATAAGCCTCGCGCCATGCCTTGACCGGCGCGTTCTCGCTGATAGTATCGCTGGTCAGATGACGCTCCGCGTCGATATTGGCGCGGTCGAGCAACGCCGCAATCGCGTCCACGTCCTCTTGAGGAATCTGAGCCGCGGGCTTCATGCCCTTTACGACCACAACACCGACAGCCGCCTGCGGAAATAGCTCCCAAAACGAATCCTCGGCAATAAAGCTCTTCATGCGCTCTCCCTTCATCGTGCGCGCCCGAGCGAGGGCGCCTAAACAAAAAGCGCCCTTACGACGGCCACCTTCAAAGTCCTACGGTGCCGCCACAAGAGCGCTTACGCTGCCCCCATCCGGAGAAGGGAGCGATATGTCAGGCGTATTGTAACCCGAGTCATCCGCGCGAGTAAAACCACCACAAAGGTGCCTGTCCCCTTTGTGGCGGATATGGACTCACGGCGACGCTAGTGGCGGAGTCCCAACAGGCCGCGGTCGCGATGACGGGCGTCGGCGTGCACCTGAGCGTGCGGACCGGCGGCCTTAACGGAATCGGGCAGGTGCGAGTACTTCTTCTCGAAGTTCTCCTCGAACATCACGGCCAAGTTGTGCGCGGCCTCGTCGTAGCGAGCGGTGCTCTGCCAGTACTGGCGCGGCACCAGGATGCCGTCGGGTACACCGTGGCACGTGGTGGGAATGTCGACGTTAAAGATATCGTCGTGGACGAATTCGCTGTCCTCGATGGTGCCGTCGAGGGCGCGCGCGACTAGGGCGCGCGTGTAGGCCAGCTCAATGCGATGGCCCACGCCGTAGCCGCCGCCGATCCAGCCGGTGTTGACCAGATAGACGCGGGTGCGACCGTCGGCGATGCGCTCGCCGAGCATCTTAGCGTAGACCATGGGGTCGAGCGGCATAAACGGCTCGCCAAACAGCGAAGAGAACGTGGGCGTGGGCTCGGTGACGCCGACCTCGGTGCCGGGGATCTTGGCCGTAAAGCCCGTCACAAAGTGATACATGGCGGCGTCGGCCGTCAGGCGTGAGATGGGCGGCAGCACGCCAAAGGCATCGCAGGTCAGGAAGAGCACGACGCTTGGGGTGGTGCCCATGCCCTTGGTCCACGCGTTGGGAATGTGCTCCACAGGGTATGCCACGCGCGTGTTGTGCGTGATCGAGATGTCGTCGTAGTTGGGCTTGCGGTTCTCGTCGAGCACCACGTTTTCGCATATGGCACCAAAGCGGACGGCGTTGAAGATTTCGGGCTCGTGGAACGCGTCCAGGCCCTCGCATTTGGCGTAGCAGCCACCCTCGATGTTGAAGATGCCCATGTCGGACCAACCGTGCTCGTCGTCGCCGATCAGTAGGCGCGTGGGGTTGGCCGAAAGCGTGGTCTTGCCGGTGCCGGACAGGCCAAAGAACACGGCGGTCTCGTGCGTGACAGGATCCATGCTGGCCGAGCAGTGCATGGGCAGCACGTCGTCCTCGACGGGCAGCAGGTAGTTCATGACGCTGAAGATCGACTTTTTGATCTCACCGGAGTAGCCGGTGCCGGCGACCAGAATCACGCATTCCTGGAAGTTGATGACCACGGCGGCGCTGGAGTTGAGGCCCTTAATGGCGGAATCGCACTGGTAGCCAGGAGCGGCGAGCACGCAAAAGTCCGGCTCGCCGGTGCGCGCGATTTCGCGGGCGAGCGGGCGGGCGAGCATCTGCTTAATAAAGAGTGCCTGGCTGGCACGCTCGCAGGCAACGAGCAGTCGACGCGTGTGGTTGCGGTCGGCGCCGGCCATGCCGCGGGTGACGAACACATCGCGCTCGTTGAGATAGTTGACGATACCGGCCTTGATGGTCTCGTAGCTCTCGATCGAAAGCGGTCGGTTGACGGCGCCCCAGGCGATCTTGTCGTGCACGTCGGGCGTGTCGACGATAAAGCGGTCGTTGGGCGAACGGCCGGTGCGCTCCCCCGTCTCGATCACGAGTGCGCCATTGGATGCCATGCGGCCTTCTTCGCGGCGGACGGCGTGCTCGACGAGCTCCGCGGCGGGTAGATCGACCAGCAGACGGGGCTGATTCTCGGCGGGATCTTCGACCAGCGTAATACCAAAGTTGGACAAAACATCTGCAGGGGTAACACCGGGCATGGGGCCTCCTTTAAAAACGCGACACGTGGACGCGACGCGCACTTTACTCACGTAAAGTCCGTTGTACCCGATATGCAAAAACGTTTTTGCGGCAAGGGCGGCAAGCCCGCCCAACGGTCAAAAATCGCAGGCAAGCGGCCTAGTCATTGGGTGTTCCTATAGTTTTGTCAACCGTCGGGGCTACTCCCGGTAGGG
>CAJMPU010000035.1 GCA_905215505.1 uncultured bacterium
ACTTGCAGCGACGGACCTCGGGACGCTCTTACACCACGTCTGCGCGCGCCACCGATCGACACGTCAAATCACCTTAAATGTGGTCAAAATTACTGCTACTAAAAGAGTATCAGTACTCATATTTGATGTTTTTTGGCCACGGCTCTTTATAGACACCCTGCACAGCGACGGTGGTAGATTTCGGAACGTGTCCGTCAGCCCCGTTCCGAAAAGCGAGCCGCATGCAACGGCCAAGCCACGACAGGCCCCGGGAGAGCGGGGACACCGGCTTAGGTTTATCGCGAGTTCCGCACGAACAGGAGGCCACTTAATGTGGCCTCCGTCGTGAGCAGGACTGTAGAGCAGGAAACCTAAGCCGGTGTCCCCGCTCTCCCGGGGCCGGCGGAATTTAGTTGTTAAGCATGCGGTCGAAGCTTCCCGAGTCGCCATCCCGATAGTCGGCGGTCATCAGAATCTCCTGCGGAATGCGCCCGCCCTCGCGCAGCACATTGCGGAACTGCACGCGCGTGACCATGGGCAGATCCTTGATCGTCGCCGCCAAGTTCTGCGGCACGCCCTGGTTGGCAGCCGCGGGCTCGCACTCGCCGCCGGCCTTCACGCGACGCTTATGCTCGGCGAGCATGGCGCGGTACATGCCGGCATGCAGGCGAATCTCAACCACATTGGCATTGCGAGCCTGCTCGACGATGCGCGCGCCCTCGCGGTCGATATCGCCCACGTAGTAGACGTAGTTAAAGCGATAGCCGATCTCAGCCAGATAATCGTCCAGGGCATGCAAGACGCTCGCCTTGCATCCGCCGCCAAAAATCACGCCGCCCACCTTGATGCCAAAGAGCTTGGCGTGCTTGCGGCCACGCAGCAGCCTGACGATCTCGTCGTAGGTGTCCAGGTTCTCGACCATAATGAACGGCTTATCGGCGCCCAGCGTAAAGAAACCCGTAAAGTGAACGGGGCGGTTGGGGGCGACCTTAATCGCCTGCATGCTGATGCCCTTTTCGGTCATACGCCGAATTAGGCGCTCGCCGTGCTTGCCGTCAAAGGCCTTCTCATCGTTAAAAATCTGGTAGGCACGCTGGCGGCGCGAGGCAACCGGCGTATCGGCACCTCGGTTTTGCTCGATCCAAGCCTGGATGATTGCGATTTCCTCGGCAATCTTGCGGTTGGACATCTCGTTGTGCTGAGTGCGCTGCGGCGCCTTTTTGCCGTCCTTGCCCTCGACCTTAACAATTTGAGTCTGCTGCTCCTTGATCTTAGAGAGCGCCGTAGGCGTAGGGACAACTTTGAGCAGCTGCCTGCCCAAAACGCGGGCAAGGGCAAACGCCGATACCTCGCCGTGGACGGCCGACTCGGGCTGCTGGGTAGCACTATCAGCCGCGGCAGGCTCAGCCTGTGCATGAGGCTTACGCTTGGAATCTGCCCGGGTATTACGTTCCTGCTTGGGCGCAGACGAGCGCTTTTGCGGACGATCGGACTTGGCCTCCTTCGCCGGCTGGCGCTTGACCTGATCCACCGGAGTCTCGGCCTTCTCATCTCCGTTTTGTGTCGCTGTCTTCTCGGCCGCGGCCTCGGCATTTGAGCCACGACCGCCGCGGTGACGACGACGGCGGGGCTTGCCTGAGGCGCTCTCCCCAGCCTGCTTATCAGCGGTCTGTTGAGCTTTGACCTCAGTGTCAGCCGCAGGCTGCGACTCGGAAGGTTGCTGCTCGCGAGCCGCCGGCTCAACGGTTTTCTCGGTTTGTTCGGCCTTCTCGGCCTGAGCGGTCGAAGCCGGCTCGCCCTTCTCCTGACGCCTTACGGGATACGCGCGCCTCGCAAAACCACGCCCGGGACGGCATGAACCCGGAGCCTTCTTGGCAGACTCCTCAACATCGTCTGCAGCCTCGGAAGGCTCTTCAACCTCATGCGCGACATCCTGCTGCGCAGCCTTAAAGTGGGCACCACGGCGACGCTGGGGCTCCTGGGCCTCCACGGGCTTTTGCTCCTTCGCGGGCCTCTGCGAATCGGCAGCAACCTCGTTCTCAACAGCCTCGGCATCCGTCTCACCCTTTCGAGCAACGGCGCGACGGAAGCGCTCCTGCTGGGCGCGACGCTGCGCATCGCGCTTGCCACCCCCGCCAAAACCGCCGCGCCCTGCCTTGGCCGTAAAGGCACGCACGACGTTCTCATCGAGCAACTCATCGGTATCAACATGCTCACGCGGAGCAACTTCTTCCACAGCAGGCACGTCAGCGGAATCCTCGACGACAAAATCTTCGACGGACTCGGCAGGCTGCTCCTGGGCATCGCGGATCTCGACATTGATGGTATAGAACGCCGGGCGCCCGTTAATGCCGCTGCCCTCGATCTTGGTCACGATATTTGCCGCGATAAGCTCATCGCGCATCGCCTTGGTATCGCATTCCTTATCGACGGAGCGGAAAATCTGCGCCAGCGCGCTCGACTTAATCTTGAGCGCCTTGCGGCAGAGCAGGTCGTAGGCAACCAGCTTGGCGCGCTCGGCAGAAAGCGACGTCTGGCTGCTCAGACGCTCAGCCAGAGCATCGACATTGTTTTGATTATCGGAATATACCGTCTTGGCCACGGGGCCCCTTTCATATGCACACATATACGTCCATATGGTACAACGCACGAGCCTATCCACGCAAAACATCTGCGAGAACGCCCTTGCACCACCTGTTATCACAAGAAAAAAGACCGGGTCCGCTTGATTGCGGACCCGGTCTTTCCGAGTCAAATAGATGGGAGATTCAACCCGTCCGACCGACTAGGCCTTAGCGGCCTCGGCGTCGGCAGGAGCCTCAGCGGCAGCGGTGCGACCGTACTCGGCCTTGCCCATCTCGGACCACTCGGGCTCCTCGTCGGGCATGGAGCCGGCCTCCTTGCCGAAGAACTCCTTGAGACAGTTGACGGCAACGATGAGGCCCAGGACCATCAGCAGGACGGCGAAAACGAGCTGCAGGCCCTTGGTGGCGGCGACGGAGACGGCGGCCGTGGTGGCGGTAGCCGGGATGGTGCCGAAGAAGCCGTAAGCCTGGACAGCGGTCATGCAGCCCATGGCGCTCTGGACCAGCGAGGTGAAGGTGCAGCAGAGCAGGAAGGCGACGGGCACGTAGAGCATCCAGCCCTTGCGGCCGGTGCACTTGCAGAACACGGCGAGGGTGATCATGGTCATGCCGCCGAGCAGCTGGTTGGAAGCACCAAAGAGCGGCCAGATGTTGGCATAGCCGCCAAAGGCGAGGGCGAGACCGGGAAGCAGGGTGACGACCGTGGCGAACCAGGGGTTGCCGAGAACCTTCATGTAGCCGGCCTTGGACTCGATGGCCAGGGCGTCGTTGGTCTGGGCAAAGAACTCGGAGAACGAGGTGCGGGCGATGCGGGCGACGGCATCGAGCGAGGTCAGGGCCAGAGCGGAGACGTTCATGGTCATGAAGACGGTAGCGAGCGTGCCGTCAACACCGAAGGCCTGCATACCGCGGGAGATACCAGCGGCGAAGATCTGGAACGGGGTGGAAGCGACGCCGGCGTTGAGGGCACCAGTGCCGGCGGTGTTCATATCGGAGAACATGATGCCGGCGACGATGATGGCAAGGATGCCGACGAAGGACTCGACGATCATGGCGCCATAACCGACCTTGACGGCGTCCTGCTCCTTCTCGACCTGCTTGGAGGAGGTACCAGAAGAAACGAGGCTGTGAAAGCCGGAGAGGGCACCGCAGGCAACGGAAACAAACAGGACCGGGAACATCATGCCAGAAGCGCTGGAGAAGCCGGTAAAGGCCGGAGCGGTGATGCTGGCCTGGCCGTTAACACCCAGGACGACGATACCGAGGACAGCGCAGGCGATCATGACGATCATCATGATGGAAGTGAGGTAGTCGCGAGGGGTCTTGAGCATCTGGATGGGCATGGCGCCAGCAAAGACCAGGTAGACCATGACGACGGCGAACCACTGGAACTTATCCAGGTAGACCGGGAACTGCATACCGACGGCGAACATGAGAACCATGAGGACCACGCCGGTGACGAACTCGGTAGCACCGGTGAGGTTGAACTTCTTCTGGGCCCAACCAAAGGCGATAGCGACGAAGGTGAACAGGATGGAGATGGTACCAGCGCAGCCGGCGGCATAGGACTTGGTGAAGTCGATGGCACCGGTAGCAGCACCAGAAGCGTCAACGGCCGGGGTGAACATGAACGTCTTGCAGACCATGTCGGTGAAGGCGGCGATGACGATGATGCAGAACAGCCAGCAGAACAGCAGGAACAGGCGACGGCCGGTCTTGCCGATGTACTTCTCGATGAGCTGAGCGAGCGACTTGCCGTTGTTCTTCATCGAAGCGTACAGAGCACCAAAGTCGTGGACGGCGCCAAAGAAGATGCCGCCGACGAGGACCCAGAGCACGACGGGCAGCCAGCCAAAGGCCATGGCGACGATCGTACCCGTGACAGGGCCAGCACCGCAGATCGAGCTGAACTGGTGCGAGAACGCGGTAAAGGCGGAGACGGGCGAGAAGCTCTTGCCGTCCTTCATGCGCTTGGCCGGCGTGAGGGCCTCTTTGTCAACGCCCCACTTGTTGGCCAGCCAGCGGCCGTAGCCCAGATAGCCGCAGGCGAGCACCGCCGCGGCCACAACCATGAGCAAAACTCCGTTCATTACATTTCCTCCTCTAAAAAGAACTTCCTAGACATAAAAAATGAGGGCCGTCGGTTGCGCTCGACGGCCCTCATCTTCATCAGCCGCCCGTTATCGTACGGGCTAGCTGTATGTGCTAACCCGCATCAGATAATTACTACGCTGATAATGTTTAGCTGATGCGTGAACATGTCTAAAAAATCCTCTTCAATCATGATGCGAACGATCCGTGCGTGTTCACATCCCCCAGTGGTTGAAAAAGGAGTATGAAACTTTAGTTACCTAAAGTCAACGCAAATTTGTAATGAATTTTCAACTATTTTTGAATTTCTCGGTATAAAACGCCATTGACCTCGGACTTTACCCAACAAAAGTTTTTGCATGAGAGATGCCCCTCGGGAGCGGGCGGGCGTATACAAGGTTTCCTGCTCTACAGTCCTGCTCGCACGGAGAGCACATTAAGTGCTCTCCGGCTCGTGCGGAACTCGCGATAAACCTTGTATACGCCCGCCCGCTCCCGAGGGGCTCCCATCCCAAATGCGGAGCAAAGCTCCGCATGCCATCTTTTCTTTCAGCTAAAGCACGCCGGAAATTCGACGCTGGCTTGTTAACCTTGCTGGACGTTGTCGACGCCGATCCAGCTCAGAAGCTATATCGATACAGAAAGGTCCCCGGCGCTGCCCGGGCGCCAACGGCCGCATATGAACTTTATCGCGAGTTCCGCACGAACAGGAGGCCACTTAATGTGGCCTCCGTCGTGAGCAGGACTGTAGAGCAGGAAAGTTCATATGCGGCCGTTGGCGCCCGGGCAGCGCCGGGGATCGCACCTTTGCGGCTACAGCGTCATGTTCGGATCGGCATCGACGTCGAACGGCGAGATTTCTCCTCGGTCGAATTTACGGCGAGCAACCTCTGCGATCATGGCGGCGTTGTCGGTGCACGCCGAAAGCGGTGGCACCGTTACGCGGATCCCCTGACGCCCGAGCTTCTTGATCATCATCTCGCGCAGATGCGGATTAGCCGAGACACCACCGCCGATGCAATACTCCTTGCACCCGGTGGCGTGCAGGGCGTTTTTGGCCTTCTTGTACTGCACGTCAAAGACCGCCGCCTCAAACGAGGCCGCTAGGTCGGGCAGGTGAATCGTGCGCCCGGCCTTGGTCTCCTGCTCGATGTAGAGCGTCACCGCCGTCTTGAGGCCCGAAAGCGAGAAGCGATAGTCCCCCCTGCTGTTAAGCGCGCGAGGAAAATCGATCGCGCGGGGATTGCCCGTCTCGGCCAGCTTGGAGATGATGGGGCCACCGGGATAGCCCAGACCCAACGCCTTGGCTACCTTGTCGAAGGCCTCGCCCACAGCATCGTCGAGTGTCTCACCAAGTACCTCGTAGTCGCCCCATGCCTTCACGTGCACGAGCATGGTGTGCCCGCCCGAGACAAGCGTAAAGATAAACGGGGGCTTGAGGTCGGGCTGCGCCAACAGGTTGGCAAACAGGTGGCCCTCCAGATGATTGACGCACACGAGCGGCTTGCCGGCAGCATACGCAAAGCCCTTGGCAAAGGCGACGCCCACCACCAGGGCGCCCACCAGGCCCGGACCCTGTGTCACGCCCACAGCGGCAAGCTCACTTGGTGTAATGGCTCCGCCCGTAAGGCCCAGCGACGCTGCGGCGTCCTCGAGTGCCGCATCCACGACACTCACAATCACCTCGACGTGCTTGCGCGAGGCGATCTCGGGCACCACGCCGCCAAAGCGTGCATGAAAATCAATCTGCGTCGACACCTGGTTGGCCAGCATATTGCCATCCGCATCGATAATCGCCACCGCCGTCTCGTCGCAGGAGCTCTCGATAGCGAGCACTAGGCGGCGACGCTCAATCTCGACACGTTCCTCGGCAGAGCGCCCAGGCGCAGGCAGCGGCCATACGCGCTGCTCTGCCGCCGTCGGCTCGGGCGAAGCATTGTCGACCGGAAGCACCAGGGGCAGCGGAGCCGTCATGACGATGGCATCCTTGCCGGCACCATAGTAGCCGCGGCGCCGTCCTGCCTCGGTAAAGCCCAGAGCGTTATAAAGCGCGATCGCTCCCTCGTTGTCGTCCTCGACCTCGAGCGAAGCCGTGGTGCAGCCGAGCATCTGGGCATCATAGCTCACATGCGACAGCAGCTTGCGGGCAATGCCCTCACGGCGATGTGCCGGGTCGACGGCGACATCCAGAATCTGCACATCACCGTCCACGACCATACCGCCGGCAAGGCCCAGCAGCTTGCCGTCGTCGTGTGCCACCCACCAACTACGCGGCGCAGCGACGTCCTCGCCCAGTTCGGACAGGAACATGCCCGGCGTCCATGCCTTGTGTCCGGCACCTTCAAAGCAGGCTGCCTCTAGCGCGCTCGCGCCCTCGGCATCCGCCGCGCCCATGGGACGGAACTGCAGATGACGACCGGCGAGCTCATCGGCAACGCCCGTAATTTCGCTCTGTGCACTCTCAGCAAGACCAAGACGCTTGCGCTCATTTTCCTCGGCATCCGAAAGGCGCGTGTAAATCGGCAGGACGCGAGCCGGATCGCCGTCACCCGCAGCGTGCGCGAGCAGCAAGCCCTCGCCCGAAGGCCACCACAGGTCGCGCTCCACGCAGCGGGCGGTCTCGTCCTCACCCAGCAGCTTGCCATAGCGCACGAGACCGTCACCGGTCAGCTGAACCTGGTCCCAGTCCGCTGCTCGGCGCCACTCATCGAGTGCCACGGCGGCCTTGACCACGTGTTCGCGCTCAAATTGACGCTCGGGGCCCTCATCGACCAGCATATACAGCGCCGGATATACCTCACCGCGCATAGCATCGGCCAAGATACCAAGCTTGCCGCGCACGCCAGCCTTCCACGCCGTCCAAGCGCAAGCGTCGAGCGTCGACACGCCCAGCAGCGGAACATTGGCACCGCACGCGAGGCCCTTGGCAGTGGAGATGCCGATGCGCACACCCGTAAACGACCCCGGGCCGCGGCCGACCACGTAGCAACCAACATCGCTGCGATCCAGACCGGCTTGAGCCAGCACGCCATCAACGGTATTCACGAGCTCAACGTTGGCGTGACGGCGACACATGTGGTCGCCACTCACGAGCTTCGTCTCGCCCGTCTGCCCATCAATCCAGCTTGCCGCGCAGGCAAGCATGTCGGTCGAAGTATCGAGCGCCACCACCAGCGCGTTGTCGTTATGCAAGCTCATCTTGTACAGCCTTATCAATCAAATGGGAAAGCTCCATTGCACGGTCACCGTGCGCCTCGAGCGTTATCGTTCGCACATCACTGTCGCCCTCATCACGCCTGAGCGTCACCGAAAGATACTCATCCGTCAGCTCGTCTTGGAATTGTTCGCCCCATTCCAGCAGGCAAGCACCCTCATAGCCCAGCACATCGAAAATGCCCGTATCCTCGAGCTCGTAGGCATGCTCCAGGCGGTATAGATCAAAGTGAAACAGCGGAATACGACCTTGATCGTGGACGGCCATGAGCGCAAACGTAGGGCTCGTAACCATATGCCCATCGCCCAGCCCGCGCGAGACGCCCTTGGTAAAGTGAGTTTTGCCCACTCCCAGGCCACCGGTCAGGATGAGCACATCGCCGTCCTCAAGGCACGGTGCAATTAGCTCGCCAAAGTACTCCGTATCGGCAGCGCAAGTCGTTTTGTAAGTACCTACCCCCAGGCGTTCCAGGGACATATATGCTCCTTATTATTCCGAGGCGTCCTCTGGTGCGGGATGTCGCCCCAGATAGTCGCCCAGCATCTTAAAGTCTTCCTCCAGCAGCTCCTGCCACGCCGGATTGCGTAGCGCTGCTGCCGGATGGAAAGTGGGCATCACCACAAAGTGCCCCATCTGATGGAACCTGCCGCGCAGCTTGGTAATGCCGATCTCGGTCTTGAGCACAAAGTGCGTTGCGGGGTTGCCGAGCGTCACGATGATATCGGGCCAGATGCTTCGAATCTGCTCGCGCAAAAACGGTGAGCAAGCCAGCACTTCCTCGGGGCGCGGATTGCGGTTTCCCGGCGGGCGGCACTTAAGCACGTTGGCAATGTAGACGTCTTCGCGTTTGAGCCCCGCCAGCGACAAAATGCCGTTGAGGTCCTCGCCTGCCGCCCCCACAAAGGGCTCGCCCTGCAAATCCTCATTACGGCCCGGCGCCTCGCCAATAAACATCACGCGAGCGCGGGGGTTTCCCACGCCAAACACGATGTTGTGGCGCGACTGGTAAAGCTGGCAAAGGTGACAATCGCCCAGAACGGCCTCGATCTCCTCGAGTGCGACCTCACGCGGCGCCTGATGGCTATGGCCGGGAATGTGCATGACGCCCATAGCGACTCCTACACGTAGACCTTGTCGAGACGCATACCAAAGCCGCAAGCGACCTCGTAGTTAATCGTGCCGCGTAGGCGCGCCATCTCGTCCATGGTAATCTCGGCATCTCCATCGCGGCCGACAATGATCATCTCGTCACCATACTCGGCCTCGGGAATCTCATGCGCCGGGTTGGACTGAATGGCGACCATAAACTGGTCCATGCAGATATTGCCCACCTGACGCACACGCTCGCCGCGATACAGCACGTCCATACGATTGGAAAGCGTACGCGAAAGGCCATCGGCATAACCGATCGGAAGGGTGCAGATCTGAACGCGCGTGCGCGGTACGCGGTAGGTAAAGCCGTAGCCCACGCCCTCGCCCATCGCAGGATGCGCCACGCGCGTCACACGCGCGTGGACGCTCATGACGGGATCAAGCTGCATCACACGACCACTCAGCTCACATGGCTGCAGACCATACAAACCGATGCCGGCACGAATCATGTCAAAGTGCATTGAAGAATCGAGCATCGAGGACGGCGTATTGGCACAATGCACGATACCGCATTCAAAACCTGCGTCCTTAATGGCCTGAACGGCCTCGGTAAAACGCTGGCACTGCAGCTTGTAGTCCCAGCCCGAAGGTTCATCGGCCGTGGCAAAGTGCGTAAATACGCCGTCGCACTGAATACCGCGATGGAAGCTGATGCCGCGGACAAAGTCGAGCACCTGTGTGTAGTGAACGCCAATGCGGTTCATGCCCGTCTCGATGGCAAGATGGTACTTGCCCACCTTGCCCGCCGCGACGGCGCATTCGCCATACGCAAGAGCAAAGTCAGACGTATAGACCGAGGGCATGATATCAAACTCGAGCAACGTCGGAATAGCCTCGATAGGCGGCTCGCTTAGGATGAGGACGGGTTTCGTAATCCCGCCCTGTCGGAGCTCAACGCCCTCGTTAACCGTCGCCACGGCAAACATGTCGGCACCGGCCGAATACATGATCTTGGCGCACTCAACAGCTCCATGACCATAAGCATCGGCCTTGACCACGCAGCACAGGCGCTGACGCGGATTCAGCAAGTTCTTATAGGCCCTCGTGTTGCGACGGAGCGCCCCGCGGTCGATCTCGACCCAGGACCAGCGCGTCAAATCGGCTTTATTCATGATTAGTCATCCGACCCTTCGTCCATGATTCCCAGATCTTCGAGCGCATCCTTTGCCGCCAGTTCCATGGCAGGACCGATCAAGTCGATAAGATCGGTCGCGATGACGCTCTTCTCACCATACTCCGTCGCCGCGGCAAAACCGGCGTAGCTGTGAAGTGCGACGGCGTACGAATACAGCAACTCCCAACGATCCATCTCGTCGCGCATGGTGGCAAGCGTGCCGGCCAAAATACCCGCGAGAACATCACCCGAACCGGCAGTTGCCAGAGAAGTCGGACCCGAGAGCGGCAGCAGCACACGCTCAACGCCACAGATAGCCGTCGTCGGCCCCTTGGCAATGACCACCAGATTGTCGGAGCCTGCAGCCCAGACAACCTTCTGCGCGGCCGCAATCGCGGTACCAAGGTCGTTCACCTCGTCACCGGCAACCAGACGCGAAAGCTCACGATAGTGCGGTGTCATAACCAACGGCTGATCGCGACGATACATCTCGGGGTTACTATCAATACCGTCAATGGCAATCTTAGCAAGGCAGTTGAGCGCATCGGCGTCCAAAATAAGCGGCACATCAAGCTCGAGCAAGCCCGAAACCACCTGCATAGCGCCGGCAGACGTCGTCATACCGGGACCGCACAGTACGCAGCTGTACTTCTTTGCAATCTCGCACACCGTCATGCGCGCAGCGGCGCCAAAGGAGCCGCGGGAATCAGACGGAATAGCAAAGACGGGAATCGAAGGAAGTGCCATGCGAATAAGATTGGCGCAGGCGTCAGGAGCCGCAACTGCCACGTAACCAGCACCCGCGCGAGCTGCAGACTTGGCCGCCATAATGGCAGCACCAGGATATTGCGCAGATCCGGCGACAATAAGCACAGAGCCACGGGAATACTTATCGATATTCGTAGGTAGTGGAGCAAAGTAATCAACTAAGTCACCGGGCTCGACAATCTCGGCGGCGTGGTCGACATCATCGATGACCTCATCAAGACGGTCGTAAAGATTGCCGCAGATCAAATCGCCAGCATACTCAGGGCCATCAGCGCTATACAAACCAATCTTGGGCGCAATCATCGTCACCGTATGCTCGGCACGAATGCAGTCGTCATCAACAACGCCCGTCTCGGCATTCAGGCCCGAGGGGACATCAATGGATACGACACAATCGGCGCATTCATTGACCGTAGGAATCCAGATGGAGAACGGCGCACGCAGATTCCCGTGAAAACCGGTACCAAAAATGGCATCGACAACAACATCGGCCTTATCGATCAAAACCTCGAGTTCATCACGCGAGGGGCCGACGCAAACGTGCACATCGCGGCCGGCAGTACGACGAGCAACATGACGTGCCAGAGCAGCAGGAATCTCATCCGGTTCAACCGGAGAAACGATATCCACGTCCACACCCTTATGGCTCAGGATATCGGCGGCAACCCAACCGTCGCCGCCATTATTACCAAAACCGACCAAAACGAGAACCCGATCGGGATTGAGCTTCAAGACCTCGTTAGCGGCAAACTCACCCGCTAGCTCCATAAGCTCGGCCTTCGAAGTCCCTTCGCGTTCGATGATATCCTCGAGACGAACGACTTCTTCGGTACTCAAAACCGGTTTCATCTATGCTCCTAGCGTATCTTGCGAAGCATCGCCCAGGTGCTCCGCCAATGCTGAATTCTGCAGCTGCTCGAGCTCATCTAATACAGAGCGAGCCTCTTTAAATGTCTGCGCAACGCGTTTCTTGGTACTCACCTTTTCCTCTTTTGGCTTAGGCCGAGCATCTTCGGTAATCGCGATGGCATTCGCAACGGCCAAGTCTCCCGTAAGCGTAATGGAAAGAGCGACCTCAACAACACCCAGTTCTTGAGCGATCTCGAGAGCACGGCCCGAAAGCAGAGCCTTCGGTTTGCCGAGTTTATCACGCGTTACCGAAACATCCTTGCGACCTACACCTTGACTAAAACCCGTGCCGAGAGCTTTAAGCACCGCCTCGCGCGAAGCAAAGCGGCTCGCATAGTGAGCAGCGGGACGCGATGATGCATCGCAATACGCACGCTCTTCTTCGGTAAACACACGCCGAGCAAACGACGGCGTCTTTTCAAGAATTGATTTCATGCGGGAAATCTCGACGATATCAACGCCGATACCAGCTTCAGCCATGTTCACCTCCATATCGCACAGACTAAGTTATTGTAGCCCGTTCACAGAAGATGCGACAAACGAGGGTTATAAAACACAGCTACTATGTGAGACAAAACCCGTAAACTCAAAAAAGGGGGGAGGCCGCGAGGCCTCCCCCCTTCTTCAAGTCTTGCGACGGCTCGGTG
>CAJMPU010000036.1 GCA_905215505.1 uncultured bacterium
AAGGTCAATGCCCTCCTCTTTCACGTCACCTTGCTCGCTTAGGGGCGTTTTCGCTTTCTGTCCTCTACCAGCGGCATTGTCGTTGCCGGCACTTGGGGACGTTCCTATTGTGCCGGCAGACGGGGACACTCCTTTGCTAGAAGATCTGGCGCAGGTCTCCGCGGTTGAGGGCTTCGTCGAAGAGGTGCTTGAACACCACGCTGCCGTGCAAGCCGTCGTGCTCGAACTCGTTGGTCACCCAGGCATGCGAGTTGCCCACGCGGCTGAGCGTATCGAGCTGCATGCCCGAGTCCACGTACATGTCATCGAAGTACACCGCGGCCTGGAGCGGCACCTCGTTGCAGGCCAGGCGCTGCGGGTCGTAGATCTTGTCCCAGCTGGTGTCCTCCATCAGCAGATCCATCGCGGGCTTGAAGGGCTTAAGTTCGGGCATCTGCTCAAACATCCACGGGAACATGGCCTCGCCGGTAAACATGAGCGGGCGCGCGAGTGTGTCGAACTCGGTACGATGGGCTTTCTCTTCTGCCGCGGCCCAGCGAATGGGCATGGTGTCGCCGTCGGCGTAGATGAACTCCTGAAGCGTCCAGTACAGCGGATTCGCGCGCGTGTTGGTGCGCTCGAAGGCGCACATCAAAAAGCTATCGGATACTGAGGCACCGCAGCTCAGCGTGCCGTCGCCGTCAACAAAAGCGTGGTCGATAATCCAATGCATGCGCTCAAAGCTCGGCTTCATGCCAAAGTCGCTGCCTATAAGCTGCAGGCGCTCCACCGTCATCGGCGAGCCGTCGGGTAGCACAGGCTTCTGCTCCTCAAGCGCATCGGCCAGCGCCGCCACGCGCTCGACGTCGGCGGGGTAGCGGTCGTAATACTGCTGCGTCTTGGCGGCCATGCGCGGGAAGGTGTGCGCGTAGACCTCGCTGGCGCTCGCCGGGACGTGGGGGATGCCACCGCAGGTAAAGCTCGCCGCCACGCCCTCGGGGAAGAGCGACAGGTAGCTCAGCGTCAAAAAGCCGCCGTAGCTCTGCCCCAGTGTGACCCAGGGCTTGCCGCCAAAGCCCACCAGGCGCAGGTACTCAAAATCGCGCACGATGGAGCTGGCAAGATGGCGCTTGAGGAAATCCGCCTGCGAGCGTGCTGTATCGGCGCCGGCGGCCGTTGCGCGATCACCCAGTGCCTTGATCGTGCGTCCGTCCACGCAGCTACTGCGTCCGGTGCCGCGCTGGTCGGGCAGGACGACGCGGAAGTGCTTGACGGCCTCCTCGATCCAGCCGTCGCTTGTGGGTGACAGCGGACGCGGGCTCTCGCCGCCGGGGCCGCCCTGCAAAAACAGGAGCAGTGGCAGATCGTCGTTGATGCGGTCGGGCGCGCAAACCACACGGTAGAAGAGCTTGATGCTCTCGGGCGCACCTGCGATGGGCGCCGGCATGGCGCCGCGGCGCATGGTGCTGCCGACGGCCAGGAGCATCGGCTCCAGGCCGCGCCAGTCGAGGGGGACGTCGATGCTGTGGTCCTCGACATACAGGCCGGGGACGTGGTACGAAGTGATGAGGGCCATGTGAGTCTTCCGTTCGTTGCGGTGTTTCGGGTTGACCAATTCTACCGCCGCGGGCGAGGCCATGCGCAAATCGGCTACCATGGTTGCAAACTTCTAGGAGAAAGGGCCGCCCATGTCGGTCGATATAGCCACGTATGTCCACGATCTTGCCGTTGCCGCTAAGGCAGCGTCGGCCTCGCTTGCCACGGCGAGCGACGAGCAGCGCCAGGAGGCCGTGCGCGCCATGGCCGCAGCACTGCGCAACGGTGTCGACTCCATCGTTGCCGCCAACGAGCTCGATATGTCCGCCGCGCGCGATGCGGGGACCTCGGCGGGGCTCCTCGACCGTCTGCTGCTGACGCCCGGGCGCGTTGAGGGTATGGCCGCCGGCCTGGAGAAGCTCGCCGAGCTGCCCGATCCTGTCGGCCGCGTGCTCGACCACCGCGTGCTCGCAAGCGGCGTGGACCTCACCCGCGTGAGCGTGCCGTTGGGCCTGGTCGCCATGGTGTACGAGGCGCGCCCCAACGTGACGGCCGACGCCGCGGGCATCTGCATCCGCACCGGCAACGCCTGCATTCTGCGCGGCGGCTCGCTGGCCTATCACTCGTGTGCCATGATTTCTGAGCTGCTGGCCGATGCGCTCGAGACCAAGGGCTTCCCGCGCGAGGCTATCTCGATGATCGAGTCCACCGACCGCGAGGCCACTGGCGAGCTCATGAAGCTCCGCGGTATTGTCGACGTACTCATTCCGCGCGGCGGTGCAGGCCTGATCCAGCGCTGCGTGCGCGAGTCGCTTGTGCCGGTGATCGAGACGGGCACGGGCAACTGTCATATCTACGTGCATGAGTCCGCCGACTTTGATAAGGCGCTCAACATTATCGTTAATGCCAAGACCCAGCGTGTAGGCGTGTGCAATGCCGCCGAGTCGCTGCTGGTCGACCATGCTGTGGCCAATGTGTTTTTGCCTGCGGTCGTTGCCGTGCTGCACGACCACGGCGTGCTCATTCACGGCGACGAGGCCACGTGCGCCGCATGCGCCGACGCCGGGCTTGCCGAGGGCGATGACTACGTTGCCGCGACTGAGGAGGACTGGGGTCGCGAGTATCTGGCGCTCGAGATGAGCGTGAAGGTCGTGGCGAACGAGGACGAGGCCATCGCGCACATCAACCGCTACGGCACGATGCACTCCGAGGCCATCGTTGCAGAGGACACGGATGCTTGCGAGCGCTTCCTGGACGAGGTCGATGCCTCGGCCGTGTATGCCAACGCCAGCACGCGCTTTACCGACGGCGGCGAGTTTGGCCTGGGCGCCGAGATTGGCATCTCGACCCAAAAGCTCCACGCCCGCGGCCCCTTTGCCGCCGAGGCCCTCACCACCTACAAATACAAGCTCCGAGGCACCGGCCAGGTCCGCCCCTAACGCCCGCGCAAACAAAAACCACCACAAAGGTGCCTGTCCCCTTTGTGATGGTTTTGGAATTAAGCCTGAAAGGTGTCGCGGTCGGGGGCGAAGGACTGCATGGCCGCGATGGTACGGTCGAAGAGCTCGGGGAGCTCCCAGCCCAGCATCTCGGCACCCTGCGTAATCACGTCGCGCGAGCAGCCGGCGGCAAAGCGCTTGTCCTTGAACTTTTTCTTGAGCGACTTGGTCGTAAAGTCCATGACGCTCTTACTCGGACGCATGATGACGGCAGCACCGATCAAGCCGGTGAGCTCGTCGCAGGCAAACAGGATCTTTTCCATCTGCAGCTCGGGCTTGGGCAGCGAGGTGTTGAAGTCCGACGTGTGCGTCTGAATGGCGCGAATGAGATCGGGAGAGGCGCCCTCGCCTTCAAGGATCTCGGCCGCATAGATGGTGTGGTTCATGGGGTCGTCCTCATGCTCCTCCCAATCTAGGTCGTGCAGCAGACCGACGATGCCCCAAAACTCCTCGTTCTCGGGGTCGAACTCGCGCGCAAAGTAGCGCATGGTGCCCTCGACCGTTTCGCCGTGGGTGATGTGGAACGGGTCCTTATTGTGCTCGTTGAGCAATTCGAACGCACGGTCGCGGGTGATTCCGGCGGAAAGTGGCTCTGCCATAAAAGACTCCTTGTGCTCGCAGGTATCGCTAAGAATGAATACTACTAGAACGACTAGAACGAAAAAACCACCACAAAGGTGCCTGTCCCCTTTGTGGTGGTTTTTGGCGCGGATGGGTTAGTTGAGGGCGGCTTGGGCTAGGCGGGCTTCGGCGGCCTCCTCGGTGACGCCCAATGCCACGGCGAACTCCTCGATGGAGCGGCGCTTGGCTTCCTTGAGTACACGCATATAGTAAGAGCTGGGCTTTTTATCGGCTTCCTCGGCCTGGCGAATGCGGTGCATCATGGTCTTTGCCACGCGGACCGTCTCGGGCGCGCCCAGCTTGAGCTGCTGCTTAAAGTGTGTCTCTTCAAGCGAGCTGTTGCGCTCGGTAAAGGTGTCGCACTCCAGCTCGTCATAGTGGCTCAGCAGATGCTCGGCATCTTGCTGAGAGATGGCGGCATGCAGACGGTCGGCCTGCGCCACGGGGTACATAAGGATCGTCTGCGCATGCCCCTGCTTGGCCTCGAGCAACAACATGGGCTGCGGCGTGTCGTCCCTAAAACCGACGACGGTGCAGACTCCCTGACCCGGATGAATGACGTGTTGACCGATTGAGAACATGCTACCTCCAACTTATACGAATTTGCGTATGTCTAGAATACCACGCTGACGTGCGGAAACCCTTACTTTATGCAGGAAAAGCACACAACTCCGATAGGTAAGAGTATTCGATAAAAGACACAGCTCATTCACACCTTTATGCATTTTCAACGCGTGCATAATCTGCAGGCAGACCGGCATCTTTGAGAGACTCCATACAAGCTGTAGTCAATTTTGTGCATATGCAATTTCGATTGGCTTTACCCTGCGATAGTGCCCGTCGCTTGTGATAGAGTGCTACAAACTCTGGCTTTTGCCCTACGAGTGACCAAGAGCTCGGGGGCTTTAACACAAGGAGGATCTATGCCCGAGAAGATTGAAGAGCTGGTACGCGCTGCGCTTGCTGCGGCCCAGGAGGCCGGCGACCTTTCCGCATTTGAACTTGACGATTGCGCTATCGAGCGACCGGCTGACACTTCTCATGGCGAGTGGACCTCCACCATGGCCCTGAAGTCCGCCAAGCTGGCTCACTGCGCCCCGCGCAAGATCGCCGAGGCCATCGTTGCCCATATGCCCGAGGACCCCGCGATTGAGAAGGTCGAAATCGCAGGCCCCGGCTTTATCAACTTCTACCTCTCCGTTGCCGTCAAGAATGCCATCTTTGGCGAGGCTCGCGAGAAGGGCATGGACTTCGCTAAGTCCAACGTCGGTGGTGGCCTGAAGACCCAGGTCGAGTTTGTTTCCGCCAACCCCGTCGGCCCCATGCACATCGGCCACGGCCGCTGGGCCGCGCTGGGCGACTCGCTCTGCCGTGTTATGGACCACGCCGGTTATGAGATCCAGCGTGAGTTCTACATCAATGACCACGGCTCTCAGATGAACACCTTCGGCAACTCCATCAGCACGCGCTATATGCAGCTTGCCGACATCATCGCCAAGCAGGGCGTTGATATCGACGAGGCTCACAAGCTGCTGATCGCCGACCGTGACGCCTTTGTTGCCGACGAGAACGACGAGCACCCCGAGACCCATCCGTATCAGGACAACTTTGCCGAGACCTTGGGCAAGGACTCTTACGGCGGCGACTACATCATCGACGAGGCCGCCGAGTTCTGGCGCACCGACGGCGATAAGTGGGTCAACGCCGATCCTCAGGAGCGCATGGAGAGCTTCCGCGAGCGCGGCTATGTAAAGATGGTCGATAACATGCGCGACCTCTGCCACGCCGTCAACTGCGACTTCGATCGTTGGTACTCCGAGCGCTCGCTGTATGTGAAGGACACCGAGGGCGAGACCGCCGGCACCTCCGCCGTCGACCGCGCTTTTGAGAAGCTCGACAAGATGGGCTACCTCTACACCAAGGACGGCGCCCTGTGGTTCCGCTCCACCGATCTGGGCGACGACAAGGACCGCGTCCTGATCAAGTCCGACGGCGAGTACACCTACTTCGCCTCCGACGTCGCCTATCACTGGGATAAGTTCCAGCGCGTCGATCACGTCATCGATATCTGGGGCGCCGACCACCACGGTTACATCGAGCGCGTACGCTGCGTCTGCGACGCTCTGGGTTACCCCGGCAAGTTTGAGGTTCTGCTGGGCCAGCTCGTCAACCTGCTGCGTAACGGCAAGCCCGTCCGTATGTCCAAGCGCAAGGGCACCATGGTGACCCTGCAGGAGCTCGTCGACGAGGTCGGCTCCGATGCCGCCCGCTACACGCTCATCTCCAAGAGCTCCAACCAGATGGTCGACTTCGATATCGAGGCCGTCAAGAAGCGCGACAACTCCAACCCGGTCTATTACGTGCAGTATGCCCACGCCCGCGTATGCTCCATCCTGCGCCGTGCCGCCGACGTTACGCCCGAGCAGGCCGACGAGATGGGCATGAAGGCCGTTGCCGCCAAGGCCATCGGTGAGAACGTCGATTACTCGCTGCTGACCGACCCGACCGAGCTCGCCCTTTCGCGCAAGCTCAACGAGCTCACCGACCTGATCGCCAGCTGCGCTCGCGATCGCGCTCCGTTCCGTCTGACCCACTTTGCCGAGGAACTCGCCGGTGACTTCCACAGCTTTTACGCTGCCTGCCAGGTGCTGCCGAGCGAGGGTCGTCCCGTCGACCCCGAGCTTTCGCGTGCCCGTCTGGCCGCTTGTGATGCCGTCCGTGTGACGCTCGCCCTGGTGCTCACCCTCGTTGGCGTTTCCGCGCCCGAGCAGATGTAATCTGCGGGTCATTTGACCGTGTAGGTTTGGTTTAACTGAGCCCTATAAGCCCGATCTCCTACGGAGGTCGGGCTTTTTTCGCAAACGCCGACGTATTGATGAATTTGGAACTGCTGGAAATACGAAACTATGCCGGTTTACTACGATGAATTGAGGAATTCTAACCACGCCGGCTTTTTGCTAAAAAGTGCAAGGCATCTACCTGCGGTTTTAGTTCAACAAGTTTCGGAGTGGTCGCGGTTGAGCGATTCATCGTAGTAAACCGCCATAGTTTTGGCGGAGGCAGTCAGATTTGTGGGTGGCAAACAAAGAGTGTCCCTTTTGACTAGTCGTTTAAGAACGTCCCCCCAATGACTAAGTTGCAGGTGGCGGCGGTTGTGTTACACTAACGCTGCGTAGTTGACGCAATCATCTCGATACAGATCAATGATGTCCGTCGTTTTGAACGGAACTAGACTGTTTAGCCGCCCTGAAGGTTTATGCAGGGAGCATGTGATCACAGGGCTTGAAAAGAAAGTTGAGCAAACACTGTGTCTGATCAACAGCAAGAAAACGAAATGACGACGACGCAGGCCGCTCCCGCTGCACCGGTTGCGTCGGACCAGGTCGCGGCGCCCGCTCAAGCCTCGGCTCCTGAGACGCCTAAGGCTGCTTCGACGCCTATGCCTGTAGCGGCTGAGAAGGCCGTGCCTGCAACTGGTGAGGAGGCTGCTCCGGCAAAGCCCAAGCGCATGCGCCGCACGGCCAAGCCTGCCGCTGACGGCGAGGAGGTCACCAAGCCAAAGCGCCGTACCACGCGCACGACGCGCGCCAAGCTCACCGTTGCAGCTGACTCCTCGGCGCCGATTTCCGATGAGGTCGCGCAGGCACGTGCGTTGGCGCAGATTAGCGAGGCTCAGGTGGTGCGCGCCCGCCGTCGTGCTGCCGAGCGCGAGGCCGCGGCTCTGACCGAGCTTGCAGCTCCGTCTGTACTCGAGACTCCTGCCGCCACCGAGGTTCTTGCCGCCGACCAGCCGACCGAGAAGCCGGCACCGCGCACACGCCGTCGCACGGCTGCTAAGGCCGAGCAGGTTGCTGAACAGGTAACCCCCGAGCCCACTGAGGCTTCGGTCCGTTCCGCGGCAGGGGAGGGCACATCGCCTGTTGAGCCCGCTGCGCCTGTCGAGGCCAGCGAAGTTCCCGTTGTCGATCCGGCTTTGCGCCCGCACCGTCGCGGTCGCAAGCCCAAGGCCTTTGTCGAGGCCGAGAAGGCCGCAGCCGCAGCCGCTGCCGCTCGGGATGCTGCGGCGACTGCCAAGTCCTCAACTGCTGCCGATGCACCCGTCCAGGATGCCACGACTTCCGAGGCCGTTTCTGCCGATGCCGACCCCGCCGACGTCCGTCCCGGTCGCAGCCGTCGCACTGCTGCTAAGCGCACGTCCAAGGCTAAGGCTGCCAAGAAGGGTGCGTCCGAGGATTCCGCCGAGACGACCGCCGATGCGTCGACTGATGTCGCCAAGGCCCAGGACGTCGAACAGCCTGCGTCCGAGAAGCCCAAGCGCGGTCGTAAGAAGTCCGTTAAGGCCAAGGCGTCCGAGCAGCAGGATGTCGAAGCGCAGGTTGATTCTGGCGCCGAGGCCAATGACGCCGCCGCGGCCAATGTTGGCACCGCCGCAACCGATGGTGCCGCCCCCGCTGAGGGCGAAGACGGCACTCGTCCCAACCGTCGCCAGCACAAGCGCAACGACGAGCGCAACGAGCGTAAGGACGACCGCAACAACGACCGTCGCAACCGCCAACGCGATCGCAAACAGCGCAACAAGGAGCGTAATGCCGCTCCCACCGAGCCCACGCTTTCGCGCGAGGAACTCGCGGCCATGAAGGTCGCTGAGCTGCGCGAGAAGGCTAAGGAGTTCGAGATCGAGACGACCGGCAAGAAGAAGGCCGAGCTCGTCGAGGAAATCTACGTCACCGCTGCGAAGGCCGAGGGCTTCCGCGACATCAAGGGCATTCTGCAGATTCGCCCGGACAGCTCCGGCATCATCCACGCCCATGGCTACATGAAGTCCAACGACGACGCCTTCGTGCCCGCCTACCTCATCCGCTCCGCGCGCCTGCGCACGGGCGACGTCATCGAGGGCTCGCTGCGTCCTTCGCGCGGCGGCGACAAGCGCGCCGGCCTCGCCAAAATCACGACCGTCAACGGTCTGGACCCCGAGCAGATTCGCAACCGTCCCAAGTTCGGCGACCTCACCCCGGTCTATCCCAACGAGCCGCTGCGCATGGAGCACGGCAAGGACTCTATTACCGGCCGCGCCATCGACATCGTGTCACCGATCGGCAAGGGCCAGCGCGGCCTGATCGTGTCCCCGCCCAAGGCCGGCAAGACCACGATCCTCAAGAAGATCTGCCAGTCTATCTCGATTAACAACCCCGAGGTGCACCTCATCTGCCTGCTCGTCGACGAGCGCCCCGAAGAGGTCACCGATATGCAGCGTTCCATCAAGGGCGAGGTTGTGGCGTCGACCTTCGATATGCCTGCCGACAACCACACCCGCGTGGCAGAGCTCGTCATCGAGCGCGCCAAGCGCATCGTAGAGCTGGGTGGCGACGTCGTGGTGGTGCTCGACTCCATCACGCGCCTCGCCCGCGCCTACAACTTGGCGGCGCCCGCCTCGGGCCGCATCCTTTCGGGCGGCGTCGATTCGGCGGCCCTATATCCGCCCAAGCGCTTCCTGGGTGCAGCCCGCAATATCGAGAACGGTGGCTCGCTTACCATCCTGGCCTCTGCCCTCATCGACACCGGTTCCAAGATGGACGAAGTCATCTTTGAGGAGTTCAAGGGCACCGGCAACATGGAGCTTAAGCTCGACCGCGACCTGGCCGACCGCCGCATCTTCCCGGCTATCGACCCCGTTGCCTCCGGTACGCGTAACGAGGACCTGTTGGTCGACGAGCAGATGCGTCCGTTTGTCTTTGGTCTGCGTCGCATTCTTGCCGGCATGAACAACACCGAGCGCGCAGCCGCATCGTTTATCAAGGGTCTTAAGGGCACCAACACCAACCAGGAGTTCCTGGTGCGTTCGGCCAAAAAACACAGCGACTACGAGCAGACGTTCTAGGTTGTCATCCACGCGCAGCGATAGTCATCAATGCGATAAAGGGTCGGGGCTTTGAGCCTCGGCCCTTTTCTATAGCGCCGCTCCGCGCTTATTTTTGACCGTAAGACCGACGAGCAGCAGGTTTCCCGTTTCAATCCGACATCGTCACTTGCAATCGACAGGACGGTTTCGCATAATAACTTTTAAGCTTCGCGACGGAAAACGCAGATGAAACGAACCATATACCGTTGCTTTGGGGCATAGCCCCGCTTCATCTTCTCTCGCGCAGCCAACTGAATGATGCGATTTGGGTGCTGGAAGATGGGGAGAGCTCATGGCTTCTTCTGATGCAACACAACGAGCAGTCCTTGCCGGACTTTCGTGCGGGATCGGCCTTGCCGCTCCCGTGGTTATGTATGCCGCGACGCTGCCGTTTTCGTCGGTGAACGAGACGGTCGTGGCGGGTGCAGTTCCCTTCGCCGTGGGCGCGGTGGCGGGCGTGGGTATCTATGCCGCCTCGCTGGGTATCTCCGAGTATCGTGCGCAGCGTGAAGAGCGTCTGTTCCAGCCCGATGCCATGGGCGGTGCCGCCAATCTCAATCAGCATCAAAGCGAGTTCAAGACCGCCTCGATTCCAGCTCAGCAGCAGGATGCGATTCCGTACGCTGCGGCTTCTGCTTCTCAGGCTCAGTCGGAGCAGTCTACCTCGGCATTCCTTTCCGGCCTGACTGGTGCGTTCCAGCGCCGTCATGCCGATGATGGTGTCCCTACCATCGCTCGAGCCGCAGATGCTATGGACGAGGCCGAGGCTTGGTCCATGATCGACAGCATGCTCGACGACGATTCGCCGGTGAGCTGCGACCCTGCACGCTCGCGCGACGTCTATCAAGTCGCCATCGACGAGCTCACCAACGGCGGGCAGACCGGCTCCTTCAATCGCGATGATATCGCCGCCGCGGCACGCGCCGTGTCGGGCTCCCAGGCCGCCCCTGCGGGCAGCACGGCGGCTTTCGTGGCACTCGTTGCCAATGCGGCGGTCAATAACGCCTACAGCGCTACCTCGGCGGACGCGAACGCTTCTGCCGATAATTCGTACGTTGATGAACCCATGACCGCGGACGAGGAGGCTGTTGCCGCCCGCCGTGCCGCCGAAAGCTCGCTTTGGGGCGCTCCTGCCCAGCAGCAGGCGGCTGAGGCTGCGCCGTACAATGCAAACCTCGCCAGCATGCCTATCATCTCCGGTGCCGCGGGCATCGATCTCGATGACCTCGATGAGCCTGCAGCCATCACCGCATCGATTGATGCCCAAGATCGCATCGACACCGGCGACCTTCCGGACGCCTCGCTCGAGGTTGATGTCCCCATGGCCGATTACTCGGGCCACGAGGGTATGTGGGCCGCCGCCACCGCGATTCTGGATGAGATTGACGAGCCTGCTCCTGTTTCAGCCCCCGCTCCCGTCGCTGCCCCTCAGCCTGCTGCCCCCGCCTATGTCGGCCGTCACAGCGCTGTGTTCCCCGAGGATACTGCCCGTATCTCGCGTGAGAGCATCGAGCGGGCCGAGGCTATTGCCGCCGGCATTATGGAAAATCGTCGTCACGAGCGCG
>CAJMPU010000037.1 GCA_905215505.1 uncultured bacterium
CTCAATCGTAGCCCGAGACGGTCCCGGGCTGACAATTTCGACTGTAATGGACGTTTTTAAACGACTAATCGTTGGGGACACTCTTGAACAGGCAACAACCAAGGAGCGTCCCCGGATGCCAGCACTTAGGGACGTTCCCAAAGTGCCGGCACATAAGGAACGTCCCCAAATGCCGTCTACTGAATGGCGCCGCCGCAATTATCGAACAACCTGTTCAAAAACACGAACGAACACCGTCGCGTCTATACTAGAGCGCAGCAATAGAAAGGACTCCGCTTTGAGCATCACGCCCATCGATAGCATTCGCCGCGCCATCGCCCGCCGCAATGGCGTCGCCGACCCCACCGTATCGGACGGGGCGCACGGGCAGGGCGGACGCATCGAGAACGGCCTGTTCCCCGCATCGCACACCGCCGAGGAGCTCGCACGAATCCAAGAGCTAAGCCAGCGTAACGCCGGCGGTCCCGACAGCAACCAGGCCACACGCCGTCGCCGCGAGCGCGATCGCCAGCCCGGCCCCATCCACCGCATGGTCAATGCCTGGTGGAACCGCCTGCTCGGAGCCGTCTACGGCGGCGGCTTCTCCACGCAAGAAGCCGAGTACGAAGATCACGCCACCCGTCGCGACTACCTTTGGAATACCCTGGGCACCGCCGTATGGGGCATGGCGTTTCCGTTGCTCACCATCGTGTCCACACAGCTCGTGGGCGCCGAGGAGGCTGGCAAATTCTCCATCGCCTTTGTCACCGGCACGCTCATCATGATCGCGTGCAACTACGGCGTGCGCAATTTCCAGGTCTCGGACATCGACAAAAAGACGTCCTTTGCCTCTTACCAGCTCAACCGCTGGATCTGCGGAGCGCTCGCGCTGGCATGCGGCCTGGTATACAGCAGCGCCCGCGGCTACGATGCGCAGATGGCCACAATCGGCCTGGGCGTCTACCTGTATAAGGTGATCGACGGCATTGCCGACGTGTACGAGGGCCGCCTGCAGCAGGCCGACAAACTCTACCTGGCCGGCATGAGCCAAACGCTACGATCCGTCGGCGTCATCGCGGTCTTTAGCGTGGTACTGTTCCTCACGCGCAGCATGCCCATCGCCGCCATGGCCATGGGTGTTACCGCGATCGCCTCGCTCGTTCTGGTCACCGCGCCGCTCGCCCTGCTCGAAACCGAAAAATCGCGCCGCGTGAGCCTGCGCGAGGTCGGTCACCTGTTTATCCAGTGCGCCCCGCTTTTTGGCGCGCTGTTCCTGTTCAACCTTATCGAGAGCATGCCCAAGTTCGTGATGGAAGGCACGCTGGCCTACAAGTATCAGCTGTACTTTAATGCCCTGTTCTTTCCGGCGCAGGCTATTTTGTTGAGCATTGGATTTATCTATAAACCGCAGCTCCTGCGTTTGTCGAGCATTTGGGCTAATCCTCGCAAGCGTCGTCGCTTTGACCTGATTATTGTTGCCGTTATGGCACTGATCGTGGTCATCACCAGCGTGTGCGCCGCATTTATGGCAGGTCCCGGTATTCCCCTCATGAGCTTCATGTACGGCCTCAATTTTGAGCGCTACCGCACGCTGGCACTGCTGATGGTTGTCGCCGGCGGCGTCACCGCGGCCATCGACTTTCTCTACGCCATCATCACGGTGCTGCGCCATGCCGGCGACGTCACCAAAATCTACCTGATCTGCTTCGCCGTAAGCGTAGTGCTGCCGGTGATCCTGATCAACCTGCTGGGTCTGATGGGCGCCGTGGTGAGCTACCTAGCCATCATGGCCCTACTCCTGGTGCTGCTGATTATCGAATACGCCCACATCCGCCAACGCATCGAGCGCGACCGCAACCCGTACGGCGCCTAATTGGAGCAATGGGGGGTCTCGTTGCGGACGATTTGCGACACGCAAAACTAAGTGAGTAGACTTTTGCCGAATCCCTGACCACACCGGCAAAACACAAGTCAGTGACCTGCGGTTTTGTTGAGGCAAATTTGCCGGCTGCTCGGCATTTCCAAAAAAGTCTACTCACTTAGCCAGCGGGCAGCCAAAAAAGAACCGTCGCAACGTCGTTTGACTCCGTTGCGACGGTTTTTCGAGCATTTTCGCACTGCCGAGGACGCAGACGTTCCTCATTTCTCGCGCTTACCGAGCAAGAAGGCGCTATTCTCCGAAAGTAGTCAAAAAAGCCCCGTCCCAAATTAGCTACCACTTGCACCGATTATTCGCCCGGGTTGATGTTCGCGTAGAACTCCGCCCCATCATCGAGCCGCAGGATGCCCACGCGACCGAACTCGGAGCCGGTGGCGGCGGCGCAGTCGATGTCGATGCGATCGGGCACGCCGGCGGTATCCTCGCCACCCAGGCGCACAATCTGCCCGCGGCCCGACTCCTCATCGAGCCCCGCCAGGCCGCCAACCTCGCAATAGCGCCCAAGCGACACCGTGGGCGTGTGGCCGCTCACCACGACCGGACCCTCGCCCTCGGCAGAAAGCAGTCCCGTCGGCGCATCCCAATAGCCGTGACGAATCCACAGCAGGTCATCGGACGACTGCACCGCGAGCATCTGCTGCAGCAGCTCGCGATCGGCACCCACCGCTCCGACGCCATCGGCACAATCGACGCCATGCTCAAGTAAAAACGCGCGCGCCGCCTTCATCTCGATTCCAGCATGTACCAGCAGATACGGGCGCTCCTCGGTCTCGGCCACCGCGTAGAGCGGCAGCGCGGCCATCCATCGCACGAGCTCCTCGTATGCCTCAAATTCCATGTCGTTGAGCTGCTCGCGCGTCGTCCAGCCACCGTTGATATCCCAGGTCTCGGCATCGAGCGGATCCTGGCCAATGATGGCATCGAGCATGATCTGCTCGTGATTGCCCTTGAGAACGCGGGCGTTAGGCAGCGAGCGCACGAGCTTAATAACGCCGACCGGATCGGGCCCGCGATCGATCATGTCGCCCAGCACGTACAGCGTGTCGTCGGACGTCAACGAGATCTTAGACAGGGCCTCGTCAAGCGCATGCACGTGTCCGTGAGCATCAGATGTCACATAGATCGCCATGGAACGCCTTTCCCTACCTTGCGACCGAAGCCCGGAACCGCAACTAAAACTTCAAGTTGAACTTAAACGTTACCCATTGTACTCCGTTGCAATAAAGCTGGAAAGGGTTTCCGAGCAGAGGCAAAGACGGCAGCCGTCTATGACGATATCGCGCACGCCCGCAATCTAACCCCATAAACCCACCATCTTTGGGTACAAATAACCGCAGGCAACTGACCGTGCCACGCCAACCACCCAGGAGCGGACACCATCCATGAACCAGATCCTTCTCTTTATCGGCCTCGTCATTATTCTGTGTCTGACCATCAAACCCGTCGGCAAAAAGCTCCCCTTCCCCACCCTGCTCATCTTTATCGCACTCGGCATGCTGCTGGGCGTCAACGGTCCGGCGCACATCGACTTTAGCGACTATGCGCTCACCGAAACCGTCTGCAGCACGGCGCTGCTGTTCATCATGTTCTACGGCGGCTTTAACACCAATATCGACCGTGCCAAACCCGTTGCCGTGCCCGCGGTACTGCTGAGCACGCTCGGCGTCGTCATCACTGCCGGCATTACGGGTGCGTTTGCGCACTTCGTGCTGGGTTTTGACTGGATTGGTGGCCTGCTGTTGGGATCGGTCGTGGCATCCACCGACGCGGCCAGCGTCTTTAGCGTGCTGCGCGAGCACAGCCTGTCGCTGAGGGGCGGCACCGACTCGCTGCTCGAGGTCGAATCGGGCTCCAACGACCCCGTCGCTTACATGCTCACCGCCGTGCTCGCCACACTCGCGGCCGGCGGCGACATTAACATCCCCGTGCTGCTGGCCAAGCAGATCATCCTAGGCGTGGGGTTGGGTCTTGCCATCGGCTGGGCATCCAGCCGCCTGATAGAGCGCGCACGCGCAACGGCCGAGGGCGCGCAGACCATCTTCTTGTTCGCGGTGGCCATCGTGGCCTACGCGCTGCCGAGTTACCTGGGCGGCAATGGCTTTTTGGCCGTGTACCTGGCCGGTATTGTGCTGGGAGCCAGCGACATTACCGGCAAGGTCGAGATGGCGCACTTCTTCGATACCCTCACCGAAATGGCCGAGATGACCATCTTCTTCTTGCTGGGCCTGCTCGTGACGCCCGCACGCCTGCCGCAAATGCTGCTACCGGGTCTGGCGCTCATGGCGTTTATGCTCTTCGTGAGCCGCCCCATCGCCGTTGGCGTGCTGCTGGCGCCCTTTAAGACGAACCCTCGCCAGGTAGCGCTCATAAGCTGGGCGGGTCTGCGCGGCGCGGCTTCGGTCGTATTTAGCCTCTTTGCCGTGGTGACCGGTATTCCCGGCGGTCACGACCTATTTGACCTGGTGTTTGTGATTGCTGTGTCGAGCATTGTGGTGCAGGGCTCGCTGCTGCCGGCGGTGGCAAAGAAGCTCGACATGATCGACGCGGAAGGCGATGTGCGCCGCACCTTTAACGATTACCGCGACGAGGACGGTATGTCGTTCGTCAAGCTCAAGGTGGGCGCTGGACATCCGTTTGCAGGACGCTCGCTCGCGGACATTGGCAGCGCCACCGACATGCTCGTGGTCCTGGTGCTGCGCGACGGGGCGCACCCGGTACTGCCCAATGGCGACACCGTGATCCAAGAAGGCGATCTGCTAGTGATGGCAGCCCCAACGTTCGAAGAGCGTGCCGAGGTTACGCTGCGCGAGGTCACCGTGACGCCCCACGGTCGCCTGGCCGGTCAGCGCCTGCGCGACGTGCCGCAGGGCAAGCACCCGTTTATCGTGGTGATGCTCAAGCGCGACGGCCAAACGATCATCCCCGACGGCGACACCCTAATATACGCCGGCGACGAAGCTGTCATCGCCACACTGGCGTCGTAGTGACCAGGGGTTAGCTAATTTGCGACGAAGAAATCAAGCGCCTAGAGAACCTCATGCCTTCGCTCGCAGATTTGGATTTGCCCGAGGAGTAAAGCACCCCTCCCCCATGTAACCATCCTGTAAATCATAGCGGCGCACTCGAGTTTTACCGTGATGCGGTCGCGCCTGACGCTGCACTGTGCTAAAGTATCCCGAACGTTCAAACGACTACGAGGGGAACTAGAAGATGGCACGTGTGCACAACTTCTCAGCTGGCCCGGCCGCGCTGCCTACCAGCGTGCTCGCCGAGATCGCCGACGAGATGATGGACTACCACGGTTGCGGCATGTCCGTGCTCGAGATGAGCCATCGATCTAGCATGTACCAGCAGATCATCGACGACGCCGAGGCAACCCTGCGCCGCCTGCTGAGCATCCCCGATAACTACCGTGTTCTGTTTTTGCAGGGCGGCGCCACGCTGCAGTTTGCGGGCATCCCGATGAACCTCATGCGCCGCGGCCGCGCCGGCTACGTCGTGACCGGCAACTTCGCCAACAAGGCGTACAAGGAAGCCGCCAAGTACGGCGAGGCCGTGCTGCTCGCGAGCTCCGAGGACACCAATTTCGACCGCATTCCCACCATGGCCGACATCAACGCGCGCATTGCCGCCGAGGCCGCGGGCGACGGGCTCGACTACGTCTACATCTGCCAGAACAACACCATCTTTGGCACCATGTACCACGAGCTGCCCAACTGCGGCGATGTGCCGCTGGTCGCCGATGTCTCGAGCTGCTTTCTGTCGCAGCCGCTCGACGTTGAACGCTACGGTCTCATCTACGCCGGCGCGCAGAAAAACGCCGGCGCCGCAGGCGTGACTGTGGTCATCGTGCGCGACGACCTGATCGCCGACGGCCCGGCCTTTGCGCAGACGCCGCAGTACATGAACCTTAAGACCCAGACCGCCAAGGGCTCCATGCTCAACACGCCCAACACCTTTGGCATCTACGTGTGCGGCAAGGTATTCCGCTGGGTCGAGGAGACCGGCGGACTTGCTGCCATGGCCGAGCGCAACTGGGCCAAGGCCAACCTGCTCTACAACCTGCTCGAGAACAGCGAGCTGTTCCACGGCACCACGCAGGAGGGCAGCCGCTCCATCGCCAACGTCACGTTCCGTACCGGCGATGCCGACCTCGACGCCGCCTTTGTCGCAGGCGCGGCCGAGCACCAGATTCAAAACGTCAAGGGCCATCGCCTAGTGGGCGGCATGCGCGCCAGCGTCTACAACGCCGTAACCATGGAAGACGTGCGGGCACTGGCCTCGTTCATGAAGGACTTCGAAGCGCAGCATAGTTTGAGCCCGCGATCTAACTAGCCCGCAGCACGCGGGCCGACCAGCCACCTCAGACCACCCTGTTTAGATAAAAACCTGCTAAGGAGTTTTTCCATGCGTAAGATAAAGACCATCGACGACATCACTAAAGACGGCAAAGTCGAGTTTGGCGAGGGCTACGAGTTTGTAAGCACCGCCGAGGAGGCCGACGCGATCCTGATGCGCTCGACCGACCTGCACGGCTACGAGCTGCCCGAGGGCATCCGCGCCATCGCCCGCTGCGGTGCCGGCGTCAACAACATCCCCGTCGAGGAGTACGCCAAGAAAGGCGTCGTCGTCTTTAACTCCCCCGGTGCCAACAGCAACGCCGTCAAGGAGCTTGTCCTGGGCATGCTGGTGCTTTCGAGCCGCGGAGTAGTGCAGTCGATGAACTGGGTGCGCGACAACGCCGACGACCCCGAGATCCAGGTCGACGCCGAGAAGGCCAAAAAGGCCTTTGTGGGCCGCGAGCTCAAGGGCAAGCGCATCGGCGTCATCGGCCTGGGCAACGTAGGCTCCAAGGTCGCCAACGCCTGCGTCGACCTGGGCATGGACGTCTACGGCTATGATCCGTTCATTTCCGTCGAGCACGCGTGGGTGCTGAGCCGCGAGGTGCAGCGCGTGGGCACGCTCGAGGATCTGTGCCGCGGCTGCGACTACCTCACCGTGCACGTGCCCAGCAAGGCAGACACCATCGGCATGATCAGCACCGAGCAGATTAACCTGCTGGCGCCCGACGCCGTGCTCATCAACTACGCGCGCGAAACCATCATTGACGAGGACGCCGTCGACGCCGCCCTGCGCGAGGGCAAGCTCAGCTGGTTTAGCTGTGACTTTGCCACGCCCAAGACCGTCAAGATGCCCAACACGTTTATCACCACGCACTCGGGCGCCGGCACCGGCGAGGCCGAGGCCAACTGCGCCGACATGGCCATCAGCGAGCTCAAGGATTACCTGGAAAACGGCAACATCGCACACAGCGTCAACTACCCCGCCTGCAGCATGGGCAAGGCGCGCGCCGCAAGCCGCATTGCCTGCCTGCATGCCAACGTGCCCAACATGATAGGCCAGATCACGGCCATTCTCGCCAAGGACAACGCCAACGTGCAGCGCATGACCAACGAGTCCGCTGGCGAGAACGCCTACACCATGTTCGACACCGATGAGCACCTGGACGGCAGCACGATCGAGGCACTTAAGCAAATTCCGTCGATGTATCGTGTGCGCGTGATTAAATAGCGCCGGCGCCAATCCTGCCAGACAGACCACGAAGCCCATTCGGCCCCCGTTTTCACGAAACGGGGGCCGATTTTGTTGCTCCGGACGACTTTAAAATGATACCCAGAACAAGTTTTTTCAGATAATCGATAGTGAGGCTCAAGTCGCTAAGCACACCCGCTTTGATAAACAGCTTTATCAGGGACTTTAGTAGGTAAAAATCGATCTCTATGTGCCGAATGTAAGTTGACTGTCCATTTTCCGAAACAACTTATTCTAGATAGCATTTTTAAGGCCCCTCCAAGGCGAAATATAAGTCTTTTTGTGACCAAAACTCTAGTCCGCGCGACCGTTTTCCACCCGCGCGGCTACATTCCTGCCCAATCGATAAAAATCTCCTCACGAAGCCGCCGTTCGAGCTCCTGCTGTCGCGGCGTCTTGTCTTTCAGCGGCACATCGAGATAGGACATGATGAGCTCCATCACCACGCGGAAGGCATCGGAGTCGGCCAGCTGACCATAGGTCATCAGAATGACGGGATATCCCATCGCTTGCAGCGCCGTCGTTCGATCGGAGTCCGAAATCTTGGATTCAATGGATCCGTGAATGGCTTTACCTTGGCATTCAACCAGACACTCTCGACTGCCGTCCTTATTTGCCAGCAGGATATCGGCATAGCGCCTATCAAGCCCCGAAATCAGGCGGGCGCTGCGCGTCATACGAATCTCAACGTTATTGGTAAGGCGCAGCCCTTCGCCGCCGCGCAACCTCGTAAGGCCAAACAGCATCGAAGCCTGGACCTCAAGCGGCGATGCCGCCACCCCCGTAATGCATTTCGCGGCACGTGTGAACGATTTAGCGCCGCGGAGCCCCCGGATCTTATCGGCGAACTCTGTAAGTTCAGAGAACTCGATCAAGGGCGGTCGTTTCCACAGGTCCGTTGGATTCCCCGAGACATCCTTTACATTTTCCCAACCCAACCGTGCGTCACCCCACCGGTCCCCATATGCCTGCACAAGTGCCGACTTTACCTGAGGCGCAATCTTGCACACGGCAAAGGTGCCGCACATCTCATACATGCACATGATTAGACGCTCGTTTGAGACCGAGGAAGCCAGGGTCAGCAGGGTAAAGAGTGGGGACGCAACATCGAGGCCAAACTCCGTCTGCCGCACGGAATCAAACGGCCTCTCCCCGTTCCAAACATGCCTGACAATGCGATCGCCCTTACGTCCGCAGCTGCCCTGCGCCAACACGTGTAACGGGGTGCCCAGGAAATGCGTGACGAGCGGATGCTCACATAGGTGCTCCCTGCGCGGATCGTCCGCAGAATCGGGCAGGTCCGGCATTATTGCCAAGACCTGTGGAGGTATCCGGTGATACCGAAAGGCAGATATGTCGCACAGCATGTCGTCCATGAAGGGTACGTACCCGCTGCGTCGCTTGTGAACCCGCTCGGACGGCAAACGCGCTGGCTCGGCCTGCGAACGGTAAATACTGCCACGCCCACGTCGCGGATCTCTCAGGAGGCTTACAATCGGTTTGGAAAGCAAACTGATTGTGAGGTTGCATATGGTTGATGAGGACTTTGCCTGGCGGCTTACGCAAGGACTCGTGCGGATCGACAGCTCAGACCCGGGCGCGTATGAGGATGAAATTGAGCGCTTCATTAAGAGGCTCATTGAGCAGCAGCTGGCACAACTTGATAGTTCTGCGCTCGATGCCGTGCAGATTGAGGAGCTCGAAGTGCTGCCCGGGCGCCGCAACCTTAAAGTCACCGTGCCGGGCCAAAGCGACGAGCCGCGGCTGGTCTATATCTGCCACATGGATACCGTCACCTTGGGCGATGGCTGGGACGCAGACATCGCACCGCTTGGGGCGGTTGTGCGCGACGATAAACTCTATGGCCGCGGTGCCTGCGATATGAAGGGTGGCCTGGCCTGCGCCATTGCCGCACTGGTCCATACGCTCGAGCGCGTGGCGGCGGATGGCGCGCTGCCACGCCGCGGCTTTTCGCTCATCTGCTCGGTCGACGAGGAAGACTTTATGCGCGGCTCCGAGGCGGCCATCAATGCCGGCTGGGTCGGCTCGCGCGAATGGGTGCTGGACACCGAGCCCACCGACGGGCAGATCCAGGTGGCGCACAAGGGGCGTACGTGGTTCGAGATTGAAATGGCTGGCGTGACGGCGCATGCGAGCCAGCCTTGGAAGGGCGCGGATGCCGTCGCCGCCATGGCCGAGGTCGTGTGTTCGCTTCGTCGCGCGTTTGCGGCGCTGCCCGCGCACGATGAGCTG
>CAJMPU010000038.1 GCA_905215505.1 uncultured bacterium
AAGGGCGGAGGCGGGGCATTCCCCGCCTCTTACACCACATCTCTGCGCGCTACCAGTTTCAAGTCGAGTTTTGCCGATTTCGACCAAGAATCGCTGCTACTAAAAAGGTAACAGTACTCATATTTGCCCTTTTTTGGCCACAAGCCCTAAAACAAGCCTCGCCAAGGTCGGGAAGCGGGCCAAATCGCCGGCCTCGAGGCTTATTCCACCGTTCCGTAGACGGCGCCCCAGCCGTGGGCGGCCAAGGCGGAGTTGAGCTGGTCGCAAAGTGACTGGCGGTCGTAGTAGCCGGGCGGCAAAAGATTCACGATCTCCATGAGGTCGGGCGCCAGGTCCAAGATTTCGGCCTGTACGATCAGATCCAGGCGGTCGATGGCGTGGCGGTCGTAAAACAGTCCGTCGACCAGGCGCTGCAAGTCGCCGAATTCCTCGGCCTGAAACGATCCGTACTCCATAGTGCCTCCTTGGGCGCCCCACGCCGGCATGCGCGGCGATTCGTAATTGATTGCGATGAACTTAATCTATCACGGCTTCATAACGTTGCGACGATGGCGGTCTATACTTAGACGAACTGCAACGTACCGCTTCGCGAAAGGTCGCACCCCATGCAGACGATCTACCAGAAGATGGAAACCACCGAACTCGATGCCGCCATCGAGGCGCTTAAAGCCGAGGTTGCCGAGGTCAAGGCCAAGGGCCTGGCGCTCGACATGGCGCGCGGCAAGCCGTCGCCCTCCCAGGTGAACATTTCTCGCCCCATGCTCGATATCCTCAATGCCGATGCCGATCTGCACGACGGCAATGTCGACTGCTCCAACTACGGTTGCTTCGAGGGCATTCCCTCGGCACGCAAGCTGGCGGGGGAGTTCCTGGGTTGTCCTGCCGAGCAGACGCTCGTACTGGGCTCATCGAGCCTGCTGATCGAGCACGATATCGCCGGTATGTTCTGGCGTTGCGGCTCGTGCGGCAGCGACCCTTGGGAGGCTTACGAGGCAGCGCACGACGGCAAGAAGGTCAAGTTCCTGTGCCCCGTTCCCGGCTACGATCGCCACTTTGGCATCACCGCCGACTTGGGCATCGAGAACGTCCCCGTCGCGATGACCGACAACGGCCCCGACATGGACGAGGTTGAGCGCCTGGTTGCCACCGACGACTCCATCAAGGGCATCTGGTGCGTGCCCAAGTATTCCAACCCCACGGGCATCACCTTTAGCGAGGACACTGTGCGTCGCCTGGTCGAGATGCCCACGGCCGCGCCCGATTTCCGCATCTTCTGGGACAACGCCTACTGCGTGCACGACCTGTACGACGAGACCGACGAGCTCGCCAACATCTTCGATCCTGCCCGCGCGGCGGGCACCGAGGACCGCGTGGTGGCCTTTGCCTCGACGTCCAAGATCACCTTCCCGGGTGCCGGCATCGGCTTTATCGGTGCGAGCCCCGCGGTCATCGCCGAGTTCTCCAAGCGCCTGAAGGCCGGTCTTATTAGCGCCGACAAGCTCAACCAGCTGCGTCACGTGCGTTTCCTTCCCACCATCGAGGCGGTCAAGGAGCACATGAAAAAGCATGCCGAGTTCCTGCGCCCGCGCTTTGAGGCCGTTGAGCGTAAACTCACCGAGGGCTTGGGCAACACGGGTTGCGCCACTTGGACTCATCCCCATGGCGGCTACTTTGTGAGTTTCGATGGCCCCGAGGGCTCGGCCCAGAAGGTCGCCGCGCTTTGTGCCGACCTGGGCGTCAAGCTCACGCCGGCTGGTGCCACCTGGCCTTATGGCAAGGATCCGCGCGACACCAACATCCGCATCGCGCCGAGCTATCCCACGGTCGAGGACCTGGAGGCCGCGCTCGATGTGCTGGTGCTGGCCGTCAAGCTCGTCGCTGCCGAGCTTGCGCGTTCCGAGCGCGCCTAACGCGTAGGACCCCGCAAGTCCGCGCCTAGTACTATCCGCACTTTCGATACGTAAAGGAGCGTATACATGGATTTGGGTATTTCCACCAACCCCACGCCAGAGCTCTACACCATTAAGGTGACCGGTGAGATCGATATCTCTAACGCCGATAGCCTGCGCAATGCCATCGACCTGGCGCTCGAGCAGCCCACTGAGGCCGTTGAGCTCGATTTTGCCCAGGTGAGCTACATCGATTCGACGGGCATTGGCGTGCTCGTGGGCGCCGCACACCACGCAGCTGATCATGGTAAGCGTTTTAGCTGCGTCAACGTGCAGCCCCCGGTGATGCGCGTGGTTCAGCTGTTGGGCGTCGACCAGGAGATTTCGATCACCGCTGCATAATCTTTGCCCCCAAAAGGGCGTGCCGTTTGGCATATGTTTGTGATGCGCTCGGACGTTTTGGCGTCCGGGCGCTATACTTGACCGAATGAATAGACGAGTTCCGGCCGAATGGCGCGGTGCGGGCTCGACTCACATCGAGCCTTGGAGGTATGTGTGTTTGGTATTGGAGAGGGTGAGCTCGCGATCATCGTGGTCTTCGGCTTTTTGCTGTTTGGCCCGGATAAGCTCCCGCAGATGGGCCGCACGATCGGCCGTGCTATCCGTCAGTTCCGCGAGACGCAGGAAAAGATGACGGCCGTTGTTCAGTCCGAGATTATCGATCCGGTGAGCGAGGCCGCGTCGGCCCCGGTCAAGCCCAAGAAGACTGCTGCGACCGACGACGATTCCGATGCGGACGAGGATGCCGCCGAGACGGCAGCGCCCGCCAAGAAGGAGACCTTTGCCGAGCGTCGCGCCCGTCTTGCTGCCGAGAAGGCCGCAAGCGAGGGCGCTGCTGAGGGCGAAGGCGCTGTTGATGAGGCCGAGGGTACAGAGCCTGCTGCTGCCGTCGAGCCCGAGCCTGCTGCAGAGCCCAAGCCCGAGCCGGCAGAGCCCACGACGGCTGACCTCTACGCCCGTCGTCCCCGCAAGCGCAAGGCCGTCGTCGACCAGCTCGCTCGCGAGCTCGAGGTCGAGGACGATGCCGAGGCTGCTGCCGCCGACGCCCCGAAGGGAGGCGATGAGTAATGCCGATCGGACCTGCGCGCATGCCGCTCTTCGATCACCTGGGAGAGCTCCGTCGCCGCCTGACCATCGTGGTCGTTTCGGTGTTTGCCGCCGCCATCGTGCTGTACTTTGCCACGCCCGTGGTGCTCGATATTCTTGAGGACCCCATCCGCTCCTTTGTGCCGGACGGTAAGTTTTACATCACCACCACGCTCGGCGGCTTTGGCCTGCGCTTCTCGCTTGCCATCAAGATGGCCGTGGTCATGTGCACGCCCATGATCATCTGGCAGATTCTGGCATTTTTCCTGCCGGCACTGCGCCCCAACGAGCGCAAGTGGGTTGTGCCCACGGTGCTCGCCTCGACGGTGCTGTTCTTCCTGGGTGCCATCTTCTGCTACTTCATCATCATCCCGGCGGGCTTTGAGTGGCTCATCGGCGAGACCTCGGCTGTCGCTACGGCGTTGCCCGATCTGGAGAACTACGTCAACATGGAGCTGCTCTTTATGATCGGCTTTGGTGTGGCGTTTGAGCTGCCGCTCATCATCTTCTACCTGTCCGTTTTCCACATCGTGTCCTATGCGGCCTTCCGCAGCGCCTGGCGCTACGTGTACGTAGGCCTGCTCGTGGGTTCGGCTGTGATTACGCCCGACGGCTCGCCCGTTACGCTGGGTCTCATGTATGGCGCCCTGCTCTCGCTCTACGAGATTTCGCTCGCCATCGCTCGCGTGGTCATTACCGCGCGCGAGGGCAAGGAGGGCCTGTTCGTGAGCCGTCTGGACCTGTTCTCGGACGACGAGGACGACGAGGAGTAAATCGGTATGCACGAGGTTGGCATTGTCAACGGCATACTCGATACAGTGATTCGCGCGGCGCGTGGGGCGGGGGCCTCGCGCGCCGTTTTGGTAACGCTTCGTATCGGGGATATGACCGAGGTCGTGCGCGAGGCACTCGACTTTGCGTGGGAGACGTTTCGCGATGAGGACCCGCTCACGCGCGGCTGCGAGCTTGCCGTGGAGGAGGTCCATCCACAAAGCGAGTGCCTGGACTGCGGCGAGGTCTTTGAGCACGACCGTTTCCATTGTCGCTGCCCCCAGTGTGGCGGCGCCAACGTGCGCCTGCTGCACGGCCGCGAGCTCGATATCGCAAGTATCGAAATCGAAACCCCCGACGATTAGCCCGCTAGCCATCTAATGATGGGGTATAAAGGGGCCAAAGTAAGGAGCGCTAAGTATGGCCGAGAAAACGATTGATATCGCGTCGCCGATCCTGTCGCGCAACGAGCGCCTGGCAGATCAGCTGCGTCAGCGATTTAATGAGGCAGGCACCTACGTGATCAATGTGCTGTCGAGCCCCGGCTCGGGTAAGACCACCACGATTCTGGGCACCAACGAGCGCCTGCGTGACAAAGCCGGCCTGCGCTGTGCCGTCATCGAGGGCGATATCGCCTCGGATGTCGATGCCATCACCATGAAGGAAGCCGGCATGCCCGCCATCCAGATCAACACGGGCGGCCTGTGCCACCTCGAGGGCAACATGATCATGGAGGCCGTCGACGCCTTCGACCAGGCTGTGGGTCTGGAGAACATCGACGTCATCTTTATCGAAAACGTGGGCAACCTGGTCTGCCCGGTCGACTTTGACCTGGGCGAGAACCTGTCCATCATGATTCTCTCGGTGCCCGAGGGCGACGACAAGCCCATCAAGTACCCGGGCATCTTCCAACACGCCGGCGCGCAGCTGCTCAACAAGGTCGACGTGGCTCCGGCTTTCGATTTTGACATGGATAGGTATACTAAGACACTCGATGACCTCAATCCGCAGGCGCCGCGGTTTGCCGTGAGCGCGCGCAAGGGCGAGGGCATGGATGCCTGGTGCGATTGGCTCATCGGGCAGATTGAGCAAGCAAGGGCGTAAGTCGGCCGCCATACGGGCGGGCGTAGCCGCAGAGATACGAGATAGGAGCCTCTTTTGAAGCTCGTCATCGCCGAGAAAAACGACGCCGCGCGTCAGATTGCCGAGCGTCTGTCCACGGGCAAGCCCAAAAAGGACAAGGTGTACAACACCGCCATCTACCGTTTTGAGTGGAAGGGCGAGGAGTGCGTGACGATCGGCCTTGCCGGTCACATCCTTGCGCCCGATTTTTGCGACAGCGTGCTGTTCGATAAAAAGCTGGGCTGGTATTCGGTCACGGAGGACGGTGAGATGCTGCCGGCCGATATGCCCGATGGCTTGGCCCGCCCGCCGTACGACACCAAGCGCAAGCCGTTTCTTGCCGACGGCATCTCCATCAAGGGCTGGAAGCTCGAGAGTCTGCCCTATCTCACCTGGGCACCCGTCATTAAGCTGCCGGCCGAGAAGGAACTCATCCGCTCGCTCAAGAACCTCGCCAAAAAGTCCGACAGTGTCATCATCGCCACGGACTTCGATCGCGAGGGCGAGCTGATCGGTTCGGACGCCCTCAACAAGGTGCGCGAGGTGGCGCCCGACTTGCCGGTCGCCCGCGCCCAGTATTCTTCGTTTACCAAGGCCGAGATCACGCAGGCCTTCGATAACCTTGTCTCGCTCGACCAGAACCTGGCCGACGCCGGCGAGAGCCGTCAGCACATCGACCTCATTTGGGGTGCAGTGCTCACGCGCTACCTGACGCTCGCCAAGTTTGGCGGCTTTGGCAACGTGCGCTCCGCCGGCCGCGTGCAGACGCCGACGCTTGCCCTGGTGGTCGAGCGCGAGCGCGAGCGCATGGCGTTTGTGCCCGAGGACTATTGGCAGATTCGCGGCATGGGTGCCGCTCAGGGTGCTGCCGAGGATGACCGCTTTAAGATTGCGCACAAGACGGCACGTTTTACCGACAAGGATGCTGCCGAGACGGCGTACGGCCACGTCGACGGCGCTACAACGGCAACCGTCGCCGCGGTGACCAAGCGCTCCCGCAAGCAGCAGCCGCCCACCCCGTTTGCGACGACCTCGCTGCAGGCTGCCGCCGCGGCCGAGGGCATCTCACCTGCGCGTACCATGCGCATCGCCGAGTCCCTCTACATGGCGGGCCTCATCAGCTATCCGCGTGTCGACAACACCGTGTACCCTGCGACGCTCGATCTGGGCGCCGTGGTGAGCGACCTGGCAAAGATCAACCCGGCGCTGGCGCCCGTGTGCAAAAAGGTACTCGCCGGCCCCATGAAGCCCACGCGCGGCAAAGTCGAGACCACCGACCACCCGCCCATCTACCCCACGGGCGAAGGCGATCCGTCCACGCTCGATGGCGGCCAGCGCAAGCTCTACGACCTCATCGCCCGTCGCTTCCTGGCGACGCTCATGGGTCCCGCGACTATCGAGAACACCAAGCTCGAGCTCGATGTGAACGGTGAGCCGTTCGTGGCTTCGGGCGATGTGCTCGTGACCCCGGGTTTCCGCGAGGCGTACCCGTACGGACTCAAGCGCGACGAGCAGATGCCTCCGCTGGAGCAGGGCGACACGGTCGACGTGTTCGACATTAAGCTCGAGGCCAAGCAGACCGAGCCGCCCGCGCGCTACAGCCAGGGCAAGCTCGTGCAGGAGATGGAAAAGCGCGGCCTGGGCACCAAGTCCACGCGCGCGAGCATCATCGAGCGCCTGTACGCCGTGCGCTACCTCAAAAACGATCCCGTGGAGCCGAGCCAGCTGGGCATCGCCATCATCGACGCGCTGACGCAGTTTGCCCCGCGCATCACGAGCCCCGATATGACCAGCGAGCTCGACGGCGACATGACCCGTGTGGAGCGCGGCGAGGACACCGAAGAGCATGTCGTGACGCACTCGCGCGCGCTGCTGGCCGGCGTGCTCGACGAGCTGCTCAAGCACACGCAGGAGCTGGGCGACGCCATCAGCGACGCCGTCACGGCCGATGCGCGCGTGGGCGCCTGCTCCAAGTGCGGCAAGGACCTGGTTATGAAGACGAGCGCCAAGACCCGCGGCAGCTTTATCGGCTGCATGGGCTGGCCCGACTGCGACGTGACCTATCCGGTGCCGAGCGGCGTCAAGGTGAGCCCGCTCGAGGGCGAGGCCGCCGTGTGCCCCGAATGCGGTGCGCCGCGCATTAAGTGTCAGCCGTTCCGCCAGAAGGCTTTCGAGATCTGCGTGAACCCGACGTGCCCCACCAACTACGAGCCCGACCTTAAGGTGGGCGAGTGCAAGGTGTGTGCCGAGGCCGGACGCCATGGCGACCTGATCGCGCACAAGAGCGAGAAGAGCGGCAAGCGCTTTATCCGCTGCACCAACTACGATGACTGCGGCGTGAGCTATCCGCTGCCGGCGCGTGGCAAGCTCGAGGCGACGGGCGAGACCTGTCCCGAGTGCGGCGCCCCCATCGTGGTGGTCAACACGGCGCGCGGTCCGTGGCGTATCTGCGTCAACATGGACTGCCCGACCAAGGAGAAGAAGCCCGCCCGCGGCCGCAAGACCACAACCAAGGCGAGCACGGCAAAGAAGACGACCGCTGCGAAGAAGACTTCGACGGCGAAAAAGTCGACTGCCAAGAAGTCGACCACCAAGAAGACGACGGCCAAGAAGGCCGCCGACAAGTAACGGCGCAGTCGAAACATTGCCCAAAAAAACGAGCGAGGACCCCGCGATCCTCGCTCGTTTTTTTGACCGGCAGTTAGGGACGTTCTTTTTCTGCCGGCAGTTTAGGAACGTCCCTAACTGCCGGCTCGGGAACGACAAAGCGCTAGTTCACCTCGACAGGCTTAGCGCCGGGATAGCGCTCCTCAAAGTCTAGGCGGTACTTATTGTCATTGGTGCCCGCCACGTTGTCGCGCGACAGCGGCGCCACGATCTCATTCTTGTGGTCCGCAGGCTTGGCGTATTTCAGGCTGATCTCCCAGGCATCACAGATTGCGTCAATGCGGTGATCCAGGTCGTCGTACAGGGCGATGATATCCTTCCAGGAGCTGTAGTTTTTGGAGCTCGTCGGGACGTCCAGGTCCTCGACGATGTCGTAATACTGCTCGATGGTGTCCTCCGTGCGCTCGGCGACGTCGGCGAGATTTTGACGGGTGGTTCGATCCTCTTCCAGATAGTTGCCGTTGAAGTTCTGCGCGCAGCCACGGACCTGGCTGTCGAGATCTTCGAGCAGGTCGTAGTATTCGCTCAGGCGACGGTAGAGGTTCTGCTCGGAGAGCGTTGCTTCGCCACCATCCTCGTCGTCATCGTCATCATCGTCGTACAGGCTGTTGGGATCGCCGAGAGGCTTTAGGTCATCGTCGTCGACGTCATGGTGCAGCTTAGCTACCGCGGCAGTCGTCTGCGTGGCGGCGTTGTCGAAAGGCTTGATCACAAAGAAAACGACCAGGGCGATGATGATCGCCACCAGCACAACAATAACGGCGATAAGCGGCCCGGTGCCGCTCTTTTTGGGAGCGGGGGTCTGTGGCGAAGCGGGCGCGTATGCGGGAGCCGGCTGCTGTTGGGGCGAGCCGCTCGCGACGGGTATGCGCTGCGTGGTCTTGACGGCCTCGGTCCCTGCGGCGGGGTCGGGGCTATAGGCGAGGGGGTCGTCCGCCTTGGCTTGCGGCGTATCAAGGGAGCCGGTCTGCTCAAAAGCGGGCTGGCTATCGCTCGCGGCTGTTTGCTCAACGGGTGCACCGCACGAGGTACAGAACTTGGCATCATCTGCAAGAAGCTTGCCGCACGAGGCGCAATACCGAGACATTGCCACTCCTTTCGCCACATTTCAATGCAATACGACGATTATACCCAGCATCCAAAATTCCCCATCATAAGTTGCGGTGAAATAGGGACTGTTTGGCGGTCTCAGAGCTTCAATCAGTCCCTATTTCACCGCAACTTTGGAAAGGCACCTTTAGCCATTGGGGACGCGCCGAGCACTGGGGTATCATGGCTTGGTTGCTGTAACTCGCATTTACGCGCCTTGTAGGAAGGGGCTGCGCCCATGGCTTTTGAGCCTGCTCAACATAGCTTTATCACGCTCGAGGGCGTCGACGGTGCCGGCAAGTCCACGCAGGCGCGCCTGCTTGCCCGCGCGCTCGAGCTCGCTGGCCACCAGGTTGTGAGCCTGCGCGAACCGGGCGGCACCGCCATCAGCGAAAAGATCCGCGCCCTGCTGCTCGACCCCGCCAATATGGCGATGGGCGACACCTGCGAGCTGCTGCTCTACGAGGCTGCGCGTGCCCAGCTGGTGCACGAGGTCATAACCCCCGCCCTTGCGGCCGGCAAGGTGGTCCTGTGTGACCGCTTCTACGATTCCACGACCTGCTACCAGGCATTTGCCGATGGCCTCGACCGCCAGATGGTGCGCGACGCCAACAACCTGGCCGTCGCGGGAACGCACCCGGCGCTCAGATCGGAAGAGCACACGTCTGAACTCCA
>CAJMPU010000039.1 GCA_905215505.1 uncultured bacterium
GCAGCGAAGCTGTTGGAATAAATGCGACTTTTTTATTTTCAATTTCTTCCTTTAGCAGACTTCCTACACTTGAAAAGTGCGAACATAAAACATTTTCATCAATATTCTCCTTAGTATATAAATTCTTATTTGTTGAACTAAGCCGTGTATACCATACTCACCAATGAAAGAACGCCCTGATATAGCGTAATTTGCTGTTATCCTGCGTACGTGCGTACACACTCCACAGGAATTCTAAGGGTCCTGCCCCCCTTAGCACACGGACTTTGGAACAAAGTCTAGTTTGTTACGCCTTGCCAGAGGTGTACAGGCTCCCAGTACGCACGTACGCAGCAATTGCCATCAATGCGCCATATAAGTGGCGATCAAGTTCGTATAAAGCGACCTTGGTTCCGCAAAACAAAAGGCAGGATACCATCACCACGATGATACCCTGCCTCTGTTCGTTCCTGTTTACCGTTCCGAGTAGTCCTTCCGCAGAATTTCCGATAAACAAAAAACGTACCCGAACCCTTTTTCGTATAGAATCGGGTTCGAGTACGAACTGAATGCTGGAGCAATAAAAAACCACCACAAAGGTACCTGTCCCCTTTGTGGTGGTTTTGGTCGGTTAGGCCAGGATAGAGTGGCCGTAGGCGTTGGCGGCCTTGATGGCGGCGGCGAACTTTTCGTCGGTGAAGGGCTCCGGGTTGCCCTGCTTCCACTCGTTGGTGGCGTGCGCGTATTCGCACAGGGCAGGGATGTCGACCTCGGAAAGTCCGACTTGCTCAAGCGTTACGGGCAGGCCCATCTGCTTGTTAAAGGCGGCGTAGCGCTCAAGGTTCTCGGTGTCGCCCGTGTAGGCGAACAACACGAGCACGCCCAGGCTCACGACCTCGCCGTGCAGGTAGGAGCCCTCACGCGGAATGCTGCAGGTAGCGTTGTAGAACGCGTGCGCCACGCTCGAGTTGTAGTAGTAATCGTTTTGGTTGGTCAGGTTGGAGACGTAGCCCGTGTTGACCACGATGTCGAGCGCGATCTGCTTGACGGCCTCGCTCGACAGGTCCTGGCGCACGTCCTCAAGACCCTGGACGCCATAGGTAAATAGCGGCTCGGAGCAGGTGTGGGCGAGTGCCAGGCCAAGAGCGGCGGTGTGCTCCAAGTTGCCGGCGCTCGTGGCGTACTCGACCTCGGGCTGCTTGGACAGGGCATCACCCACGCCGGCCCAGAAGTACTCTGCCGGTGCCTCGGCGATGATCTTGGGGTTGATGAAGATGTGCGCCGGGCGGTTGGGATACGAATAGCCCTCGAGCGAGCCGTCGTCGTTGTACACGACGGCAATGGCGGTCGCGGCGGAGCAGTTGGAACAGATCGTCGGTACCGTAAAGACAATCTTCTTGAGCTCGATAGCTGCGGTCTTCACGGTGTCGAGCGCCTTGCCGCCGCCGCATGCGATAAGCACGTCGGCTTCCTGGCAGGCAGGGGAGTTCACGACCTTGGCGATATTGGCACGCGTACTGTTGGTACCGTAGACGCGCGTCTCCAGAATCTCGACGTCGGTACCTGCCAGCGCAGCTTCGATACCGGGAAGTGCTGCAGCCAGGGCTTGCTTGCCGCCGATGATGGCGACCTTCTTCGCGCCGTACTCGGCCAGTGCGCCGGGCAGCTCGTCAAAGCAGTCTTCGCCAACGGTATAGTCGCTCATTCCAATTGTGCGCATAGCAACCTTCTTTCGTTCGATAAAGTGCTTACAGGTATTTTGCTCCAAGAGAAGGTCCACGGCCGCAAGAAATTTCGAACGTATAAAACCAGTGTTGAGGGTTTTTCGCCGGCGCGGAACGTGCTAGCATACTCCGCATAAGCGTTGATGGGGACGAGTAGTCGGCCGTCCGCATGCTACAGAGAGCGGGGAGCGCTGAGAACCCGTGCATGCGACCGATGAAAATCACCCCGGAGCTGCGGTCCCAACGGATGTGCCGCGCAGGCACGTCTTAGTAGACATCGCCGAGATGGTCGTCGATACAGGCCAGCCGAGTAACGGATGCGAGCGCGCGGCGACGCGGGCGAGGGCATCTAAGCTGGGTGGTTAAGCGAAGAGCTTTTACGGGCAGTCTGCCCGTTTTGTGGCGCTTCGTCCCAGCTTGTAGGGACGGGCGCTTTTTTGGTGCCCAGAGGGCGTGCGCGCCCACGATATGAAAGGGGTACCGTGGCAAACGAGTACAAGCAGACGATGAATCTGCCCAAAACCGGATTTCCCATGCGTGCCGGTCTTTCCAAGTCCGAGCCCAAGCGACTCAAGGACTGGCATGACAACAAGGTCTACGAGCAAGTTCTAAAGAAGAACGAAGGTCACAAGAAGTTCGTGCTGCACGACGGCCCTCCGTATGCCAACGGCCCGATCCACATCGGCCACGCCATGAACAAGATCTCCAAGGACATGATCAACCGCTACTGGATGATGCAGGGCTATGAGGTTCCCTACGTCCCCGGTTGGGACTGCCATGGCCAGCCGATCGAGCATAAGGTCGAGGAGAAGCTCGGCACCGAGAAGTTCAACCAGACCCCCACGGCCAAGATCCGTGAGCTCTGCAATGAGTTTGCTGTCGAGAACATCGAGCTCCAGAAGGCCGGCTTCCGTCGTCTGGGCGTGCTTGGCGACTGGGACAACCCCTACCTGACGCTCTATCACCAGCATGATGCCGCCGACATCGAGGTCTTTAAGGCCATGTTCGATAAGGGCATGATCTATCGCGGCCACAAGCCGGTTCACTGGTGCAAGCACTGCCACACCGCGCTCGCCGAGGCAGAGATCGAGTACTCCGATGAGACGAGCCCGTCCATCTTCGTGCGTTTTGAGATGACCTCCAAGCCCGCCGGCCTCGAGAACTTCGACGGCCCGGTCGACTTTATCATCTGGACGACCACGCCATGGACCATCCCTTCCGACCAGGCAGTTTCCCTCAAGCCCGGCGCCGCCTACGTCGCCGTTGAGCACGACGGCCGCGCCGAGGTCATGCTCGAGGACCTGGCTCCCAAGTGCTGCGAGGAGTTTGGCTGGGAGTACACCCCGGTCATGGTCGACGGTAAGCCCTACGTGGTTCCCGCCGAGACCTTCCACCACATCCACTACAAGCAGCCGATCTTTGACGGTGTCGAGGGCGTGGCGCTGCTGGCCGATTACGTCGGTGTCGATGACGGTACCGGTATCGTCCACAACTCGCCCGGCCACGGCGTCGACGACTACTTTGCCTGCCTCAAGGAGGGCATTACCGACATCTGCATGCCGGTCGATGACGACGGCAAGTTCTACACCGGCGAGGAGTTTGGTACCGGTGGCCCCTTCAGCGGCATGGACACCGATGAGGCCAACCCGCACATCATCGAGTTCCTGCGCGAGCGTGGCACCCTGGTCCTCGAGAAGAAGATCACGCACAGCTATCCGCACTGCTGGCGCTGCAAGCATCCGGTGCTCTTCCGTGCTACCGACCAGTGGTTTGTCTCGATGGACAAGACCGGTTTGCGCGAGCAGGCTGGCAAAGAGGTCCGCGAGAACGTCAAGTGGTATCCGGCCCACGCGGCTAACCGCATCGGCGCCATGGTCGAGCAGCGTCCCGACTGGTGCATCAGCCGTCAGCGCAACTGGGGCGTGCCCATCCCGAGCTACACCTGCGCCGACTGCGGCGAGAAGGTCATGAACGACGCCACGCTCGACGCCGTCATCAAGCTCTTCCACGAGAAGGGATCCGACGCCTGGTTCACCGACGCTCCCGAGAGCTACCTGGGCGAGGCCTGCGTCTGCCCCAAGTGCGGCGGCCATCACCTCAAGGCCGATAAGGACATCCTCGACGTGTGGTGGGATTCCGGCGTCTCCTGGAAGGCCGTCTGCGAGTACCGTCCCGAGCTGGAGTATCCGGCGGACGTGTACCTCGAGGGCTCCGACCAGCACCGCGGTTGGTTCCAGAGCTCGCTGCTCACCTCGGTGGGCGCCAACGGCCACGCTCCGTACAAGGCGGTCGTCTCGCAGGGCTTCACCCTCGACGGCCAGGGTCGTAAGATGTCCAAGTCGCTCGGCAACGTCATCGACCCCAACAAGGTCTGCGACGAGATGGGCGCCGACATCATCCGCCTGTGGGTTGCTTCCGTCGACACCAGCTCCGACGTGTCCATCGACCACGAGATCCTTGCCCGTACGTCTGATGCCTACCGTCGTTTCCGCAACACGCTGCGCTTCCTGCTCTCCGAGCTCGAGGGCCAGTTTGAGCCCGAGACCGACGGCGTTGCCTTTGCCGACTTGCTGCCGCTCGACAAGCTCATGGTTGCCCGTCTGACCCAGGTCCAGGCCGAGGTCGACGACGCCTACGCCAGCTACGAGTTCCCGCGCGCCTACCGTGCGCTTTACGACTTCGTGGTTACCGAGCTTTCCAACGTGTATCTCGACGCCCTGAAGGACCGTCTGTACTGTGACAAGCCCGGCTCGCTTGAGCGCCGCAGCGCTCAGACCGTGCTCGCAGAGCTCTTCTCGATGCTCATGCGCGATCTGCAGCCGATCCTGTCCTACACGGTCGACGAGGCCATGGCCTATGCGCCCGCCGGCTGCGTCGATCATCAGAAGTACGCCGCGCTGCTCGATTGGTACAAGTCGCCCATCACGTTCGACGAGGCCAATGCGTTCGAGGGCGTGCTCGAGGCTTCACTCGAGCTCCGTAGCGCCGTGACCAAGGCCCTTGAGGACGCCCGCTCCGCCGGCACCTTCACCAAGAGCCAGCAGGTCCGCGTCAAGGCGGTCGTTCCCGCCGAGATGTACGCGCTGCTGACCGGCGACAAGGCCGTCGACCTGGCCGAGTTCTACATCGTCTCCGATGTTGAGCTGACCCAGGGCGAGGAGCTTTCTGTTGCTATTGAGGCTGCCGAGGGCGAGTGCTGCGACCGTTGCTGGAACTATCGAACCACCGTCGGCGAGTACAACGGCCACGCTCACATCTGCAAGCGCTGCGCGGAGGCGCTGAACTAGCCTTTGGGGACGTTCTTAAACGACTGTCAAACAAGAACGTCCCCAACGTCAACTTTTGTCACGTCCAAGCGGCATTCTGTTTTTCGGAATGCCGCTTTCGTTTTTAGCTGGTTATTTCGCTAGCGTTGGTGAATATGCTGCGCGTTTGGCGTTTGTCACTATAAGATGATTACTTGCGTTAAACGGAATTCGAAGTTCTTGAGGGTAGGGGATTGATTTGGGTCGTGCTGGGGATATGACGCCGCCTTTGCGTTGGCGGTTGGGTGTTGCTGGTGGGGTGGCGCTGGTTGTGCTGCTTGTTGACCAGCTGACCAAGCTTGCGGTTCGTGCCGTGGGCGACGCTTTGCATGTGACTGTTATCCCCGGTGTGATCGACTTTCTATTTGTCCGCAATATCGGTGCTGCCTTTAGCATGGGCGAGGGGCATGGCATTGCGTTTGCCGTGCTGGCGTTGGCGGTCATTATCGCTATTGCCGTGTACCTCGTTCGTGCACCCCAGCTCGCCCATCTTGAGGTTGTGGGCATGGCGATGGTTGCGGGCGGTGCTATCGGCAACGCTATCGATCGTTTGGCCTTTGGCTTCGTGACCGATTTTGTTGCCACCACCTTCATCGACTTTCCCGTCTTCAATGTGGCCGATATCGGCATTACCGTGGGCGTCGTGCTCGCCCTCTTTGGCTACATGTTCTTGAGCCCCGCTGCCCGCGAGGTCGATGCGACCGCCGAGCTTAACGCCCGCGACGAGGCCCGCGCCAAGCGCAAGGCCAAACAACGTGGGGAGCGTGCCCGCAAGATTCGCGAAAGGAATGAGCGTTAATGGCCGACATCCATATTCTTGTTGCCGACGATTGCTCTGGCCAGCGTCTCGACGCCTTTCTGGGTGCCAACGACGGCTGCCCCACGCGCTCTGCCTGCGCGCATCTGATCGAGGGCGGCGCAGTAATCGTGAACGGCGATACCTGTCTGTCAAAAAAGTATGCCGTACGCGCCGGTGACCGCATCTCGGTTGACCTGCCCGAGCCTCACGATCCGACTGACGTGATTCCCGAGGCCATTCCCCTCGATATCCGCTACGAGGACGATTACCTCATCGTGCTTTCCAAGCAGCGGGGCCTGGTGTGCCATCCCGCCCATGGACACGAGAGCGGCACTCTTGCGAACGCTCTGGTCTACCACTGTGGTATCGACCATCTTGGTACCGTGCAGGGTGAGGACCGCCCCGGGATCGTGCATCGTTTGGATCGCGATACCTCGGGCCTCATGCTTGCGGCAAAGGACGACGACACGCAGCGCGCACTTCAAAATCTCATTCGCACGCGTACGCTCGACCGCCGCTATATCACGCTTGTCCACGGGCACATCGCCATGGACGAGGGCACCATCAATACCGGTATCGCCCGATCGACGCGCGACCGCGTGAAGATGGCGGTTTCCGATGACCCTTTTGCTCGCCAGGCCATTACGACCTTTAAGGTCCTCGAGCGCTTCGATTCCTCGCGTTTTGACGACGGCTATACGCTCGTCGAGTGCCACCTGTTTACGGGCCGCACACATCAGATTCGCGTGCACATGCGCCATATCAACCACGCCTGCGTGGGCGATCCACTCTACGGCAAGTGCGATGCTCGCGCCGATCAGGGCCTGACCAGGCAGTTCCTGCATTCCTGGCGCGTGGCGTTCGACCATCCCGTGACGGGGGAGCGCATTGAGTGCCGCGACGAGCTGCCGTGGGATCTCGCTGCGGTTCTTGACGATCTGGCTCCGCGTTCGCTTGGTCGCACCGCTGCCGGCGACGAGATCGTTCCTCAGCTCGGTCTTCTCGAAGCCTAGTTAGTATTAGGTGGTTTCTTGAACGCCCCTAGCCTGCGGTAAGATATACGGTTGTTTACGTAACGCGTTGCTGGGAGCCTGCATGCTCGCCTTTTTACAAACCAACACACCCATCGTGATCTTCAACCAGATTGTCGTCACGCTGCTCACGGTCTGTTTTCTGTACCAGGTGGTCTTCTTTGTCATTGGTGCTCTCCGTGGTGAGGTCGCGCCCCCTAAGGCCAAAAAGCTGCATCGTTATGCCTTCTTTATTGCGGCGCATAACGAGGAAGCCGTAATTGCCAATCTCGTACGCTCCATCAAGGACCAGGACTATCCGTCCGAGCTTATCGAGGTCTTCGTGGTCGCCGATGCCTGCACCGATAACACGGCGCAGCTCGCTCGCGAGGCTGGCGCTATCGTGTACGAGCGTAATGACCTGGCCCGTAAGGGTAAGAGCTGGGTTATGGACTTTGGTTTTGACCGCATCCTTAACGAGTATCCTGACACGTTTGAGGGCTACTTTATCTTCGATGCCGATAACGTTATCTCCCGCGATTACGTCTCCAAGATGAATGATGCCTTTGACCAGGGCTTCCATGTGGTCACAAGCTACCGCAACTCCAAGAACTTTGGCAGCTCGTGGATCTCGGCTGCCAACGCCACTTGGTACCTGCGCGAGGCGCGTTTCCTCAATAACGCACGTAATATCTGCAAGACTTCCTGTGCCGTTTCGGGTTCGGGCTACCTCATCTCCGCCAGTGTTATTGAGGGCATGCACGGCTGGCAGTTCCACACGCTGACCGAGGACATTCAGTTCACCACGTTCTGCGCCATTCACGGCATTCGCATTGGCTATGCGCCGGCGGAGTTCTTTGACGAGCAACCCGTGACGTTCAAGGCATCCTGGAAGCAGCGTATGCGCTGGACCAAGGGCTTTTACCAGGTGTTCTTTACGTATGGCAAACACTTAGTCAAGTCGACCTTCCGCTATCATCGCTTTGCCGCATATGACATGTTTATGACCATCGCTCCGGGCATGCTTCTTTCCCTGATTTCCATGCTCGCCAACGCGACGTTCCTCATCGTGGGTGGACTCTCGCACGGCTTCTTGGCTACCGAAGTCGAGATGCAGGCTTGTGCCGCCTCGCTCATTATGACCTTCGCGATGATGTACCAGACCTTCTTTATCCTGGCGCTGCTCACGACCATCTTCGAATTCAAGCATATTCATTGCGCGCAAAAGTGGCGTCTGGTGACCAACCTGTTTACCTTCCCGATATTTATGTTCAGCTATATTCCCATCACGGTGGCGGCGCTGTTCCTGAAGGTTGACTGGGTGCCGACGCAGCACGCCGTCAACGTTACCCTCGACGAGGTCATGCAGGGCGCTAAATAACCACCACCAAAACCACCGCAAAGGGGACAGGCAACTTTTTGGTGCTTTTTGCTTTTGCGATGCAGCTAGAGGAGGCGTCCGATGGCCTATATCCCGTTTTGGATTTGCATCTTTGCCGGCGTGGCAATTGATGCCCGTGAGCGGCGGTTTCCCAATGAGCTTGCCGGCGTGTGTGCGGTGGCGGCGCTTGCAGGCGTTTGGCTCGACAGAGGTGTTAACACGGCGCTTGACCACGCCGGTCTTGCGGTCATCGTCTACCTTGCCCTTGTGCTCACTGAGTCGCTCTGGCGGCGCCTCCGCCAAGCCCCCGGCATTGGCATGGGGGA
>CAJMPU010000040.1 GCA_905215505.1 uncultured bacterium
CCGCGCCCGCATCACGCCCGAAACCGAGCTTGACGTGCCAGCCACCTCCGTCTACCAGGCCGGTGCCATTAAGCTGGAGGAGGAGCTCTCCCCCGCTGAGGCCTTCGAAACCGGCATGGGCGAGGCTGCCTACGCCTACTTGGCCGAGCACGCTACCAAGCGCTTCGTCATCGATGTGCCCGCATACCAGCACGCCACGGTTACCGTGCGCGTGAGTGGCGTCGATGCCGCCGCGGCCATCGCCGCTGTCGACGTCGTCGCCCGCCCGCAGGCAACGCTTGACCTGCATATCGCCTTAGACTCGCCCGCCGAGGGCGAGGGTGTCGTGGGCTCCGTGCTACGCGTGTGCGCCCACGAGTACGCCACCGTCAACGTGACCTGCACGCAGACGCTCGACGATAGCTGGATCGCGCTCGACGACACCGGCCTGTTCCTGGACGAGGGCGCGCGCGTCAACGTGCAACACACCGTCCTGGGTGCCGGCGCCAGCGCCACCGGCCTTGCCGGCGACCTGCTGGGCGATACCGCCAAGATCACCATCGATACCGATTACCTGGGCGCCCGCGAGCAGGTGCGCGACTTTAACTATGAGCTGCGCCACCGCGGTCGCAAGACCGAGTGCGAGATCGACGCCAACGGCGTGCTGACCGGCACGTCCAAGAAGGTCTACCGCGGCACCATCGACCTCGTGCACGGCTGCAAGGGTGCAACCGGTACCGAGCGCGAGACGGTGCTCTTGGCCAACAAGGGCGTCGACAACAAGACCGTTCCCGTCATCCTATGCGATGAGGACGACGTCGCCGGCAACCACGGCGCCACCATCGGTCACGTCCGCGACGAGCAGCTGTTCTATCTCGCCTGCCGCGGCCTTGACCAAAACGCCGCCGAGGACCTGTTCATCCGCGCCAAGCTGGAGGACGCCGCGCTTTCCGCCACCGACGAGCGCACCCGCGCCGCCGTCGTCCGCCTGGGAAACAACCTGATCGACAACTTTGAAGAGGAGCTCGCATGATCGACACCGAGCACGTTAAATGCGACACCTGCACTGCCCCCGAGCCCATGGAGCTCGACGCCAGCGACGAGGCTTCGCGCGGCTGGCCCACCGTGGACATCGAGACCAACCCCTACAAGGGCCAGTTCCCGCTGTTCCAGCAGCACCCCGAGATCGCCTTCCTCGATAGCGCCGCCACCGCGCAGCGCCCTGCCTGTGTGCTCGACGCCGAGCGCGACTTCTACCAGCGCATGAACGCCAACCCCCTGCGCGGCCTGTACTCGCTGTCCGTCGAGGCCACCGACGCCATCGCGAAGGTCCGCCAGCAGATCGCTGACCTCATCGGCGCCTCACAGGCCAACGAGGTCGTCTTCACCCGCAACACGAGCGAGTCGCTCAACCTGGTCGCTAAGAGCTTTGCGCCCACAGTGCTCGAACCGGGCGACGAGGTCGTCATCACCATCATGGAGCACCACTCCAACCTGATTCCGTGGCAGCAGGTCTGCCGCGAGACCGGCGCCAAGCTCGTCTACCTCTACCCCACCAAGACCGGCCAGCTCACCACCGAGGAGGTTCTTGCCAAGGTGGGTCCCAAGACAAAGATCCTAGCCGTGGGACAGGTCTCCAACGTGCTGGGCGTCGAGAACCCGGTCAAGAACCTCGGCAAACTCGTGCACAAGTACGGCGGCTACCTGGTCGTCGACGGCGCGCAGTCGCTGCCGCACATGCCGGTCGATGTGGCCGACCTGGGCGCCGACTTCTTTGCCTTTAGTGCGCACAAGGCCATGGGCCCCATGGGCATCGGCGTGCTGTGGGGCAAGATGGACCTGCTCAACGCCATGCCGCCCATGCTTACCGGCGGCGAGATGATCGATTCGGTCACCGAGCAGAACGCTGTCTGGGCTCCCGTCCCCGAGAAGTTCGAGGCCGGCACGCAGGACGCCGCCGGCATCTTCGCCACGGGCGCCGCACTCGATTACCTGGTCAACACGGTGGGTTACGAGAACATCCAGGCCCGCGAGCAGGCACTCGTCCACTATCTGATGGGCGAACTCATGCAGCTCGACTTTGTCCAGATCATCGGCTCCATCTATTGGGACAACCACCACGGCGTCGTGAGCTTTAACGTCAAGGGCATCCACCCGCACGACGTAGCGAGCATCATGGACATGGACGGCGTCTGCATTCGCGCCGGCCACCACTGTGCGCAGCCGCTGCTCACCTGGCTGGGCGTCGAGAACCTTGCCTGCTGCCGCGCCAGCGTGGCCCTCTACAACGACAAGGCCGATATCGACAAGTTCATCGCCGGCCTGCATCACGTTTGGAGCACGTTCAATGGGTAATCTGTACACCTCCACCACGTTTATGGAGCACAACTCGCACCCCGACTACAAGTACGAGATGGACGCCCCCACGCACGAGCACGACGGCATCAACCCCAGCTGCGGAGACGAGCTCACCTTGCAGCTGCGCGTTGAGAACGACGTGATCGAGGAGGCGTCCTTTACCGGCCACGGCTGCGCCATTAGCCAGGCCAGCGCCGACATCATGGCCGACCTCATCACCGGCGAGACCGTCGAGGAAGCTCGCCGCTTGGCAGAGCTCTTCCTCGCCATGATCCGCGGCGAGCAGCTCTCCGAGGAGGACTTGGAAGACCTGGACGAGGCCGCCCAGCTCCAGGACATCTCGCACATGCCCGCCCGCGTCAAATGCGCCGAGCTCGCCTGGCGCACCCTCGACGGCATGCTCACGGGACAAAATAATCAGTAGTATTTGTCCCAAATCTTAAGAATTTTGTTGGCCGAATCGCTTGACAAGAGTGGTTCGGCCATTTTCTATTCCGAGCCCTCAGCCTGAGCATTCACCCGAACATAAGCGCGCACGATACGAGAGACGGTACTCTTGCTGATTCCCGTATATCGTTCGATCTCGCGCACCGTGTAGCCGACATCGTGCAGGGCGAAAATGATTCCATCTCGCCGCGAGGGCGCTACGGTCTTGAGTTCGTTGAGCGGCACGCCCAGGCGCTTCGCCATCTTGTCGGCAAACGCACGCCGCTCCCACTCTGTCTCATCCATATCGTGAATCACCGGATCGGAACCATCGGGCATCGACAGAGAATAATCCAGAAACCCCTTGGCAGACTCAAAGAGCTCAAGCACACAAGAAGGGTCCGAAAATCCCCTCGTCGTATCGTTGTCATACGCTCTCAGATACTCGGCAAAGCTGCTCCAGGGATAACGCTCGATCAGGGCGATACCCGCCTCCTGCGGATTAGCGTGAACATAGCGAATGGCAGCCATTAGATAACGGTCGGTATCGAGCGAGCGCCGGTCAAAACGGTTCTGGAACAGATGACCCGTGCGCCCCGTGCGCTTATTGAACCGCCGCGCGTACGTCAAAAGCAGCCGGTGCATCGCCGCGCTCATCGCGTCCTCGTAATCTGCAAGCACCAGATGCACGTGATTGCCCATAAGGCACCAGGCGATAACCGTCACGCCCGCCTCGCGGCAGCACTCGCGCATCAGCTCCAAAAACTCCCACCGGTCTTCATCGCCCTCAAAGATGAGCTGCTTGCCCACACCGCGGGCACAGACATGGTAAAAGCCGGTAACCGTTCTCCAAACGCGCTGCATGGCGCTCCCTTCGCCGGGATCTGATTGCCATCCAATACAGCACGATTGAAGCGTGCCATCAAAACATTCACGCAAAACAATACACTCGCGCGGCCAAAGGCAGTAAACGGGCGGCGAACGGCACCGTTGCAACAGGTCAACCCCTGCAACGCTTACAAGAGCTGACCAAAAGCTTGCCCAAGACGAACCCCCTCTACGGAAGTTCGCGACCACAGAACATATAGTTAAACCGTTTCAATTAAAACTTCCGGACTTCTCGCTACGAAAACTGAGCCGTTCGCCGAATATTCCGTGCATTTCGCGGTATTATAGGGGCTGCATGTCATGTCCCTTTCGAAGGGTCGCCCGGCAATCGCCAGCCACGACCCCCAGACGGGACGCCAACACGATAGAGAGGAGAGGCATGCAGTACTCACAGGAAGTGGAGAACATGTGCCCCGTTGCCAAGGGTGCATACCACGGCCCCGCACCCATCCCCGAGGAGGGCAAGTGGGTCCAGGCTAAGGAGATTTCCGACATCTCCGGTCTTACGCACGGTGTGGGTTGGTGCGCACCTCAGCAGGGCGCCTGCAAGCTCACGCTGAACGTCAAGGACGGCATCATCGAGGAGGCCCTCGTTGAGACCATCGGCTGCTCGGGCATGACCCACTCTGCTGCCATGGCTTCCGAGATCCTTCCCGGTAAGACCATCCTCGAGGCCCTCAACACCGACCTCGTCTGCGACGCCATCAACGTTGCTATGCGCGAGATCTTCCTGCAGATCGTTTACGGCCGCAGCCAGACCGCGTTCTCCGAGGGCGGCCTGCCCGTGGGCGCCTCCCTCGACGACCTCGGCAAGGGCCTTCGCTCTCAGGTCGGCACCATGTTCGGCACCAAGGCCAAGGGCGCTCGTTACCTTGAGCTCGCTCAGGGCTACGTCACCCGCATGGCTCTCAACGACAAGAACGAGATCATCGCATTCGAGTTCCTGAACCTCGGCAAGTTCACCGACGCCGTCAAGGCCGGCAAGACCCCCGAGGAGGCCATCGCTGGCGCTATGGGCCACTATGGTCAGTGGGAGAACGCTGCCAAGTACATCGACCCGCGCACCGACGAGGAGACTCACTCCGTCGCCAGCGTGTTCCCGGTTCACGAGTAGAAAGGGAGGGAAATAACTATGACTGTTACGTTCGAAGGTTACGAGCGCCGCGCTGACAAGATCAACAAGTGCCTCGCCGACAACGGCATCGCCTCCCTCGAGGAAGCTCTGCAGATCTGCACCGACAAGGGCTTCAACCCGCGTGAGATCGTCAACAACACCCAGTCCATCGCCTTCCAGAACGCCGAGTGGGCCTACACCCTCGGTTGCGCTCTCGCTGTCAAGCGTGGCGCCAAGACCGCTTCTGAGGCTGCCGCCATCATCGGCGAGGGCATCCAGGCCTTCACCGTTCCCGGCTCCGTCGCCGAGGACCGCAAGGTCGGTCTGGGCCACGGCAACCTGGGCGCTATGCTGCTCTCCGACGACACCGAGTGCTTCGCCTTCCTGGCTGGCCACGAGTCCTTCGCTGCCGCTGAGGGTGCTATCGGCCTGGCTCTGAACGCCAACAAGGCTCGCAAGAAGCCGCTGCGCGTCATCCTCAACGGTCTGGGCAAGGACGCTGCTCAGATCATCGCCCGCATCAACGGCTTCACCTACGTGAAGACCCAGTTCGACTACTACACGGGCGAGCTCAAGGTCGTCGAGACCATCCCCTACTCCGATGGTCCCCGCGCTGCCGTTAACTGCTACGGCTCCGACGACGTCCGCGAGGGCGTTGCCATCATGTGGCACGAGAACGTCGACATCTCGATCACCGGTAACTCCACCAACCCCACGCGCTTCCAGCACCCCGTCGCTGGCACCTACAAGAAGGAGCGCCTCGAGGCTGGCAAGAAGTACTTCTCCGTCGCTTCTGGTGGCGGCACTGGCCGTACCCTGCACCCGGACAACATGGGCGCCGGCCCTGCCTCTTACGGCATGACCGACACCATGGGTCGCATGCACTCCGACGCCCAGTTCGCCGGTTCTTCCTCCGTGCCTGCGCACGTCGACATGATGGGTCTCATCGGCATGGGCAACAACCCCATGGTCGGTGCCACCGTCGCCTGCGCTGTCGCCGTCGAGGAGGCCCTCAAGGCCTAATCGCGCCCGCGCGATGCTCATATAGTTGAGTTTTGGAGCCGCTACCTTTCGAGGTAGCGGCTCTTTTTGTTTGCGCTGCTGCAGGGTGGCTAATGCCGATATACCAGTTGGGGCGAAATACGAGATGAGACGAGATGGAACGTCAAAGTGTCCATGACACCCACCTGCCATAATTGCCCTTTACCGATTTGCCGAGTCTTTGCGGCCCCATTGCCGATCACCCGTGCGACAATGCGCCGGACGAGAAAGGAATCCGATGGAATCGACTGATGTACTGGTAATTGGATCTGGCATTGCGGGCCTTTGCGCCGCCATCGAAGCGGCGCGCGCGGGCGTGACCGTCACTGTGGCAAGCGCCGGCAAGACTATGAGTGGATCAAGCTTCTTCCCCGGAACCTGGGGCTTGGGGCTTATCGGACCCGTTAACGAAGACGACGAACAAGACCTTATCGATACCATCCAGACCGTTGGTGGCGGCGTCGCCGACCCCGATCTTGTCCAGACGTTTGTCCACAGCATTCCCCAGGCAATTGAATGGCTCGAGCAAGACCTGGGTGTTGAGCTCCAGCGTCCGCAAAGCGCTGAAAGCGCTCAGCAAAAGCAATTTATCCCCTGCTTTGACCACAAGACGCGCATGTGGCGCGGCCTCACCCGCAAGCCCCTTGAGGACGCTCTGACGACCCGGATCGAGTCGCTCGGCATTCGCCTGCTCCCCCGCCATGAGCTTATCGACCTTGTTGAGGACACGAACGGCAGAATAACCGGAACCATGCTCTACGACCTCACCGAAAATCGAATCGTGCCCTTTGCTGCCAAGGCCACGATCATCGCAACCGGTGGCACAGGCGGCCTGTTCGAGCGCAGCCTTACGTCGGCTGATGTGCTCAGCTCCTCGCAGGCCATCGCGCTGGCGCACGGCGCAACACTTACTAATATAGAGTTCATGCAGATGATGCCCGGCTTCATCGAGCCCAAGCGCAACCTGGTCTTCAACGAGAAAACCTGGCGCTACGTACATGTAGACCAGCCGGTAGATATTGCCGACGACAAGCTGGACGACCTGCTCGAGCAGCGCTCTGGATATGGTCCCTTCACGTCACGCTTGGCCTCCCGCGCTATCGATCTCGTCATCGATCAGGCAGGTGTCGAAGGCCTGGCACTCCACTACGACTTTCCCCGCGAGGATGTCCCAGAGTTTGTGCAGACCTTTGCCACCTGGCTGCAAGACGAGCACGGCATCGCCCCGACTGACGAGATGCGCGTTGCGATGTATGCCCACGCCGCTAACGGCGGCATCAAGATCGATAAGACCGCGCAAACGGGCGTTGAGGGCCTCTACGCTTGCGGTGAGGCGACAGGCGGCATGCACGGCGCCGACCGCATTGGTGGCTTGTCAAGCGCCAACGGCATCGTGTTCGGGCGCATCGCGGGCGCATCGGCAGCCCAAGCAGCACAGAAAGAGCCCGAGACAGCCCTGAAGGCGGATATCGCCCTCCCCCAGTACGGCATAGCCGCAACAGATGCCGAACGCCTGACACACAGCCTAAGGCACACGATGAGCACCTATTGCATGATCAACAGGACCGAAACAGGCCTATCCGAGGCACTACACGAGCTTGAAAACATTCAAGATGATGCCACAGCTCTAAATAAGCCGCATGCCAACGACAGCGAAATCGCTGCGCTCGCCCGCATACAGTCGCAGATTCAACTAGCACAGGAAATGGTCAAAGCCATGCGCAAACGAACCGAAAGCCTCGGATCGCACTATCGAGCGGACTAATTCGAACACCCATCTAAAGCAGAACACAACTAATCGATATCTATGGGCCCCGTGAGCTCGAAGTGGCACGGGGCCCATTCGTGTCCGTACGGCAGCGTATCCTTATTCTGAATACGGAGCGGGCAAAGCCCGCATAGACAATAGGCCAGCGAGGAGGAGATATGGACAGTAGAGATATCGAGAAGTGGCGTGTCGAACTTGATAGCTACGCCAATGTAGAAGACGGCGTTGAGTATTGGCTCGCACGCGATTTAATGGAACCCATGGGATACACTCGATGGGAGAACTTCGCCGAAGTTGTTAAGAGGGCAAAAGTCTCGTGCGAAACAAATAAAACTCCAGTTGATTCCCATTTTCGTGACACCACGAAAATGATAACTGCCGGTGTCGCCGCTCGCGCGGTTAAAGACTACAAGCTTACGCGCTATGCATGCTATTTAATCGCCCAAAACGGAGATTCAAACAAGCCAGAGATCGCGCTCGCCCAGGCATACTTTTCCGTGCAGACGCGCCGGTTTTACTGATCCCCAGGGTAGACTCGATCTGTGAAAGCGGCTGTGCCCTTTCGGGTTCGACCCCAAGCGAGGTCAACAAAAAAGACGGCCAACTTTCGTTGACCGTCTTAACTTGCTTTGGTGGGCCGTCAGGGGGTCAGCCTGCTTTGCAGGCGGCCGCTGCGGCGCTTCGCGCCTTGCGCGCTGCGCTGGTAAATGCTCACGCATTTCCTCAGCTCCGCGCCCCGACGGGTTCGACCCCATGAAAGGTCAACAAAAAAAGACGGCCAACCTTCGTTGACCGTCTTAATCATCTTTGGGTGGGCCGTCAGGGGGTCGAACCCTGGACCTTGGGATTAAGAGTCCCCTGCTCT
>CAJMPU010000041.1 GCA_905215505.1 uncultured bacterium
GTCGTCCTCCTGATTGTGCTCCTTCTCGAACTCGTAGTAGAGCGGGAGGTTGGCGAGGTGCGTGGTGTAGCGCCAGCTGGAGGAGTCATCCATGCCGGCGGAAGTGAAGGCACCGTCAACGCCGAGCTCGTCCTTGCGGGCCTGGATGTCATCGGCGCAAGCCTTCAGCTTGTCGAAGGAGTTGATGTCCTCGGCCTTGTAGCCGGCCTTCTCGAGGAGCTCCTTGTTGTAGATGATGCCGTAGCTCTCCTGAACCCAGTCGATACCCAGATCCTTGCCGTCGGACTGCAGCGCCAGGGAGTCGTCGATGAGCTCGCCGCGGAGCTTGGTGTCGGAAAGATCGGCGCAGTAGTCCTTCCAGTTCTTAAGGCCGGTGGGGCCGTTGACCTGGAACAGCGTCGGAGCGGAGCTCTTGGACATCTCGGACTTGAGCTTCTCCTCGTAGGTGTTGGAGGCGGCGGTCACGATCTTGACCTCGACGCCCTTCTCCTTCTTGTACGCCTTGGCGATCTCCTTCCACTCCTTGTCGACCTCAGGCTTAAATTGGAGGAAGTAGACCTCGGCAGCGTCACCAGAAGCAGAGGAGCCGGAGCCGGCAGAACCACCACAGCCCACGAGACCCAGACCAAGAACCGCAGCCGCGGAGCCAGCGAAGCCCAGGAACTGCCTTCTGCTCATTTCGTTCTTCATTACAATCCACCCTTTCACACCGTGGCGGCACCCTTTGCCGCCGCCTTCGGAGATTGGCTCGGGGACTTTGCCCCTTTTGCTGATTTGTACAATACGCTATTTGGCTAGTTGTTTGAACAAGTATTACTAGAGCGGTAGAAAAACTTCGGTGAACGGTAATTTCAACTTGATACTTGACAAGTTTTGTATAAACAATTACTTGTTATCGAATGCAGAGAAAACGCCCGGTCAAGCCGATGCATCGTCGGTTTGACCGGGCGTTTTCTCTTTGAGGACATGAGTCTCGTCAGGCTGCGAGCTAGCCGGCTATCGCTTGGAGTTGACGCGGTAGTGGAAGATCTCGGGATGCGTGCGGGCATGCGTCACCTCAAATAAGATGCCGTCCGAGGTGTACGACTGGCTCTCCATAACGGCGACGCAGTTGTACTTGCCAAGGTCCAAGTAGCTGCAGTCCTCATCGTTGGCAAGCTCGACGCTCACCGTACGGCGGCTCGCCATCACTTTGACGCCACGCTTGTGCTCCAGATAGTCGTAGATAGAGCTTGCCGCAATCTCGGGGGTCAGGCCCTTGGCGATCGACTCCAAAAAGTAGCCGTGGTCCACCTGGCGCGCGCTGCCGTTGAGGCTTCGGACACGCACGACGCGAATCAGCTCCTCGCCCACCTTAAAGCCAAGGCGGCGCGACAGTTGCTCAGTGCAAATCAAATGTTCAAAAGACTTGACCTCGGTCGATGCGACGGCATTGTTGCGTTTTGCGAACTCGCCAAACGACTCAACCTCTTCGAGTGCGCCCAGCATGTCGGTTTCGCCCTTAAGCCAAATAACGCGCACGCCCTTGCCGTGTATAGGCTGCACAAACATCTGGTCGGCCAGCATGCTCAAGGCGCGTCGAACGGTATTGCGCGTGCAGCCAAACTCCGCGGTCAGCTCGGCTTCGGTTGGCAGCATCTCCTGAAACGCATAGGTCCCGTTAATGATGCGCGAACGGATCTCGCGGTAGATTCCTTCGTAAATCGCTTTTGGCATAACTTCACCTCTAATGAATATGTATGGCTAGGCACGATAGCATTTCTTAAAGTTGTTTAAACCGATTATCGGTAAAGTACGGATTATTTACCGTCGACGGTTCCCCCGAAACCCAAATCGGACCGAATCAAAACCGTCAATGCGGCAAGCAGCCAGTCCTCTACAATGAGTTCATTGTTTAAACGTTCTTGCTCGCACAGCATGTTGCATCCGGAAGGCATATTATGCTGCAGAAAATCCAACGCTTTGGCGGGGCAATGTTCGCGCCCGCCATGCTGTTTTCTATATCAGGCCTCATGGTCGGCATCTCCGCCCTCGCCACGACCGTAGACATCGTCGGTGACCTCGCCGTATACGGAACCCCTTGGTACGTTTTCTGGACCATCATCCAGCGCGGCTCGTGGACGGTCTTTAAACGTCTCCCGCTCCTTTTTGCCGTAGCGCTGCCTATCGGTCTTGCCCAAAAGCAACCGGCACGCTGCTGCCTCGAGGCACTCGTGGCCTATTTTGCCTATTGCTTCTTTTTGAGCGAGATCATTAAGCTGAGCGGAGACAACCTTGGGCTTAAGTACCCATCATCTTTGACCCCCGCCAGCGGTATCACCGTCATCGACGGCATCAAGACGCTCGACACCGGCATTATCGGCCCGCTGGCGGTATCGGCAACCGTCGTCGCCATCCATGACCGCTTCTACGATGCCAAGGTTCCCGATTGGCTCGGCACCTTCTCGGGTTCCTCGCTGGTCTACCTCATCAGCTTTTTTGCCGTGTTTGCCCTTGCCGCCATCTCGGCCGCCATCGTGCCCTTCGCATACGCCGTGACCGAAACGCTGCGCCACGCACTTGCGGGCGTCGGCCCCTTCGGCGTGGGCATCTTTGTGTTTTTGGAGCGAGCACTCGAGCCCATGGGGCTGCACCACCTGCTCTATATGCCCATCTATTACGACAATCTGGTCATTCACGACGGTATTTACGCCACGTGGACCAACCTGCTCCCCATTCTCTCCCATAGCACGCGCCCTTTAAATGAACTTGCGCCCTGGGCAGGTTTTACCGCCACCGGCTGGGGCAAGCTCTTTGGCCTTCCCGCCATCGCGGCAGCATTCTATTTCACCGCCAAACCCGAACGCCGCGCCGGCCTTAAGGTCATCCTTTTGCCCGCCATCGTCGCCTCGGTGGTCTGCGGTGTCACCGAGCCGCTCGAGTTTCTCTTTATGTTCACCTATCCTGGACTCTTTTTGCTCTACGCCGTCCTATCCTCCTGCCTTGCCATGACCATGAACTTCTTTGGCATCGTCGGCATCTTCTCGGGCGGTCTCATGGAAATGACGGCCTTCAACTTCATCCCACTCATGCGAATGCATGCCGGCTCCTACCTTTTGGCGCTCGGTATCGGTCTTGCCTTTAGCCTCATCTTTTTTGTTAGTTTTCGAGCACTCATCTTGGTCTATGACCTTAAGACGCCGGGCCGCGAGGATCATGTCTCCAATCGCGCGGCAATCGATCGTTTAACGGGAAGCGGCTTTGCCAAAGAGCAATCTCCCAATGGCGAGGTCAGTATTCAATCCGATCAAGATCACGTCCTCGCCGAGCGGGTAATTCAGCTTTTAGGTGGCGTTGGCAATATCGTGGGCGCAACCAACTGCGCCACGCGCCTGCGCGTCGAGGTCGCAGACCCTTCCATCGTTGCAGATAATGCGTCGTTTGTCGCGGTGGGCGCCAAGGGCCTCATCATTACGGGCAAGACCGCCCAGGTGATTATTGGCATCTCCGTTCCCCGCGTTAAAGAGCATTTTGACCAGATCATGGGCCTCGAGCCGGGATTTGTGCCCACCACCTCGGCCTCCCCTGCCGCCAGCGCAGCCCATAAGCGCGGCGATATCTGCTTCTTCGATATCGACGGAACACTCGCCTGGCAAGACCCTCGAGTGGCACAAGAGCTTCCCGAGAGCGAGCGAGACCTCTCCCCCTATCCCAATGAAGCGGTCTCGCAAGCCATCCGTGATTTTGTCGCCAAGGGCAATATGGCGTTTATCTGCACAGGGCGCACGCTGAGCTGCATCCATCCAAAGCTGCTCGAGCTGCCCTGGACCGGCATCGTCTGCCTCGCGGGTGGCTATGTCGAACTTGAGGGACACGTGATTCGCGATTTGGCGATGACGCCCGGCATGCTGCAGCGCCTTGCTCCCATTCTTGAGCAATCGGACGAAGTGATTCGTTTTGAGGGACTCAATGGCGTCGTTCGCATGAGTGCCGATGCGCCCGACGCCCCGGGATACGCCCGCACCGTGGGCGATGCAATTACGCAGCTGCAACATTACAGCGCCTACAAGATCTTAATGTCCACGTCGCTTGCCAGCCGCATCGCTCAGGATCAAGCGTTTGAGCCGCTGCTCTGCTTTAACGAGCTCGAGCTCGAAGTGACCGAGATTTCGCCTCGCGAATGCACCAAGCGCGAGGGTATCCAGTCCGTACTCGACGCCCTCGATCCCCACCACGGAACCGTATACGGCATCGGCGACGCCAGCAATGACGTCTCGCTGATGAACGCCGTCGATGTCGGTATCGCCATGGGCAATGCGCCGGACTTCCTCAAGGAAAAGGCCGACTATGTCACCGACAGCATCGACCACGACGGCGTCGTCACCGCGCTCGAACACTTTGGGCTTATCTAGCCAAGCCCCTACCGCACTTGCGGCCGCATGGACCAATCGTCTTCAACCGCCGCGCTCGACGCCCTAATGTGGCAATATGTTGTCTGCATAATGCAACGATGCAACCTATCAAAGAATGCGAGAACCCGTGTCCAGTCCGTTTACCAGCTTTTTAGCCCAGCACTTTGACCAGATTAACGACTATCTGGCCACGTTCTTTGACGGACAGGCGACTTCCGCCGATATCGAGCGCTACCTGTATACCCCGCTCTCGGCATTTACGGCAAACACTGGCAAGCGCCACCGCCCGCTCATCTGCATGCTCGCCGCCACTGCGGTAGGCGGCAGCTTTGAGAGCGCCCGCAGCGCAGCGGCGGCCATCGAGCACTTTCAGTCGGGCGCACTCATCCACGACGACATCGCCGACAACGGGCAGATTCGTCGCGGCAAGCCCTGCATGCACCTTACCGAGGGCACCGGTCTTGCCATCAACTGCGGTGACCTGGCGCTCACCATGGTCACCAAGACGGTTCTCGACGACCCCACACTCAACGCAGACGTGAAGCTTCACGTGCTCCACGAGCTTACCGAGATGATCGTCCGTACCATCGAGGGCCAAGCGCTCGACCTGGGCTGGGTCCGCGACGAGCGCTTTGACATTTCGGTCGACGATTATCTGGACATGGCGACGCACAAGACCGCGTACTACAGCGGAGCGACGCCGCTTGCCGCCGGAGCCATTATCGGCGGCGGCAGCGAAGAGCAGATTGAGGCACTGCGCGCCTTTGGGCTGCACACGGGCCTTGCCTTCCAGATTCAAGACGACCTGCTCAACTTGATCGGCACCAAGGAGGCCGCCAACAAGGACTTCCGCACCGATATCACCGAGGGCAAGCGCACCCTCGTTGCCGTGCATGCCCTGTCAGACGAGCGCTATCACGACGAGATCGAGGCAATCCTTTCCTCGGGCACCGAGGACCCTGCGCAGCTCGCACGCGCCGTGGAGATCTTCCAGGAGACCGGCTCCATCGATTACGCCCACACCTATGCGCTCGACCTGACCGCTAAGGCCAAGGCCGCTATCGAAGGCGTCGAGCTCGACCCGCATGCGTGCGAGCTCTTCCTCTCAATGGCAGATTTCTTTGTGGAGCGTCTTAACTAGCGGGGGTCATAAAACCTGTGGGCAGCGAGTTTGGGTACAAGTTGCTACACTATTGAGTGCATGTTTATAAATTGTCTCGCGTTGTCTATCCGACACACGCTCAAAATAGTACGAATGGTACGCCGAAAGGGGTTCGTTCATGGAACCTATTACCACAGGCATGCAGGGAGCAGCCGTCGAGGACGTCCAGTCCCGCCTTCTGCAGCTCGGCTATACAATCGATGACGCCGAGGTTGTCGACAAGCGCTTTGGCACCACCACCGAGCAGGCCGTCAGCACCTTCAGGCTCGACAGCGGCCTTGCTGCCGGTCATGCCGTCGATATCCCCTGTTGGAGCGCCCTGGTCGACGCCTCGTATAAGCTGGGCGACCGCACCCTGTATCTTCGCATGCCCAATTTCCATGGCGCCGATGTGCAGGCCCTGCAGCGCGCTCTCAACGTTTTGGGCTTTGCCTGTGGCGAAGACGACGGCTACTTTGGTCCGCATACCGAGGCCGCCCTGCAGCAGTTCCAGGAAAATGTCGGCCTGTTTGCCGACGGCATGGCCTTCCAGGACACCTACGCCTACATCAACCGCCTGCACCATGTGTGGGAGGGCAAGCCCTCGGTCACCGAAGCCGAGTCCCGCATCGGTTTTGCTCGCGCCGCCAACGTGCTCGAGCGCTTCCAGATCGCCGTTATCGGTGAGGACCCCATCGCACGCAGCGTTGCTTCGCGCATGTGGAACATCGCCACGGCAACGACCGACAACAGCGGCATGATGCTCTGCGACTCCGAGGTCCCAACCGACGTTGACCTGGTGCTCGAGATCGCAAGCGACGAGCTGCCCGCCGACGCCGCGCCACGCGCCACGATTGCCCTCGCCGAGTGCCACAACCTGGCCCAGCGCATCCGCACCGCCAATGTCGCCGTGCAGCAGAAGCCGGCTCGCATTCGCATTGAGCTCACGGGCATGACGCGCTACAACGGCACCTTCACGGCCAGCGACGCGCAGACGCTCGCCGTACGCCTACTCGATGGCGTTTGCGATGCCCTCGCAGATTAGGTAAACTAGACGAGTTGCTTTTGGGCAACACCACACATTGGGACGTAGTTCAACGGTAGAACTCCGGTTTTTGGTGCCGGCTGTTGGGGGTTCGAATCCCTCCGTCCCAGCCATTAAAACTGAGCGCCCTAAGCCCATAACGGCCCAGGGCGCTTTCTTGTGGGCAAGCGGAGGAATTCGAGCCCGCAAGGGTGCGGAGCTGAGGAAACGCGAAGCGTTTTCCAGCGCAGCACGCAAGGAGCGAAGCGACGCAGCGGGGCGCGGCCGCCGACCAGGCGGACGCGGAATCCCTCCGTCCCACACCAGCCAAGAGCCCCTCACGTCAAGCAAATCGAGCCAACGCCGCCAAGCGGAGGGATTCGAACCCGCAAGGGAGCGAAGCGACGCAGCGGGGCGCGGCCGCCGCAGGCAGACGCGGTGCCGGCACCTGGGGGCGCTCCTAAGTGCCGGCATTATAGGAACGTCCCCAAGTGCCGGCTCGGGACTATTTTCGAGGACCCTCCGAAGGACTGTGGCCAAAAAACGGCAAATATGAGTACTGTTACCGTTGTAGCTACATTATTTTCGTTAATAAAAGAAGATCTTAATGAGATTTATTCGCATCAAGGTCTTCCTTTAATGAACACTTGAGGAGATACGGCAGCTTATCTGCTCGATCGACAGGTAGCGCGCAGAGATGTGGTGTAAGAGGCGGGGAATGCCCCGCCTCCGCCCTTT
>CAJMPU010000042.1 GCA_905215505.1 uncultured bacterium
CGACGAATTCTAGGCGGTGTCCCCTCCCTTTCAAGAAAGGGCGGAGGCGGGGCATGCCCCGCCTCTTACACCACATCTCTGTGCGCTACCCAAGGTCATCGAAATTACTTCATTTTGTCTCAAGGTTGAGCCAAATTAGCGTACATCTGTTGCGTAAAATGAGCAAAAATGGCTTCGTGAAATGTCTCTATTTTCGTGACAGTACTCATATTTGCCACTTTTTGACCACAGGGGCATCTACCGCGCAAAATCGATAGGTCAAATCTGCCAAAAACGGCCCGTAAAAGAGCTCCCATTGCTGGGAGCTCTTTCATTTAATGGTGCGGGCGAAAGGACGTCCGCGTATCCGCTTCGCGGATACGCACCGGCATCGGCCGCCTGCCGGCGTCCTCGCCAGCTCGCTAAAAACGCTCCGCGTTTTCTTGACGCTCGCTCCTTCGCAGGTTCAAGTCCCTGCGATGGGCACATAACAAAAAAGCTCCCATTGCTGGGAGCTCTTTCATTTAATGGTGCGGGCGAAAGGACTTGAACCTTCATGGGGTTGCCCCCATACGGACCTGAACCGTACGCGTCTGCCAATTCCGCCACGCCCGCGTGCAGGAATTAGAATAACGGAGCGCCACCACGAACGCAAGAACTATTTTTGAAAAAGTTTGCAGGCATTTTCCCAAGCGGCTTGCGCGATTGTTTCGGCGTCCTCACCAGTGCGATCGACACGGTCGTTAACCAGCGCGTTTGCCGTAATGGAGATCATTGCGGGCTCGCATTCAAGACCGCGGATGGGCTCCGGAGCCATATACGGGCAATCCGTCTCGAACAAAATTCGATCGAGTGGGGTTGCCGCAAATGCCTCGCGCACGTCGTCGTTGCGCTTAAAGGTGGCCGCACCACCATAGGCGATATAGCAGCCCAGCTCCACAAAGCGCTCCATCGTGGCGCGGTCCTCGCCAAAACAGTGCAGCACACAACCGGCCTGGGGCACGCCCACCTCACGAAGCACGTTGTAGGCGTCCACGTGCGAGGTACGCTCCTGGTCCATGTCCTCGTGACGCAGATGCAGCTCCACCGGCACGTTACGACACACGGCAAGCTCGAGCTGGCGCGCCATGCAATCAATCTGCACGCTGTGGGGCGCCGGCGTGATGTCGTCGTCGTAATCCATGTGGTAGTCCAGACCGATTTCGCCAATACCGGCGCATAAGGGGTCATCGAGTGCGGCAACGACCTGTGCATGAACGTTGTCGGTATAGTCCGGCGCGCCATACGGATGCACGCCGGCAAGATACTTGATCTGCGGGATACCCTGCATCGGCAGAATCTCGCGCGTCAGCCAGTCGCTATAGTCCGTCACACTGCGCTTGTCGGCGATGGGGTCGAGCATCGTCACCAATAGCTCGACGCCCGCGGCCTTGGCGCGCAGGAGCGTCTCGGGCACCTCCTTGCCCCAGAACGAAAGCAGATGCGCATGCGTGTCAGCAAGCGGTGCCAAGGGCACGGGACAAGCAACCGTCTTCTTTTTCTTGGTAAACGTCACACGTTCGGCATTAGGCATCATGGATTAGCTCCTGGGCCAGACGGACAAAGTCGGCAACATCAAGCGTCTCGGCGCGCGTGGTGGGTGCGATACCGCAAGCCTCAAAGGCGGCATCGAGCACGTCCTTGGCAAAGCCGTTGGCGCTCATGGAATTGCGGATGGTTTTGCGACGCTGGGCAAATGCAGCATCAATCACGCGAGCCACAAAGTCGCGATCGAGCCCTTCGGGCACCACGCCGTCAACACGGTCGATACGCACGACGGCCGAGTCCACGTGCGGCGCCGGCATAAAGCAACGCGGCGGCACCTCAAAGCGACCCGTCACCTGCGCATACAGGCCGAGCTTTGCCGTATAGCCGCCATAGGTCTTGTTGCCCGGCACTGCGGCAATGCGATCGGCAACCTCCTTTTGCACCATGACGACGGCGCGCTTGAGCGCGGGCATCGTCTGGAAGAACTGCAGGATGATTGTCGCCGCCACGTTATAGGGCAAGTTCGCGACAAATACCGTGGGCTCGCCGCCGGCGGCCTGCTCAATCTGCTCCGGGCCCACCTTAAGCGCGTCGCCCATGATAAAGCGGAAGTTGGCATAGTCGGCGGCGTGGGCGTCGAGCACCGGTTCGAGCTCAGGATCGGCCTCAATGGACGTAACGCACGCCGCTTCCTGCAGCAACGCAAGTGTCAACGTACCGCAACCCGGACCCACCTCGAGTACGCGCTCGTCACCTGCAAGCTCAGCGAGCTCACAGATGCGTTCGATCACATGGTTGTCGATCAGGAAGTTTTGGCCCAGGCGGTGCTTGGTCGCAAGGCCAAACTCCTCCAGCAGCTCCCTTGTTGCCGTGGGGTTTGCCAAAGGCGAAGTTGTCATAGTTGCCTCCTTAGCATGATGGCGGCGTCTTGAAACGAAAGGGCATGGACCGTTGCGGCCATGCCCTTACATCTAAACATCAAATTGCCGATATGGCGCTCGCGCGGTCTCTACGCCAGACGCGGGAACAGCGGATCGCCCTTCTCGACGGGCTGACCACCAGCAAGCAGGCCCCAAGTGCAAATGCCCTTGAGGTCGTCGCTCGCGGCCTCGCCCTCACAGGACAGGCGGCGCAGAGCCTCGGCAGAAGTCTGGGGCATGAGCGGCATCAGCAGGTGGGCGGCGATGCGGATGGCCTCGAGCAGGTTGTAGATCACAAATGCCAGCTCGTCAGCCTTGGCCTCGTCCTTGGCAAGCGCCCAGGGCTCGGAGTCCTCGATGTAGTGGTTGGCGGCGTGGATGAGCTCCATGACCTCATCCTTGGCTCCGCCGTAATCGAGCACGTCCATCTTGGCCATGTAGCGGTCGACCAGGCCATCGGCAATCTTTGCCAGCGGGTTATCGAACGCGTCGGCAGACGCCGGTTTAGCCGGGGCGCAGCCGTCAAAGTACTTTGCGCTCATGTTGAGCGAGCGCGAAATGAGGTTGCCCCAGCTGTTGGCCAGGTCGGCGTTGTAGACCTGCTCCATGCGGTCGAAGCTGATGGCACCGTCGGTGCCGGGGACGACGTCGGTCATAAAGTAGTAGCGATAGCCCTCGACGCCCAGCATGTCGATAACGTCCTGCGGAGCGATGGCGTTGCCGCGGCTCTTGGACATCTTCTCAGCCTTGCCGGTCTCGGCATTGCGCACGGTCAGGAAGCCGTGGGCAAAGACGTGCTCGGGCAGGGCCTCGCCGATGGCCATGAGCATGGCGGGCCAAATGACGCAGTGGAAGCGGATGATGTCCTTACCCACGATGTGGAACTGCGCGGGCCAGCGATAGGCCAGCTCGGCACGCGCCTCGTCGGTGTCGACACCGTAGCCGACGGCCGTCATATAGTTGAGCAGCGCGTCAAACCATACATAGGTCACATGGCCCTCGTCAAACGGAACCTGGATGCCCCAGTCAAAGCTCGTGCGACTCACGGAAAGGTCGTTGAGGCCGCCCTCGACAAAGCTGCGAACCTCGTTCATGCGGAACGCAGGCTCGACAAAGTCGGGGTGCTCGTCATAGAGCTTGAGAAGCTTGTCCTGGAAGGCGGAAAGCTTAAAGAAGTAGGACTCCTCCTGCACGCGCTCAAGCGGACGGTGGCAGTCGGGGCACAGGTGCTGGCCAACGCTGCCGTACTCCTCGTCGCCCTTCTGGACCTGCGTATCGGTGAAGTAGGTCTCGTCAGGCACGCAATACCAACCGTCGTAGCTGCCCTTATACAGATAGCCGGACTCCTTCATGCGCTCCCACAGGTACTGCACGGCATGATGCTGGCGCGACTCGGTGGTGCGGATGAAGTCGTCGTTGGAGATCTCGAGCTTGCTCCAAAGCTCCTTGAAGTGCGGAGCCTGGCTGTCGGTCCACTCCTGCGGCGTCATGCCATGCTTGGCTGCGGCCTCGGCGACCTTCTCGCCGTGCTCGTCCATGCCGGTCAGGAACTTGACGTTATAGCCGGCGGAACGGCGATAGCGAGCCTGAACGTCGGCGATGATGGTGGAATAAGCCGTGCCCAGGTGCGGATCGGCGTTGACGTAGTAGATGGGCGTCGTGATAAAGAACGAAGGCTTGCTTTGATCCATGGGGTTTGTCCTCCAGAAAAACGTTGCATACAGAGGATGATTCTAGCGCAAGGGCTGGATATCCTCCATCTATTGCATATCGAGCACTATGGCATAGACATCGCGCTTGCGGCGCGAATACTTCTGAGACAGGCGCTTGGCCACCGCAGACGCGGGCTCCCCCTCCTCGAGCGCGGCGCGGATATCCTCGCGCAGGGCCTCGTCGGGATCCGCTGCCGCGGCGCCAACCGGCACGATACCGGCCTCCTCATCCTCGCTCGGCGGCGCGATGACCAGCGCAATCTCGCCCCTTACCTCGCCGCGAGCACGCAGCTCCTCGGCAAGCTGGTCAGCGGGCCCGCGCAAGACCTCCTCGTGCAGCTTGGTGAGCTCGCGGCAGACGGCAACCTCACGCTGGGGAAAGACCTCCGCCACGGCCTCGAGCGTCGCCACGATGCGATGTGGAGACTCGTAGAAGATGAGTGCGCCGGGCACCACGGCAAGGCGCTGCAAACGGCGCACACGGTCGCCGTGCTTTCGGCCCAAAAAGCCCTCGAAGAAAAAATGCTCGCAGGGAATGCCGGACGAAACAAGCGCCGTGACGCAAGCAGAGGGCCCAGGAATAACTTCGACGGGCACATCGGCCTCACGCGCCGCCTCGATCAGCGACTGGCCGGGATCGGACACGCTCGGCATGCCGGCGTCCGAGGCAAAGGCGAGGGTCTCCCCCGCCAGCAGACGGTCGACCAGGCCGGCAGCGCGGCTAGCGATCACATTCTCGTCGCAACGGACAAGCGGCTTGGAAATGCCCAGGTGCATCAGCAGCTTTGACGTCACACGCGTGTCTTCGCAGCAGATGACATCGGCAGCGGCAAAGGCCTCGCCAACGCGCGGGGACAGGTCACCCAGGTTGCCGATGGGCGTGCCGACCACATAGAGTTTGCCCGTATGGGCGCTGTTTTGCGTCATATCAACCTATTCAATCATGCCGCGCTCGAGCGTACCGAGCGCCGCGCGGGCGTCCCATGCTGCAATGCGCTTCTCGGTCTTCCACGTTTGAAAGAACCAACCGGCAGCCGGCGCAAACGAAGCCAGCTGGTTGGCGATAAACACGCGCTCGTAGGCATTGCGGCCCTCGGGCGTAACCGACGAGTTGGCAAAGATCGCCGCGCCCGACCATTCGCCCACCAGCACGGGGAACCCAGTCGAAATCGCTTCTTTAAGCTCGCGCTTGTTACGCGAAATCGCCGTCGTCAGCCCGCGAGGGCTCGTGATGTCGAGCGCATACTCGTCGCGGTAATGGTACAGGTGAAGGTCCATGTAGACGTTCTTGTACTTGGCGCCGCGCATAAAATGCTTCCACTCGCTGGGATGCCCCGACGACGAGAAGACGACGATTTTATCCTCGGGCATATACGAACGGACGAGCTCGTAGGCATCGCGATAGAAATTGCGCAGGTAGTGAGCAGGAATGCCATCCGTCATGGTGAAGAGGCTCTTGCGAACGCTCATCTGCGGCGTGTCCAGCAGCTCAATGCCCAGCAGGCTCTCGGCCTCGCCATAGCGATCGGCCAAGCGCTCGAGCACGTCGAGTGCGACATGACGGCCGTTGGTGGACGAATGCCACTCGGCAACAGCCTCCGGCGTGGTGGGCGAATCGTTGGAATCGCCCTGGCCACCGGGCACGGTTGCCAGATCGAGCAGCACGCGGATGTCGTACTTGGCAGCCCACTCAATTGCGCGGTCGATGTAATCGACAACCGATATGTAGGAGGCATCGGACTCCTGTGAGCCAAAGGCATACCAGGGCACCGGCAGACGCACGGCATTGAGACCGATCTGCGCCATGCGACGAAAATCGTCCTCGCTCACAAACGTCTCGTAATGGCGGCGCATGCGCTCGTTATAGGCGACGGTACCCATGGCCTCCTGTAGCTCGGCCGCGTTGGATGCACCGGTCGCCGCGTACAGCGACGGGGTCACCCAAGGCTCGGGAATAAACCAGCCAGAGAGATTAACGCCGAGTATCCTCTCCATCACTGCCCCCTTCGGATCATGCAGGTCGAACCCGCATCGTATTGCGTAGGATAAGTATCGTTTTGAGTATACCCGCGTGTGCGGACAGGCGACCGAACGGTCTGCAAAGTGACGCGAAAGTGGGAGGAATGTCCGGGCAAGCGGAACCCGAGATGCACACGCGCACCGGAAAGCTCATCCCGTTTTTCCGCTCAATAATGGGATGCATTTTCCGCTGGCAGACCCAACCGGAAAGCTCGACCCACAATCCAGCGTCATTCCGGGTCGCGCTTTCCCAAGCGGCTTCAAAGCGGAAAACGCATCCCGCTCTGAAGCCAAATTCCGGGATGCAGTTTCCGCAGGAGCCCTCGGTAAAAGAAAAGGACCCCTTTGCAGAGGTCCTAGTCAATTCAAGGTGGCGGGGAAG
>CAJMPU010000043.1 GCA_905215505.1 uncultured bacterium
CTGGTGATCTCCGCCTTGAGAGGGCGGCGTCCTAAACCGCTAGACGAACGGGCCACATGACATCTGCACTGCCGTGCTGCGAGGAAATATATTACGGGACAAAAAACATCAGCGCAAGAAGAAATTCCAAATTGCCGAAAAATTGTCGACAGGTTATGGAACGCGCAGGTCAACTAATTAGCTAATTCAAGTTGAGATGAACCAAAAGGGTTTCGCGATCGTTGGGGATGTTGTCCTCGATAACGGCTTCGAGGGCGGCGTTGAGTAGCTGGCCTAGCTCGGGCCCCGGCTTCACACCGGCACGAATCAAGTCGCCGCCGTTGATAGCAAGCATCTTGAGCGAATAGGGCTCCCCCGCCTCCAACAAATCATGGGCGAGTGAGCGCATCTCTTCGATCGTCTCGACGTAATAGAAGCACGACGGCGCCTTGCCCAGCGTGTCGGCACGCTTAAGGTCCATAAGCTCGTCCATCAGGCGCGGCGTATCGACGCCCTCGCCCGAAAGCAAGCGCATCATATTGAGCAAGCAGGAGCGCTCGGGGCGCAGCGGCTTGTCGTGGTACTTAATGAGCAGGCACACGTCGCGGACCAAGTCGTGCGAAAGCGCCAAGCGATCCATGATGGCGCGCGCCTTCTTGGCCCCGAGCTCGGGGTGACCGTAAAAGTGGCCGCCGCCCGCATGGTCGACCGTAAAGCAATCGGGCTTGGAAACGTCGTGCAAAAACGCCGCCCACATTAGGCTCATTGAGGGTGTAAAGCCGTCGCACAGCGCCAACTCCCCCGCCACCGTCAGCACACGGGCGATATGCTCGTAAACGTTAAACGCATGATAGACGCTGCGCTGATCAAACCCGCAACCCGCTGCCAACTCGGGCACGGCGGCGCAGATGAGCTCGGGGTAGCGCAGCATGGCGTCTCCCCCGTGGCCGGTCGAAAGGATGCCCTCAAGCTCAATACCCACGCGCTCGCGCGCCACGGCATCGAGCAGCGGCGCGCACTCGGCAAGGGCACACTTGGTCTCGGGCTCAATCACAAAGTCTAGGCGGCAGGCAAAGCGCACCGCGCGCAACATGCGCAGGGCATCCTCGTTAAAACGACGCTTGGGATCTCCAACGGCGCGGATGAGCTTGCGCTTCAGGTCGCCCTGGCCATCGTAGCGGTCGACAAGGCCACGCTCGGGATGCCACGCCATGGCATTGACGGTAAAGTCGCGGCGCGCCAGATCATCCTCAAGCGAAGCGGCGCGCTCCACACTCTGAGGATGACGACCGTCGGTATAGAAGCCGTCCAGGCGATAGGTGGTGACCTCAATGCGCTCGCCATCGCAAATAGCCGTAATGCCGCCAAATTTAATGCCCGACTCAACTACGGCAATACCGGCGGCCTCGAGTGCCGCCTTGGACTCCTGCCACAGGCCGCTACAGCACATGTCGACATCGTGGCTGGGACGTCCCATCAGGGCGTCACGTACCCAACCGCCCACGTACCAGGCCTCAAGACCGGCATCCTCGAGGGCTCGCAACACGCACAGAGAGGCGCCTGACGGCTGCGTAGCGTTGAGCGAAACATTGCACATTCCTGTGGCCTCCTGCAATTGCGGGCATATCGATTGATGGTTTCCAAGAAGTCTAGCAAGAAATGAGAGCGGGCGCACACGCGAACGCGCTTCAAGCACGATTGGATCCCAAGGCATCGACTACAAACATGAAAAAGCACCCGCCTCGGCAATCCGAGACGGGTGCTCTACAAAGCAAAGATGCAAGGTCCGTGCGCTGCGTTAGCAGACCTGACGGATGGCGATGCCCTTCTGATACTCATCGACCTTGGCAAAATCGCCCAGACCCGGGCACTCGACCACGTTGGCGCCGGTGGCCATCGAGAGGCGCAGGGCGTCCTCGACGCGCTCGGGAGCATCGTGCCACACGGACAGGAAGGCAGCGAGCGAGGAGTCGCCGGCGCAGACCGTCGATAGCAGCTTGACCTCAAAGGTACGGTTGGCAAACCAGATGTGCTCGCCATTGGAGAAGTACGCGCCGGCGCCGCCGAGGGTCAGCAGCACATTCTTGGCGCCCTTGGCGTGCAGTTCGGCCATCGCGCGCTTGACGGACTCGTCGTCGCCACCGCTCACCTTGATGCCAAAGATGTCGAGCAGCTCGTCATCGTTGGGCTTAATGAGCAACGGCTCCATGGCAATGAGGTCAGCCAGCTGATGGCTCGAGATATCGAGCACGAACTCGGCGCCTTTCGCCTTCACGCGGCGCAGAACCTCGGCCAGGAAACCCTCGGAGGTGTTGGGGGGCAGTGAGCCGCTAATGACCAGGCAGGTCATGTCGTCGAGCGAATCAATAAGCTCAAACATTTCCTGCTCGTTGGCCTCGTTAATGGCGGCACCGGCATTAACCATGTTGTACTCGGTGTCGGGACCGGCGTTGAGGAACACGTTGACACGCGTGATGCCGTCAGTCCACACGGGCTTGACGGGCACGCCAAGGGCCTCGGCGCCCTTAACGATGAACTCGCCCGAGAAGCCGGCGAAGAAGCCCAGGATCGTGGTGTCGACGCCGTAGTGGTCGAGCGTAAACGAGACGTTGAGACCCTTGCCGTTGGGGGTGTAGACCGCGTTGCGGGTGCGCGTAACGGTATTGGCGGACAGGCCGTCGCAGGAGATATTGTAGTCAATGGCGGGATTTGCAGTGAGCGTGTAAATCATGAATGTTCCTTTCACGAGTCAACGTGTTAATGAAAGTATATTCCACGCCACGTGAAAAGGCTATAGCAACTCGGCGAACGGTGTAGAACGCGTGCAGGGCGGCAGAAAAGCGGCAAGGCTCGGCAAAAAAATCAGGAGCGCTTGCCCTGACACTCATTTGCAATTTACAAAAATGGCGCCACGGCCAAAACCGGGGCGCCATAGAACAACGAATATGTCGTTTTTCGCTTACTTGCGATCGAGCTTACGGACAGCAACGCGCTTGCTGTACTCGTCAACGTGACCGAAGTCGCCAATGCCCACGGACTCGGCAACGTTGGCGCCGGTAGCCATAGCGAGCTTCATGGCCTCCTCGACGTTGTCGCGATCCCTGTACCACTTGTGCAGGAACGCAGCGAGGGTGCAATCGCCAGCGCAGACGGAAGAGACCAGCTTGATGTTGAACTCACGCTTGGCGTACCAGATGTCCTCGCCGTTGGAGAAGTAGGCGTCGCCGCGGCTACCACGAGTGAGCAGCACGTTCTGGACGCCGGCGTCGTGGGCGAGCTTCATGGCAACGCGGACCTCGTCGTCGGTGTCGACCGGCGCACCGAAGATGGCCTTCATCTCGTGATGGTTCGGCTTGATGAGCAGCGGCTTCTTGTGAGCGAGCTCCTTGAGCTTGTCGGAGGACAGGTCCAGGACGACGTCGGCGCCACGGGCCTGAGCGTGCTCCATGACCTGAGCCAGGAAGTCGGGCGTAGCTTTGGGAGGCACGGAACCGGAGACAATCAGGCACTCAAGGTCGCCCGCGGTGTCCAGGATGTTGTAGAGCTCCTCCTGGTGCTGCGGCGTAATCGGAGCGCCGGGGTTGAGGATGCCGTACTCGTGCTGGCCATCGTTGACGTAGGTGTTGATGCGCGTGATACCGTCGGTCCAGACCGGGCGGCACAGGCAACCCAGGTTCATGACCTCCTCGACGATGAACTTGCCCGTGAAGCCGGCGAAGAAGCCGAGCGCGACGGTGTCGACGCCCATCTTCTTAAAGGCGAAGGACACGTCGAGGCCCTTGCCGTTAGCCGTGTAGCTGGCCGAGCCGGTGCGGACGTTCTCGTCGGGCTCGAGCGGAGAGCTCGAAACCGTCATGTCGACAGCCGGGTTAGCGGTTAGCGTGTAGAACATTTACAGTACCCCCTGTATATGTGAGGGCCGCATGATTGGCCCATTCCAACCACGCGGTTACCTCTGATACCAAATTAACGAGCTGCGGACTCGAGCAGCGCCTTGACCTCGGCGGCAGTGTTGCAGGCGAGCGCCTTCTCGGCGAGCTCGTCGCACTCGGCCTTGGTCCACTGGCTGATGGTCTTGCGGGCGCGCAGGATCGACGGAGCGCTCATCGAGAACTCCTCCAGGCCCCAGCTGATCAGCAGCGGCTCAAGCAGCGGATCGGCAGCGGCCTCGCCGCACATACCGACCATGATGCCGGCCTTCACGCCGCTCTCGATGATGTTCTTGAGCGAGCGGAGCACGGCGGGATAGTACACCTGGTACAGGTTGGAGATGGTGTCGTTGCCACGGTCGGCGCACATGGTGTAGCCGATCAGGTCGTTGGTGCCGATGGAGAAGAAGTCGGCGACCTCGGCCAGACGGTCAGCGAGCAGCGAAGCGGCAGGCGTCTCGACCATGATGCCGACCTCGATGTTCTCGTTGAACTTGCGACCCTCTTCGGTCAGCTCGGCCTTGCACTGCTCGACGAGCTCCTTGACGGCCACGACCTCCTCGACGCAGGTGACGAGCGGGATCATGATCTTGACGTCACCAAAGGCGCTGGCGCGCAGCAGAGCGCGGAGCTGGACCTTGTACTGGTCGGGATTGGCCAGGCAGTAACGCACGGCGCGGAAGCCCATGAAGGGGTTATCTTCCTTGACCATGTGCAGGTACGGGATCTCCTTGTCGCCGCCCACATCGAGCGTGCGGATGATGACCGGAGCACCCTTGAGCGCGCTGGCGACCTTGCGGTAGGCGTTGAACTGCTCCTCCTCGGAAGGAAGCTCAGCGGAGTCCATGAACAGGAACTCGGAGCGGAACAGACCGATGGCCTCGGCATCGTGATCGAGCGCGTTGGGCACGTCATCGGGGTTACCGATGTTGCAGGCGATGATCTTCTTGATGCCGTCGGCTGTCACAGAAGGCTTGCCGCGGAAGGCCTCGAGAGCCGCCTTCTCGGCAGCGAAGGCCTCGGCCTTGGCGGTGTAGGCAGCGAGCGTCTCCTCGTTAGGATCGGCCTCGACAACACCCTTGCCACCGTCGACGACGACGGTCATACCGTTGCGAAGCGCGGTGCAGCTGTTAGAGACCGAAAGGACGGCCGGGATCTCGAGGGCGCGCGCGATGATCGCGGAGTGCGACGTGCGGCCACCGGTCTCGGTGACAATGCCGGCAACGTGAGCCTTATCGATCGTGGCGGTCATGGACGGCGTAAGGTCGTGCACGACAACGACGGTGTTCTCGGGCAGGACGGAGAGGTCGACGACCTCCTTGCCCAGCAGCTCGGCCAGAATACCGGTGCGGATGTCGGCGATGTCGGCCGCGCGCAGACGGAACATCTCGTCGTCCATGGACAGGAACATGTTCTCGAACATGGTCGAGGTGTCCATGAGCGCCTGCTCGGCGCAGGTGCCGCCATCAATGGCAGCGTTGATGGCGTCGGTCATGCCCGGATCCTGAGCCAGAACAATGTGTCCGCTCATGATCTCGGCCTCGGCCTCGCCCACCGTCTCCTTCATGTGGTCGGCCTGAGCCTGGGTCTTCTCGCAGAAGACCGAAAGAGCAGCCTGATAACGCTCCTTCTCTGCTGCCGAATCAGCAACCTCGTGCGGCTCAAACGTCAAGTCGGGATCGACGGCGACCATGACGGTGCCGATACCGATACCCTCGGATGCGTTGACTCCCTGATACATTCCCATTCCTCTCTCCGTGTCATGTGATAAAGCGTTTTGCCATATCCATGACAAAAGAGCGCAGCTACCTTGATACAGATCACTGCGCCCCCAAGTATGAACTTAATTGTTCAACATGCGACCCGTTTGAGTTCTACTCGCCAAGACCGCTCTTGATGAGCTCGATGGCAGCAGCCAGAGCCTCGGCCTCGTCGGCGCCGTCGCACTTGACCTCGACCTCGGTACCGCAGGGGATACCAGCAGCCATGAGGGCCATCGGGGACTTGCCGTTGACCTCCTTCTCGGGGGTGACGACCGTCACGTCGCAGGCGTACTTGCCCATGGTGGAGGCGAAGAGGCCAGCCGGACGCATGTGAAGACCCTGCGGATTGACGAGGGTAGCCTTCTCAGAAACCATAATTGACTCCTTTTTTGTGTTTAACCCCTGTCGTGCATGCGGCAGGAGTCAGATTCACGACGTTGTTTATATTAACTCACATCAAACGGTTTTTCATTGTGTTTCGCACGAATTGTTGGACAGATGTGTTTGTCGTCCGCTTGCTCGCCCACAGGGGGCCGGGCGCGGGCTGTGAGATTTATTGGTCTACAGGCCTGCTCGCTCCACGAG
>CAJMPU010000044.1 GCA_905215505.1 uncultured bacterium
TACCACATCACGCCCGAGCAGTCGGCGCTACGCATGGCAGCCCGTGGCGCGGCAGATCGCATGGAGGCTAAGGGCATGGCATTCCAGGAGCGTGTCTACGAGGGGTTTTGCGCCATTGCCGCCGAGGAGCCAAACCGCGTAAAGCTCATCGACGCCACTACGACCGTCGAGGAAGTTTTCGAGAAGACGGTCGAGCAGGTTCGCGCGTACGGTCTCGATATCCCCCAGGATGCTGTCGCCGCCGCGCTTGCCAAGGAGGCCGAGTAACATGGCCCCCGCTCAGGCAAGCCTGCTGGCCAAGCTCGACACCCAAGAGCGCGTGCGCGACTTTTTGACCAATGCCGTCGCCAGCGGCCGTGCATCGCACGCCTACCTGTTTTTGGGCGCGCCCGGCGCGGGCAAGCTCGATGCCGCGTGGGCGCTCGCCCAAGCCTTCCTGTGCGAGCAGGACGGCTGCGGCGCATGCGACAGTTGCGTGCGCGTCTCTCGGCATACGCATCCCGACGTGCACTATTACACGCCCGAGAGCGCCACGGGCTACCTTATTGCCCAGACCCGCGAGCTGCTCGACGACGTGCCGCTGGCACCCATTCGCGCCAAGGCCAAGGTCTACATCATCGACCGTGCCGAGCAACTGCGCGCCAACACCGCCAACGCACTACTCAAGACACTCGAGGAGCCGCCCGAGGGCGTTATGTTCATCTTGCTGGGCACCTCGGCAGACGTGATGCTGCCCACCATCGTGAGCCGCTGCCAGTGCGTGCTGTTTCGGCTGGTGTCGCCCGCCGTCGCCGCGCAGGCCGTGAGCCGCGCCACCGGTCAGGACCCTGCGCGTTGCCGCATGGCGGTCGCCGTGGCGGGAAGCCCCACACGCGGCATCGAGTTTCTTAAGAGCGCCGAGCGCCAGGATGCCCGCCGTCAGATGGTCCGTGCCATCGACTCACTCATTGCCGCCGACGAGGCCGACGTGCTCAGTCGCGCCAAGTCGCTCATCGTCGCCGTCAAGGCGCCGCTCGCCGAGGTCAAGTCCACGCAGGAAAAGGTACTCGAGCAAAATGCCGACTACCTGTCGCGTGGAGCATTGAAGCAGCTTGAGGACCGCAACAAGCGCGAACTCAACGCGCGCGAGCGTTCGGGTATCATGGAAGCGCTGGCGAGCGCGCGGACGCTCATGCGCGACGTGCTGCTGACACTTCAGGACGAGGCAGCTGACGTGGTGAACGAGGATGTGCGCGACACGATCGGTCGGCTTGCCGCCGCGACCAATGTTGCGGGTGCCACCCAGGCGCTCGAGGCGGTCGCGACCGCCGAGCGCAACATCGCCAGAAACGTTACTCCCCAGCTGGCCATCGAGGTCATGCTGTTCGATATCAGGAAGGCACTGAAATGCCGTTAGTCGTACCCGTTAAGTTTACCTACGCCTCGCGCGACCTGTGGTTTGACCCGCAGGACCTGGATATCCTCGAGGCAGATTACGCTATTTGCTCCACCGAGCGCGGAACCGAGATCGGCCTGGTCACGGCTGATCCCTTCGAGGTACCGCAAGACGAGATCGGTCAGCCGCTCAAGCCCGTGCTGCGTGTGGCGAGCGACATCGACCTGCAGCTTGCCGACGACCTGGCCATCCAGGGTGACGAGGCCATGGTCGATTTCCGCCGTCTGGTCAAAGAGCTCGACCTCGAGATGAAGCCGGTCGGCGTCGAGTACCTGTTTGGCGGCGAGAAGGCCGTGTTCTACTTTGCCGCCGAGGAGCGCGTCGATTTTCGCCAGCTCGTCAAGGATCTGTCCTCGACGCTGCACATTCGCGTCGACATGCGCCAGATCGGCGTGCGCGACGAGACTCGCCTGGTGGGCGGCTATGCCCAGTGCGGCCAGGAGCTCTGTTGCACGCGCTTTGGCGGACAGTTTGAGCCCGTCTCGATCCGCATGGCAAAAGAGCAGGACCTGCCGCTCAATTCCTCCAAGATCAGCGGCGTTTGCGGCCGCCTGATGTGCTGCCTGCGCTATGAGTTCGAAGCGTACAAGGACTTTAAGAGCCGTGCGCCCAAAAAGAAGACGCTCATCGATACGCCGCTCGGCAAGGCGCGTATTCAGGAATATGACACGCCGCGTGAGCAGCTGGTGCTGCGCCTGGAGAACGGCAAGGTCTTTAAGGTCAACCTGGCCGATATGACCTGCTCGGAGGGCTGCAAAAAGAAGGCCGCCGAGCAGGGCTGCAACTGCCGCCCCGACTGCGTGACGCGCGACGTGCTCGAGCGCATCGAGTCGCCCGAGATGCGCCTGGCGCTCATGGAGCTCGACCGCGAGAACGGCGTCGACGTGGGCGATGGCCTGTCGAGCGCCGACCGTCTGGCCGGTACGTCGATGCCCAAGCGCCGTCGTCGCGATGCCGATTCCGATGCTCGCGCCGGTCAGGGGCAGGGCGAGGGCCGTGGCCGCGGAAAGGGCCGTGGCAATGCCGCAACGCCTGAGGCCGAGGAGGCCGCCGGTGGCCGTCGTCGTCGCAAGCGCGCGGGCTCGGGCGATGCTGCCGAGGCTGCAGCCGCGGGCAAGAACGCCTCTCGCGAGCGCGAGGTTCAGCAACCCCAGCAGCAGAATCGCGGCGGTGGCATGAACCCCACACGTCGCCGCCGCCGTCATCTGTCGAGCGAGGAGCGCGAGGACGCCTTCCGCGCCGCAGCTGCTCGCGAGGCTGGTGCCGCTTCCAAGGGCGCCTCGGCCTCCGATGCGTCTGCCGACAAGGGCGGCAAGTCACGTGGCGAGGATGAGCGCGCGCCGCGTCCGCGCCGTCGCCATTCCTCGGGCGCGCAGCAGAAGCCTTCAGTGCCCTCCGTGGCCGATCAGGTCTCGGATGGCGAGGTCAAGGTCACGCGCCGTCGTCCCGGAGATGGCGGGGGAGCGGCTGCTAAGGCTTCGCGTGGCGCCGCTCGCGACGAGCGCGAGCCGCGCGAGGATCGCGGTGGCGAGGGCTCGGCCGACCAGGGCCAAAAGCGCCGTCGCCGTCGCCGTTCCCGCAAGCCGCGCCAGGATGGTGGCGAGGGCTCGACCCCGTCTTCGTCTGCACCACAACCGCCCGCCGGCGAATAACGCCCGCGAGCGGATTTTGCTCGCCTTGCCCCGAGCGCATCGGGGTATCATAGCGCTGAATCAACAACCCTCCCTGCGACCGAACGTAGGGAGGGTTGTGTCTTGAAGAGCCATCTGAACATATTGAGCCGTCTGCAAGGTGCCGGCATCCTACCGTTTGCGGACGAATCGCTATCGTTTGCCGAGCAGGCGGCGCACGAGGCGCTTGAGGCGTTGTCGCCAACACGATGTGCCGGCTGCGAGCGCGCCGGTACGCTTATTTGCCAAGACTGCCTGGCTGCGCTCACGCTCATCGACCCACGTCATAGCTGTACCCGATGCGGCGCCCCGTTTGGGGATTTGCTGTGCACTGAGTGTTCGGTCGAGGGCACGTCCTCGGCAATGGCGGAGGCGCTCGACCGCTGCCTGGCGTGCTCCGTCTATGCGCATCCGCTGCCGCGCATCATTAAAGCGTACAAGGACGCGGGCGAGCGACGCCTGGCGCCGTATCTGGCGGAGCTGCTCTACGACACCGCCCTGCATGCCCAGGTCGTAGCGCCCGATCGCTACGGAGGTGTGCTGTCCGGTGCGGATGCGGTGGTGTTTGTGCCTGCGACGGCGGCAGCGTTTCGGCGGCGTGGCTTTGATCATATGGAGGCCATTGCGCGCCCATTTTGCGAGCTGTCGGGTGTTCCCCTGCTCGATGCCCTCGTCAAGTACGGGCATGGCGACCAGCGCGAACTCGGTCGTGAGGAGCGTCGCGAGCGTGCCCAAGGCATGTACGAGACGGTTGAGGACGTGCACGGCCGCCGCTTACTGCTTATCGATGACGTTATCACCACGGGCGCGACCATGGCAGCAGCCTCGGCGGAGCTCAAGCGTGCCGGCGCTGCGGCAGTCGATGGCCTTGCTATCGCACGTGTTTGGTAGGGGTGGTTTTGTGGCAGTGAAGATTGAGCGGCGCAACGAGCCGACAGGCGAACAGCTAGCGGCTTCCGTAATCCTAACAGGCGCTTCAGCGCTGCGCATGATGCGCGCCGAGCGCCGGCAGATGGGCTATATCAGCTGGAAGGACCTCAATCCCGATGAAGAGCGCCGTGTGCTGCGCACGTCGTCGCCCTCGACCGAGGACATCTATCTTCCCGACTTGGTGCGAATTGGAGCCGCAAGCGGCGAGGTGCAAGAGGATTTGTGCTTGCTGGTGGGATCTGCGGCGCAGCGCCGCCGCATGCCTGGCGTAGACTGGTCCGTGTGTTCCGGGTTGCCCGCCGGCTCGATTCTAGAGGTGGAACCGGGGGTGTACAGCCTATCTCCCGAGGCCCTTTGTGTTGCCGTTGTGCGCGAGGTCGGCTGCATCCAGGCGTTTGCCCTGGCCCAGGAGCTGTGCTCTAAGATTTCACTGAGCGACCGCGGGAAGTATCTGCCTCCCTACACCTCGCCTGTTACGAATAAACTTGCAAAGGACAAGGACCAGCCAGCAGACGTGGGCTACTTTGAAGTCGAGCCGGCGCTGACGCCCGATCGCCTGGCAGATTACCTTGCGGCATGCAAGGGGAATGTGGCCAAACAGCTGCTGCGTCTGTGTCCCTACCTGTCAGAAAACCTGCGCTCGCCCATGGAGTGCATCATGCTCGCCCTGTTTTCGCTTCCGTTTTCCTATGGCGGGTTTGCCTGCGGACCTTTTAAGACCGACTACAAGATCGAGTTCGATGACCGTGCGCAGGCAATCTCGGGGATGCCCCATGCAGTTTGCGATGCATATCAGGGGGCAGCCCGGTTTGACCTGGAATACAACGGTGAGCTGGGCCATTCCTCTCGGAGGGGACGTATCCATGATGAAAAGCGCAACATGGGCTTGATTACTATGGGAATCGAGGTCGCGACGGTCAACAACGAAATGCTCTGTGACATGGAAGCGATGGAAGCGCTCGCATGGCGCATGCACCAGCGTATGCGAAAGCGGTACCGGAATCGTGTCGATGCCCGCAGGAAGAAGCAAGAGGCGTTGCTTAACACGCTGCGGGCGTGTTTTGGGCTTAAGCCGGTCTAATTCACGTCGAAAATGGGGGGTTAATCATATGCCCTGGCCAAAATATGGCAAATATGAGTACTGTCACTAAATCAGTAACAGCAAAATCAAGGAATTTAGGACTCGGAGGCGTCATAAAGTAAGAAGATAATAAACAAATGTAGAATAACTAAGCATCAGGTTGGCGACACTGGGTGGCGCGCGCAGACGTGGTGTAAGAGCGTCCCGAGGTCCGTCGCTGCAAGT
>CAJMPU010000045.1 GCA_905215505.1 uncultured bacterium
GGACTTGCAGCGACGGACCTCGGGACGCTCTTACACCACGTCTGCGCGCGCCACCAGACCTTGGGTTCAAAGAGGCGATTTTGACCCAAATACGCTGTTACTAAACTGGTAACAGTACTCATATTTGGCCTTTTTTGACCATGGGTCCTCTTGTTGGTGGCACGTGGCTGCTTCGTGCGGGTATCCTAATGCCAACGTGTTCCTATCAGAGGAGAGACCATGCTGTTTTCCGGTATCATCGCCGCCCTTACCAGCCTTTTGATTCCCATCATCATCCTGTTGCTGCTGGTCCCCAACGCCTGCTACGTCGTTGAGCAGCAGCACGCTGTGATCATCGAGCGCTTGGGTAAGTTCAATCGTATCGTCAACGCGGGCTTCCACGTGAAGGTGCCCGTGATCGACCGCAAGGCCGCCACGGTGAGCCTGCGCACCATGAAAAACGGTTTTGGCATCGACGTTAAGACCCAGGACAACGTGACCATCGGCCTTGAGGTCTCCGCTCAGTACCACGTGAGCTACGACATGGGCGCCGGCCCGGCAGATTCGGGCATCTACAAGAGCTACTACATGCTGCAGGAGCCCGTCGACCAGATGCGCGACTTCATCACCGATGCCCTGCGCTCCTCCATCCCCGTCTACACACTCGATGAGGTCTTTGCCAAGAAGGATGACATCGCCAAGGATGTCAACGCTACCGTTTCCGAGCAGATGGCTGCCTACGGCTTCACCCTCGTGTCGACGCTCATCACCAAAATCGCACTGCCGACCGAGGTTGAGAACTCCATGAACGACATCAACGCTGCCCAGCGCAAGCGCGCTGCCGCGCAGGAGCTCGCCGAGGCCGACCGCATCAAGCGCGTCACCGAGGCGACCGCCGAGGCCGAGGCGATGGAAAAGGCAGGCGAAGGCATCGCCAACCAGCGCAAGGCCATCGCGCTGGGCATCAAGGATTCGCTCGAGATTATCCAGGAGACGGGCGTTGGCAACGATGAGGCCAACCAGCTGTTCATGTTTACGCAGTGGACCGAGATGATGACGGAGTTCGCACGTACGGGCAAAAACTCGACGGTCGTGTTGCCGAGCGACTTTTCGCAGTCGGCCTCGATGTTCGAGCAGATGCTGGCCGCCGGCAAAGTTCAAAACGATTCGAAGGAGTAGGCGCGCGTGAAATACACCGTCGTTTGTGTTGGTAAGCTCAAGGAGCGCTTTTGGAAGGACGCGTGCGCTGAGTACACCAAGCGCCTGGGTGCCTATGCCAAGGTGGATATCCGCGAGGTGGCCGATATCGACCCGGCTAAGGCGGGCGGTGTGGATGCTGCGCGTGACAAGGAGGGGGCGGCGATTCTTGCTGCCTTGCCGTCTCGAGCGCATGTGATCTTGCTGGCCATTGAGGGCAAGGAGCGTTCGAGTGAGGAGCTCTCGGCGAGGCTCGACGATCTTATGCTGCGAGGCAGCAGCGACATTGCCTTTGTAATCGGCGGTTCGGACGGCGTGAGTGATGAGGTACGTGCCCGCGCCGACGAGATGCTCAGCTTTGGACGCATTACCTTGCCGCATAACCTGGCGCGCGTGGTGCTGCTAGAGCAGATTTACCGTGCCTGCAAGATCAGTCGTGGCGAGCCGTATCACAAATAGGTCGGCAATACGAAACAATAGCGTGGGACAATACCTTTCGTTCTGAGGAATGTGTCTGAAAGGACTATGTGATATGAAGATTGGATTTGTCGGTTTTGGCAATATGGCGAGCGCTATGGCTGATGGCTGGATCGCTGCCGGTGTAGCTGCGAGCGACATGTGCGCCTGTGCGGGTCGCTACGACGCACTGGTTGAGCGCTGTGAGGCGCGCGGGATGGCCGCTTGCCACGATGCCGCCGAGGTTGTCGCCGCATCCGATATCGTGGTCGCTGCGGTCAAGCCGTACATGATTGAGAAGGTATTCGCCCCGCTCAAGGATGCTCTTGCCAAAAAGGTCGTTCTGTCGGTTGCCTGGACCTGGGACAGTGCCAAGTGGGAGCAGGTCCTGCCGGGCGTCGCGCATATCTCGACGGTGCCCAACACGCCGGTTTCGGTGGGCGAGGGTGTCATCGCCTGCGAAAAGTCCTCTACGCTCAACGGCGAGCAGCGTGCTGTTGTGCTCGACCTGCTCGGTAAGCTTGGCGCTGTCGTCGAGCTCGATACGAGCCTGCTGTTTGTGGGCGGCACGGTGGGTGGTTGCGCTCCGGCATTCGTCGCCATGGCGATCGAGGCCCTGGGCGATGCGGCGGTCAAGCACGGTATCCCGCGCGCCGATGCCTATCGCATTGTGAGCCAGATGGTGCTGGGTACGGCAAAGCTGCAGCTTGCAACTGGCCAGCATCCTGCGGCGATGAAGGATGCCGTGTGCTCGCCCGGCGGTGCCACCATCAAGGGCGTCGTTGCGCTCGAGGACGCCGGCATGCGCAGCGCCCTAGTCAAGGCAATCGACGCAACCCTCCAGTAAAACCGACCAAAAAGGGACAGGTTTATGTTGGCAGGTTTTTCCTGCTGTTTTGTCCTTTTAGCGAAAAGCGCTCCGCAACTGGCTCAATTCCAGTTGCGGAGCGCTTGCGTTTGCCCAGATAAAACCGACCAAAATAAACCTGTCCCTTTTTGGCGAGTTAGTCCCAGAAGCTGTCTTCTTCGTCCTCGGACTTGGGGCCGCGGTCGACATACATCTTATGGGTGCGCTTCTCCATTACAAAGGCAAGAATCGCAAACAGCAGGATGCCGCCGGCGAAAAGGATGGCAAAACCGGTGCGGGTGCCAAACAAAAAGGAAAAAACTGCGTCCATTGGGTGCCTTCTTGCGTAGTTGAGTTGGGTCGTAAACGCTCATAAGTATATACTTGCCCATACATGTACAAGGTTGCAACCTAAATGGAATGTATATCGCCGGAGGATCTAATGCTTGATATCAAGTTTGTTCGCGAGAACCCCGATGCCATCGATGTCGCCATGGCTAACCGCCAGACGTCTTGGGATCGCGAGAAGTTCTTTGAGCTCGATGACGAGCGTCGTGCCGTCATCACCGAGGTCGAGGAGCTCCAGGCCACGCGCAACGCCGAGTCCAAGAAGATCGGCGCCCTGATGAAGGAGGGCAAGAAGGACGAGGCCGAGGCCGCCAAGGAGGCCGTGCGCGCCGTCAACGAGAAGATTGACGGTCTGGCCGAGCGCCGTACTGCTCTCGAGCAGGAGCAGTACGACTTTATGGCTCACCTGCCCAACATCCCTTGCGAGGCCACGCCGTACGGCAAGGACGAGGACGAGAACATCGAGCGCCGTCGTTGGGGCACCCCGCGCGAGTTCGACTTCGATTTTAAGCCGCACTGGGATCTGGGCGCCGATCTGGACATCCTCGACTTCGAGCGCGGCAACAAGCTCTCCGGCAGCCGCTTCACCGTTCTCGGTGGCGCCGGCGCCCGCCTGGAGCGCGCCCTTATCAACTTCTTCCTGGACACGCACACGAGCCGTGGCTTCAAGGAGTGGTGGCCGCCCATCGTCGTCAAGCGTCAGACCATGTTCGGCACGGGTCAGCTGCCCAAGTTCGAGGACGACGCCTATCACGTCTCGGGCGACAACTTCCTGATCCCCACCGCCGAGGTCGTGCTCACCAACCTGCACGCCGGTGAGGTCCTCGACGCCGATACCCTGCCGCGCCACTACACCGCCTTCACCCCCTGCTTCCGCGAGGAGGCCGGTTCCGCCGGTCGCGATACCCGTGGCATCATCCGTCAGCACGAGTTCGACAAGGTCGAGATGGTCAAGTTCGCTAAGCCGGAGGAGTCCGACGAGGAGCTCGAGAGCATGACCGCCGAGGCCGAGTACCTGCTGCAGCAGCTGGGTCTTCCGTATCGCGTGATTAGCCTGTGCACCGGCGACCTGGGCTTCTCTGCCCGTCAGACCTACGACATCGAGGTTTGGCTGCCGAGCTACAACGCCTACAAGGAGATCAGCTCCTGCTCCAATTGCGGTGACTTCCAGGCTCGCCGCGCCAACATCAAGTATCGCGACCCCGAGAACTTCAAGGGTTCGCGCTACCTGCACACCCTTAACGGTTCCGGCCTGCCGGCTGGTCGTACCATGGCTGCCATTCTGGAGAACTACCAGAACGCCGACGGCACCATCACGATCCCCGAGGTCCTGCGTCCCTACATGGGCGGCCTCGAGAAGATCGAGCCGGTCGCGTAACTTGGCTGCATAGGCGATATGCAAGGGCGCTCCTTCGGGGGCGCCCTATTTCGTGCGCAGGTCCATACCATGCCGTGCGGACAGCTCAATAGAAAACACACGAACAACTGTTCTGTATACAGCAATCTACCTGCTATGCTTTTGCTAAATAAGAGCGAGAGAAAGGGGACGCGATGGAGCTGTTTGATGATCGGGTGGTTTTGTTTGAGAGCGACGAGGGCGGGGAGTACCTGCTTGTAACGTGTGAGCCGTCTGGCATGGGTGGCCTGGTGGTTCGACAGACGAGCGAGGGTCCGTTGACCCAATGGTGCTACGAGGAGTCGCCGCATGTGGTTGAGACGTTTGTGGCGCACGAGGGGCTGGTGGCCCTGGAGCATTTCTATGGGGTCCGGACATCTAACCAGGTTGCTCGCATGTTGAGTATCTCGTTTGCCGATTATGATTGTGCCCAGCGGGTGAGATCACTCCTGAGGGAACTTGATGCTAAGTTTGACGTGATCGAAAAGCCAATCGATCGTACGGGGAACGGCGGTATATGCGGAGCAGCATGACAAAACTGCGTTCCACAAAAAAGTTTGAGATTGTACTTGACTCCAATAAGCTAAAGTGGTTTTATATGTCTTGCGCTGCGGCGTTACCTCAGCTGGATAGAGGGTCTGACTACGAATCAGAACGTCATAGG
>CAJMPU010000046.1 GCA_905215505.1 uncultured bacterium
GATCCGGTCCGACCGGGCCGCGCGGCAAGGAGATATATTGCCAGACCGGAGGGGCTCCGGGGGCGGGAATCTGGGCGTACACATTTCCTACACAATTTGGGATCCGACTAACGTTTGCCAGCCGTTAACTACCGCTCGCCGAGCATCTCTTTATATAAGGCAGTCTCATGGTTAAAGCGGATACGTTCCCCTAGCTAAAGCACAGCCAGCATCGAGCAACTCATCACGCTCTTCCACTGAGAACCCCTCGGCGTAGACGCGCACCACTGGTTCGGTCCCGCTAGGACGGACCAGCAGCCACGTATCATCCTCGAATGCTAAACGCAAGCCATCCATATGACTAACGTTTTGCGGTACCTTGCCACAAATCGACTTGGGGTTTACGCCCGGCAGCAGGGTTCGTAACGTTTCGGCATCTTCGGCCTCAAGGCGCAAATCGCGTCGACCGTAACTCGTCTTACCAAATCTGTCCTCGAGTTGGTCGACCAGAACGCCCAAAGGCGCGTCCGTCTTTGCCATAAGCTCACACAGAATCAGACAGGCGAGGATTCCATCGCGCTCGGGCATATGCGCGGCGATGCCGATACCACCGGCTTCTTCGCCGCCTATGAGGACGCCACCCTTCTTCATCTCTGCCGCTATATATTTGAAACCGACTGGTTTGACGGTCACGCGGCAGCCAAGCGCCTCGGCAATGCGACGCACGAGCGTCGAGCACGAAAGATTGACGACGACGCGCCCCTCCAAATTACGAAATTGAACCAAGTCGCCCAAAACGAGCGCCATGATCTGATGCGGATGTATATATCTGCCGCGCTCGTCAACCGCGCCGATACGGTCGGCGTCGCCGTCGGTCACCAGGCCAGCGCAAGCTCCGTCCTCGATAACCGTATGCTCGCAAGCGTCCACCCACGGCTCAACGGGGTCGGGGCAGATATCTTCTTGGTCAGGCGCCTGCCCGGCGTGAATCTCGTGCACCTCAACGCCAAGCTCGCGCAGCAAGTCGGCTAGATAGCCCTGGGCTGCGCCGCCCATGGGGTCAACAACCACGCGCAGGTGCGCGGCGCGGATGGCTTCGGCATCGACAAACGATGCCACCGCTTGCATATAGTCAGGAATGATATCCGCGGTGCGATATTGCCCCTCGATCCCCATTGGCTCGGGAGCCATGGTCTCTTCGAGCTCTTCGATGACATCCTGGTTGGCGGTCGAGCCGTCACCCATGCGAATCTTGAGACACAGATAACCCTGCGGATGATGGGACCCCGTCACCATGAGCGCGCCGCACGCCTCACCGTCATAAGCCGCCGCCCACGTAAGGGCAGGGGTCGGAACAGGTCGCGAAGCGAGCACGGCGTCTAGCCCGTGCGCTGCTAGCACACCCGCCGCAAGCTCAGCGAACTCGCGCGCCAGGGGCCGAGTGTCGAACCCTATATATACCGTTTTGCCCGGATTGGTCTTTTGCCACAACTCGCCGACGGCATCGGCGATACGGGCAACGTTATCGGCATTGAAGTCCTCATCGACGCGAGCGCGCCAACCGTCAGTTCCAAAATGAATTATCGCGCACACGCGCAGACACCTCACAGTGTTTGGATCATGGTACGCATGAGGTATACCCGCGATACACACTCGGCAACCTGCCGGCACCAGCATTCACCATTTGGGCAAATGCTGCCGAGGACATGCAGGCAATAAAAAAACCGCCCCGTATGGAGCGGTTTTGCCCTTTATATATCGAGCGCCTCGGCCATCGCTGCCGTAGTGATTGCCGTGGTTCCACAGCAACTGCCCACCATTGCGGCACCGGCATGTCTCCATTCGATGCATGCGCGCGCGAAAGCTTCGGGGTTCTCGTGCCATACGGGGCCATCCTGAGTCTGGACCGGATCGCCCACGTTGGGACGCACCGTGACGGGAGTAGTCGCCGATGCAACCATCCTGGGCACCGCCGCGTTCGCGGCCGCAAGCGAACAGCAATTAACACCAACCGAGTTTGCGCCGTGTTTTTCGGCGTACAAAACGGCTGCCTCGATGTTGAGGCCATCGCCCAACAGGTCGCCCTTGTCATCAACGACAAAACTCACCAGGACAGGCATGCCGTCAGCGGCATCTCGAGCGCCGGCAAGCATGGGCTGCAAATTACGGATAGACGTCACCGTCTCGATCAGCAGACCATCAACACCAGCATTGAGCAAGGCGTGCGCCTGTTCGCGCGCAATGCCTCGGATCTCACGAAACTCGGCAGAGTCCTCGGCAAACCACTCAATACCGATCGGACCCATCGAGCCCAGCAGCAGCTGAGGGTGCGCCTGGCGGGCATCGTCGACGGCCCCGCGATTGACCTCCGCCACGGACGGCGCAATCTGGTCGTGCTTGAGGGCATAGCTTGATGCCTGAAAGGTATTGGTAATGAGCACCTGCGCACCGGCGGCGACATACAAGCGATGGATACGAGAAACGGTCTGCGGCTCCGCCAGATTCCAAAACGCCGGTGGAATATCGGCGGCGTCGTACTCACTCAACAGAACACTGCCCATGGGGCCCTGCGCCAACAAGGTCTCGCTCGACAAGCGGCGCGTAAGTTCCTCGGCACCAAAGCGGTTGTAATAACTCGTATCCATATATATCCCGCTATTCCTCGACGCTGATTCCCTGCTTTTCGAGATAGGCGAGCCAGCGGCTCATCGTGTCCTCGGATAGCGCATGCTCCATCATGCAGGCCTCGGAATCGGCTCGCTCAAATTCGACACCGAGCTCCTGAACCAAAAACGTGCGGATGAGGCGATGACGGTACCAGATAGCCGTGCCAACCTCGCGGCCGCGATCGGTCAGGATTACCTTGCCATAGTGCGATTGCTCGACAAGCTCGGATGCCTTGAGCGCCGAAACCGCTTTATTGACCGATGCCTTGGAGACGCCAAGGCGCTGCGCGATGTCGACCGATCGCACGCCGTTGGTTTCCCCCTCTTCGCTTTCAATGCGAACCATGCACTCCAAGTAGTCTTCGTTCGCCACCGTCAGATGTAGTTCGCGCGAGCTATTTGTCGTATCCATGATCTTCCGTCCCTTCTGCATTCAATGGCTGATTCTACCCCATCCAAGCGTCGCGGTATGCCGTGGCATACCGTGCTAGAGTTCTTGTTGCACACGACGACCAAGATTGGAGCGGTCTTTATGGAAAACACCACCACGAACCCCGATGTCCTCGAGCGCTTTTTGCGCTACGTCCAGATCAACACGCAGTCCGAGGATGCAAACTGCGACCAGGTACCTTCGAGCGCCGTTCAGTTTGACCTTGCCAACGTGCTGGCTGAAGAGCTGCGCGAGCTTGGGGCGGAAGATGCCCACGTGACCGAGCATGCCTATGTCTGCGCGCATATCCCCGCAAGTGCGGGCGCTGAGGACAAGCCCGCCCTGGGCCTGATCGCCCATCTCGACACCACCGAAGTTGCACCGGGCGCCGGCGTGAAGCCGCACATCGTACACTACGAAGGCGGCGACCTGGTCTGCGGCACGGTTGACGGTAAGCCCGTTGCCATGAGTACCGCCAAGCTTCCCGCCCTGAACGACCTCGCGGGTGAGGACTTGGTCTGCAGCGATGGCACCACGCTGCTGGGCGCGGACGACAAGGCAGGCGTCGCCGAGATCATGTCGCTTGTCGCGCGTATCGCTCAGGACCCTTCTCTGCCCCATCCCGCACTCGGCATTTGCTTCTGCCCTGACGAGGAGATCGGTCACGGAGCCGAGCTGTTGGATATCGATACCTTTGGCTGCAAGTACGCCTACACGGTCGACGGCGGCCCCATCGGCGAGCTGGAGTGGGAGTGCTTTAACGCCGCCGAGGCGACCATCCGCTTTGAGGGCCAGTCCATCCACCCGGGCGACGCCAAGGGCCGTATGGTCAACGCAGGCAATCTGTTCTGCGACTTCAACGCGTTGCTCCCCTACGTGCAGCGCCCGGAGTATACGGAAGGCTACGAGGGCTTTTATCACCTTGAGGGCGTATCTGCAACCGTCGATCACGCCACGGCGCGCTACATCGTCCGCGACCATGACGCCGCCAAGTTCCAGCAGAAACTCGACCTTATTGATGCCGCCGCCTCGATGCTCAACCAGCGTCTGGGTGAGGAGCGCGTAACGGTCGAGATTAAGCAGCAGTATCGAAATATGGCCGAAATCGTTCGTGACTATCCCGAGCTTATTGATGTTGCCAAGGAAGCCTACCTTGCCTGCGGCGTTGAGCCCCAAGTGCTGCCGATTCGCGGCGGCACCGACGGCGCGCAGCTGTCGTTCCGCGGTCTGCCCTGCCCCAACCTTTCCACCGGCGGCTATTGCTACCACGGCGTCAACGAGTTCGTCCCGGTCAGTTCGCTCGTCAAGATGACCGACGTGCTCCAGGAGCTCGTCGCCCGCTTTGCATAAGCCTGGCTGCACAAGTCCAAAAGACGAATCGCCCCGTCCTCAACCAATAACGGGGCGATTTTTTGCTGCAATGAGAACAGGTTGACGCACGCCAGCCTCTTAACGCAAGGAGTGTCCCAAACTGCCGGCACAAAAGGAACGTCCCCAAGTGCCAAGTGCATCAAGAGTGTCCCCTTTGACCAGTCGTTTAAGAACGTCCCCAATGACTAACGTCGCAGGTTGAGGACGGGCAGACACTATGACCCAATCCAGGGGCACGGAAACGACAGGAGCCCCCGCTCGTGA
>CAJMPU010000047.1 GCA_905215505.1 uncultured bacterium
AACCCTGGACCTTGGGATTAAGAGTCCCCTGCTCTACCAACTGAGCTAACGACCCAAAGCTAAAGTCCGTGGTGGCGGACTTTAGAGGAGATATCGTGTGGTGGGCCGTCAGGGGGTCGAACCCTGGACCTTGGGATTAAGAGTCCCCTGCTCTACCAACTGAGCTAACGACCCGATATCGACACGAAGCAAGAACTGGGGTGGGTAAAGGGACTCGAACCCTCGACCTACGGGACCACAACCCGTCGCTCTAGCCAACTGAGCTACACCCACCGTGTCCTGTGCGCTTCGCGCTCGACTATTATTGCAAGGAACGCCACGCGATGCAAGCCCCAATTTTCAAGAATTTTGAAAAGAGTTTTTCGAGCCCGTTTCGAGCAAATCCCACCGGTTCCATAGGAGTAAACTTGCTCCACCCAATGCTCGAAAGGATAGGCATGAAAGAACTCTCCAACCGCACGGCGGCGTTTACCGATTCGGTCATCCGCCGCATGACGCGCATCTCCAACAAGTATGGTGCCGTCAACCTGTCGCAGGGCTTCCCCGATTTCGATCCCCCGGCGCAGCTGCTCGATAGCCTCAGCACCATTGCCACCGACCCCAAGCCGCTTTACCACCAGTACTCCATCACCTGGGGCTCCCAGGCCATGCGCGAGGCGCTTGCCGCCAAGCAGGAGCACTTTATGGGCATGCCGATCAACCCCAACGAGAACATCGTGGTCACCTGCGGCTCCACCGAGGCCATGATGGCCGCCATGATGACGGTCACGAACCCCGGCGACAAGGTCGTCATCTTCTCGCCATTCTACGAGAACTACGGCGCCGACACGATCCTTTCGGGTGCGGAGCCTATCTACGTGCCGCTCAACCCGCCCACCTTTGACTTTGACCGTGAGGTCCTGGAGGCGGCCTTCCGCGACAACGATCCCAAGGCGATCGTTCTATGCAACCCGTCCAACCCCTGCGGCAAGGTCTTTACCCGCGAGGAGCTCACCCTTATCGCCGACCTGTGCAAAAAGTATGACGCCTACTGCATCACCGACGAGGTCTACGAGCACATCGTCTACGCGCCCCACGAGCACGTGTACATGGCCACGCTGCCCGGCATGTTTGAGCGCACCATCAGCTGCAGCTCGCTATCCAAGACCTACTCCATCACCGGCTGGCGCCTGGGCTACACCATCGCTCCTGCCGAAATCACCGAGCGCATCAAAAAGGTTCACGACTTCCTCACCGTGGGCGCCGCCGCTCCCCTGCAAGAGGCCGTCGTCACCGCCCTCAACTTCGACGACAGCTATTACCAGGAGGTCCTCGACCTCTACACCGCCAAGCGCGACCTATTCTGTCAGGGACTCGACAGCATCGGACTCACGCACAACGTGCCGCAGGGCGCCTACTACGTGATGATGGATATCTCGGAGTTTGGCTATAACAGCGACCTCGACTTCTGCGAGGATTTGGCCTCCAAGGTGGGCGTGGGCGCCGTGCCCGGCTCGAGCTTCTTCCGCGAGCCCGTCAACCATCTGATTCGTTTCCACTTTGCCAAACGAGACGAGACGCTTAACGCGGCACTGGAGAACCTCAAGTCTCTGCGTGATAAAATCGAACCGCGCGGGTAAGGACGGTCAGTAACTAAAGGCACTAAAGAAACCTCGTGAACCCGTTGGGCCACGAGGTTTCTTTTTATAGCGACCTCATTTATTTTTTTGAGCGCTATACTTTAGTCACGGAGCAACTCGTCCCAGAGAGGAATACTATGGCAGAGCAGCTTATCGGAGCGCTCGAGGCCGGCGGCACCAAGATGGTCTGCGCCACGGGCTATGCAGACGGTATGGTCCTGGAGTGCGAGCAGATCGCGACCACGACCCCGCAGGAGACCGTCGAGGCCGTCAACGCATGGTTTGCGAACAAGGGCATCGCCGCGCTGGGCATCGGCGCCTTTGGCCCCACCGCAGTCAACCCCGCCTCGCCCCAATACGGCAAGATCCTGGAGACGCCCAAAACGGCATGGCGCTACTTTGACCTGCTGGGCACCATCCAAAACGAGCTCAATATTCCCTGCGGCTACGACACCGACGTCAACGTCGCCTGCCTGGGCGAGGTCACCTTTGGTTGCGCCCAGGGCCTCACTGACGTGGTGTATCTGACCATCGGTACCGGCGTGGGCGCTGGCGTGCTCTCGGGCGGTAAGCTCGTGCACGGCATGATGCATCCCGAGGCCGGTCACATCCTGGTCACGCGCGACCCGCGCGACACCATTGGCGCGCACAGCGCCTGCCCCTTCCACGACAACTGCCTCGAGGGCCTCATCGCCGGCCCCGGCGTTAAAAGGCGCTGGGATGGCAAGAGCGCCGGAGACATGGCCGATGACCCGGAGGCCATGGATCTGCTCGCCGGCTATCTGGCGCAGGCGCTCATGACCTTCATCCTGTGCTATGCGCCGCAGAAGATCGTCATCGGCGGCGGCGTGGCCGACCACACCCCCATCGTGCCGCTCGCGCGCAAGAAGTGCGCCGAGATGCTCAACGGCTATATCGTCACGCCCGAGGTCAACGACATCGATACCTACATCGTCAACAACAGCCTCGAGGGCAAGCAGGGCATCATGGGCTGCCTGGCCCTAGGCGCACAGGCGCTTCAGTAACAGACGCACCTACAGGGCGTGGCGCACCCGGCAAATCCGACCTATGGAACGACGCCGCCACACCTCATATAAGCCCTCCAATAAAAAAGGCCGCCTAGGACCAAACAATGCGTCCTTAGGCGGCCTTTTTGGCGCACATCAGCGACCGTAAGAGATATCGGAGCACAACGCCCGTTGCCGCTCCACAGCAGTCGATCATCACATCGGTGATCATGCCGGCGCGTCCCGGCACAAAGAGCTGAATCGTCTCGTCGATCGAGGGAATCAGCAGCAGGAACACTGCCGTGGGCAGCAGCACGTCAAAGGTGCGTCGGCCCTCAAAATCAAAGGCGTGCGTTGCCAGGATGCCGAGCACCAAATACTCGGTAAAATGCGCGCACTTACGAACAACAAAGTTGGTCACCCATTCATATGGAAGTCCCACGCCGTGCAGGAAACCGCGGATAGCTTCCATGACCGTTAGGCTCAGTGAGCCCGACCCCGAGCCGGGAACCAGCGAATTGCCCCAGATCAAGAGCGCCATCAGGCAGGTTACGACCGCCCATTTTCGATTGATCTTAACCATGCAGAAGTTATGCCTCCGCACGGAGCGGCGCGAAGCTGGCGGTACCGCCCTCGATAACGCTCAGATAAGCACGGCCCGTACGCTTGGCGGTAGAGGACTGAAGACGCTCGATCTCTTCCTCGAGGATCTGATTGACGCGCTCGTGACGACGATTTTCCATAATGCCGGCGGCAATAGCCTCGGCCCGCTCAATTGTGTTTGTGCGTAAGCGTGAGCGTGTGCATGAGCTGGCAAACTGGCTGCGCGAAGCGGGCATCAACAACTGCTATCTCGAAGGTGAGATGGTACAGGGCAAGCGTAACGAAGCGATCAAGCGTTTGACCGAAGGTCGCGTAAACGTACTGGTTGCAACCGATGTTGCTGCGCGCGGTATCGACATTCCTGACGTCAGCCACGTCTTTAACTTCGATATGCCGCGCAGTGGCGATACTTATTTGCACCGTATCGGACGTACCGCGCGCGCCGGTCGTAAAGGCACCGCAATTTCGCTGGTAGAAGCCCATGACCATCTGCTGCTGGGCAAAGTCGGTCGCTATATTGAAGAGCCAATTAAAGCTCGCGTAATTGATGAGTTACGCCCGAAAACGCGTGCACCAAGCGAGAAGCAGACCGGCAAGCCATCGAAGAAAGTACTGGCAAAACGCGCCGAGAAGAAAAAAGCTAAAGAGAAAGAGAAGCCGCGGGTGAAAAAACGCCATCGCGATACCAAAAATATTGGTAAGCGCCGTAAACCAAGCGGAACGGGCGTGCCACCGCAAACGACAGAAGAGTAATCTCAATGCCGGGTTTAAGCCCGGCATTATTTTTATCCCGGCAAAAAACACTCTTCAACACACTGAATAAAAATGTGCATCGCCGGGCTAACCGCTTTTCCAGCATGATGTGCGCACATTGCCGTAATGGCTGCGACTGTTCGCCAAAAGGCAATTCAATTAATTCTCCGCTCTCAAGCTCTTTTTCCACCGCAAAGCGGGGCAAGTAACTGACACCGATATTCGCCGCGACACAACGTTTGATACTTTCAATGCTTAACAGCTCAATGGTAGTTTCCACCGTGATCCGCCGCTGGCGCAGCGTGCTCTCAAATATCTGCCGGAATAC